>CAMNXA010000023.1 GCA_946566685.1 uncultured Lachnospiraceae bacterium
CTGCGTGACGGGGCTGGTGACGCAGGATACTGCCACATACTGGTCGGTGTTTGGCAAGGCGGTGATTCTGGTTTTGATTCAGATCGGGGGTCTGGGCGTGATCACGATCGCAGTGTCGGTGGCAAGATTTTCCGGCCGCAAGATTGGCCTGATGCAGCGCAGTACCATGCAGGAAGCGATCGCGGCGCCGCAGATGGGCGGTATCGTGCGGCTTACCGGTTTTATCCTGAAAATGGTGGTGCTGATCGAGGTTCTTGGCGCGGTGGCATTGATGCCGCCCATGATTGCAGAGTTTGGGGTCGTGAAGGGAATCGGGTACGCCGTTTTTCATTCCATTTCGGCTTTCTGTAACGCGGGATTTGACCTGATGGGTGTGAAAGAGCCATATTCTTCGCTGACTTCCTATCTGGGACATCCGCTGATCAATCTTGTGATTATGCTGTTGATCGTGGTGGGTGGTATCGGGTTTTTGACCTGGGACGACATCCGGTGCAATCGTTTGCATCTGCGCAGGTATCGGATGCAGAGCAAGGTCATTTTGTGTGTGACGGCGTTTTTGCTTCTTGTGCCGGCAGTGTATTTCTATTTCTGTGAATTCGGCAGGCCTGTCTGGGATGACATGAGTGTGGGAGAGAAGGTATTTGCCTCGGCGTTCCAGTCGGTTACGGCCCGCACAGCCGGATTTAATACGGTCGATCTGTCCAGGATTACGGAATCCGGACAGATGATCTTTATTATTCTGATGTTGATCGGCGGCTCTCCTGGTTCTACGGCGGGCGGTATGAAGAATACCACCTTTGCGGTATTGTTTGCCACGGCCATAGCAGTGTTTCGCAGAAGGCCGAACGCTCATATTTTCGGCAGGAGGATTCCCAATGATACGGCTCACTATGCGGCCACCGTTCTGCTGTTGTATACGGTGCTATTTTTGGCGGGCGGCATTTTTATCAGTTATCAGGAGGGAATGCCGGTTATGCCGGCGCTGTTTGAGGCGGCTTCGGCCATCGGTACGGTGGGAGTGACCCTTGGCATCACGCCGACTTTGAGTGTGGCGTCCAAGCTGGTGCTGATTCTTCTGATGTTTTGGGGAAGGGTGGGCGGTATGACCATCGTTTATGCTGCATTGGCAACGAAGCATCCTTACGTATCGGAGTTCCCGCAGGAGAAGATTACCGTAGGTTAATGCGAAAAGAACTTCTAGCCACTCACAGCAGAGGCTGTTTCGTGGAGAAGTTCTAGAAGTTGCAACGCAACTTCTTTTCGCATAAGAGAATGCCTGAAAGGCGGCATTCTCCGCACGGATTAGATATGAATCAGACATAGATTGGACATGAATCAGCCATAGATTGGGCACAAAACAGCTATGAATCAGCCATAAAAAAGACAATGACGGAGGAAGATTATGAAATCAATCTTATTGGTTGGCCTGGGAAGGTTTGGCCGGCATATTGCAGAGAAACTGAATGAACTGGGACACCAGGTGATGGCGGTGGATAAGAAAGAAGAGAGGGTGGATGCGATTCTGCCGATCGTGACCAACGCCCAGATCGGGGACAGCACTAACGCGGACTTCTTAAGATCTTTGGGAATCCGCAACTTTGATCTGTGCATTGTGGCCATCGGGGACGATTTTCAGGGGTCGCTGGAGACCACGTCCCTCCTGAAAGAACTGGGGGCAAAGATGGTGGTGTCCCGTGCGGCGGGAGACGTGCAGGCCAAGTTCCTGTCAAGAAACGGGGCGGATGACATCGTGTATCCGGAAAAACAGCTGGCCAACTGGACGGCGATACGTTACAGTGCGGATCATATCTTTGACTATATTGAACTGGACGAGGAACATGCGATTGTGGAAGTGTCTGTACCGGAGGATTGGGTGGATAAGACCATCGGTGAATTGGATGTACGGAAACGTTACGGTCTGAATATCATGGCGCTTAAGAAGGATGAGAGGATGAATCTGGCGATCACGCCGGATACCCGTGTGTCGAAAGATTATACACTGTTAGTACTCGGGACGATGAAGCAGGTGCAGAAAGTGTTCCATATCTAGGTACAAAGAACGGGACATTCTCCGCAGTTTCAGAAGAGGGGTAGTGGATTGAAAAAGGATAATCCCGCAGACAAACGAAAATGGAATAGTAATCCCAATACCTGGATCATGCTGCTTACGATCGTCTGTGTGGCCGCCACGCTGGTGATGGCAGTTTATGTGTTGGGGTTTTATCGCAGCAGTTATCATGAGGAGACGGAGCAGGCGGTCTATGATAAGTATTATATGATGATTACGGAGGACAATAAGTCTTCCATCTGGCGTTCCATCTATCAGGGCGCCTGGGAACAGGCTCTGGAGGAGAATGTATATGTGGACTGGCTGGGGGATGATCTGTTTCAGGGGTACAGTGTGGAAGAACAGATGCAGATTGCAATCGCGGCCGGGGTGGACGGTATCATTGTGACAGCCAATGAAAATGAAGGGATGACTGAATTGGTCAATAAGGCTGCTGAAGAAAAGATTCCGGTAGTCACACTGTATGGGGACAACACCCAGAGCGCCCGCTGTAGTTTCGTGGGCATAGGCAGTTACAACCTGGGGCATGAGTATGGACGGCTGGCATTGCAGATCATCCGGGAGAAGCTGGCCGGTCAGACTGTGACTTTTGCATTGACTGAGGAGAATGAGGAACAGGGCCTGGAAACACAAATTGAGGAAGTAAAAATAGGAAGCGCCAAACGTCCTGTAAGGGTGGCCGTGATGGTCAATTCTTATGCACAGGGCTTAGACCAGAATATTCTCTGTTCCGGCATCCAGGAGACGATCGAGCAGGAGCGGGGAGAGAATCTGGTGATTGAGATGGAACTTCTGTCTGTGGATGATACCAATGCCTTTTCGGTGGAAGAATCCATTCGGGATATTTTTATGGAAAAGGATATTCCGGATATCATCATCTGCCTGAATGAGCTGAACACCACCTGCGTCTATCAGGCAGTGGTGGACTATAATAAAGTGGGACAGGTCAATATCCTGGGATATTATGATTCTGACACGATCATCAATGCAATTGACAGGGGTGTCATATATGCTACAGTGGCCATAGATACGGAGCAGATGGGGAAATTCTGTATCAATGCCTTGCAGGAATATCATGAACTTGGCTATACCAGTCAGTATTTCACTGCCGATATTCGACTGATCCACAAAGACAATGTGGGAGAATACCTGGGGAAAGGAGACTTGGCCGATGAGAGCATTGAGTAAAAGGCGCAGCGTCTCCTTGCAGTTTAAGATCAGCAGTATCTATATTCTCACGAATCTTTTGGTGATGATCGTCAACATCGTCCTGCTGATTGGTATTAATAACATGTCGGGACGTCTGGACATGGTCTATCAGGACAATCTGCACTTAAATGAACTTTCAGATGCCCTGGGGGTCGTGCAGGATAACATGACAGACTATCTGAACGCCAAGACCACAGATTCCCTGGAAGATTATTACCGCAGTGAACAGGATTACCGCACCATGATGGCGGATCTGAATGAGCAGATCACGGGTGTGCCTTTTGACCGTATGGAGAGAAATATCCGGAACATGTCCGAGTATTATCTGGAAGAAGTGGGACAGACCATTGAGGCCAAGCGCGGGCGCAATGTGGAGAAATACAGGATTCACTATGAGAAGGCTACGCAGATGTATGAGTATACAGCCGCCTATATTACCAATCTGAACCTGGAGAAATTCCGCAGCAATTCGGAACGGTACAGCGACCTGCTCAAGCGGTTCAAACTCTTTGAATCCACATCTCTGGTGGCAATCCTTCTGGTGATGGCCAGTAACGTATGTATTATCATTCGATTTGTGGGGACGATTATCAGTCCCTTAAAGAAACTGGCGGGTTCGGCCAATGAGGTGGCGAAGGGCAATTTTGACATAGAGCTTCTGCCGGTGGAGTCCGAGGACGAGGTGGGCGTTGTGACGGGCGCTTTCAATTCCATGGTGGTAAGCATCAGCAGATATATTGAGCGGATCAGGGAAAGTATGGAGGCTGAACGGGCCTTAAAAGAGCGGGAACTTTTGATGGAAGGGCATTTGAAGGATGCCAGGTTAAAATATCTACAGGCCCAGATTAATCCCCATTTCCTGTTCAATACTTTAAATGCCGGGGCACAGCTTGCCATGATGGAGGGGGCGGACAGGACATACGAATATGTGCAGAAGGTAGCGCAGTTTTATCGTTATAATATGAAGAAAAGCGAAGAGACGGTGACGGTTGCGGATGAGATAGAGATGGTGGACTATTATATTTATATCCTGAATGTCCGTTTTGCCGGTGATATTCATTATGAGAAACATATTGACCAGTCGCTTCTTGCGGTGGAGATGCCGGGTATGATCCTGCAACCCATCGTGGAGAACTGCGTCAATCACGGGATTCATGAGATGGGCAGCGAAGGGATGATCAGCCTGTCGCTTTATCATAAAGAAGGAAGGGTTTGTATCAGTGTGAAGGATAATGGCGTGGGCATGAGTGAGGAGACAATCCGTAAGGTCATGAGCGGCACATACAGGGAAGAAAATATGGCGGCCGGATCTAACGGAATCGGTATGGATAACGTCATCTCCCGCATGAGGCTTTTTACAGGCAGTGAGGACGTAATGGTTATCAAAAGTGACGGAAAAGACAAAGGTACGGAAGTTTGTCTGTATCTGTAGAAGGGGGCAGGGCAGATGGGACGCTATAAGATTATGTTGGCGGACGATGAGGGAATCGTGATCGATTCTCTGAAATTTATCATAGAAAAAGAGTTTGGCGATACCTGTACGATCGAGTATGCCAAGACCGGCAGGAGCGTGATCGAACTGGCGGAGACCTATCGGCCGGATATTGCCATTATGGATATTCAGATGCCGGGCATTAACGGGATAGAGGCCATGCGGGAAATTCGGGAGAACAATCAGAATGTGATTTTCATTGTCATGTCTGCCTATGATAAATTTGATTATGCCAAAGAGGCCATCAAACTGGGCGTTCTGGAATATATCACGAAACCCATGGAGAGGACAAGGATTGTCTCAGTCCTTTCGCGTGCCATGGAGCAGATTGATAAGGACAGGGCCAAGCGGAGCAATGACTTGATGATCCGGGAAAAGTTGGAGACGGTGATGCCCATTATTGAGAGCGGACTGGTCTATAACATGCTTTTTCAGGAACATTTTACGGAGGACATAGAGAACTATAAGAATCTGCTGGGCATTACCCAGGATCAGGCCTATATGCTGGCGGTAGTCTGCGGCGATTCCCAGGAAGGCAATCATATGACCAACGCTGTGGGAAGCAGCGTGAAGATGCAGGAACATGATAAGGTGGTGCGGGAATGCATCAAGGAGTACTATCCGGATGCCATCCTCGGCACGGCCATGGCGAACAAACTGGCGGTGATGGTGCCCTGTGAAGAGCGGAAGATGACCTATAATGAGCGCATTACCATGATCGAGAAGTCCAGGGAACTTGTGCGGGAGATGCGCAGAAAGACAGATATCAGTTTTCGCATCGGCATCAGTTCGATCCAAAAGATAGAAGAAGCCAGAAACTCCTATAAAGAAGCCTTAAACGCATTGATCATGACCACCGGCAGTGTGGCCCATGTGGACGATCTGCCCATCGGCTGTGATTATGAGGAGAGTTATCCTATCGATCTGGAAAAACGTCTCTTCGCGGAAGTGTCCAATGGGGAGACCAACCACGCGGCGGCTACGGCGGAGACCTATTTTGATCTGATCGCACAGGTTCATGGAGAATACCTGATGAATATACGGCTTAAGGTGTTGGAATTCGTGTTGTATGCGGAGCATCTGGCCTATACTTCCGGCGGGATGACCTATGAATTCCGGGCGAGGGCGGATTATCTGCCCACTGTGATGGCGATGGAGGATATCCCTTCCCTACGGACATGGTTTGTCGATAAGATTGCCACGGCCAGCCACAATGTGAGCACCAAGGCCACCGAGAAATCCCTGAGCGTGATCGAGACGGCCAAAGAATATATCCGGAACAATTACAGCAGGGATATTTCTCTTGACGAAGTATCTCAGGCGGCCAATATCAGTCCTTATTATTTCAGCAAGATATTTAAGGAAGATACGGGAGAGGGATTTGTGGAGTACCTGACGCGTATCCGGATTGATAAGGCCAAAGAACTTTTGACCACCACAGAGTGTTCCATGAAGGAGATCTGTGCCATGGTGGGGTATGCGGATCCCAATTATTTCAGCAGGTCTTTTAAGAAAAATGTGGGCGTGACGCCTACGGAATACAAACAGTTATAAATCCTGTACGGATTGCACATGGGAGGCTGGTGTGTTCTTTTGGGCAGACGGCCGGGACATGGAGGAATAAGGGATGAAAAGATGGATCAGTCTTTTGCTGATACTGAGTCTGCTTCTCGGAGTGAGTGCCTGCGGTGATGCACAGAGCAGTAAGGTGAGCGAGACCAGGGAAGAAAAGAAAATACAGATTGGGCTGACTTTCGATTCCTTTGTGATCGAGAGATGGCAGAGGGACCGGGACGTGTTCGTGTCGGTGGCCAAGGAACTGGGAGCGGAGGTCAATGTACAAAACGCCAACGGCGATGTGGAGGAACAGAAGAAACAGATTGATTACTTTATCCAGAAGGAGATGGACGTGATCGTCATCATTGCCATTGATCCGGTGCAGCTGCGGGAATCGGTGGCCAAGGCCAAGGATGCGGGGATCAAGGTGGTAGCCTATGACCGGCTGATCGATGATGCGGATATAGATCTCTATATCTCTTTTAACAATGAGATGGTGGGTGCCCTGATGGGACATGCTCTGATCAATGCAGGGCTTGGGGGCGGAGACTATGTGATCATGCTGGGCGGGCCTTATACAGATAATAATGTGCCGCTGGTGGAAGGCGCTTTTAAGAGGGTCATGGAACAAAACAGGGTGACCATCCTGGGGATCCAACACGCGGAAGGCTGGCGGGCGGAGATCGCGGCGGCATATGTCTATTCCAATACGGTGGCGATTCAGCAGGCAGATGCCATCATGTGCGGCAATGATGATCTGGCTACCCAGGTGGTGCGGGCTTTGTCGGAGAAACGACAGGCAGGAGATATTCTGGTGGTGGGACAGGACGCGGATCTGGCTGCCTGCCAGAGGATTGTGGAAGGCACGCAGCTGATGACGGTGTACAAGCCAGTGGAGCGTCTGGCGACCAAGGCGGCGGAGGCTTCGGTGGCCCTGGGCAGGGGAGAGTCACTTGGCGAGGATGTGACGGTCATGGAAAGCGGGGAATATATGGTTCCCTACATAGGTTTGATCCCCATCAGTGTTACCCGGGAAAATATTGATGAGGTCATCATTGGCAGCGGTTTTCATCTGAAAGAAGATGTCTATCTGAACGTACCTGATCAGATGCCGTAATAGGATTTTTTTGTTCTGACGGGGTGTGCTGACACAAAATTGTGCTAGTACACCCTATTTTTATCTGTCTTTCATGGTAAAAATGTATAGAAGGTCGTAAATTATTCCTATTTCTTTTGTGATATATTAAAACCACGGGCGGAGAAGACCGCCTGAAAAAAGAATTCCAAATTTCATAAGGGAGGAAAAGAAAACATGAAAAAGAAGTTAGTCAGCATGATTCTGGCAACAGCCATGGTTGCAGCAACTTTAGTTGGCTGTGGCAATAACGGCTCTTCTCAGACAACAGCACCTGCGGCAGAGGCACCGGCGGCAGACGCAGAGGCACCGGCGGCAGACGCAGAGGCACCGGCAGCGGAAGCACCGGCAGCAGGCGGCGGTAAAGTTGGTGTGGCTATGCCTACCAAGGATTTACAGAGATGGAACCAGGATGGTGCCAACATGCAGAAAGAGTTAGAGGCAGCAGGCTATGAAGTAGATCTTCAGTATGCTTCTAACGACATCCAGACACAGGTATCCCAGATTGAGAATATGATCAACTCTGGCTGCCAGGTTTTAGTTATCGCATCTATCGAGGGTGATTCCCTTGGTACAGTGCTTGAGCAGGCAAAAGAGAAGAACATTCCGGTTATCGCTTATGACCGTCTGATCATGAACTCTGACGCAGTTTCCTACTATGCTACCTTCGATAACTATATGGTAGGTACCAAGCAGGGTGAGTACATCAGAGACCATCTGGATCTTGACAATGCGGACGGCCCGTTCAATATCGAGCTGACCACAGGTGATCCTGGTGATAACAATGCAAGATTCTTCTTCGGCGGCGCTATGGATGTTCTTCAGCCTTACATTGATTCCGGTAAGCTGGTAGTTAAATCCGGCCAGACCGAGTTTGAGGCAGTTGCTACAGCTAACTGGTCAACAGAGACCGCGCAGGCGAGAATGGATTCTATCGTTTCCGCAAACTATGCAGACGGTACACAGCTTCATGCATGCCTTTGCTCCAATGACTCCACAGCTCTTGGTGTAGCAAACTCTCTTGAAGCTAACTACACAGGCGAATGGCCGATCATCACTGGTCAGGACTGCGATATCGCAAGCGTTAAGAACATGATCGCCGGCAAACAGTCCATGTCTATCTTCAAAGATACACGTACACTGGCATCCAAGGTTGTAGAGATGGTTGACGCTATCATGAAGGGCGGCGAGGCTCCGGTTAACGATACTAAGAGTTACGACAACGGCACAGGTATCATTCCTTCATTCCTTTGCGAGCCTGTATTTGCTGATATCAACAACTACAAAGAACTGTTGATTGATTCTGGTTATTACACAGAGGCTGATTTACAGTAACAAAAGTAAATTCCTTCGGAATTAACTTTGCGAGTTCCGCTCACGCGGACCTCGGTGATCCCGGTACGGACTTGGCAGTAGTAAATAAATCTTGCGAAATCTATTATACGTGGATTCTGATAATTCCAGGAAATTTATGACATCAAAACATAATTTGGCAGGCGGGTGTTCCCGCCTGCTGATTTTGAAAAAAGAAACAGATCAGATATTGCAGAAACTATGGTTGGGAGGAATAGAATTTGGCTAAGATTTTACTGGAAATGAAAAATATAACCAAAACATTCCCTGGCGTAAAGGCACTTGATAATGTCAATCTGAAAGTGGAAGAAGGCGAGATTCATGCTCTTGTGGGGGAGAACGGCGCCGGTAAATCCACACTGATGAATGTGCTGAGCGGCATTTATCCTTACGGAACTTATTCCGGCGACATCATCTATAATGGTGAGACATGTCAGTTCAATGAGATTAAGGACAGTGAGGCAAAGGGAATCGTCATT
The DNA here is from genome assembly GCA_946566685.1 of uncultured Lachnospiraceae bacterium. GTDB lineage: Bacteria > Bacillota > Clostridia > Lachnospirales > Lachnospiraceae > UBA3282. The sequence goes on from CAMNXA010000023.1 coordinate 9,294, forward strand.
ATCCATCAGGAGTTAGCCCTGGTTCCCTATATGACGATTGGTGAGAATATGTTTCTCGGTAACGAGAGAGGACATAAGTATAAACTGGACTGGAATGAAACATTTGGCCGTGCGGGAGAATTGTTGAAGACAGTTGGCTTGCAGGAATCCCCGCAGACCTTGATCAAAGATATAGGCGTGGGCAAACAGCAGCTGGTAGAGATTGCCAAGGCGCTGGCTAAGAATGCGAAGCTGCTGATCTTAGACGAGCCCACAGCATCCTTGAATGAGACGGACTCCAAGGCGCTTCTGGATCTTTTGCTCAAATTTAAGGAACAGGGTATGACATCCATTATCATATCCCATAAACTCAACGAAGTCTCCTATGTGGCGGATAAGATTACGGTCATCCGTGACGGCGCTACCATTGAGACACTGGACAAGAAGACAGATGAGATTTCTGAGGCACGCATCATTCAGGGGATGGTCGGCAGGGAACTATCAGACAGATTCCCCGGAAGAGAGCCACATATCGGAGATGTGATGCTGGAGATCAAGGACTGGAGCGTATACCATCCGCTGTATTCCGAGCGGAAAGTGGTAGACAATGTGAGCATGAACGCCCGTAAGGGTGAGGTGGTGGGCATTTCCGGACTGATGGGTGCAGGCCGTACAGAACTTGCCATGAGTGTATTCGGCAAGAGTTATGGTGATAACATCAGCGGGCACCTTTATATGAATGGAGAAGAACTTCACCTGAATTCTGTACACGATGCGATCAAACATAAGATTGCCTATGTGACGGAGGACCGTAAGGGCAATGGACTGATCTTGAGCAATCCGATCAAGATCAACACTACGTTAGCGAATCTGGAAGGCGTAAGCACACACTCTATCATCGATAAGGATAAAGAGTACGGTGTGGCAGTGGAATATAAGGAGAAGTTGAAGACCAAATGTCCTACGGTGGAACAGAACGTTGGCAACTTAAGCGGCGGCAACCAGCAGAAGGTGCTGCTTGCAAAATGGATGTTTGCAGATCCTGACGTACTGATCCTGGACGAACCCACGAGAGGTATCGATGTGGGCGCTAAGTACGAGATTTACTGTATCATCAATCAATTGGTGGCGGAAGGAAAGACAGTCATCATGATTTCCTCGGAACTGCCGGAGATTCTCGGTATGTGTGACAGGATTTATGTCATGAACGAGGGTAAGATGGTGGGAGAACTCGACAGGAGCGAGGCCACGCAGGAAATCATCATGTCACACATTTTAAAATCCAGCAGCAAAGGAGCGTAAGGAAAAGTATGAATAAGACAAAAGTCATAGATTTTATCAAAAAATATACCATGATACTTGTGCTGATCCTGATCACGGCATTTTTTGCGTGGCGGACCGGTGGTGCAATCCTGTTACCCATGAATGTCAGCAGTTTGATTTCTCAGAACGCTTATGTGTTTATCCTGGCAACCGGTATGTTACTCTGTATCCTGACCGGTGGTAACATCGACCTTTCCGTGGGCAGCGTGGTCTGCTTTGTAGGTGCCGTAGGTGCGGTCCTGATGGTCAATATGGGCGTTAATATGGTAGTGGCGGTCATTTTGATGCTTTTACTTGGTCTGGTGATCGGCGCATGGCAGGCATTCTGGATCGCTTATGTGAGAATCCCTCCCTTCATTGTTACCCTGGCGGGTATGTTGATGTTTCGAGGTTTAAGTAATACGGTGCTGGAAGGTATGACCATTTCCGTGAAGGAATGCACCACTTTCGTGAAACTGTTCGGCGGCGGCGCTGACTGTTACATACCTGACGTCCTTGGCGGCGGCAGCATCAATATGACCTGTCTGGTGGCAGGCATTGTAGCGATCATCATTTATGTGATCGCGCAGCTTCGCAGCAGAATGAATAAGATCAAGAAGGGTTATGAGACAGAGAAGTTTGCACCGATGATCGTGAAGACAGTGCTGCTCAGTGCAGTGATCTTCGTCTTCTCCTTACAGCTGGCAAAGCATAAGGGTATTCCCAGCGTACTGATCTGGGTACTGATCGTGGTTATCGTATACAGCTATATTACCTCGAATACGACAGTGGGACGTTATTTCTACGCAGTGGGCGGTAACGAGAAGGCTACCAAGCTTTCCGGTATCAACACCAACAGAGTATATTTCCTGGCATACCTGAATATGGGCTTACTTGCCGCATTGGCCGGTATGGTGACGATCGCCCGTATGACTTCCGCACAGCCTACATACGGCCAGAACTATGAGATGGATGCGATCGGTTCCTGCTTTATCGGCGGCGCTTCCGCATACGGCGGAATCGGTACGGTGCCCGGCGTAATCGTAGGCGCGGTTCTGATGGGTGTCATCAATATGGGTATGTCCCTGATGGGCGTAGACCAGAATATGCAGAAGGTGGTCAAAGGCCTGGTACTTTTGGCAGCAGTCATCTTCGATGTAGTATCCAAACGTGGTGGAAAATTAATTGCAAAAGATTAATTTCTGCGATATCTGATCGGAAAACTCCTGTGCGCTGTGTACAGGAGTTTTTCCTGTCCTGGCAGTTTTCTGAAATTCCTCTGAAGATTTTGTGATCGCCCTATAAAATCCCAGTGAACTTTTTGTGAACTTTTTGGAAGGTGTTGACAATATTTTTTATTTGTACAAAAATGATAATACTATGACTTGTGAATGGAGGCAGCTATGATAAAGACATTGGCGGCATATATCAAAGAGTATAGGAAAGCTTCAATCATAACGCCGGTTTTTATGATTCTGGAAGTGATTTTCGAGACATTGATCCCGTTTTTGATGGCATCCATCATAGACGATGGGGTGGAGGCCGGTAATATGCGCCATATTTATTTGGTGGGTGCATGCATGATCGCGGTGGCCTTTGGCGGATTATTTTGCGGCGTCATGGGAGGCAAATTCGGAGCCAGGGCGTCTACAGGTTTTGCGAGGAATTTGAGGCAGGCCATGTTTGACAATATCCAGACATTTTCCTTTGCCAGCCTGGATAAATTCAGTACGGCGGGGCTGGTGACCAGACTGACCACGGATGTGACCAATATGCAGATGGCCTATCAGATGATGCTGCGCATGTGTTTTCGGGCGCCGGTCAGCATGATCTGCGCCATGGCCATGGCGTTTATGATCAATGCCGAACTGGCCAGCGTATATCTGGCGGCGGTAGTCCTGTTAGGCATCGTGCTGGTGTTTATCATCAGAGGGGCGATGAAATATTTCCAGGAGGCTTTTCCCAAATATGATGAATTGAATGCTTCCGTACAGGAAAATGTGGGTGCGATCCGTGTGGTCAAGGCTTATGTCAGGGAGGACTACGAGACAAAGAAGCTGAAGAAGGCAAGCCAGGGCATTTATGACATCTTTATGAAGGCGGAAAAACAGGTGGTGCTCAATATGCCGGTGATGCAGTTTACAGTCTATAGCTGTATCCTGTTACTCAGCTGGCTGGGTGCGAAGCAGATTGTGCACAACACATTGACCACGGGTGAACTCATGAGCCTGCTGGCGTACTGCATGAACATCCTCATGAGTCTGATGATGCTTTCCATGGTGTTTGTGATGATGAGCATGAGCATTGCCAGCGCCAGACGTATCTGCGAAGTGCTGGAGGAAAAGAGTGATCTGACCAACCCTGAAAAGCCCATATATGAAGTGAAGGATGGAGGAATCGAGTTTCAGAATGTCCGCTTCGCTTATCATAAGGACAGTGACGAGGCGGTGCTTCATGATATTGATATACAGATTCGTCCCGGTGAGACGATTGGCATCATCGGCGGTACCGGCAGTGCAAAGACCAGTCTGGTCAATCTGATCAGCAGACTCTATGATGTGACGGAGGGCGCTGTGCTGGTGGGCGGCCGTGATGTGAGGGAATATGATCTGGAGACACTGCGCAACCAGGTGGCGGTGGTGCTACAGAAGAATGTGCTCTTTTCAGGCACGATCCTTCAGAATCTGCGCTGGGGCAATGCGGAAGCCACCTTGGAGGAATGTAAGCGTGTCTGTAGGCTGGCCTGTGCGGATGAGTTTATTGAAAAGATGCCGGAAGGTTATGACACTTACATAGAACAGGGCGGTTCCAATGTGTCCGGCGGACAGAAGCAGCGTCTTTGTATCGCAAGGGCTCTTTTGAAAAAACCGAAGGTACTGATCCTGGATGATTCCACCAGTGCGGTAGACACGGCAACGGATGCCCGGATCAGGAAGGCTTTTGCACAGGAGATTCCGGATACGACCAAGATCATCATTGCGCAGCGGATATCCAGTGTACAGAATGCAGACCGTATCATCGTCATGGAAGACGGCTATATCAACGGGTTTGGCACCCATGAAGAACTGCTTGCGGGCAATGAGATTTACAGGGAAGTCTATGAATCCCAGACAAGCGGCGGCGGAGATTTTGATGAAAAGGCAGGTGAAGCGTAATGCCGGGACCAGGAATGAGACACGGGATGCCGAAAGGTAAGAGGATAGAGAATCCGGGCAAGGTTTTTAAACGGTTGATGAAATATGTGGCCAGGGATTATACGCCCCATCTGATACTGACAGCAATCTTGATTTTTGTGAGTGTGCTGGCCAATGTGCAGGGAACAATGTTTATCCAGCATCTGATCGATGACTATATTGAGCCCATGCTTTTGTCTGACAGACCGGATTTTGGGCCTCTGGCGGGAGCGATTGGGCGGGTGGCAGTTTTTTATCTGATTGGCGTGGCGGCGGCCTATGCCTGGAACAGGATTATGATCAATGTGACCCAGGGGACGTTACGCAATGTGAGAAACGATCTGTTTTCCCATATGGAGACATTGCCGATCAAGTATTTTGACACCCACTCCCATGGAGATATTATGTCAACCTACACCAATGACACAGATACTCTGCGGCAGATGATCAGCCAAAGTATGCCCCAGGTATTTAACAGCTTTATCACGATCGTTAGCGTGTTTGTCAGCATGGTTATCTTAAGTATCCCGCTTACGATTGTGACATTGCTGATGATTGGCGTGATGTTGGTGGTGACCAAGAAGGTTGCGGGATTAAGCGGCAGATACTTTCTGGAGCAGCAAAAGAACCTGGGCAAGGTCAATGGTTATATTGAGGAGATGATGAACGGGCAGAAGGTGGTCAAAGTATTCTGTCATGAGGAGCAGTGTATCAAGGAGTTTGGGGAACTGAACGATGCTCTTTATGAGAGCGCTGATAAGGCAAACTATCTGGTCAATGTGGTGGGGCCGGTCAATATGCAGTTAGGCAATGTGAGTTATGTGGTATGTGCGATCGTGGGCGGCGCTATGGCGCTCTCCGGTATGACCGGACTGACATTGGGGAAACTGGCCAGCTTTCTGACCTTTAACAAGAGTTTTAACGGGCCCATTAACCAAGTGAGTCAACAGTTTAATTCCATTGTTATGGCTATGGCTGGTGCAGAACGCATCTTCAAGATGATGGATGAGGCGCCGGAGGTGGATGACGGGTATGTAACTTTGGTCAATGTCCGGGAGGAAAATGGGAAACTGCTGGAGACGCCGGAGCGTACCGGCCGCTGGGCATGGCGGCATGAGCATCAGGCCGATCATACCGTGGACTATGTGGAAGTGCGGGGAGATGTGGTGTTTGACGGCGTGGATTTCGGGTACAGTGATGACAAGATTGTGCTTCACGATGTGAAACTGTATGCGGAGCCGGGGCAGAAGATTGCCTTCGTGGGCTCTACCGGTGCCGGCAAGACCACCATCACCAATCTGATCAACCGGTTTTATGATATACAGGATGGGAAGATACGTTACGATGGCATCAATGTGAATAAGATCAAGAAGGCAGATCTGCGCCGTTCTCTGGGAATCGTGCTTCAGGATACCCACCTTTTTACAGGGACTGTCATGGAAAATATCAGGTATGGCAAGCTGGATGCTTCTGATGAGGAAGTGGTGGCGGCTGCCAAACTGGCCAATGCCCATAGCTTTATTAAGAGACTGCCGGAAGGATATCAGACGGTGCTTTCCGGGGATGGTGCGAATTTGAGCCAGGGACAGCGGCAGCTCCTTGCCATTGCGAGGGCGGCCATAGCGGATCCGCCGGTACTGATCCTGGATGAAGCGACCAGTTCCATCGATACCCGTACAGAGCGCATCGTGCAGGATGGTATGGATAAACTGATGAAGGGACGGACTACCTTTGTGATCGCCCACAGACTTTCCACGGTCAGGAATTCCGATTGCATCATGGTGCTGGAACAGGGGCGGATCATTGAGAGAGGCACCCATGAGCAGCTTTTGGAGGAGAAAGGAAAGTATTATCAGCTGTATACGGGAAATGCGATCGCAACATAGTACTATGTTGCTGTGACAGAGGATGACAGGAAAAGGCGCTGCGGCATTTGAGGCAGCGTCTTTTTGGCGCTTAACATAAGGATGTCCGGAGGAATTAGTGTCTGTTAGGTTGAGTTGGATGCCATCATGTTATATATAATGGAAAACGAAAAAACGAATATAAATTTTCAAAAAACATATTGCATTTGAAAAAATAGTATGCTATACTCCCAATAAAGCATACGTTCTGTAGATATTTTCAGGTGAAAACCTGTCTGATTTATTCTGAAATCTGTTCGGAAATCTATGCTTTGACAAATCCAATGAAACAAGAAAAGCAGGAGATTTCCCTGACAGAGAGCTGTACGCGGGACATGTGGGGAGTCTCCTGACACAGGAAAGGAGACAGAGGTTATGAAAGTAAGAGGTAATTTAGCGATGGCGGAAACGACACAGGAGAGGTATACGATCGAGGATATTTTTGCCCTGCCTGACGGGGAGAGGGCGGAACTGATTGACGGCAGGATGTACCGTATGGATTCGCCTGCCAGGGTGCATCAGAAGCTGTTGGGGGAACTTCATTATCTGATAAAAAGTCACATCAGGGAACACAAGGGTGATTGCGAGGTATATCTGGCGCCTTTTGCGGTCTTTATCAATCGGGACAGGTACAATTATGTGGAGCCGGATATTGTGGTGGTCTGCGATCCGGAGCGGCTGGACGATAAAGGCTGTCAGGGTGCGCCTGACTGGGTGATTGAGATCGTATCGCCGGGCAGCAGGAAGATGGACTGCTCGATCAAGCTGTTTAAATACCGGACCACAGGCGTACGGGAATACTGGATTGTGGATCCGCTGAAAAAGACAGTGATAGTTCATCGGTTTGAGACGGATGATTATGCGGAGTATAATTTTGCAGATAAAGTGCCGGTTGGGATTTACGAAGATTTTGAGATGGATTTTACGCAGGTGGATATCAGCTGATGGATTGGGAACTTTGCTATAAGGTGACAACTGAGATATATCAATTTATGATGGCGCTGTTGGCGGCAGGGGCATATTTTTATCTGGTACGGGATTTTGTAAAAGAAAAAAAGACAGCGCTGTTTACCGGGGGCACTTATCTGGCGGTTATGCTTGTTTTATGGTATGAGCCATATTATATACCGAGTTTTTGGGCGTATCTGATCGGTGTGATGGCGGGACTGGCTGTCATGTGTCTGATGGAGCGGGAGAATTTTTTGCAGAAAATTTTTCTGGCATGGACCTTTTATGCTGTCCGCTGGCTGGTAGCAAGGACGGCTGTCACGGTTGGCACGCTGTTCTGGAAGGCGGCTTTACTCTGGATACCGGGATACATAGATGTGGAGCAAGGATACTATCTGCATGTAGCTGAGAGTGTGATAGATATTGTGTCACAGATTGTCTTATTTATGATAGCGGTAGGACTGATTGTAAGGGCATACCACAGCAAGGGACAGAAGATGCAGGGACGGGAGTTCCTGCTGATGTCGCTGCCTTCCTTTACGTGTGTAATGGGGTATGCCTATGTGAAATATATCTGGGAATCGCCGGCTGGCTTACAGTACAGTGAATTGGATTCCTCTGTTTTGTATCATGGGATGATGCTTTTGTATTGTCTGAGTTTATATATCCCGATACTGGTTGTGATTGTTTTGTATCAAAATATCAAAGAGAGACAACAGGAGGAAATGCGTAAAGACTTGTTTGCCGGGCAAATGGAGGACATGAAGCGCCATATCCGGGAGGTGGAAGAACTTTACCGGGAAATCCGCAGTTTAAAACATGATATGGGCAACCATGTGATGGTGTTGCAGAAGCTGGCAGGGTATGAGCAGGAACAGTATGTGGAGTCTCTGAGAATACAGTACAGTGAGGTGGCGGAGCGGATTCAGAGCGGCAATCCGGTCACCGATGTGATTTTGATGGAGAGAAGCCGGGAGGCGCAGGAGAAAGGGATTGAGTTTACATGTGACTTCCAATATCCGGCAGGCCGGGAGGTAGACGCCTTTGATTTGAGCATCATCTTAAACAATGCGCTGGCTAACGCAATTGAGGCGGCGCAGAGAAGAGACAACACAGATGACAGTGTATGTGCGGAAGAAAACAGGCCGTCAGGATATATTAAGATTGTTTCGTCTCTGCGGGAGAATGTGTACCTGATTGAGGTGGAAAATTCATATTACCATGAAATCGTCATGGACAGGGAAGAGCAGCTGCCCGTTACGACCAAGGAAGATAAAGCCTTTCACGGGTTTGGACTGCGCAATATCCGCCGGGTGGCGAAGAAGTATCATGGGGATATAGAAGTGGCGGCTGAGAATCAGGTGTTCCGGCTGAGTGTGATGTTGCAGGTCTGTAGGGTGTAGGATGATAGATGACTGGATTCGGTTATTCAATGCGACCAGCCAGGAAGAGGTAGACCGGATCGCAGAGCAGAATGGGAGGATGGGATACGTGGCAGAGGTGGTAAGACAGATGGGACTGATAAGGACATTACGCTGGATATATGACGATTACTGGAAGGCAAAGAGAGACCGTTGGGCGGAAGACGACTATGTGCGGGATGAAGGCATTGCCATCGGTGAGGCGAGAGGACGAGCAGAAGGAAAAGCAGAAGACATTATACAACTGCTGCAAAATAGTAACACAGGTGCAAGGCTTTCACAGGAACTTGTGCAGAAGATTAAATCTGAAAAGAATGAGGAAACTTTGAAACGCTGGCTTTTATCTGCCGCAAAAGCGGAGTCTGTAGAGCAGTTTAAGACCTGGGAGGGTTTGTAAATATTTTTGCCCTGCGCGTTTACAACATAAAATATCCGCCTCACAGCAATAAGGTTGTCTTAAACGGATAGATTTACGATATAGCATATGACAAGAGATATATCTGTTTGGCAGATTGCGTAACAAGGAGGATACGGATATGAAAGTAGGAGCAGTAGGAAGCAGCCAGGGGATACAACAGCCGGAAATGGCAGGCGGCAGGCAGAACGATCCGGTAGCAAAGGGAATTCAGGACAAGATCAATCAGGCTCAAAAGGAACTACAGGAATTGAGCGGCAGGCAGGATATGCCGCCGAAGGCGAAACAGGAGAAGCGCCAGGAACTCCAGCAGGAGATTAATGAACTGACAATGCAGCTTCGCCAGCATGAGATGCAGGAGAAGGTAAAGGAACGAGAAGAGAAAAGGCAGGGGAAAGACAATCCCTTGGGTCTTCCCGAATATCAGGATAATGTCCGTAAGGATTCCAGACCAGGCGTGGAGATGGGAATTTCAGCGGCTGGTATGGAGGCACTCATCTCGGCGGACGGCGCCCAGAAGATGGCGGATGCCCATGGAAGTGTAGCGCAGCGTATGGAGGGCAGGGCCGGTGTACTGGAAGCGGAGATCAAGATGGATGCTGGACGCAATATGGATACCGGCAGTAAGCAGGAACAGCTTGCCGATGTCAACAGCAAAGCCCAGGCGGCCCAGACAGCTCAGATGAGCAAATTGCAGGACGCAGGGGAAAAACTGGCTCATGCGGCAGAAGACGGAACCATCCAGGAAGACACGCAGAAACAGGACGAGAAAAGGGCTGGTTCCAAGGAGGATGCCGACAACGAAGCCAGGGACGGAAGGCAGCAGGGAAATGAAAACGGCGGGGAACAGACAGACGGATATGTGCCGGTAGATGTAAGGATATAAAGTCGGGCACTGCGTGTTTGCAGGATAAGCCTTGCGGATTCGAATAATAATTGGTAAAAAGACTGTTTGCGATTGAAGTGATGGCAGACAGTCTTTTTTTGTATAGGAATTCGGGTGTCAAAAGGTGCAAATGATAAATCGGGATGGCAGATTGCACAAAATGTTCCCTTGCATCTGGCTTCGTCATATGGATTTTCTAAAATATTCCGGCAAAGCTGTGTCAGCGGACGAAACCGCCCTCTATTCGCCATCTGGGCTCATAACGGGCTTTTCGGGACATCCGTGTCCCGAAATTTCTGGCGATTGCACGGAATATTTAGAAAATCACATATTCCTGCGCAGGATAACTTCGTGAACATTTTGTGCAATCTGCCAATAGAATTTTATAGAGGCACCTTTTGACACCCGAATCGGTATAGGAAAGTTCTCCGCTTATCCGAGTCCGCGAAGCGGATCTTACAACCGAGTTTTGTTTGCTCTTTTATTGTATGAGAGACTGTCACGTGGTACAATGGACGCAGGTGCTGGCATTGCAAAGGATTACAGCATCTGAGGATATGATATCATGGACGCAGGTTCAGATCAGGCTCAGGTTAAGAACATTTAGGAAGTTCAGAAAAACGATGATTGAGGATTATTATGAGGATGAGAACAGATTGTAACTTCAGAAAGAGGTTGAGGTTTGGGAAATTTATCATAGCATTGATATTCTTGATGGCCCTGACTGCGTGCGGCAATATGTCTGTCATGGGAACAGGTAAGCTGGGCGGTAAAGCCGGCAGGACGGAGCGTTTATCTGAATTGACGGTACATTTCATGGATGTGGGACAGGGAGATGCGATTTTGATCGCCTGCGGCGGGGAATATATGCTGATAGATGCGGGGGACAACAGCCAGGGTACTGCCGTACAGAATTATCTGACCAAGCAGGGGGTAAAAACTTTAAAGTATGTGGTTGGAACTCATCCGGATGCAGATCATATTGGCGGAATGGATGTTGTATTATATAAATTTAATTGTGAAACCGTCATGATGCCGGACGTGGCAAGTGATACGGCGTCATACAGGGATGTATTGGATACGATGAGGGAGAAAGGGTATCGCAATACGCTGCCGCAGGCGGGGAATACTTATACTCTGGGAGATGCCAGATTTGTGATCGCGGGGCCTGCGAAAGCTTATGAGGATACTAACAATAATTCTATTGTGATCCGGATGACACACGGGGATAACAGTTTCCTGCTGACGGGAGATATGGAGGAGGATGGAGAGGCCGATATTCTGCAAGGCAGGGTATCATTGCAGGCGGATGTGCTTAAGGTGGGACATCATGGAAGCCGTAGTTCTTCTTCCGAAGCGTTTTTGGAGGCTGTCTCGCCCAGTTATGCGGTGATCAGCTGCGGGGAAGACAACAGTTATGGGCATCCACATGCGCAGACATTGAATGCACTGCGCAAGATGGGAGTGCAGGTATTCCGAACGGATGAGCAGGGAACTGTCACAGCTTCCTCTGACGGCAGTAAGATTACATGGAACTGTGCACCTTCCGATACCTGGAAGGCCGGAGAGGGTACCCAGAATCAGAGCACTCAGAGAATAGACGATCCTGCACCAGCCCAAACGCCGCCGGTGTCGGATGTGCCTTCCACTGCCAATTATATTGGCAATAGGAGAAATCATAAACTGCATCGTTCCACCTGTCATTCTCTGCCGGCCGAGAAGAACCAGGTGCCTTTTTGGACGAAGGAAGAAGCGGCAGCGGCAGGATACGATGATCCCTGCGGCAACTGTAAGCCCTAGCAAAAAATTTTCGGCAGGGGGAAAACATATTGACAATTCCGGCATACTATGCTATAAAGGAAAACAGAAACCGTTGAAGAAGAGTAAGTACTCCAGGTGATTCGTAAGAATCCGTTCATCACAGAGAGCCGCTGCAGGTGGAAAGCGGTATGGACAGCTTGAAGGAATGGGCTTCGGAGGGCGAGTCGAAGACAGTAGACGAGACGGAGAGGAGACTTCGTTACCAAATCGGGCATATGATAGTATGCATTGAGCGGATACGTAAAGTATCAAGCCGGGTGGCACCGCAGGAGAATGACTCCTGTCCCAGCATTTTGGATTGGGACAGGTTTTTTTATGCCATTATTTACGAATGCATATTCCAATCCGGACTGTGATAACATAGCAACAGCACAACCCACGCGCCGCAACAGCGTGGAGAGCGCCAAGGGCGCAGAAATGGAGGCCATTATGAGCGAAACAACCAAAATCCCCTACAAGATTTATCTGGAAGAAAATGAAATGCCCACAAGTTGGTATAATGTAAGGGCGGATATGAAAAATAAGCCGGCTCCCCTGTTAAATCCAGGAACGTTACAGCCGATCACTTTTGATGAATTAAAGGGAATCTTCTGTGAGGAATTAAGCAGACAGGAATTAGATGAAAATACGGCTTATATCGAGATACCGGAGGAAATCAGGAATTTCTATAAAATGTACAGACCTTCGCCGTTGGTACGGGCGTATTGTCTGGAAGAGAAATTGCAGACGCCAGCGAAGATTTACTATAAATTTGAGGGCAACAACACCAGCGGCAGCCATAAGCTGAATTCTGCGATTGCGCAGGCTTATTATGCGAAAAAGCAGGGCTTAAAAGGTGTGACCACAGAGACCGGCGCGGGCCAATGGGGTACAGCGCTTTCCATGGCGTGTGCGTATCTGAATCTGGATTGTCAGGTGTATATGGTGAAATGCTCTTATGAGCAGAAGCCTTTCCGCCGGGAAGTGATGCGCACTTACGGGGCCCATGTGACACCTTCACCCTCCAATACCACAGAAGTGGGCCGTAAGATTCTGGAAGAGTTCCCGGGAACGACAGGCAGTCTTGGCTGTGCTATTTCAGAAGCGGTGGAGGCCGCAGTTTCTCAGGAAGGATACCGTTATGTACTGGGTTCCGTACTCAATCAGGTACTCTTACACCAGTCTGTGATCGGTCTGGAAGCCAAAGCGGCTATGGATAAGTATGGCGTGAAACCCGACATCATTATTGGCTGTGCGGGCGGCGGTTCCAATCTGGGCGGTCTGATCTCACCCTTTATGGGAGAAAAGCTGCGGGGAGAGGCCGACTATCGTATCGTGGCGGTGGAACCGGCATCCTGTCCAAGTCTTACGAGAGGTAAATTTGTATATGATTTCTGTGATACCGGTAAGGTATGTCCTCTGGCAAAAATGTATACACTGGGCAGCGGTTTTATGCCGGCGCCGAATCATGCGGGCGGCCTGCGTTACCACGGCATGAGTTCCGTACTCTCCCAGCTGTATCATGATGGGTATATGGAAGCCACCAGTGTGGAGCAGACTTCCGTATTTGCAGCAGCGGAGGAGTTCGCGAGGGTGGAGGGTATCCTGCCCGCGCCTGAGAGTTCCCATGCGATCCGCGTAGCTATGGATGAAGCCATCAAGTGCAGGGAGACAGGGGAGGAAAAGACGATTCTCTTCGGCCTCACAGGAACTGGTTATTTCGATATGGTAGCTTATGAACGTTATAATAACGGGGAAATGTCAGATTATATTCCCACAGATGAAGATCTGGCCAAGGGGCTTGCAGGTATCCCGCAGTTTCCGGGCAACGAAGTATAAAAACTGAGAAAGACAGCAAGAGAAATAAACGGTTTTGGCAGCACGGCGTGCAAATAAAACGACAGCTATAAAGAGGCGCCCCTGAAAGGATTATGCTTTCGGGGCGCCTCTTTACCGTTAACTATTTTAATAATTTAAAAAATCCGAGTCCGCGAAGCGGATCTCGCAAAGTTAATTTGCGAAGCAAATTTACTTTTGGTCATAAATGATCAGGGCCATGATCTGCAATTCTTCCTCATGGAGATTGGCAAGGCTGTGGCCTTTGCCGGAGGCAGTAAAAAGGTGTTCCCCTTCCTGGAGCGTCACAGTCCGTTCATGGTTGTCATCGATGGTGGCTGTTCCTTTGAGGACATAATAGTCCTCGCTATCTCCATTATGTACATGGTATCCCACAGAACATCCTTTTTGCAGGGTTATCTTGGCATAAACCCGGTTCATGCCGTGCATTTCTTCTGCCTCCAGAATGTGGTCGAAGTGGACAGTGCCTTCTCCGCCTAAGAAATTTGTCTGATCTATGCTTTTCATTGTCTGGGCTCCTTTCAGAGTTCTTGATGAATAAAAAATTCATGCATTCCTATTTTAACATAATTTCTCCAGGTTTAGAAGTACGGTATCTTATAATTGTCAGGTATCAGATGCTGTGTTATACTTGGAGTCTGAAAACGAATAGAAGACTCGTATGGGAAAGGGGTATGACTGGCCCATGAAAATGCGTAGAAAAATACTGCTTCTGTGTTTGGGGAGCACCCTGATTGATATCTATAATGAGCGGGAGTTTATGCAGGAGTTAAAAAGCGATGAGGATATTGAGACATTTATCAGTCTCCAGAAATACTTTATCAAGGGTATGACAGTGGGAGCGGTGAAAGGTTAGTTAAACGTATTTGGTTTGGAAAGGAGAATAGACGCTAAGATGATAGAGATTTTGCAGAAATATATATTGGGGGATATGGAATGTTGTTACCTGTTGGACAGCGAAACCAGGAATGTTGAACTGATGCTGATACCGGCAGGGATGGAAATACTGCCCTGGGAGCAGAAGAAGCAGGCGGTGGATTCTTTGATTCAGGTCAAAAAGACGGGGGATACCTATCCGGGTGGGTATGCGGGCGGCAATACCATGCGGCAGAGCGTGACAACGGCGCTGCTTACATTCGATGAGCAGCACGTGGAAGAGAATGAGCAGCAGATTGCGGTACATACGTGGATGAACGACAGTGAGGGATGCAGGGTTAGACACTGTCTGGTATGGCCTAAGGGAAGCAGGCATCTGGAATGTTATACCGAGTTTATAAATGAAGGGGCGGATGCTGTCTGTCTGGAAATGTTATCCAGTTTTTCTTTGGGTGGTATTACCCCTTTTACAGCAGGGGATGCTTACGACAGTCTGCTGGTGCATCGAATCAGGAGTGTATGGAGTATGGAGGGACGGTTGGAAAGTCGGACTATGGAGGAATTACAGCTGGAACCGTCCTGGGCGGGTCATGCGGTCCGCTCGGAACGCTTTGGGCAGGCAGGTTCCATGCCGGTTAACCATTACTTCCCGTGGCTTGTGATAGAAGATAGCAGAAACGATGTTTTCTGGGGCGCGCAGATTATGCACAATGCGTCCTGGCAGATGGAGGTCTATCGCAAGGATGACGGTGTGGCTGTCTCAGGCGGTCTGGCAGACAGAGAGTTCGGTCATTGGATGAAAAACATAAGCCCCAAAGAAAGCTTTACCACTCCTGTGGCCATTCTGTCTGTGGCTAAGGGAAACGGCGTGGACGGAATCGCCCAGAGGATGACGAGTGCGCTGGAGACATATGTGGACGCAGGGCCGGCATGCGAGCAGGAGCTGCCAATTGTTTTCAATGAATATTGTACCACCTGGGGATGTCCGTCCCACGAGAATATAAAAGGGATTCTTGATGTGGTGAAAAACAGGGGGTTTTCCTACTTTGTCATAGACTGTGGATGGTATAAGAAAGAGGGAATCCCCTGGGATATTATGATGGGTGATTATGATATCTCGAAGGAACTGTTCCCGGAAGGACTTGATCAGACGGTACAGATGATCAAAGATGCCAATATGAAGGCAGGGATATGGTTTGAAATAGAGAATGTGGGGGAAGCGGCCTCGCAGTATCAAAATACGGAGCATCTTCTAAAACGGGATGGCAAAGTGCTGACAACCACTATGAGACGGTTCTTCGATATGCGCGATCCCTGGGTGGAGGAGTATCTGACGGATAAAGTAATTGGCACATTATTAAAGTACGGTTTTGAGTACATGAAAGTGGATTATAATGATACTATCGGTATCGGATGTGACGGCGCAGAGTCTCTGGGTGAGGGACTTCGTCAGAACATGAGCGCTTCGCTTGCCTTTATAGAAAAGGTAAAACGCAGTGTTCCGGAAATCGTTTTGGAGAATTGTGCTTCCGGCGGGCATCGGCTGGAGCCGCTTATGATGAGCAGGATGAGTATGGCTTCTTTCTCGGATGCTCACGAGTGTGAGGAGATTCCTGTGATCGCGGCCAATCTTCACAGAGTGATCCTGCCCAGGCAGAGTCAGATCTGGGCGGTAATCCGCAAGGAAGATTCCCTGAAACGGGTAGCCTATTCTGTGGCAAATACATTTCTTGGGCGGATGTGCATTTCCGGGGATGTGATGGCGCTAAACGAAGAGCAGTGGGGGATCATTGATTCGGGTATTGCCTTTTACAAAAAGATTGCCGATATTATTAAAAAGGGAACTACTTTCTTCTATGGTACGAGACTTGGCAGTTATCGTCATCTGAAAGGCTGGCAGGGGATATTGAGGGTATCCGGGCAAAACAGGGCATATGCACTGTTTCATATTTTCACTAAGGAAGAGGATGTGGTCAGAATACCGTTACCCAATCAGAAAAAATGGCGTATAATGGACTCTTATTCTTATGGTGCATATGAAGTCTTTATGGAGGAGAATGAGGGGGAAAGTCAGATCTGTTATCGAGTGAGGGAAGAGAAAGAGGCTGTGGCGGTCAT
Organism: uncultured Lachnospiraceae bacterium; assembly: GCA_946566685.1. Lineage (GTDB taxonomy): Bacteria > Bacillota > Clostridia > Lachnospirales > Lachnospiraceae > UBA3282. Next base: position 25,973 of record CAMNXA010000023.1, read on the forward strand.
TTTGGAACAGGTCGGATGACAGGGCCTTGGGGAAAGCGCCGTCATAAAACTGCATAAGAGGAAAGTGAAAGAAAGGAACCAAAAAGCATGGCGGAACGAAATCTGGATTTTGACAAGGTAGTGGAGAGACGGGGCACCGGGTGTCTCAAATACGATTTTGCAAAGAAATGGGGAATGCCGGAGGATGTGCTGCCCTTGTGGGTGGCGGATATGGATTTTGAGACTTCCTCTTATGTGGTGGATGCGCTGGCACAGAGACTACAGCATGGGATCTTCGGTTACACGGAATCTGAGGAAGGATATTTTAATGCTGTGCAGGGCTGGATGATGCGCCGGCACGGTTGGGAGGTACAGGAGGACTGGCTGGTGAAAACGCCCGGCGTGGTCTTTGCACTGGCGATGGCAGTCAGGGCATACACGGAACCGGGAGACGGGGTTTTGATTCAGCAGCCGGTGTATTATCCCTTTTCACAAGTCATCAAGGACAATGACAGGCGGTTAATCAACAATCCCCTGTATCTGGGAGATGACAATCGGTATCACATGGACTTTGAAGACCTTGAGCATAAACTGGTGGAGGAGAAGATCAAGCTGGTTATCCTGTGCAGCCCGCACAATCCGGTGGGGCGTGTGTGGACCAGGGAAGAACTGTGCCGTTTGGGGGATCTTTGCGTCAGGCATCAAGTGATCGTAGTCAGCGATGAGATTCATGCGGACTTTGTATTCCAGGGGAAGCACCAGGTGTTTGCCGGCCTGAAAAAGGAATATGAACCGATCAGCGTTATCTGTACGGCGCCCAGCAAGACCTTTAACCTGGCGGGACTTGTGTTGTCCAATATCTTTATTCCGGATGATGAACTGCGCAGGAAATTCCGCGGACAGATGGATGGGGCGGGCACCAGCCAGATTGGGGCAATGGGGATTATAGCCTGCGAGGCGGCTTACAGTAAGGGAGAAGAGTGGTATCAGGCCATGCACAGTTATGTGAAGGATAACATTGACTATGTAGGTCAATATGTAAAAGATAATCTGCCGGGCGTCCGCATGGTGGAGCATGAGGGAACTTATCTGGTGTGGCTGGATTTCAGAGAGACTGGACTTGATGAAAAGACTCTGGAATATAAGATCGTCCAGGAGGCGAAACTCTGGCTGGACGGCGGCGGCATGTTCGGTGAAGATGGAAGAGGTTTTCAGAGGATCAACGCGGCATGCCCGAGAAAGACACTGGCAGAAGCGATGGAGCGGCTTAAAGTGATGCTGGCTTAGCCAGGGATTACGGCAGCGGCGGTTATGTGGATATGATAAAAAGACGCAGGTTTGAAAGCCTGCGTCTTATAATATGATTGGTTCTTACTGTAGTCAAACAGAGTGTGTGCAGGTGCACACCTTCGAGGCTAGATGATACGATCCAAAGTATCAAATAGCACATGCACATCAATCGGTTTGGAGATATGGCCGTTCATGCCGCTTTTCAGGGCTTCTTCCTTGTCCTCGGTAAACGCATTGGCGGTCATGGCAATGATCGGTATGTCGGCCAGGGATTTATCCGGCAGCTGCCGAATCCGCTGGGTGGCTTCATATCCATCCATCACCGGCATCTGTACATCCATCAGGACGGCCTGATAATATCCGGGTTCGGAAGAAGATACCATATCCAGGGCAATCTGGCCGTTATCAGCGACATCTACGGTAAAGCCCGCATTTTCCAGGATTGCCACAGCAATCTCCTGATTCATTTCCACATCTTCTGCGAGAAGTACGCGCCCCGTATGGTGAACGGTAATCTCTTCGACAGGTTCTTCTTTCCTGGTCTCCGGCTGCATAACGGATTGCAGACAGGATCTTAATTCCGATAAGAACAATGGTTTGCTGCAAAATGCCGTAACGCCGGCTTCTTTGGCCTCCGTCTCGATATCTGACCAGTCATAGGCGGTCAGGATGATCACAGGCACTTTTCCGCCAGTCTCCTTGCGAATTCGTCTTGCCACTTCCACGCCGTTCATATCGGGCAGAAGCCAATCCACAATATAGACGGAATAATCTGTATTGCGCATCACGGACTGGTGGGTGCGCAGTACGGCCTCCTTGCCGGATAGAGTCCACTCAGCGTTCAGACCCAGCTGGCCCAGCATATAGGAAACGCTGTCACAGGTATTAAAATCATCATCCACTACCAGAGCCCTACAGTCTTTCAGCTCAGGAATGGTCAGAGGCTCTTTCACATTGGAGGAGAGACGGAAGGTGAAGGAGAGGGTAAACTCAGTGCCCACACCCTGTTCGCTCTTTACGCTGATAAAGCCGTTCATCATATCTACGATATTCTTGGTGATTGCCATCCCAAGACCGGTACCCTGTATCTTGCTGATCGTGCTGTTGCGCTCCCGCTCGAAGGGTTCAAAAATATGTTCCACAAATTCCTTGCTCATGCCGATGCCATTGTCTTTGATACAAAACTCATAATTGGCATATCCTTTGGGGGCGCCGGCCTTCTCCGTAATCCGCATACTGACAGTGCCGCCGGCACCCGTATATTTGACGGAATTACTGAGCAGGTTAAGAAGCACCTGATTAAGTCTTAACTTATCACAGTAGATATCCTCGTCCAGGACATCCACCGTGTCGATCTGCAATTCCAGCTGTTTGGCATGGATATCCGCCTGCAAAATATTGCGCAGGCCGTGCAGGATATCCGGAAGACTGCATGGCTTCTCATCCAGATGGATCTTGCCGCTTTCAATGTGGCTCATATCCAGGATATCATTGATCAGGCTCAGCAGATGATTGCCGGATGTCTTGATCTTTTGCAGATATTCGGCAACCTGCTCCGTCTGGTCGATGTGAGTGATGGCCAGATTCGTAAAGCCCACGATCGCATTCATCGGTGTGCGGATATCATGCGACATATTGGATAAGAACACGGTCTTGGCCTTGCTGGCTCTGTTGGCCTGGGAAAGGGCAGCTTCCAGCATGGCATTTTGCTCCATCTCCTTGCGGATTGCCGAATCCACACTGCGAAATCCCAGCACATATCCGGTACCGCGGTCTCCGGTGCCGGCACTGACGGCTTTCATCTGGAAATAGATGGTCTCGCCATCCTTGCATTTGCGGTAGTTGACAGTATATATCTTTCCTACGGTTAATTCTCTTTTCAGGTTTTCCAGAGAGATGGCCTGACGAAGGAGATCCCGGTCATCCTCATGTACCCATTCCTGTATGTATTGTTCCATGCTTTCCACCAGGGAGATACCGTTGTTGAAAAGCTGGTTATAGCCCTGGCCGTCAGAGCGGATTTTGGAAGCCATTCCTGTCTCAGGATCCACGAAGCAGACCAGGCTGAAATCAATACTAAGAGCCTGTACCAGCTCCATCTGGCGTCTTTCCATTCTCTTTTCTTCAAGTTTTCTGGCAGTACAATCCAGAAGAAAACGCTGATAGAAAAGTTCTCCGTTTTCTTCGAACATTTTGACATTGCCCATAACGTGGAGAACTTCCCCGTCTTTATGTCTTACACGGTACTCTACACTGATGTTATCCCCAGGTTTTTTCAGGGTTTTGATACTTTCCAGGAGAGAAGGCCTGTCTTCTTCGATGACGGATGCGGCGATCAGGTTAAAGCCGTCTGCCTCCAATTCTTCCCGGCTTTCATATCCCAGAATCTTAAGTGCGGTGGCGTTTATGCTGACGACACGGGTACCGTCCAGTGTATGGCTCATCACCCCGCATTCGATGGTGGTAAAGATGGTCTCCAAAGTCTGGTTCTTCTTTACCAGTTCCTGTTCATAGGCCCGCTCCTGCGTCACATCGATGGCTACGCCCACCGTGCCCATGACACTATTATCCAGGTTATAAAGAGGAGACTTGTAGGTCATCAGCGTTCTCATGCCATCGCCGGTCTTGATGACCTCCTCGGAGACGAAGGTATGCTTTTTACTCATGACCTGATGTTCCGACTCGATACAGGCAGGATCATCTTCTTCCACATCCCATATGTAAGCGTGCCTTTGCCCTTCTACCTGCTGCTTGGTCTTATTAACTGTTTTACAGAAACTATCATTTACTTTTTCGTGCACCCCGTCCTTATCCTTATACCAGATCAGGTTCGGAATGTTATTGATTGTGGCCTCCAGATAGTGGCTGGTCTGCCAGTAGTCCTTGCTCATTTTGCAGGCCTGCTGCCATCTCAGGAAACGAAAGCGGAGTTCCTCATCCGACATGGGATTGATCCAGATATCGGTGATATCACTAATCAAAAGTACCGGATCGGCACAAAGTATCTGCATCTGTTTCTTATCCGCTAACAGGATGAGCTGCGACTTATTGCTGCGATTGGACAGAAGTATCGGCAATGCACTCTGGATATCTATGCATGACAAATCAGCTACGATCAGATCTGCCGCAGCTGCCAACGAGGCTTCCGGATCATCGCTCTCTGAGAAAATATGGGTAAAGTTTTCGAGAGCCGGCATCTTTTTGAGTACTTCAAAAGAATGACAGGGATGCCCAACGAGATATATAGGAAGACGGCAACTATACATTTCAACTTTCCTCCATACACGTGATTCGTTCCTAATATTAATATTCTATCAATCCTGCCAACTTGTGTCAATATGGGAGAAGTTTTGTACAAAGGCAGTATCAGAGGCCGTTACTTTTCACACGCCAGCCAGAAGTGACGCCTGAACAGATTGAAAATTCTGCGTCAGCTCGCTTTCGCTCCTTTCACAGCACAGCAGACACTAAGCTCGTGGGAAACCTCGCTAAGTGCTGGTGCTGTTCTAGGGCTTCCTTAAGAATTTTCAATCTGCTCAGGCTGTATCTTGGCATAGGTGTGAAAAGTAACCAGAGGCCTTTGTGTGTTCCCCTCATGCGGTTGCAGGAAGGAGAGTGCATGGACTATAATGTAAAAAGTACATGACATCTGTCAGATGGCATGAGGCGGCGGTCAGGCCGGCGGAATATAGGACAGCAGGAGGTTTGGAAAACATGATGGAACTGCAAGAGATTATCACATTGGTGAGGCGGACGAAAGCATTTGTGGCAAACAGGGAGAGGGCGGGCCATATTCAGGTAAAGGGCCCGGCGGATTATGTGACACAGGTGGACACGGATATTCAGAATTTTCTGGCAGAGGAACTGGGAAAGATGACGCCGGATATTCAGTTTCTGGGGGAGGAGGAAGGTCTGCATGAGATGACGGCAGATACCTACTGGATTCTGGATCCGATAGACGGCACCACGAATCTGATCCACGACTATCAGCACAGTGTGGTATCGCTGGCATTGTATGAGAAAGGCGAGGTCACATTGGGAATCGTCTACGATCCTTTTCGGGAGGACGTCTATCATGCGCAGAAAGGGCAGGGGAGTTACCTGAACGGGAAGCAGATTCATGTGTCCGGGGCGCAGACTCTTCGGGAGACCATCGTCTCGGTCGGTACATCGCCCTATGACAGAGAGGTAGCGGATGATAATTTCAGGCGTATCCGCCGGGTGTTTGACCGAAGCCAGGACATCCGCAGGACAGGGACAGCGGCATTGGATCTGGCTTATGTAGCCTGTGGGCGGACAGGCGGCTTCTTCGAGCCGCTTTTAAGTCCGTGGGATTTCGCGGCCGGAATGCTGCTGGTAATGGAAGCGGGAGGAAAGGTGACAAACTTCGATGGCGGCCCCTTAAGTCTTTTGAAACGGGGGAGTGTGGTCGCCACAAACGGGAAGGTGCATGAAGAACTGATGGAGGTGTTAAAGTAAGATGAATGAGATGATCAGAGCGCTGCATGAGAGAAAATCGGTCCGTGTGTTTACCGGGCAGGAGATTTCGCAGGAAGATAAGAAGAGTATCCTGGAGGCCGCATTGCAGGCGCCCTCTGCCGGATGTCAGCTGCTGTATACGATTCTTGACATCACGGATCAGGATAAGAAGGAGAAACTGGCTGTGCTGTGTGACAATCAGCCTTTTATCGGAAAGGCGCAGATGGTGCTGGTATTCTGTGCAGATTGCAGGAAATGGCTTTCCTTTTATCGGGAAGCGGGTCTTGAACCGCGTATGCCGGGGCCGGGAGATCTGCTTTTGGCAGTGGAGGATGCGCTGATTGCGGCGCAGAATGCGGTAACGGCAGCGCAGAGTCTGGGTATCGGCTCCTGTTATATCGGAGATGTGATGGAACGTGCAGAAGAGATGAAGGAATTATTAAAGCTGCCGCAATATGTTTATCCGGCCTGTATGCTGGTGTTCGGTTATCCGACCAGACAGCAGCAGGAGCGGGAGAAGCCGCAAAGATTCAACCTGTCGGATCTGGTCTGTGAGAACAGCTATCAGGATAAGAACAGCCAGGAGATCCGGGAGATGTTTCAGGGGAAAACAGGGGTTAAAAGTTATGACGCATGGATGGAGGCTTTCTGGAAGAGAAAGTATGAATCCGATTTTTCCAGGGAGATGAACCGCTCCATGCGGGTGTATCTGAAGGAGTATGAGGAAGGACAGTGTTGACGATAGAATACAATTGTATTATAATAGTATTCGCTAATGGAGGTACATAGTTTTGGAAGAAAAGAAACTGGTGATTCGTCCGCAGAAATATACAGGCGAATCCAAGGTTATTTCCATGAGGCTGCCGATTGATATGTTGGTGGAGGTAGACCGTGTGGCAAGAGAGACCGGAAGGACCCGCAATGAGATTATGCAGACCTGTCTGGAGTTTGCATTGGAGAATATGATCATAGAAGAATAGAAGGAGATTCAGCGGATTATTATGGAACAGCAGAAAAAGAGAATGGGGCTTGTGGATGTGATCTCATGCGAAGAAGATGCTGGTATGCTCGTATGGAAACATCCGCTGACTGATTTTAAAATGGGCACACAGCTGATTGTTCATGAGAGCCAGACGGCAGTGTTTTTTAAGGATGGCCGTGCCCTGGATGAGTTTGGCGCCGGACGTTATACGCTGGAGACGCAAAAGCTCCCGATCCTGGATCAGTTTTTTAAGCTGCCCTCGGATACGGAGAAGACGTTTCAGTCTGAGATTTATTTTATCAATATGGCGGTGCAGATGGGCATCAAATGGGGAACGGATTCCAAGATCCGTCTGCTGGAGCCGGTTTCCGGGGTTCCGATCGAGATCGGTGCCTGCGGGGAATTCAGTATCCGTGTGTGCAATGCGAGAAAACTCCTCTTAAAGGTGGTTGGTACAACAGGTGGTTTTTATCAGGAAAATCTGCTCGGGGATCAGGGGGAGCGGGGGTATCTGCGCGCCCTGGTAATGACGCAGGTGAAGAGCAGTCTGGCCCGGGTCATCAAGGAAGAGAATATCAATATTCTGGAGATTGACGCCGGTCTTTTACATCTTTCCGAATGTTTAAAGACAGAGATTAATACGATGCTGGAAACCTATGGGATGACGATGCCGGACTTTTTTATCAGCAGGGTGGTTACGCCGGAGGAAGATCCCAATTACCGCCGCCTGAAGGAGCAGTATGCGCAGAATTATCTTTTGATCAACCAGGAGGAGATTAAGCGAAAAGAGGCATTGGCGGCTGCACAGCGCAAAATGGTGGAAGCGCAGACACAGGCCAGGCTGAAAATGATCGAAGCGCAGGGCGAGGCGCAGGCATATAAGATTACAAAGAGCGCGGAGGCGGAAGGACACAAGATGCAGGCGGCTGCTGAGGCGGCGGAAATGCAGATGAAGGGTTACACCTATCAGGAGGAGACGGCCCGTCTGGTGGGGATGGAAGCCATGAAGAACGGGCTTGGCGGCACAGAAGGCGGTTCGGCACTGGGGGAGATGGCAGGACTCGGGGTGGGACTTGGAGCCCTGGGCGGTGTGATGAATCTGACAAAGGAAGCGCTCACTCCTGTGATGGAACAGGGCGGGCAGATGGGGCAGGCCCTGCAGGGAATGGTGAAGGCGTCCTGGGACTGCATCTGCGGGCAGAGTGGAAATACCGGTAATTTTTGCAGTAACTGCGGCAGGAAAAGGAGTGGGGAAGATACATGAAAAGAAAGCTGATGCGGGGATACATCCTGTTGGCGCTCGTATGTGTGATCTATGGTATCGCCATGGTGCCGTTTCCGAAGAACGCTGTCTGGGGAACAGTCCTGGTCTATTCTGTAGTGGCAGTCCTGGCGCAGGGATATACTCTTCATGTAATGTTTAGGAAAACGGCGCTCGTAAAGGACAGGGTATATGATTTTCCCATGCTCAGGATCAGTGTCCTGTATCTGATTGTACAGTTTGCTGTGAGTTTGGCGCTGATGGGACTTGCCCATAAAATTCCCTATTATGCGGTTCTGCTCACGGAGACGGTGATCCTGGCTGCTGCCGTGACAGGATTCTATGCGGTGGGGGCGGCGAGGAAAGAGATAGACAGGCAGGATGGGCAGACGCAGGATGATCTGGCCTGGATGAAGCAAATACAAAGCCGGGTCATACTTTTGGGCAGCCGGTGCGGGGACGGAGAGATCAGACAGATCGTGCAGAAACTCTCGGAGGAAATCCGTTACAGCAATCCGGTATCTAACGATGTCACAAAAGAGATGGAGGAAGAGATAGAGAGCCTGCTTCAGGAAGCGGAAGCGGCGGTGCTGGAAGAGGATGTGGAAAATACCAGGTTGTGGTGCCACCAGATCACAGACCTTTTGCGGGAGCGGGACAGAATCAAAAAGTACGGTGGATAGAGATACGAAGGACAGGGATACGAGGGGATAAGAAACATGGCTGTGCTGATATGTAAAATGTGTGGCGGGAATCTGGAGATTACAGAGGGAATGACAACGGCAAAGTGTCCATACTGCGGCACCACCCAGACACTTCCCAAACTGGATGACGAAAAGCGCCTCCGCCTTTACGACAGGGCAAACCATTTTAGACGAAGCAATGACTATGACAAAGCCATGGCCGTATATGAGCAGATTCTGAGCGAAGACCAGACGGACAGTGAAGCCTATTGGTCGATCGTGCTGTGCCGTTATGGGATTGAGTATGTAGAAGACCCGAACAGCCATCAGAGGGTTCCGACCATCAACCGAACACAGTATACTTCCGTTTTGGCAGATGAGGACTACAAGGCGGCGCTTCAGTATGCAGATGTGGTGCAGCGGCAGATTTATGAAAAGGAAGCGGCGGCCATAGACAGCATACAAAAGGGGATCTGGCAGATTTCGAGAAAAGAAGAACATTATGATATCTTTATCTGCTATAAGGAAACCGGGGAGGATGGCAACCGCACGAAAGAGAGCGTGCTTGCGGATGAGATTTACTATATACTGACACGGGAAGGCTACCGGGTGTTCTGTGCGAGGATCACCCTGGAAGATAAGCTGGGAATGGCTTACGAACCCTACATATTTGCGGCCATCAATTCCGCCAGGGTCATGGTGGTGCTGGGAACATCACCGGAGAATTTTCAGGCCGTGTGGGTAAGGAACGAATGGAGCCGGTACCTTTCCCTGATCAGACAGGGGGAGAAGAAGGTGCTGATCCCGGCCTACCGGGATATGGATCCGTATGATCTGCCCAAAGAGTTTTCCCATTTACAGGCACTGGATATGTCCAGGATTGGATTTTCACAGGATCTGCTCCATGGAATCCGTAAGATTTTGAGAGAGAGTCCGGCTGTGACGAGGGAGAGTATTGTACCGGAGCAGGTCAGAGGAATCGAATACCAGGCGGTGGAAGTCAAAACACGCAAAACCGGCTGGGAGCCTTATGGCTGGAAAAGGGGCATTCTGGTGGCTATCCTTCTGGTGGCGGCAATCCTTTTGCTGAATGCGGCCGCCATTTATAACCGGTGGAAAAAAGACCATGGGGAGAAAATCCAGGATCCGGCCGTGACGGAGGAAGGAGCCAGTGGGATAACGGATGTTACTGATTCGGATGCCGTAATAGAAGACTATTTCTGGGATTTGCAGGAGACGGATAAAACACAGGTAAGGGAGTTCTCCGGGGTTCTGGAACAGTTTGTATCTGCGGTTTACCAATGTCCTGCGAAGGAGGTTTCTGACGCACAGCTTGCCAGGATGAAACAGCTGTATATCAAGCGGGACTGGGAGGAGTGGCAGATCGGATACAGCAGTGAATCTCCATCCTGGGAGCAGGGGGGATTGACGGATGCAGAGGATGGTCTTACCTGGATGGTCTTTTCCGGCGATGCAGAATTGAGACTTGGCAGCCTGCCCAGATTTACCAATCTACAGAAACTGGATGTGGATACGGCGGTCACCGCGGAAAATATCCAGGGACTTTCGTTAGAGAGCATCAGCGCCTATTTTGACAGTCCTGTCGAGGCGGCCTCTGTCATAAAACATCCGGAGAACATCAGGGAACTTGGCTTTAACAGCGGGGCGGAGAGCCTGGAGGGGTTGCAGGCATTTGAGAATTTGGAAACCTTATCTATAGATTATTCGGAACTGGATACCATCGATCAGATGGTCAATGCAAAGAAGTTGAAGAAGCTGACGCTGATTGCGGATGCATCATTGGAAGATTTTACAGTGCTTGGCAAACTGACAGATCTGGAGTGGCTTGAGTTGGAGGCCACGGGACTGCGTTCCCTCAATTTTGCACAGAACTTGCAGAATCTGAAAGGAATAGAAGTCAGGGACGCAGAGATCAGATCGCTTGCGGGCCTGGAAAACTGCACGTCTTTGCGCAGTTTATCGGTGACGGACTGTATAGAATTGAAGGATTTAAGTCTGGTGCAGGAATTTACAGATTTGGAGGAACTTACCCTGGACGTGCCCTATCAGTGTCCGGATCCGGAGCTTGGCGGGCTGAAGAACCTAAAGAAATTGACGCTTGAACAGTATGAGGACTGCTCCTTCTTGCAGGATATGACAGGTTTGACACAGCTGCATCTTTCGGGCTGTACGTTTCCGGAAAATATGGATTTTTCAAAGCTGACCTCATTGCGGGATTTTTCCTATACCTATACGACAGGCGTTGCCATGGATGTGGCGGTGGTGGAATCCATACAGTCGCTTGAACGTCTAAGCTTAAACGGTGTGACCACCTATCATGATATTTCGGGGCTGTTTGCCATGCCGAAGCTGAAGGAATTGGATATCAGCGGTATGGAATGTGAGATCGACTTTGATGCGGTCAGGGAGAATACGACCCTGGAAATCCTGCATATGGACGATATGATCTTATTTGAAAATGCATGGGAGAGTTCGCCAATGCCAGGATACATCACCGCAGGCTGGGATGATGTGGAACTGGAAGAGAACATAGATTTCCTGACCAGATTTACGGGATTGAGAGAACTGTATCTGGCCGGGAACGGGCTGACGGATATTAGCTTTGCCGGCCAGATGCCGACTCTGGAGGTTCTTGACATCTCAGAGAATTATATTACACAACTGCGGCCGCTGATGGGACTGCCGTCCCTGAAAAAAGTGATCTGTGCGGACAATCCGCTTACAGATAAAAATGTGCTGGGGGATTCGGTGGTGATCGATGACACACCGGATGATGATTGGTACAACTGATGCAACCAGGGGAAGGAGGAAAGATTGGAACGATAAGATTCCGATCGAAAGAATGTCATGTTTAAGATGATGGTATTTCAAAAGATGCAGGAGGAGCAGAGAAAATTTTTGTCCTATACACAGGAGGAATTGGACAGAAAGTCAACGATGAAGAATGAAGGAATCGGGTTACTGATTTTTGGGGTTACCCTTGTCATTTTGGGAGTGGTGCACCAGATACTGCCCTTTGAACTGTTCTTTGATTCTGACAGCGAAGTGGTAAAAATTGTGATCAGTGTGATCATGGGGATTCTCGGGATCGTTTGCTGTGTGTTCGGTATCAGGTGTTTTGGCAAGCTGGGGATCTCGATCGCGGAAGGTGTCTGCAACATTAATAACAATTTTTATACGAAAGAGGACATCTATGATTACTACCGGGAAGTGCGGGAAGGCGAAAACCTGCAAATTTTCCTGTCGGGTAAAATGATGATCAAAGAGGAAGATCAGGGGAATGTGGGGCTTTTTACCAGGAACTGGATGAAGATACCCCGACAGGGTTCCGTGATCGCCAGATATACGGATATTGTCGCCGCGTGGCATGACAAAGACGGCTCCAAGGACGGTTTCGTGGGTCTCTATATATTAAGGAGCGATGGGGAACTGTATGTGATGGACAGCCATCCGGATTTTTCCGAAAAAGTAATGCAGGGGATCAAAGAACGAAATCCGATGACGATTCTGGCGAGACATTTTACATACGAAGGACGGACTTATGACGCCCGTGTGGATATAGCGCAGGTGATCGAACTCTATAGACAGAATATGGAAAGGCAGTTAAATGCAGGCAGGAAAGGCATTTAACTGCCTTTCTTCTAATGTGGCAGGAGCATCTTGTTTGTTGTCAGGCAATCGTGATAGAATGAGAAAAAGCAACAAAGAGGATCAAAGATATGCAGACAACTGATTTTTCCAGGGGAAAGGTCTGGCAGAACATTGTGGCACAGTCCATTCCCCTGATTCTGGCACAGCTGGTACAGCTTCTGTATAATGTGGTAGACCGCATTTACATCGGGCATCTGCCGGGGGCGGACAGTATGGCACTGACCGGGATCGGCCTGGTGTTTCCATTGACAACGCTGATCGCGGCCTTTACGTTTCTGTTTGGGACGGGCGGCACGCCCCTTTTTTCCATAGCCAGGGGAGCCGGGCAAGAAGAACGGGCAGGGAAGATACTGGGGAATACTCTGACTCTTTTGCTTGGTACCTCGATTGTGATGTTGGCTGTGTGTTATCTGTTTCGCAGGCCGGTGCTGTATCTGTTCGGTGCCAGTGATGCTTCCTATGTGTATGCCAATGCGTATCTGCGGATTTACCTGTTGGGGACGCCGTTTACCATGCTGGCCACGGGATTGAACGGATTTATCAACGCCCAGGGGTTTCCGCGCATCGGTATGATGACCACATTGTTGGGGGCGGTGCTGAATCTGATATTGGATCCGGTTTTCATCTTTGTACTCCAAATGGGGGTTGGCGGTGCGGCCTTAGCCACGGTGATCAGTCAGGCTGTCTCCTGTGTCTGGGTGTTACGGTTCCTGACCGGTAAGAAGGCGTTGCTTCCTATTAAAAAGATGTACCTGCGGGTGGATGGAAAACTGGCAAAGGAGATTATGGCGCTGGGGATGTCGGGGTTCATCATGCAGGGGACCAACTGTCTGGTACAGGTGGTGTGCAATGCAACCCTCAAAATATATGGCGGCGATCTCTATGTGGGTGTGATGACAGTCATCAATTCCACCAGGGAAATTCTGGGGCTGCCCGTCAGCGGCATCACCAACGGCGCGCAGCCGGTGTTAGGCTATAATTATGGGGCAAGGGAATACGAAAAAGTGCGGCAGGGGATTCGCTTTACTGCCGCGCTGGGAATTATCTATACATTACTGGCATGGCTTCTGGTGATAATAAGTCCCCATCTGTTGTTGTCCATCTTCACGGAGGATGCCGCTATGATCGAAGCGGGGACAGACGCCCTGCGGCTGTACTTTTTCGGCTTCTTCTTTATGGCTTTTCAGTTTACGGGACAGTCGGCATTTACGGCGCTGGGCGATTCCCGCCATGCTATCTTTTTCTCCCTGCTCCGCAAGGCAGTGATCGTGGCACCGTTGACGGTGCTTTTGCCGAAGATTGGACTTGGCGTGGACGGGGTGTTTCTGGCGGAGCCAATCTCCAATGCCATTGGGGGACTGGCCTGTTTTGTGACCATGTATTTTACGCTTTACCGGAAGCTTTCCGGTGAGAAGGATGCGGGTTAAACGGGGGATTACGGCATGGACATCAGTGGAAATCAGCCTTGCGCAGATCCACGGTCATTGCCGGACGGATGCCGAATCCTTCCAGTCCGACATTTTCCTGCCGCAGCAGTTCGTCTGTGTAGCCGTTGCCCACAAGATAACATTTGCTGGAGGTTCCCTCCACAGGCTCCCGCAGCCACCAGGAACACTCTTTTATATGAAAATCATTGTAATCCAATAGATACCAACAGCTTTCGTCCTGTTCCACGGCAGTCTCCGCAGGCAGGGCGAATTTACTTATTTTGGCATCATCAAACCACCGCAGTTCATCGATGGACAGCAGATATACGCGGTCTGTGGTAGTGACAGTATCGGCATCGAATAAAGGATTGCTCTTCGTAATGTTTTCCGTCTCTACGATGGCGGACAGTTCCTTTGCAGTAAAACCGTGGAGGAAACCGGCTTCATTCTGATAGCCGTTTTTCCGTTCTGCCATGGCGGCGGCGTGAGGCGGCTGATCCGCATAGTTCACTACTTCGTCTGCGCAGTTGAGCCAGGTGCGGATATTGGAAGAACTCCAGATGTTATTGCCCCGTACCAGGACCTGGAGGGACAGATCTGTATCCGCAGCAGACTCCCTCGACCAATAATCCGTGGCATCATACCAGTTGTACTTGCCGCCTTCGGCAGCATCATAGGCTTTCATGGTAAGAACCTGGGCGGAGATCAGGACAGCCTGTCTGTTATCTTCGGACAGTTTCAGCACGCGCCACTCTATGGGTTCACCGTTATAGGAACCGAATGTGACGGTGTCCCCGAGGGAGACGGCAGGCGTTGATAAATAGCACATGTTATTTTTAAAAACGAAGAAAATCCCTATCACGGCGCATACTGTGGCAAGGGCAATGAATATGGGCAGGAATGGTTTCTTTTTAAGGGGTTGGGGGATTGCGGTATCCTCATCTGAGGCGCGCTGCGTGGCAGGGCAGGCAGCCTGTCCGATATTCTTGTTGGCAGGATTATGCTTCAAGTCGTCCACAAAACGAAGCACACTCACGTAGTTTTCATCGCTTTGCGCGCTGACCCATTGGTGCGTCATCAGAAAGTATTCCATGGATTTGGACAGTTCCACTTCTTCTAATTTATAGACCAGAATGGGAATCGACTTGCTCACGGCCCGTTCCACCTCACGCAGTACATGGGGTGAACGGTTGGCATCCTCGGACATCAGCAGGATAACGGCAGCAGAGTGATCGATCCCATCGATCAGTTCCTCCGCATAGGGATGCCCGGAACGGATATCCCTGGGCGCGATAAAGCATTTGGTTTCGTTTTGTTCCAGGATGCCGCAGATCCTTGCGGCGTCCTCTGCGTTTTGGGAGGAATGTGATATGAATATCTGCATAAAAGGATACTCCTGTTCTGGTGGAAAATCTGACTCTTATTGCGTCTTATTCTATCATCGCGCGGTGTCTTTTTCAATCAGAAATCGAGCAATAGATCGATCGATTGCGAGATCTGCTTCGCGGCCGCGGATAAGCGGAAGTTCATATTGAAAATAGCAAGCGTGGGAAGTATGATTATTGAAAGGGATAATGCTTTTTATGTGTTGGTAAAGGAGACGGAAGATTGAAACGGATAATGATGGCCGGAGCGCTTGGCCTGGTGATGGTTTTGCTATATTTGTATGCACGAAGCGGCGTGATCTGTACAGACACTCCCTCTGATATGTTTCCGGATGGGGCGGATACGTTAGTACGAAGGGAGGTATTTTTCCCCGGAAATACGCTGGAGATGGAACAGAGTGAGACGGATGCAGCCACGCGGCCGGAAGAGGAGCTTGAAAACAATGTATATGATGAACAGTTTTCCGTACTGAAGACGTTGGATGGATATGAGATAACGCTGTATGATAAAGAAGGAGAGAGAGTTTATTCGGAGGTTTACCCGGAGAAGTCGTGGGTGAAGGAAGTATCGGAGGGAATTCTGGAGATTGGTGTCAGCGTGGGAAGTCCGGCAAGATATACCTTCTATTTCCGGAAAGAAGATGGGACGATGTCGGATACTTTTTTCAATGCAAAGCTGTTCGGAGAACAGTATATTGCGCATCGGCCGGTGCGTAATTATCTGTGGGGTGAGCCCCTGATCTTGACGGATATTTTTGAGGAAGGGATTCTATATCAGGAGATATACAGGGATTTCAGCGAAACGGCAGACCCGATGTCGGCCATTTATGATATCGAACTGGAGGACGAAACGCATGTCTGGCTTCATTATTGTGAGGGAGGGGCGTATACGGGTGTCGATGAGGTGGTGGAAATACAGCCCGTGAGTGCTGACGAAGAGGCAGACCTGAAAGAACCGTATGCGCTGGCATATCTTGCATTTTTGGAGGAATATGCCAAGTACAGTGAGAATGTGAGGCAGGGACTGGCGAGATTTACCCTGGCTTATATTGATGATGATGAAGTCCCGGAGTTGTTACTGATAGAGGCATATTGTCATGCCGCAGGGGTGAGAGTTTTTACCTTTTATCAGGATACAGTGGTGGAATTAGGGACATTTGGCTCTTTTGGCCGGATGCAGTATGTGGAAAGAGGAGGCATGATCTTCGATCATTTTATGGGGCAGGGGGAAGCGAATACCAATTTTTACCGGGTAGAGGAAGGAAAGGCAGAACTGCTCTGCAACATGCATCTGAGTCCGCCCCTTTCATGTAATGGGTTTACCGAGGAATATGAGATTGACGGGATATCGGTGGACGAGGAGACATATCAGGCCCAATGGCAGGCATTGTACGAGGAGCAGGGCTATGTATTAGTGACATATGAAGATAGTATCCCGCTGAAAGACAAAACGTTGAAACGGTTCCTGGCAGGGGCTGTGGATCGGCTCTCACAGGTCCCTGCCAATTAAATGGAAGTGGTTCAGATATTCTCCAGAACAGATGTGCAATGGGGACAACGAGTGGCCTGGATGGAAATTTTACTTTTACAGAAAGGACACTCTTTTTCTGTTTCTTCCTTCACTTCTTCTTTTGCATGCATATGCTGTAGCTTGTTGATCTGACGGATCAGCAGGAATATAACGAAACTGACGACCAGGAAGTTGACAACCTGTGTCAGAAAAGTGCCATAATTGATGGTGGCGGCATTCTCGCCGCTTCCAAGAACGATCACCAGATTATCAAAATTAATCTTGCCGGTAAAGATACTGAGAAGCGGCATGAAAATATCATTTACCAGAGAGCCAACAATCCCGGTAAAAGCGCTGCCGATGATTATACCTACAGCCAAGTCGATCATATTTCCCTTTAAAGCAAATGTTTTAAATTCTCCCAATAGTTTTTTCATTCTGGTTCCCTCTTTGTTCGTAATTGTCAGTTGGATTGCTGCTAAAATGATAGCATAGTTTTGCAGGGTTGTCATTATAGAATTAATGTCTACTGGCAGGCGACCAAAAGCAAGATGGTTTTCCCTATAATATACGAAGGATTTTAAACGGCCCAAAAGCTGCAATACGAAATATGAGGCTGGCACAGTAAGAACGTATGGAGGGAGAAAAGAGTGGAGACAAAGAAAAAAGAAATGGCAGCGTGGATGATTACAGTATTAATAACGAGTGTTATATTAATATTGGCGGTGCCGTTATTATTTGGTGCAGGATATACCTACCCGGCGGCAGACGATTTTATTGCCGAAAACGGTTCCATGTACCTGAGCAGTATCGTGGGGCCTGTCCGGGGGCCGCTCTATGCCGCATGGAATTATTTTATGGACTGGCAGGGCGCGTATACAACAAATGTATTGCTTTTTACAGTGATTCCCTTTAGTCGTTTCGGATTAGTCGGATTTCGCATAGGCATGGTGATACTTTCTTTTATGTTTCTGGGTTCGTTATATTTTATGGTTCATGCAGTCATACATTTTGGGCAGATAGCGGAACCTGAATGTGACAGCCATGGCCGGCAAAACAGAAAGCTATTCCTATATGCGGTGCTGTTGTTTGCCGTATTGGGCCTGCCGGGAACCTGGATAGGAAAAGAGGTGTTTTATTGGTATACGGCAGCGTTAGGATATCTGGTTGGCATGATCAGCCTGTTCCTTTCGATTGGCTGGATGCTGTTGGCAAATGGCCGGGAAAAAAGCAAAGGGTGCTATATCTGCTCCATGCTGTTTGGGTTTCTGGCATCCGGCGTCAGCCCGCAGGTGGCATCCTTTGTCTGTTCCTGGCATTTGCTTATCTTGCTGACCTTGCTGCTGTCGGATGAACCGGGGAAGAAGATTCTTTTATGGGATATTTGTCCGTTTCTTATCTCATTATGCGGTGCGCTCATCAATGTTGCCGCTCCGGGCAGTATAAAAAGAAGCCAATCTACCATGGGGGATGTTCCTTATGGGGTGTTGGATGCCATAAAAGACACTTTCATGGTTCAGAAAGAAGAATTTAGCCGGATATGGCATGATCCGTTGTTTATTATGCTGGCAGTGATCGTGGTTTTCAGCGGAATCTGTTTTGAGGTGAGGGTGGTCAGAAGTAAAAGCCCTCTTACCTGGAGCGGTGTGCTTCTTGTGGCCGGCGGTGTGCTCATAAGCAATTTCCTGTGCATTTTTCCGGTGGTACTGGGGTATCATGGCGGCGGGCTCTCCAGTGACAGAACCCAATACGTAGCAGAACTGGAGATTCGCTTTTCTCTCTTGTTTGGTTTATTATATATTGCGCAGTATATCCGGCAGGTGCTTACCGGGAAAGGCAAAGGGGATAAGATATTTTATTTGGCAGGTGCTGCGTTCGGCCTTTTGGGGTGTGCAGGAAGCCTTTTGTTCCTGAACGATTGTCCGGAAGAAATTACGTCCGGATTTTCTTTTGCATTGATAAAGGAAATCTCAGATGGGACAGTGCAGGAAGTGTTCCATTTGCGAAAAGAAGTATTGGATGCACTGGGATCTGCCAGGGAGGGTACGGATGTATATTTACAACTGCCGGAAATGCCGCCTACCAGGGTGACTTATTCGCAGGGGATTACCACGGAAGCGGACTGCCAGACCAACAAAGACGTTGCGGCCCTGTTTCATCTAAACTCGGTGGCGGTGGAATATGGGGGAGAGTAGCAGGATCAAGGTTCAGTAATCTTTGAAAATCAAAAGACAAACTGATTATGACAGGATAAAGAAGCGGGCAGGATACAGGATGGAAAGTATCCTGCCTGCTTGTATGCAAAAACAAACAGACTATTGCAGATATAAAGATTATTAGATATGATAGTACAAAAGCGAAAGCAGGAAATTTACGATGATTGATGGGAACAGAAAGGAAGGGCGGTAATGGCCGAGATTGAAATGTGGAAGTTTTTTGATGAAATGAATGAATTGGTTTATGCTGCGGACATAGATACACACGAATTGCTTTATATGAATAAGAAGGCTTTACAATTGTATGGGTTGCAGTCGGCAGAGCAGCTGGCGGGCCGGAAATGCTATGAGGTGATGCAGAAGGCCTCTGCACCCTGTGCGATCTGCAACGGCCGGGAACTGTCAGAGGGATATTTTAAGGAATGGCGTTACTATAATCCTGTTGTGAATAAATATCTGATGGTAAAAGATACCATGCAGCAAATAGATGGAAGGAGAGTGCGCGTAGAACTTGCTATGGATGTCAGCGCTGACAACCAGCAGAAAAATATGGTACATAATTATCAGCATCTGGAGTCCTTGATCAACGAAGCACTGCGGATTGCCCTGCAGGCGTCTGATCCGGAGAATTCACTGAAAATCGTGCTGGAGTATCTGGGAAAGGCGCTGGAAGGTGAGAGAGCATATATTTTTGAGAAAAATGAAAAGGGCGGCGATGACAATACCTATGAGTGGGTTGCAAACGGCGTTACACCACAGAAGGATAATCTGCAAAATGTGCCGCCTGAGGTCTGTGCAGGATGGTACCATATTTTTTATGAAGATAAGTGCGTGGTGATTGATGACATCGAAAAAATCCGCACCAAGGACACTTTAGTATATGAAACCTTAAAACAGCAGAGTATTTCTTCTATTGTTGTAGTACCCCTTTGCAGTGATGGCAATGTGATCGGATTTTATGGAGTGGATAACCCACCGGTGGAAACTTTGGGGTATACATCTAACATGCTTCAGATCATGGGACACTTTATAGAATCTTTGTTAAAGATGAGAAACCTGGTCAGAAACTTGCAGGCCATGTCATATTCTGATCAGCTGACACAGTTTGGCAATCGATATGCCATGAAGGAATATTTGGATCATTTCAGGCCTGACCGCAGCATCGGCATGGTTTATGGAGATATCACCGGACTAAAACGGGTGAATGATGAGGCGGGACATGAGGCGGGCGACCGCCTGATCCTTTCTGTCTGTCGGTGTATGCGGGAGGCCTTTGATGCTTCCTATACACTGTTCCGCATAGGCGGGGATGAACTGCTGGCCATTGGTGCAGGGATTGGCGAGACAGCGTTTGGGGAGCAGGTGGAGCAGATGAAAGCCTATATGAAAGAATATGGTGTGAACATGTCGGTCGGTGCAGTTTGGAGAAACAATGCGGCAGAGGGGATCCAAAGCATCATGACGGAGGCAGAGAAACTGATGTACAAAGATAAGGCCTCCTATTATGCGGCGGCAGGAATTAACAGGAGGAAATAGGGCAGGCAGTGACCCTGATCTATGGACGCAGACGTGTCGGAAAGAGTGAATTGATCAAACAGATGCTCAGAGAGTCGGATATCCTGAGCATCTATTATGAGTGCAAGCAGACTACAGAATTGAATAATGTGGATAGTCTGGCGGTGCTGATTGCGGGGAAATTCGGGCTGCCGAAACCGGCTTTTGGCAGCATGGAGGAGGTTCTGGATTTTTTGTTTCAGAAATCCTGTCAGGAAAAGCTGATTTTTGTTTTGGATGAGTACTCCTAT
The DNA here is from genome assembly GCA_946566685.1 of uncultured Lachnospiraceae bacterium. Lineage (GTDB taxonomy): Bacteria > Bacillota > Clostridia > Lachnospirales > Lachnospiraceae > UBA3282. The sequence goes on from CAMNXA010000023.1 coordinate 46,662, forward strand.
CTTCGCGAATGCGTGACCGGTCTGGACAGTATTTTGCAGACTCTCATTGATAAGTATAATGATAATAGCAGGTTCAAGTTGATTTTGTGCGGCTCTTTTGTGGATGTTATGAAGTCCCTTGTTTTTAGTGAAAATCCGCTGTATGGCCGCGTGGATCTGACAATTGATTTGAAACCGATGGATTATCTGGAGTCGGCCCTGTTTTATCCTGATTTTTCGAAGGAAGATAAAGTCAGATTATACAGCGTGTTCGGCGGTATTCCTTATTTCAACAGACTGATCGATCCGGCGCTTACGGTGCGGGAGAATATTACGGAACTCATTACCTCCCCAGGTGCACGGCTGGAAAATGAGGTATCCATGTACTTGAAGTCGGAGATAGCAAAGATTATCAATGTAAATGAGGTTTTTGATGCGCTTTCACGTGGCTTTTCCAAGTACAGTGATATTCTTTCACAGTCGCATGTGTCCAGCGGTCCGGCTATGGTAGATGTACTGGAGAAGCTAATCCGTATGGAAATGGTGGAGAAGCAGGCACCGATCAATGATGAGAATAACCGCAAAAAGATAAAGTATCGAATAATCGATAATTTATCATTGTTTTATTACAGATATGTGTTTCGCTATTTATCGCAGATGAATGTCATGGAGCCAAATCAGTTCTATGAACGTTACATCAGGGAGGACTTTGAGACAGAATATGTACCGCGTATTTTTGAGACAATCTGTAAACGGTATTTGATCCGCTTAAATCGGCAGGGACTGTTGAAGGAACCTTTTGAAAAGATTGGCAGGTACTATTATGACGATCCGGTGCATAAAAGAAACGGTGAATTTGACATTGTGACGAAGGATGCCAAAGGTTATATCTTTTATGAGGCGAAGTTCCGTAAAGAACCCATTTCAGAGGAAATGATCCGCACCGAGATTGCACAGGTGCAGGCAGCTGGTGTTTTGTGTTACAAATATGGTTTCCTGAGCAGATCGGGATTTACGGCCCAAAAGGCCGAGCATCGGATACTGATTTCCCTGGAGGATATATATCAGGCAATGGATGGCGTCCATGAAGACTAACGCATAGACTTCCGCTAAAAGCCATTACAGCAAGTAATTATTTTCCCGGTTTGCAATCTGT
>CAMNXA010000024.1 GCA_946566685.1 uncultured Lachnospiraceae bacterium
CTCAAAATCTTCGTATGATATCTTTAACTGACTTTTTTACACCCCCCCCCTTTTTTTCTAGCATTTATTATACATATTCTTTAAAAATCACTCACATCTTTATCCCAGTCAAAATTTTTAGAGCCAAAATAGAGCCACTCACAAAATCCCGATTTTTTCCTTATCTACCCTTATTACGTGGTGCTAGCACCATGTCTAAAACTGTCAATAAGGAAAAATCCGAATTTCAAATCCTCTACTTATCGTTAAAATTTTTCAAAATATTCAATCGCATACTATTGACATTCCTCTAACGATGTGCTATGCTACTTTACAGATTGGAGGGTTGAAATTGAGTGAAGTAAATACTTTCGGAATGTTAATACGTCAAATACACAACGCTTTGGAGAAAATAGCAAACAGCCAACTAAAAGCAAAAGACCTTACCCTTTCCCAAATGACCGCTTTAGTTGAAATCCTAAAAGCGCCTACGAGGAAACTTACTTTTAAGGAACTGGAAAAGCGCCTGTCACTTGCCCAATCCACGACCGCCGGACTGATTTCCCGCTTAGAACAGAAAAAACTTGTTTCCGTTTCCGGGGACACGGACGATAAACGAATAAAGTATGTGGAAATAACCCCTGTTGGAGAGAAGTTCTGCAAGGAGGCAAAGCGGGAAATAGATGATACGGAAAAAAAGCTTTTAGAAAATCTTTCAGCCGCAGAAAGAGAAAACCTGTTGTCTTTGTTGGAAGAAATCAACCGCACAATAAGGAAGATGTAATGTCTGCCTATATCGGGCGGACAAAAAAATGCCTATATCAATCGCTAGCTTTTAATCGCTAGCAATCATTGAAAAGGAGGAAATGTAATGAATAATCAAAAATCTATGGAAGTCTTTAGCAAAGCACCTGTTTCACAGGCGGTATTCAAAAATGCCCTGCCCGCTATGGCGGCAATGCTTATGGTACTGGTCTACAATTTAGCCGACACGTTCTTTATCGGGCAGACGCATGACGCTTTACAGGTTGCGGCTGTATCGCTTGCAACTCCTGTATTTCTGATATTTATGGCGGTAGGTACAGTTTTCGGCATTGGAGGCACGTCTGTTATTTCCCGTGCATTAGGCGAAGGTAAAGAGGACTACGCCAAAAAAGTCTGTTCTTTCTGTATGTGGAGTTGTATTATCGTAGGCGTAATTATGGCGGCTTTATTTTTGATTTTTATGAACCCTATCCTGTCACTGATTGGAGCAAGTTCCGACACATGGGATTTGACAAAAACATATCTGACCATAGTTGCGTGCAGCGGACCTTTTGTACTGATTTCAAACTGCTATACAAACGTTATCCGTGCAGAGGGAAAATCGGGGATTGCCTGTATGGGACAGCTTCTCGGAAACCTTTTCAATGTCATTCTTGACCCGATTATGATTTTAGGTTTCGGTTGGAACATAGCAGGTGCGGCGATTGCTACCGTAATCGGTAACGTGGCAGGCGCAGGATATTACATCTGCTACTTTCTCCAGGGAAAATCAAGCCTTAGTATCAGTTTCAAAGAGTTTACCGTGAAAAATAAAGTTTGCAGTAGCTGCCTTGCAATCGGTATTCCCGCAGCGTTAAGTTCTTTGTTAATGAGCATTTCGCAAATCATCGTCAACAGCCAAATGGCAGAATATGGGGATATGGCGATTGCCGGTATGGGCGTTGCCATGAAAGTAACTGTCATTACCGGCATGATATGTATGGGATTAGGACAGGGAATACAGCCTTTGCTTGGCTATTGCGTAGGGGCGAAATTGTGGAAAAGGTTCAAAGATATTTTCAAGTTTTCAGCTATATTTGCGTTGATTTTGGGCACTTCTCTGACAATTCTTTGTTATCTGTCTGCGGGTCAGATAGTTAGCGCATTTTTGACTGATACGACTGCTTTTGATTATGCCGTCCAGTTTTCACGCATTTTATTGACAACAAGTTTTCTGTTTGGTCTGTTTTATGTCCTTGTCAATGGCATACAGGCTATGGGGGCAGCTACCGCTTCACTCATCATCAGTTTAAGCAGACAGGGTATTATCTACATTCCTGCCCTATTTATCCTAAAAGCGGTTCTCGGTCTGACCGGGCTTGCATGGGCACAGCCTGTAGCAGATATATTTTCAACTATCCTTGCCGCCGCATTGTATATCAAAACATATCGCAAATTAAGCAGGGAACAGATAGCGGGGCAGATTGAAGCCAATAATCAAATACATTATTTAGCCAAAGGGAGAGCGATATAGATTGGGAAAATATTAGTGCTGACGCTTAATGAACAGGAAGAAAAGGCGATTGACAAAATCGTGTCGTCAATCGCTGACTGTATACAGATTGGACCTATGCAAGTCGCCCCCGCTTCTGTCTTATCCTTTCCGGGACTTGAAATCAGACAGCACCAACGCCGGGTACTTCAAGGCGGGGAGGAAATCAACCTTACCCGCCTTGAATACAACACCCTTGTTCTCCTTGCTTCCAATCCCGGCATTGTCCTCACAAGGACACAGATATTTGAAGCTGTTTGGAACATGGATAGCGATACCTGTCAGTCAAGCATTTCTACCGTGATTTGCAATCTACAGAAAAAGATAGAGCCGGGCAGCAAGAACCCTACTTACATCAAAACCGTGTTAGGTGTCGGCTACAAATTTGACGTAAAAATTGCCGGGGAATAACTTTCTACCGCTGTCAATCCCCGGCAATTTTTATCGCTCCAACTGCGCCCGCACTCCCTCCCGGCAATCCGGCTCTATCTTTTTATATTCCCCAGTCAGATTACGGATTGTATTTTTCATCACTCAAATTCAATCGTAGCCGGCGGCTTAGGACTCATATCATAGCAGACACGGTTCACATTCTCAACCTCCGCCAAAATCCTCTCCGTGATCTTGTCCAGAACCTCCCAGTCAACCTTCTCAACAGATGCCGTCATCGCATCAACGGTATTGATGGCGCGAATGATCACCATATACTCGAACACCCTCGCATTGTTCTTCATTCCCACAGACTTAAAATCCGGAACTACTGTAAAATACTGCCATACCTTCTTATCCAATCCGGCTCTGGCAAACTCTTCCCGCAAGATTGCATCCGATTCGCGGACTGCCTCCAGCCTGTCTCTGGTAATGGCTCCCAGACATCTGACGCCAAGCCCCGGCCCTGGGAACGGCTGTCTGTATACCATCTCATGCGGCAGCCCCAGTTCCACACCACAGGCACGCACTTCGTCTTTAAAGAGTTGTTTTAACGGCTCCACAAGTTCAAATTTCAAATCCTCCGGCAGACCGCCTACATTGTGATGGGATTTTACCATCTTCGCAGTCTTGGTGCCACTCTCAATGATATCCGGATAGATGGTGCCCTGTCCCAGGAAATCAATTCCTTCCAGTTTCCGTGCTTCTTCTTCAAACACCCGGATAAACTCCCCGCCGATAATCTTTCGTTTCTGCTCCGGATCCGCCACATTTTCCAGCTTACTTAAGAACCGCTCGGAAGCGTCCACATAGATCAGATTTGCATGAAGTTCATCGCGGAACACTTTTACCACGCTCTCCGACTCATTCTTCCGCATCAGGCCATGATTTACATGCACGCAGACAAGCTGTTGCCCGATGGCTTTGATCAGCATCGCCGCCACCACAGAGGAGTCCACGCCGCCTGACAATGCCAGAAGCACTTTCCGGTCGCCTACCTGCTGTCTGATCAGTTCCACCTGGTCTTCAATAAAATTCTTCATATTCCAGTTTGCTTCCGCCCCGCACTCCTCGAAAACAAACTTTTTCAAGGTCTCCTGATCGGGAAGAGCCGTAAGTCTCGTCTTGCACTTTGACTGGGGATAATCTATGGAGATCATGGGAATACCCATATCGTAAAGTTCCGGTCTAACCTCCACTTCCTGGCCGTCAACCACACGGTTTTCCCCGCCGTTTAGCAGAATCCCCTTTACGTTCTTCAGGGATTTCAGTTCATCCACTGTAATATCATGGGGATGTATTTCGCTGTATACGCCGAGATCACGAATCTCGCGGGCCAGCACGGTATTATTTGTACTGCCCAGATCCAAAATGACTATCAAATCCTGTTTCATAAAGTATAGCCTCCTTATCCTTCGCTTTGCAGTTCTGTTGTCTTATATCCTGCTTCCTGTGCATATGTAATATGGCGTTTCCACTTAATTATATAGTAACCGTCTCGGGAAAAGCAATACATTTACGTCTCACATAACATCAATAATCTCCTTCACCCAGATTCCCTCAGCACAAAATCCAGGTTCCATAGCCTCCCTGATCATCAGAAACTCCTTCGGATAGATACAGCTTACAAAAGTTCCCTTATGTATTCCCTCAAGAATCTTTTCATAATCCATAAATATAACGTGTTCTACTTCGCTTTTCTGAAGGATAAGAGACGCTTCCTCCACAGGCTTCTCATAAAGATATACGGCACTGATCTCCCAATCTTTAAACGGCTGTCCCCAGAACTGATTCTCCACATACCCTTCATGGAAACCGATAAATCTTAGCTCGTCTTCTTTCGCTGTAATGCCAAGTTCTTCTTTCAATTCTCTTACCGCAGAGTCGGCAAAGTCATCCCCCGCCTGGACATGGCCGGCAGAGGAAACATCATAACAGCCCGGATAAGCATCCTTATCTTTACTGCGCTTCTGCAACAGTATATCTAATCCGCCATCCGGCCTCCGTCTGACCACCCATATATGCACTGTCCGATGTAAATTCCCGTCACGGTGAACCATGCCTCTTTCCTTGACATGGCCTGTAGGCGTACCATCTTCCCCACAGATATCAAACAATTCCAGTTCTCTTCCATCCAGCACGCCTCTATACCAACCGCCATCCTTACGATAACAGAGTTTCAGGGAAAAGAAAGGTATCTCCTGTCGAAGAAGTTCCAGAAACAACAGATCACCGTCCCAGAGATTGAGATCTTGTATGTCATCCTTATCCACCCACTCCAGTTTTCCCTCATCGGATTCTCTTAGGGTTCCTTCAAATGCATCACTGGTATAAAGACACATATACTCCGTAGGATAATCCTCACAGATAAAGGTAATGATCCCCCGAAATCTGTATGTCGTAAGCGTAAGCCCCGTCTCCTCCAGCACCTCTCTCAAAAGGCAGTCTTCCGGGCTCTCACCCTCCTCAAAATGGCCTCCTACGCCAATCCACTTATCCTTATTCACATCATTCTTTTTTGATATTCTGTGCAGCATCAGATATTGATTGTCTCTCTCGATGTAACACAGTGTGGTAAGTCTGCTTTTCATGATCAGCCAAGTATCTCCCCGACAATCTTATTTACCAGTCCTCCATCAGCCTTGCCCTTTACCTTCGGCATCAACTCTTTCATCACTCTTCCCTTATCTTTCCCTGAGGGTTCCGTGATGCCCAGCGCCTCCAGCACTTCTTTCACCTGCTCTCGAATAGCCTCCTCGCTCATCTCCTCAGGCGCAAACTCCTGATAGACAGCCAATCTGATCCGGCAGGCTTCCTTGATATCCTCTCTGTCATCAGGCGCCAGTTCCATGGTCTCTTTCGTCTGTTTGATCTCTTTCTTGACTACCTCATACTCTTCCGTCTCCGTGAGATCTGCCCTCTTATCAATCGCTTTGTTCTTAAGGGCCGAAAGCAGCATGGACAGCGCGTCCTTCCTGTCTTTGTCTCTTTTCTTCATAGCCTCCATCATCTGGGAGCGCACTTCTTCGATCATATTCATTGTCATGTACCATCCTGTATCATAAAAGTAGTAGTGATTATCGTCCCTCTCCAAGGACTGTGTTTTATTTTTGCCCCTATATGTTACCATAGGAACGCCTATTTTTCTATAAAAAGGTGGCAATCTCTTTTTACTGTGATAAAAATATTTGAATTTGATGACTGGAATATTTTTGGATATAATAAGAATGATCACTGCAACAGACAACTTTTAATAAAAATTTGGAACATTACCAAATAGCATTAAAAACGGAGGAAGAACTATGTTAGAAATCGGAACAAAAGCACCAGCATTTTCCCTGCCTGACCAAAACGGAACCATTCACACTTTGGAGGAATATCGCGGCAAGAAGGTAATCCTGTATTTTTATCCCAAGGACAATACGCCCGGCTGTACCAAACAGGCCTGCGGGTTTGCCGAGCGCTATCCGCAGTTTGAGGAAAAGGGCGCTGTGGTAATCGGTATCAGTAAAGACAGCGTGGCATCCCACAAGAAATTCGAGCAGAATTACTCCCTGCCTTTTACCATCCTGTCAGATACGGAACTGACAGCCATCAAGGCATACGATGTATGGCAGGAGAAAAAGAACTATGGCAAGGTATCCATGGGTGTGGTGCGCACCACCTATCTGATCGATGAAGAGGGCACTATCATCAGGGCAAATGATAAGGTAAAAGCGGCAGACGATCCCGAAATGATGTTGGGCGAGGTCTAAAGCAAAAGACACAGGGCTTAAGGATGTGTAAAATAACCTCCCCATAGCCCTGTGTCTTTATATTTCTGCTTACCTGACGGTATTTCTCAACCTGAACGAACCTATCAATTCTTTCAGCATATTGGACTGAGATGATAATTCCTCACTGGCCGCCGCACACTCCTGGCTGGTCGCAGAATTGTTCTCCACCACTGCTGAAATCTGCTCGACACCTGTAGCCACCTGATCCATCGCCAGGGTCTGTTTCTCAACTGCCTCTACGACCTGATCCATCTTGACCGTTACATTGCCGGCAAGTTCCCCTGTCCGTTCCAGTGCCTCTGATACGCGATTCATCACTTTGCCGCCTTCCACAATCGTTGCCGCAGAGCTTTCGATCAATTCCTTTGTCGCCTTAGCCGCTTCGTCAGACTTTGATGCAAGATTACTGATCTCCTCCGCCACAACAGCAAAGCCTTTACCTGCGGCGCCGGCTCTGGCCGCTTCCACAGCCGCATTCAGCGAGAGTATATTTATCTGGAAAGCAATATTTTCTATCGTTGCGATGATGGTGCCAATCTGTTTGGAGTCGCTGGAGATACGCTCCATCGATACCCGCAGTTCTTTCATGTTCTCCATACTGATATTCAGCTGCGCCCCGGCCTGATTGGTAATCTTGCCAACCTCTGCTGTCGCAGTAGAAGTCTGTTTCGCACCTTCTGAAATATCCGTAATCGTTGTTGAGATTTCCGTAACCGCACTGGCCTGCTCGGTCGCCCCCTGCGCCAGGGTCTGGGCACTTGCTGCAACCTGTTCCGAACCGTCTGATACATGTCCCGCACTGGCCGCGATCTGCCCCATCGTCTGATTCAATGCTCTAAGAATACTCTCCAGAGATTCTTTAATTGCCCGGAAATCTCCTGAGTAATCCCGCTGTGTATTCTGTGTCAGGTCACCTTTCGCAATGGCTCCCAGTATGTCTGATATCTCTCCTATGTAAGCGCGTAAATTACCGATGGTCTTCTCGAATATCTCCCCTAAAAGGCCAATCTCATCATTGGAACGAACACCGATCGCCACTTCCTTGCCGTCAGCCAGCCCAAGTTCTCCTCTTTCCAACTGCATAGCTGCCTGCGTAATCCTGGCAAGCGGCCCCGATACTCTCTTTTTCAAATAGACACTCAGGAAAATAATGCAGACGATAATAACCGCCACACTGATCGCTATGGCATAATTGATGATCCTGGCAGTTTCCTGCTCTGCGTCCGCTATGGATATTCCTGCAAAGATCAGTCCGTCAACCTTACCCGTTTCCCCTTTTGTCGGTACATAAGAGCACAGATATGTAGAACCCAGAATATCTGCCTCACCCACATAAGCCTGTCCCTGCTTTAATACAATATCTATAAGATTGTCAGCCAGCTTGGTTCCCACGACACGTTCGCCATTCTTAGTCACCGTACTATATGCTCTCGTATCACCTTCAAAAATAGTAAACTCACAACCCATGCGCTCCTTCAATCCGTCCAGAACCTGATTAATATCATCTTCTGCTGATATCCGGCTCAATTCATATGCAAGCATGTTGGTGCCGTCCGTACAAATCTTTTCCTGCATGCTTCTTACCAGGGAATCAAACATATTAACGCAGATCGCTACCGCAAAAACAACGGAAATAGCCTGCATGATCACTACCACATTACCAACCTTTTTTCCGATACGCTTGATTTTTCTCCTGCCTTCTTTCCTATGTGTGTTTTCCATCCGTTACCTCTCCATTCTAAAGTGATATTGGCAATATCATATGATATTCTCAGAAGCTGTAATCCCTGGCAATGCCAGCAAGAATTACGTAGTAATTCTTGGGACGCAAGCTGCTGAGCTTGCGTCTATTATATCATAGAGAAAATTTTTGAAAAGACCCTTCTTTCATTTATATATTCAAAATCCCACTACCAGTTTTATGCAATAATTATTTCTTCTCATTTTCTATTAGGAAGGCAGCTTCTTCACAACCATCTTCTTCCAGCATATTATTGCAGACTGCTTCTTTTCCCTGCGAAAGCCGTACTGTCTTAATCTCAAAAGGCGTAAAAGAGAGGCTGAATTCTCTTCCCAGGGAGGGCAGTTTACATTCTGCCGTTGTATCCCTGCCTGCCGCCTCATAAGCCCTCAGGATGATATCTCCGCTTCCATCCTCCGCTTCCTTTAACACTTCCACAAATATATTGTCTTCGCTTACCTGCAAGAAAGAGCCTTTCTGGGAAAGCTTTCCTTTGTGGTAGGTCTCGAACAGGGCAATGGGCTTTTCATTCAGAACCTTTGCCCGCTTGACGGTGTCTGCCTCTTCCCAGCTTCCATCATGGGGATAAATGCCATAGGTAAAGGTCTGTACGCCCTGGTCCAGATACACATATTCCAGTTCCGGATCGGGAACGTAAGGTTCGTGCTGGGCATAAATAGGGCTTCTGAGTATCGTCAGTTCTGCGTTCTTTCCTGCTGTGTCCGCCGCAAACTTGCCATCATTCAGGATAGAAAGGCCATGCATCATCGTATCTAATCCTGGCGCCGCTCCTTCTAAGTCAAACCAGGTCTGTACCGGATATTCTTCCCCATTGGGCTCCCGCTGGGCAACGCCATAAGGAATTTCATAACTGGCCCTTAAGTAATTCATATTCATGGGAAAACGCAGTTTCAGCATGGACATTTTCTCATGCCAGTCCACAGTAGTTTCCACGGAGATAAAGTCCAGTTCCTTATAGATGGAAAAATCCTGAAACATCCTGGAATTGCCATATTCACTGGTCACCCGGATCACAGCCTTCACAGGGCCGTTCTCAATGCGCTGTACCTTTACCGCCTCAAACCGTCCGATCTCTTCATCAAAAATACGCACGCCGTGAGACCATGTATCGCTCTCATCCCTGATGACCACAGGCACTGCCGCAGGAGCGGAAAAATACTCTGTATTGTCATTCTTTTTCATCAGGGAAGCAATATATCCCTTTTCATCAAATTTGACCGAGAACCATTTATTTTCCGCACTGGTCTGGGTAGAACCTATATTCTCAAACTGTTTTCCTCTTTCCCGCACCGCAAAGCGATAGGTGCGCCAGCCCAGAGATGGCAGCTTTGCCACAAAGACAATCCGGCATCTTCCGTTGCTGGAAGCCTTAGACTGCACAAGCTGATAGGGAACCTGGTTGTCCTCCTCGTCTAAAAGCACGGTATGTTCTTTCAGGGAAAGGGATTCCACAGCCACTTCCGCCATGGTCTCAAAGGGGTTGGGATTCATCACCACCAGAGGCTTCATGTCCTCCTCCATGGGAATGTCAATGTTCCAGCTGATGGACTGTAAGGCGCTGTTCAGTTGTCTGCCGGCTATGTGCAGGGCATAATCATAATCTTCTCTGGCATCCACATAGGCTTCCTCCAGGCTGCTGCCCGCCAGAATATCATGAAACTGATTAAACAGCACTGTTTTCCATGCCTTGGTAAGTTCTTCTTTGTCGTATTTCCCGGCAGCCAAGGTCTTCGCCATGACAGATATCTTTTCTGCCATGCGGAGTCTGTTTTCCGCCTTTCTGTTCAGACTCTTTACCTCGCAGTGAGCGCTGTAGCAGCCGCTGGCATGATGCAGCAGTTCTCCCGTCACCACGGGAAGGGCTCTGCCCGCCTGCTCCACATCCTTAAAGTAATCTATCGGAGAAGCAAAAAGCAGTTCCGGCATATCCTCTCTTTGATTCATTTCCCGGATGCTGTCAAGATTCCTTTTAGTGGGGCCGCCGCCGTGATTGCCTACGCCGTAAAAGCACATGATACCGTTGCCGGGATTCTTGATCTCTCCGGCACAGCGCTTTACATGCTCCTCGATTTCCTCCGGCCAGGTACAGTATTCAAAGGGAATGCGGAATGCCTTCACCTGCGAGCCGTCTGCGGATTTCCACAGGAAAGTCTCCCCATCCATGCCCTTTTCATGTCTGCCGGGACGCATGAACACATAATAATCCATGCCTGACTTTTTCAGAATCTGAGGCAGATTTCCGTTATGTCCAAAGCTGTCCACGTTATAGCCGCACACCGCTTTCACGCCGAACTTTTCCTCAAAATATTTCTGTCCGTAAAGTCCCTGACGCACATAGGACTCTCCTGAGGGCGCATTGCAGTCCGGCTGGATCCACCAGCCCCCTTCGATGACCCAGCGTCCTTCCTTTACGCGCTCTTTTATTTCCGCAAACATAGCCGGATCATTTTGCTCCACCCATTCATAGAAGGAAGCGGAACTGCCTGTAAAAATGAACTCCTCGTATTCTTTCATCCGGTCCAGCACGGAACGGAAAGTAGCCTTGATTTCCTGGAATCCCTCCTGCCACCGCCACATCCATACGGGATCGATGTGTGAATTTCCTATCATATATAATTTTTTCTCTTTTTTCATATTTTTTATCTTCCTTTCCTCAACTAGTTTCCTGCTCTGCCGTTCTTGAATTCTTTTCCCGTCTCCTAAGGTCTTCTATTCAGCCCTTCCATAAGAGCCTTTTTTGCCCCTATCCTGATTGCCGCACTGCCGCTCTCTCTGGCCCGCATCAGCCCCTCTTCTCCTTCCCCGCTTCCCAAGAGGAAAAGAGTTCTGTTCAGAATCACCCACAACATCTGCCATCTCTGACTCATCAGTTCTGCCCTGTTCTCCCGGACAAAGGCCTTTTTAAATTCCGGCAATCCGGTCAGTCTGTGCAAAAGCGGAATAAATTCCTTCCTTTTACTGTGTTCCCCTGCATAGGCAATGGATTCCATATAAGCAAAAATCCCTTTTTCGATGGTTTCATAATCTCTCTCCCCCTCTGCCAGTCTGTCCGTCACCAACGCGTAGGGCTTCATGGAAAAGCGCTTTCCGTGGGACAACAGATTCAACTCGTAGGCCACCTCCGGCATCACCCCATGATCCGGCAGAAGCTGGGCACACATGCAGGAGCCTTTCCTTTTGGGTAAAAAGGGGGCGCTTTCCGAAAGCTGCCGCAAAATATGCGCCTCTATTTCCTGTGTATATTCATCTGCACCGTGGAACAAAGCAATCTTTTTCAAGGCCAGGAGCACCTCCTGTAAATCCGTTTCTCCTGCCCCCTTAATCCTCCCGATTCTCTCCCTAACCGCTAAAAGAACCTCATCCCTCTCGCCGTACACCAGCGCAAGCAAAGGACTGACTCTCTTTTCTTCATAAGTAAAAGGCACATCAATCCAGTGTGTCCGTTCATCTTTTCCTATCAAAGCTGCGGCCTCCCGCAGACTGTGGAAATTCCTTTCCCGGGAAAGGGTAAGGTCATCTCCCGTCTCCTGCCCAATCCAGATACGGCACTGCGCCATTGGCAGCTTCTCTACATCCGTCCCTGCCAGCACGGCCTTTGCCGCCAGCATCCCCAATACCGCTCCCTGATGCATCAGATCACGCTGCATCCGAAGGCCGGGGAAGGCATTGTGATCGGCGGAAATGGCCTTGCCCGCCACAATAAGCCCCTCAATCCGCCTACCCTCACCGTCCACCGGCAGACAGGCGCCAAGCGGAACCTGCATCTTCATCTGGGGCACCAGGTAGCCGCAATAAATTGCATCTGCATCCGGCCTGCCTTTGGGATCATAGTTGGAAAAGCAGGTATAAATGCCATCCTCATAAGTCCGAAACAGGCACAAATCCCGTAAGCCAATGACACATTTCCCCCGGATATGCCTGCTTTCCCGGACACTCACATAAGAGCCATGGTCAAACAGGTTCCGGCCGCCTCTTCTTCTGCCCGTGATGATAAAGTCTGTAAAATCCGATACATCGTCCAGCCTCACCATGGAAGAGAAATTGTTCTGGTAGCTGTCAGGCCCGCTGTACTGGGCTAACGACCCCCAATAGGTGAAGCCGTCTCGTGCCGCCCCATATAGAATGTCCGCTCCTGCCGCTGCCGCCAGATCCCCGTCTCCGGTGGCGTCAATGACAAGCCTGCCGTAGCAGGTTTCCTTTCCTCTCCTGCCTGCACAGCTTACACCAACAATGCGGCCATTCTCCCGAATCACATCGTATGCCAGTCTGCCGAAATGTATCTCTACCCCCGCCCGCAGACAAAGTTCTAAAAGTACCAGTCCCTTGATGCCTCCATGAAAAGCATCGTATCTGCCGAAGGTTCCGGCGGGCCGTTCTATGCCGCAGTTTTCACACAGCCGATCCACCCTTTCATCCACTTCTTTCGTATCACCAAAGGGCATGCCGAACCAGTAAGCATTCACACCGCCCAGGGTAGCAGTGCCGCCCAGATCGTACAGAGGCTCAATCAAAACCGTTCTGGCGCCGCCTCTTGCCGCATACAGGGCCGCCATCGCACCTGATGTGCCTCCTCCTGCCACGATGACATCTGCGGGTTCTGCCGCACTTTCACTCTCCAGCCTGCCGCCCCACCGGTCCGCAAACCTGCCAAGGACAAGCAATGGGTTCTCTTTCCGCTTCCTTCGAAATTCCGCCAGCAATTCCTGTCTCAGCATGAGCAGCTTTTCTGCCGGCGTTTTCTCTGAATCACTGTCAATGAAAGCCTCCACCAGCCCGAAGCCTCCATCTCTTTTATCTCTCGTCCAGGCCCGCAAAGACAGCCTGCCAATGAAATCCTCCTCTTCCTGATACCGCTCCACATATCTACATGTAATGGAAATAAGGCCGCCCTTTCCCGCCAGGCGTACTGCATGAAGTTCCGGAGCAGAACCTGCATCGCACTGCCCACCCGCTTCTTCCACAAAATACAGGCCGTAATAAAACCTTACGCCCGCCGCCAGACAGCGTTCCTCCAGATACTGCTTACACCTGTCGGGAATCATCACGCCGCCGTCAAAACATTCCTCCGGAAAAAATTCCTCCGGAACCTCCTGCCTTTTATAGCAACAGCGTCCACAGATATCCACCGCCAGATAAGTCTCCTCCACCGCCAGTATGACATCCTTTCCCTGCCCTGCCAGTTCCATTGCCCTGCACACTCCCTGCCAGGTATTGTTCATCAGAAGGTATTCCGTCTGCCACGCTTGATTTCCTACCACACAAAGTCCTCCTCAAGGGACAGCTTCCTTTCGCCGCCCTCCCTGTCCGTATAGGTAATGTCAAAGCTTTTTTCTTTCAGCCGCGCTGTCAGTGTCGCCTTAAGGGCCTTCTCCTGCCAGGAAATCTGTATGATATCATCCCTCGTATCATGTACTGTCATTTCCCCGTCAAACACAGGATAGTCATTTCGAAACTGCATCAGCCTGCACAGTTTCTGCACCACAGGTTTCTTTACCAGTTCCCGTATTTCCTCCACCGTATAGTCATGGCGGCTGATATTTCTGTCATACTGGGTGCGCTCCATCAACTCATAGTCATTTTCACCCGCCAGAAGCCCCATATAGTAGACCTGGGGAACCCCCGGCGTGAAAAACTGCAATGCCCTCGACAGGAGATAGGCCTCGTCATTTTCCCCTACGGCAGAATAATAAGAGCAGTTGATCTGATAGACAATCTTTTTCCCGGTGGAACCTGCACTGTAATCCCATTTGAAGTTCGCGCCGTACTTTTCCGTCTGATCGATGACGCTTTGCAATTCCTCCGGGCTTAACAGATCCACCACATCCACAGTCCCCAGACCGTCATGCGTATCCAGTGTGGTCTGCTGATTCTTAGGGCAAATGGAAAGCCAGTGCTTCATCCTTTCGCCGCTTCCCGTATAGAGAGTATGGAGCACCATCACCGGCAGGACGAAATCATAAATGGCATAACCATGCTCCGAAATCTTCATCTGCACGGAATAATGGTCGTGAATCTCCGGCAGCATGGGAATATTTTTTTCATCCAGAATTTTCTGAATCCGTTCCATCATCTCCCAAATCTCAGGTTCCAGGAAGAAGCAGGTGGTGTCAATCTTCTTGGTGGCAAAGGCAAAAGCATCCAGACGAAGCTGGGACATTCCATGATCCATCAGGAAACGCAGTGTCCTTTCCACGTAATCCCACGTCACCTGCCTGCTCAGATCCAGATCCATCTGCTCATCATCAAAAGTGCACCAGATTTTTTCTGATGTCCCGTCCGCAAAGACAATCTCCTCGCAGGGAGCACAGGGCTTTCTTTTATTCAGAAGATCTACCTGCTCCTGGGTGGGTTCCCCGCCCGGCCAGAAATTTTGAAACCGAAGAAACATGTCCGCATAAGCGGAATCATCATGTTTCGCAATAAAGTCAAGGAACTCCGGGCTTCTTCTGGACAGATGGTTGATCATAAAGTCAAACATCAGCTCATAGTCCCTGGCAAGAGCCTGAATATCCTCCCAGTCACCAAACTTTTCATCCACCCTGGTATAGTCCATGGGCGCAAACCCCCGATCCCCCGAGGAGGGAAAGAAGGGCAGTATATGGATGGAGCCGATTTCCCGCTTAAAATAAGTATCCACCATTTCCTTCAATTCTTTCAAATTCTTGCCAAAGCTGTCCGCATAGGTGATCAGCATAATTTTGTTTTTCATGAGTACCTCCTTACTCTTTTTCGTTTCTGCCTAAAATCCCTGCCAGAATTGCCGCACCTGCGGCAGCTTCCTCTTCCCTGTCGGTAAATACCACCGGCAGCTTATAGATTTTCTCTATCTCTTCCTGCAAAAGCGGGTTCTTCCGGATGCCGTTTCCCGATGCTGTGATATGGGTCTTGCCTGTCCGCAGTTCTTCCGGAAAGCCCTGATACATCGCATACAGTTCTCCCGCCATTCCCGCCACAAAGCCTCTTACCAGATCGCCCCCGTGAAAGTTCTCCTCTCTCAGTCCGAAAATACCCGATTTTACGCCTTTTCTCTGTTCTCTCCCCTTCTCTCTTTCTCCATAAAGAGCCGGCACAACCTGCAAATCCGTTTCTTTTTTGCCTCTGCCAAGACGTTCCATGGCTTCATACACCGCTGTCTGCCCCGCCGAAACACCGAAGGCATCCAGAATCTCCCGGAAAAATACTGCCAGCCTCTCGTACACTTTACCGCCATTCACCGAGGCTCCCACATACAGCCAGCCGCCGCCCGGAAAAGGGCGCACTTCCCCTTCCCCCATTTCATACAACTCCTGGGAAAATACCGAGACCTGAGAGCCCGTTCCCACATTCACGCTAACGCTTGTCTTTTTATCCTTAATGGCGCCCAGAAAGCTGGCCTGATTATCCCCCACGGCGCAAGACACAGGAATCCCCTGAAAAGTTCCTGCCGCTTTCCCTTCCGACACCTCAGGATAATAAGAGATATCGACACCCGCCTTTTCCATAGCCGCAAGGGCAAACTGCCGTTTCTTTAAGTCAAAGCCGCCGAAACTGGCCGCTATGGTCACATCCGCCAGGAATTGCGGCGTGTTCGTCAATCCCATCGCCAGGTAGTCTCCAATGTTCACAAAAGCTTCCGCTTCCTTCGGAATCCGTCCCTTCTTTTGCAGATAAAAATGCGTCACACTGCCATAGCCGGAATACAGATTCATTCCTGTCTGTTCCGATAAATATTGGGCATAGGTTTTTCCCGCCTGATAAGGCTCATTCCCCCACTCATTCTTCCAGGTGTAAAAAGGACTTACCGCCCTCCCCGCCCGGTCTACATATAAAATTCCGTGCATCTGGGAGGAAATGCCGATGCCGCCAATCTGTGGTCTGTCATTCTCCCCCTGCCCGGATTTGGCCTCTCCTTCCGGTCTGCCTGCTCCTTCCGGACAGCAATCCTTAAGAAGCTTTTCCAGCAGATTTCTTGAGGTTCTTACGATTGCTTCCGGATCCTGCCGGAACCCTTCTCCTTCCAGGAAATGATTCTCCCCATGAAATTCTCTCACCACTTTATCCTGTACAGGATCATATAGAACTCCGCAGATAGAGGTGGTGCCGATATCGATTCCAATGAACAACATACCCTATTTCCCTTTCCTGAAAATTTCCTCTCCTAAAAGCGCAGTTCCACCACGCTGTTTTCCTGCAAAATCTTCACCCCGTACAAGCCGCCTGCCATCGGTTCACAAGCACATTCCCTGCCGTTAACCAGCACTTGCCCGGGTTCCATTTGAGCCGCAAAGCCAAAGGTGCCCGGCTCTGTCACAAGGACTCCCACAGCGTCCGCCCTCTCCCAAAGCCTGCTGACACAGCCCGGGCCGATGTATTTTTCCAGAATACCGATGATCTGCACCTTTTCATCCGGCAGAATCAGGTACAGTTCCGACTCTCCAGAAGCAAGACTTATGACCACCTCACAGCCCTCCTCCAGAGGCGACAGCTTCCGCGCAAGCCAACTATAAACCAGCCATTTACCACCTGAAAGCCCGGGAATATCCTGCACACTCAAGACGCCCTCGCACCGCTCTTCCTCCTGATGGATAGAAAAAGCTGCCGCCGCATAACACGCGCCGTAACAGTTCCATATCTTCAAGGGTTTCCCGCTTGTCAGGGGATCTGCCAGCAGACAATCCATTGTGGGCATTCCCACACCGTCACAGCGGATCACCCTGCCATCCTTCCTGATCAGGGGCCATATCCAGGCCGGATCTGTCTCTCCCACCCTGTCACTGACATACACGGGGCCGCCGCTGACTGCCCGCAGCATGGAATTACAGCGGTTCTCCCTGTGATCTGTATAGAACATATCCCAGTCTCCCCAGTAGAACTGTCCTTGCAGCAGATTGTTATAGCCATTCTGGATCACATGCTCCCGAAAACCATTCTTTTCACCAGGTACGAAATCATCACTGCTTCTGGACACAGCGCTGGAGGGACGGTTCCACATATCCTCACTGGCCATGCCCATGCAGTTAATGATACAGTTCCCGAAATGGAGGGCAGCCGAGGCATTTAATCCCTTTTGTATCTCCCGACTGGCCTCCCCATAGGTCTCCATACCACCGTAGGCCAGGGAAATGGCGCTTTGTCCGTCCACCTTCACAAAGTCAATACCGCAGTGATTCTTTAAATATTCATGCCACCGATCATAAAATAAAAACGCCTTGTCCGCGGAAGGGGCGGGCAAAAGCCTTCCGTCAGGAAGCTGAGAGAGCCCTCTCTGCAAAATCCGCCGGGCAGGTGTGCCTTCCTTGACCCCGTTCCAGTAACCCATGACTGCATGCCAGACACCAACTTTTTCGATGCCGTATTCTTCCTTCAATTCCCGAACACAGCCGCCAAGTCCTGCCGGGAACTGACCTTCCCTTGCATCCAGATCCGTCAGCACCTGCTCTTCATAGTCTGCCGAGAGCCAGCCATCATCAATCAGCGCCCACTTCACCGGAACCTTCTTCTCCCGAAACTCCTGCATCTTATCCCGGATACCCTGCTGGGATACCTGATGATAAAAGGCATCCCAGCTGCACCAGCCAAAATACTCAAACATCTCAGGATACCTTCTGTTCTTTCGAAGCATAGCTTCCCTGCCCTGATACGACAAAGCCTCCTCCACTGCCCTTTCACAGCAGCGATAAGGATCCTCCCCTGCGGCGATCACAAGACTGCTGTCCGAAAGGCGGTTTCTGTTCCCCGCCCCCGGAGCCATCCGTACCAGTAGACTGTCCTCATCTTTCCCGCACATATCCGTCCTGCAAACCGCCCCGCAGACCGAGAGCAGTACAAAAAAGTCGTTTCCCTTCCGGAAAAGAATCATCTGGGTTCTGTCCGGCACTTCGGCAAGTTTCCCCACAAAAGCCGGCCTGACCCACCAGTCCTTATGCTGGTATATGGCTGTTGCCCCTTCCAATCCCGCAATTCCAAGTTCGTAGGTCAGTCCCTCCTTTGCATCATAATACCTCTGGGGGCCGAAGCAAGGTTCCTGCACGTCAATCTGTCCCTCCGGGCAGATCAGTGCGGTATCTTCCTTACAATACACTTTCAGTTCCTCTGCTTTCCCTTCTTTCGAACATAAAGAAAGCAGAAAAACCACTCCGTCATCCCAAACAATTTCTTTATCCCTGCACCGAGTCGTTGTTCTGCTTTGAAACATAGTGTTCTCCGATCATTTAATTTTTCAGGAATACATCATTTACCCGTTTATTGAAGAAATCATCTGCCACGATTTCTCCGGCTCCTATCACACCTGCGCTTTCTTTCAGGGAAGAGACCCGCATTCTGTTCTCCTTTGCTCCCTTTACCTTCCTTTGGCCCGCCACATCCTTTACGATATCAAAATACATGGGATACCTTTGAATCAGTATGCCGCCCATGATCACCATCTCCGGATCCAGGATATTGATCAGGTTGCTGATGGAAACGCCCAGATAGAACGCTGACTGGTTCAGGATCGACATCGTGAGCATATCCTTCTTCTTCGCCATCTCAAACACATCTTCAATGACCAGTTCGTTCCTCCTGTGGTAAAGGGGGTGTTTCACTTCCTTCTCCAACTGCCGGCTTAAGGCTTTCAACACTGCAATTCCGGAACTGACTGCCTCCAGACATCCTTTGTTGCCGCAATTGCATAGGGGGCCGTTGATATCTGCCGTGATATGACCAAATTCTCCCGCAACACCATTTGCGCCGATATTCAATTTGCCGTCTATGATGAGTCCGCTTCCGATGCCCATGTCTACGTCCACATAGACCAGGGTATTACAATCCTTCGCTTCCCCGCACCAGTATTCCCCAAAAGCGATCACATTGGTATCCTTATTGATAAAGACCGGAAAGCCCGTGTTCTCTTCCAGGATTTCCTGCAAGGGAAGATAATTTAAAATAGGCATGTTGGGCGGCGTCAGTATAATGCCGCTCTCATAGTCTATGGGCCCGGGTGCTCCCACACCAATCCCCAGAATCTTGTCCTTTGCGATTCCGGAAGTATCTATGACACGCTCCACCGCCTGAACCAGCATATCCACAAATTCATTCTGACCCGAAAAATCTTTGTCCATGGAATAATTTTCCCGGGCAATGATCTGTCCCCGCAGGTTCATCAGGACCACGCCGGTAACAAACTTGTTGATATGTATGCCGATGCTGTAACGATAATTTTCATTGATGGCATAGGACACTGCTTTTCTTCCGATGCCTGTGGATTCCATCTGATCGCACCTGATCAGATTCAATTCTTCCAGTTCTGTCAGAATCTTTTTGATGGCCATGAAGGTCAGTCCTGTCACGGAAGCAAGTCCTGCCTTTGTGGCTGTTCCGTGTTTTCGGATATAGTTTAAGACCGTCCTTCTGTTATAATTTTTAAGCTGTACCTGATTATTTTGTTCCGCCATATTTTCTCTTTTCCTTTTTATACTATAAAAAGTATTTTATATTATTATCATTATACTTCATATCTTGTCAAAAAAGGATAAAAAATTGAAAATTTAGCCTTTTACTGCTCCTCCCAGATTCATACCGGCCGTAAAATATTTTTGCAGGCACATAAATACCACAATAATGGGCAAAAGCACGATACAGGATGCCGCCATCAGGTAATTCCACTGCGTGTTTGACTGACTCACAAAAATCTTAAGACCGATCTGAAGAGTAAAGCTGTTCGTGTCCGTCAAATACAACAAAGGTTTCAGGAAATCATTCCAGCTCCAGTTAAAGGAAAGAACCACCACCGTCATAATAGCCGGCTTGGCCATCGGGAGCATAATCCTTCTCCAGATACAAAAGTGTGAGGCCCCGTCCATCTGTGCCGACTCTATCAGTGAATTGGGAATGCTGGCATAAAACTGCCGCAGCATAAAGATAAAGTATGCCGTTCCCATAAACTGCGGAACGATTAACGGCAGATAAGTGCCTACCCATCCCAGTTTCGCATACAGCACATACTGCGGGATCATAGTCACAAACTCGGGGATCATCATGGTCGCCAGAATAATCGCAAACATAATGTTCTTTCCCGGGAACTTAATCTTCGCAAAACCATAAGCCACTAAGGAATTGGCCAGCACACCGCCCAGAATGGCAAACCCGGCCACAAATACGGAGTTAAAAAACCATCTTGTAAAGTCCGCGCTCATCCAGGCGTCTTTAAAGTTGCTCCATATCGGATCATGGGGATACCAGGTGATCGGATACGTAAAAACCTCATCCATACTCTTAAGCGCTGTGGAAATCATAAACCACAGAGGCATAATGACTGTCAGGGCTGCTGCCGCCAGGAGGACAAAACAGATAATGTTCCCTATCTGTTTCTTTCTTTTCCTGCTTGCCAGGCCGCCTTTTGCTATTACACGTTCTTCTCCGCTCATCAAGTATCACCTTCTTCCGTATGAACCCAATATTTTGATGCCACCAGATTGATCAGCGTAATCGTCATAACGATCACCAGCAGGAACCAGGCCATGGCCGAGGCATATCCCATATTGTATCTGGTAAACGCTTCATCATAAATGTGCAGATTATAAAAGAGCAGCGATCCCGCCGGATCTCCCTTTCCGTTCTTGCTCATGACAAGCGCTTCCTGAAATACCTGAAAAGCTCCTGTCATATTGGTAATGATATCGAAGAAGATAATGGGAGATATCTGCGGCAGCGTGATCTTTCTGAATTTCTGCAAGAAGTTTGCGCCATCGATATCCGCCGCCTCATACAAGTCCCTTGAAACCGAATTCATGGAGGACAGATACAAAAGCATACTGGTTCCCAATGCCCACACCCTCATCATCACGAGAGAAGGCTTGGTCCACGAAGGGTCTGACAGCCAGGACGGTCCCTCGATGCCGATCAGGCGCAGGGCCGAGTTGATCAGGCCGCTTTTGGGAGCCAGAAGCTGTATCCAAAGTTGGTATACCGCCACACCGGAAAGAACCGTGGGCAGGTAGAACAGCATCCTGAAAACAGGTGTCCCTTTCACTTTCCGGTTCAACAGTGTCGCCAGGAAAATGGCACACACACAAGAACTGGGAACTGCCAGCAGCACATAGTAAAGTGTGTTCCCCAGAGCCTTCCAGAATACAGGATCCTTCCTGAACATCCTGATATAATTTTCCAGCCCGATGAAGTCCATTCTGGAGGTCATGTTATAATTCGTAAATGAGGCGTACAGCGAAAACAGCAGCGGGCCTCCCGTAAGACAGATAAATCCGATGACCCATGGACTGATGAACAGCCACCCTGCACGCGCTTCTTTCTTTTCCCTTTTAGTCATACCACGCTTCATATTTCTCATTCCTTCATGATACTTTCAGTCATCCTTACTCTGCCGCATCTTACATGCGGCAGAAGGGGGATGACTGAGAATTTTAGTTATTTATTGTCATTTACAAGCTGCTCTACCTGAGCCTGCGCTTCATCCAAAGCTTCCTGCGGTGTCTTGTTGCCAAGAATGATCTCATCGAGATAAGGAAGCACAATGTCTGATGCGCCGGGCGCTGTCAGTCTGTCAAGCGTAACCACTGTGGTAGGCATTGCCTTCAAAGCTGCCTCGAATACAGGGATCTCCATCAGGGAAGGATCCTGTGACGCTTCGATATTCGCAACGGTATCATATACCTGAGATGCCCAGTATACCTGAGACTCTTTGCTGGTGATGAACTTCGCGAACTCCCAGGAACCCTCTACGTCCTTCGCGCCGTAAGGGATTTCTACCGAGAAGCCGCCGCCCCATGAATAATGCTCGCCGCCTTCTTCCAAAGCAGGCATCAGTGCAACACCATAATTCTTTTCAGGTGCAAAGTCACGAACCTTGGTAAACTCAGTAGGTGTGTTAACCCACATAGCTACTTTGCCGGCTACGAAAGGATTTGTCATACCGCTGCCAAACTCTGCCGTAAAGCTGTCCAATTCTTTCTTTCCGTAGTACTCATAGAAATCTGTATAAATATTCTCAAACAGTTTCACTTTTTCAGGTGTGTTTACGGTTACATTTCCTTCTGCATCCGTATAATCCTTACCGTCTGCACTGAATGCCCATGCATTCCACTCCAGGGTGCCGGGGTAGAAACCGAGGCGGTCATAGGAACCGTCATCATTCTTCACATCCAGCTTTCTCGCATATTCTACCAGTTCATCCCAGGTCTGCGGCGGAGCCTCCGGATCCAGTCCTGCCTCTGCAAAAGCGTCCTTATCATAGTAAAGGATTCTGGTATCTGTTACATAAGGAAGTCCATATACCCTGCCGTCATAGATCATGGCATCCATAAGCTGCGGATAAAACTGATCTGTGAAGCCTTCTCCTTCCTGTGCGATCAGATCGGTCAGGTCAGTTGCCTGATTCGCCTGGCCTCTATGGGTCACAGTACGGATATCCTGAATGATGATATCAGGCGGATTGCCTGCTGCCGTTGCCGCAAGAGCCTTGGTCCACACATCACCCCAAGGATAATTTACATGCACTACCTCGTACTTATCCTGAGATTCGTTGAAGTTCTGGCAGAGCTGTTCGATCACATATTTATACTGACCATCTCCCCACCAGTCCCAGACTTCCAATTTAACTCTCTCTCCGGAAGCCGTCTCTTCTGCACCTGCACTTTCATTTCCTGCTGTCTCAGCAGCCTCTGTTGTGCCTGTAGCTTCTGTCTTTCCACTGTCTGCTTTGTCTGCTGTATCTGTGGATCCTGTACTTCCACAGCCTGCAAGACTTGTAACACTAAGCGCTGTCGCTAACAGCAGTCCAATTAATTTCTTTGCCTTCATGTCTTTTTCCTCCCATATTAAATTTAGTTTAATTCTGGTCGCGAAATCTTTCTTTTGTTCCTTCGCTCTTTCAGTATATACTGCTGTTTTATCCTTGTCAATCTCATTTAATGAAATTAAGTTTAATAAATGCTTTTTCATTATTATGCATAATTTTTACTAATAACTTTTGTTAATAATATATATATTTAGTTATTTAGTACATCTTTCCCTTATTTTACAATTTTATGCAGACTTGTCGTGTCTTTCCTAAATACAAATATATTATATTAAGTTTAATTAGTATTGTTTTCCTTAATGCACTCCGTCTCTTTACTCACCCGGGAAAAAATAATCTTCCAACATCGCACACAGCGCATGATAGATCGGGAGATGCAGTTCCTGGACATCCGCCGCTCCCTGCGCCGGAACAACCAGGCACACATCACTTAACCCCTTTAACATTCCGCCATCCTTTCCCGTCATCGTGATGACCTTCAGCCCTTTTGATGCCGCCACCTTTGCCGCCGAAATCACATTCACGGAATTTCCCGAGGTACTCAGCCCCAAAAACACGTCCCCTTCCCTGCCATATCCATAGACCTGCTGGGCAAACACCATCTCAGGATCCACATCATTTAAAAACGCAGTCGAAAGCGCGCCATGCTGGGTTAGGGCAATGGCCGGAAGAGCCCCTTGCAGCTTTTCGCCCTGCTCCCCAAAACGGATCTTTTCCTCCGCCAGAAGCTTCCTCTGCTTATAAAACCCTTTCATCAGTTCTCCCACGATATGGTCGGAATCCGCCGCGCTTCCACCGTTCCCGCAAACCAACAGTTTTCCGCCCTTTTCATAGCTGTCTCTTATCATTTCATATGCCTGTCTTATTCCAGCCTCCATCTCGGCAAGCGCCGGATAACGTTCCATCAAACGTGTCAAATGATCCATTTCCCTTTCCTCTCCTTCAACCCCTGGTTATATCCACTGCCAGTCCGCCGCAGCACTTATAATTCCAGAAGATTCACCTTCCGTATCCTGCTGCCATCCTGGCTGATCTTATAGGTCACGATCTCATCATGGCCCACATAAACAGGATAGCTTTCTCCCCGGAAGATAAGCCTGGTCTGGGTATCCTTCCCTTCCATTTCCAAAAGACGCAGCACAAAATCTCCATCCTCTTCCGCTTTCTTTACCAGCACAAGGGATACATTTTCCGCCTCAACCCTGCCCAGCGAGAATCGGTTCTCTGCAAGCCCCTCCCTGCCCTGTGAGGACCGGCTCTCTGCAAGTCTGCCCCTGCCCGAAGCAGCATGGGCGCTGTCCCCCAGATAGTCGTATGCGCCATTGATCTTATCCGCAATACGATGCAGCTCCCTTTCTGGCAAAACTGCTCCATGGGGCTTCAGCACCATCCAGAAAGTCTGGGACCCAATATCCGTATATTCATAGGTCTCCTGTTCATTCCACCAGTCAGGGCTGTTGCCCTGAGCATAGATGGCGCTTCTGACCGCCGTGATCTGTACCCGGCCTTCCTCCATGTTGAAAGCATATTTACTGTCATTTGCTATCGCCAGGCCTCTTCCTGCCCCATCACTCACATCCAGGAATCTTTGCATGTTATATTCCACGTTGTCGCTGATGGTACGGCGGACTATGCCGTAAGCCGCTTCCGCCCGCGTTTCCACCGCTTCTTTTCCCACAGGATAAGCCAGTTTCAACAGATGCCACGTGTGATTGAACCTGAGCCTGTTTTCCACCCGCAGTTCTTTCTCCTCTTCCCCCAGATAATAGAGCTGCTCCAGCCTGGTGTCCTCATAAGAAAGGCGCACGCGGATCACTTCCCTGAGCCTTCCGCTCTCCACCTTTTCTATGGAATCCAGATGAAAATCCGCCCGCAAATCCTCGTACCTCCTGTCCTGCGGATGCCCCCAGGCGTCCCGCTCATCCAGATACATCCGCAGAGAGGCCGTCTCCGTGAGGGCATTGTATCCCGTCTCCTTTTCAACCAAAGAAGTGAGCATTCCTGTTTCTTTGTCAAATTCCGCCCGCAGATATGCATTTTCCAGCCTCAAAGCATCAGGGTTCACAACCTCCATATGGGGTGTAAATTCCAGCGTAGGCTCCGCTTTCACCACCCTGTACTGCGCAAAACCACACGCCGGGACAGAAGCGTGGAACACAAATCTCCTCCTGCCGCCCAGAACGGTGTGGCGCACTTTGGCATCCGTATGGATTCTCTGATAAGGAATCTCCCGGCCCTCGGGATCCAGCAGTTTCAGAGGGCTCTGGCAAAACCACTCCAATTCCACCTCCACATAATCTTCATAAGCCATCCCGCCGGTATGGAATAGGAACAGCGGAAATCCCTCACCCCTGGTATCCTGCGCATTCACCACATGCTGAATCGCCAAAGCGCAGATTTCGCCCGCCCTGGCACAGACCCCGGAAATCTGCATAATAGCCTCGTCTCTGGCAGATTTGATCGTGGTGCCGCCCATAGTGTCATGAAATTCATTGAAATGGATCACTTTCCACAGGCGTTCCATTTCTACCGTTTCCTTCATAAAGTCCCCACAAACATCACAGGCTATACCCATCAGGATATCCGCCTTCACAAGCCGCATTTCCGCCTGACGCATCTTCTGTTTGAAGAGAGAATCAATCGAATAGCAGCCCTGATTGATCCCCTCAAAAGGCCCTGTCAGCACAGGCAGATCATCTTCTCCCACATCCTGCAAAAACTCTGTATAACTCGAGAACGTAAGTTCTGCCCCTTCCATGGACGCCTGTAGTTCATGAATGGTATTTATATTCTCGATGGTGGGCCCGCCGCCATGATTACCCACGCCATAACAGCAGACCATCTTGTCATAGGCCTGTGTGCGTTCCAAAGTAAGTTCTATATTCTTCACCGTAGGCTCATGAAACCATGTGGTGTATTCAGCCGGAAGACAGATGGCATTTACCTGACTTCCATCACTGCTTTCCCACTTAAATACCGGCACATCCAGTCTCGGACGCATGAACACATAAGCATCCATACCGCTCTTTTTCAGGATCTGCGGCAAGACCGGGTTATGCCCGAAACTGTCCACGTTGGAACCGATCTTTGCCATCTTCCCGAAGCGGCTTAGCAAATAGCGCTGCCCATACAATCCATGCCGCACAAAAGCCTCCCCGCAGGGCAAAATGCAATCCGGTTCAATAAACCACCCTCCCGTAATTTCCCAGCGCCCCTGCGCCACTCTCTGTCTGATTTCCTCGAACATCTCCGGCAGAATCCCTTCGATCCATTCAAAAAAGGCTGTGGAAGTCGAAGTAAACCTGAAGTCCTCAAACTCCTTCATGCGTTCCAGAACAGAGGCATAGGTGGCCTTTACCTCCTGCATGCCTTCTTCCCAGTTCCAGAACCAGACAGGATCAATATGTGAATTTCCAATCATGTACAGCTTTTTCTTTTCCATCCTTCCACCCTTCCACCCTCTCCATATCAGGATTTATATTATCCGCATTTCCTTCATGTCTTCCTTATAAAAAATCGAACTCCGCTCCATTGCGAGATCCGCTTCGCAGTCTCTGATAAGCAAAGAACTATCCATATCATAAAAATCCTCATAGGCTTTAATACCCACAGATACCGCAGCATAATCCCCGATCTGCTCTCCCAGGGAAGCCGGCAGGATCCGGCACACCCTTGCCGATGCTTTCAGCGCCTCCGCCTCGATGACTTCCAGCATCCTTTTTTCCAGCGCCTGCTTCTGTCTGGCATAAATACTTCCGATAATAATCCGCTCCGGATTCAGAATATCTATCAGAAGAGAGATCCCTCTCCCCAAATATTCCCCTACCGTATCATAAATCTCCTTTGCCAGCAGATCCCCCTGTTCCATGGCCTCCGCAATCGTTTTGGCAGAAATTCCAGGAAGTTCCTCCTTGCTTCGACAGAACAAGGGCGGATTCCCCGCATCCAGAGCCTCCCCGGCCCGCTTCCTGCCAAGATCAGCAATGCCTCCGCCGCTGCAAAAGCCTTCAAAGGAGCCCACTTTGCCATATCCCACAGGGCCTTCCTTATCCAGCCGGATATGGCCTACCTCTCCCGCCAGATTGTTCGTTCCGGAATACAGCCTGCCATTGAGGATAAGCCCTGCTCCCATACCCGTGCCAAAAGTAAGGAAGATCATATTCTGGCAGCCCTTTCCCGCCCCCATCCTCCACTCTGCCAGGGCGCAGGCATCTGCATCATTTTGAATCATCACCGGCACACCGAAGGCCCTTTTCAGCGGCGTAAAAATATCCGCCCGCTCCCATCCCGGCAGATTAGGCGGAGACAGGATCAGTCCCTTCTCCGCATCAAGCGGCCCCCCGCAGGAAATCCCGATAGAACACAGTCTCCAATTGGGATTTTCCTTTAATTTCAGCCGGATTATCCTGATAAATTCCTGCACCGCCCGGCTAAAGTCCTCCCTTATCGTATCCATCCTGATCTTTTCCAGAAACCTGATCTCTTCTCCCTCAAAGCAGGCAAAGGAAACGGCACATTTCGTCCCCCCTATATCAATACCGGATACCACCCGCATCTCTCAATCCGCTCCTTTCATAAGAAAAACCATAATAAATAAATTTAATACTAAAAAAACTATAAAAAGAGTGCTATGTACTGCTTCTGCACATTTTCCCTATGCTTAAGATATATTTTCATATTTCCCGTGTCTCTTATTATGCTCTCAACACGCTTCTAAGTCAATATTTAATTAAACTTTTTTTAATATCTATTTTGTTTTTGTCGCTATCTACAAAAAGCAAAAAGGGAAGTGCCTGATTTCACTTCCCTTTTTGTTCAAATTCACTATACCATTTGTCCCGGATCAGTAGAGCGCCTCCCTGACCTTTCGCATTTCCCTCCAGATTCAGTCTTTCCCCGATCTGCCGCTTTGTTTTTCTTTATTGCTTGCGGTTATTTGTCTTTATTGCAGGGGGATAGCGCCATATCCATAATTTATTTCTCTACTCATCATACAAACTGCTTACTTATTAGCTCATATCCCCACACCGAAGGCTTCCTATCACCCTCGGAAATTAACTTGTGGATTGTTTGCTGTTCTTCGCACCGCCTTTTGAAACTATCTTTACCCACACAATACAATTCAATATGAATATTCTGGTTAACACGAACCAAATACAGTTTTCCGTAATCATGCATATAATTGCTTGCTTTGTTTGGAATAATATCTTGACCATTGTCAAGCAAAGTATTGTTCATTCCTATCTTCGAAAAAATGTTTTCCTGCAAAAATTCATTGTAAGTTAGCCCTGAAACATACTCGATAATCCAGGCAAGCAAATTATAATTAGAATTATTATATTCGAATTCTTTCCCCGGCTTCTTTATAGGCTCCTTAATAATCCAGTCTCTGAAAAATCGCTCCTTATTATAAGGTTTTCTGTCCTCACCCACATAAAAATCATCTTCAAAATTATAATTATTATGCAGTCCCGATGTGTGTGATAAAAGATGATGAACTGTTATTTCCGAAGGAAGCTGCATGTTTGCAGGCAGATACCGATTGGCCTTTTCATCAAGCTGCAACAGTCCTCTGTCATGCAAAATCATGATTGCAAACGCTGTAAACTGTTTGGCGACAGAGGCAACCGCAAATCTTGTTTCCATTGTATTTTTAATACCAAATTCAATATTTGAATATCCACGACAAGTTTCAAATAAAATTCTTCCATTCTGTATGATTCTTACAACGCCAGAAAAATCCCAATCGTCCATTTCTGCGGTGATATAGCTTTGCAAGCTTTCCCGAATCTCTGTCATCCATAATCTTCCCTGCATACTTATAATATTTTCTTATTGCTTATACTGCTCTCAGCAAAAATTATAATCTGCATGGTGCAAAAAGTTGGTCTGCAAGAATAATATCTTCACTCCAGTTCAATTGTCCCGGGAGGCTTGCTCGTCAGATCATACAGCACCCGGTTAACTCCCTTAACCTCATTGATAATCCTGTTCATAACCCCCTGCAACACCGCCCAGGGAATCTCCGCGCTCTCCGCCGTCATAAAGTCAATCGTCTTCACTGCCCGCAGCGCCACCGCATAGTCATAAGTCCTCTCATCCCCCATCACGCCCACACTGCGCATATTGGTAAGCGCCGCAAAATACTGGTTAATCTCCCGGTCAAGCCCTGCCTTCGCAATCTCCTCGCGGTAAATTGCATCCGCATCCTGCACGATTCTTACCTTCTCGGCCGTTACTTCCCCGACAATCCGAACTCCCAGGCCCGGACCAGGGAACGGCTGTCTATACACCAGATATTCCGGAATCCCAAGTTCCAGGCCAACTTTACGCACTTCATCCTTAAAAAGATCCCGAAGGGGTTCAATAATTTCCTTAAAGTCCACATAGTCAGGAAGCCCGCCCACATTGTGGTGGGATTTGATAACCGCGCTCTCGCCGCCCAGACCGCTCTCAACCACATCCGGATAAATCGTTCCCTGTACGAGAAAATCCACGGCACCGATTTTCTTAGCCTCCTCCTCAAACACACGGATAAACTCTTCCCCGATGATTTTCCGCTTCTGTTCCGGTTCTTCCACGCCCGCCAACTGCTGGTAGAAACGCTCCTGCGCATTGACACGGACAAAGTTCAGATCATAATTTCCTGTGGGCCCAAAAACAGCCTCCACCTCGTTTCCTTCGTTTTTACGCAAAAGACCATGATCCACAAAAACGCAGGTCAGCTGACTGCCGATCGCCTTGGAGAGAAGCACCGCTGCCACAGAAGAATCCACACCCCCGGAGAGGGCACAGAGAACTTTGCCATCTCCCACTTTGTTGCGAATGGTCTCGATTGACTGCTGAACGAAAGAATCCATTTTCCAATCGCCTTTACAGCCACACACCTGATAGACAAAATTGGACAACATCTTCGTGCCCTCCACCGTGTGAAGGACTTCCGGATGAAATTGAATCGCATATAAGCTTTTGTCCGGATTCTGTGCCGCCGCCACGGGACAGTCTGCCGTATGGGCGCAGATGGTAAAACCCGGCGCCGTTTTGGCAATATAATCATTATGGCTCATCCAGCAGATCGTCTGCGGGGATACATTTTGAAAAAGAGCGCTGTCATTGTCCACCGTCACCCTTATCTTCCCATACTCTCTGACCGGCGCCTTCTCTACCTTACCGCCCAGCACCTGCATCATGAGCTGTGCACCATAACAGAGACCCAGCACCGGAATCCCCATCTCGAAAAGTTCCGGAGAACAGGTTGCCGCCCCTGGTTCATAACAACTGTTAGGGCCGCCCGTCAAAATGATCCCTTTCGGATTCATCTCCCGTATCTTCGCCAAGTCTGTCTTATAAGAATAAATCTCACAGTAAACGTTGCATTCTCTGACGCGGCGCGCCACCAACTGATTATACTGCCCACCAAAGTCAATCACTATGACGGTTTCTCTGCTCATGTTCTCAACCATGCCTTTCTCTCTACTTGGTCATGTCTCCTATGACCCGGTACAGCTTCGTCCTTTATTATACGTTAGCCCCAAAACCCTTGTCAAAGCTTATTTCCCGTATCCTTATAAATGCTCATAATGCCCGTTTGCCCATCGCATTCTCCCACTTCCCGCCGCGGTATCTGATCTCATAGCAGATGCCCCGAAACATCCAGTCAATCGTCATGGCAATCCAGATCCCGATCAGTCCCAAATGAAATACATTGCTGAAAAAGTACGCCGTTCCGATTCGGAAAACCCACATGGAGATAATCGCAATCGCCATCGTCCACATCACATCCCCCGCCGCACGCAGGGTATTGGGAAGCGTAAAGGAAGGCACCCATGCCACCATACACATGACTGCATGATAACGTATCACCTGCATAGCCAGCGCAGTTGTCTCCGGTGTCAAATGATAAATCTTTAAAAAGAAAGGCGCCCCCGCTATCATGATGAGTGATACCACACTTGTGCACAGCCAGGTAAGACGCATCAGTTTTCTCGTATAATACCTTGTCTGTCCGAAATCACCCGCACCTATACAGTATGAAGACACCGACAAAAGCGCCATATTAATCGCCATGCCCGGCAGAATATTAAAATTTGTAATCGTGCCACAGACAGCATTCGCGGCAATCGCAGACGTACCGAACGTGGACACCAGACTTAAAAGCAGAATTTTACCAAGCTGAAACAGACTGTTCTCCAATCCGTTTGGAATTCCGATATAGAGAATTTTTTTCACCTGTGGAATGTCCATTCGCAGAGTCAGACGTTTCTGGAAATGAATTTCCCGCTTTTCATCAAACATGAGTCTGAAAATAAGAAGCGCCGCAACCGTCCTTGCTATCAGCGTTGCAATCGCCGCACCGGCAACACCCATCTGAAAAAGGAAAATCAGAATGGCATTTCCAACCAGATTGATCAGATTCATCAAAAGCGAAATATACATAGTTGTCCGCGAATTACCCATGGCACGGAAAAGCGCGGCGCAGCCATTGTAAAGCGCCAGCGGGCAGATGGAAAGCCCCGTAATAATCAGATAAGTGACTGCACTTGTCATCACCGCCTCTTCCACCTGCCCAAATATGGCTCGTAAAATCACTTTGTGCGCGCCCAAAAGCAGAACCGTCATCGCCACAGAGGAATAGAGCAGGAAAAGCACCATCTGCCACGCAGATCTGCCCGCCTGCTCCTGATTTTTCTGTCCCAACGCATGCCCTGCCACGACAGCGCCGCCCGTTGCCATCGCCGCAAAAATATTAATCACCAGAATGTTGATGTTATCCACCAGAGAAACCCCGGATACCGCCGCCTCTCCAACACCGGAGATCATAACGGTATCGAGCATACCCACCAAAATAGCCAGAAGCTGCTCCATAACAAGCGGCAGGATCAGACTTCTGAGATCTTTGTTGCTGTATATGGTTCCCTGTTGATTTTCCTTAGCGCGCATTGCCCTTCATCATCCTTTTAAAGACTATGACCCTATTCTATGCCCATTTCGTCACAATGTAAAGGGATTCTGCGCCTATTTCGCCCCTGGTATTCTCTCTGATTTAGCATGTATGCTGATGCAGATATTTTTCTCTGGTTGCCAATCCTCCCCGGATATGCCGCTCAGATTTATTGACATCCAGGACTTTCCTTGCCTCGGCTGCAAGGGACGGATTGATCTGCGCAAGACGTTCGGTTACGTCTTTATGTACCGTGGACTTACTAATCCCAAACTCTTTCGCCGTCTGCCGCACCGTAGCATTATTCTCAATGATATAATTGGCAATCTGAATTGCACGTTCCTCAATATAATCTTTCAAAAGGAAACCCCTCAGAACACTTTTTTACATTGTATGAAGCATTCCGAGAGGGTATGACTGATTATAAAACAAAGAAATTCAATTATACTGTCTACTTGTAGAAATAAAAACCTTACACCATTAGCGCTTAATATCTAATTTATCATTCTCTGTTATTTTCATAAATTTTGAAGAAATAAAGCCCAGCAAAACTACATCCCAAATCCTACACGCAAAGAAATCAACGATATACATTCTCACATTTGCATCAGACAAGTCCTCACTGATAGGATTAAGACAGTAACTTCTCTGTATTGTTACATAAACTCCTTTCCAAAACTGTTGTTCCGAAAGTGCAATCAAAAATTCATTACTTAGCACTGCATTGACACTAATCACTAAAATATATAAAATAATAGCCCCAATAATCTGTCCAAACACAACTACATTTTTTAACGCCACCAAACCCATTAATAATGTTAGCAACAACCACACTTTAAATACACAAACCAATTCTATCCGATGTATTTCCAATGCCGTAACAGCAAAAACAAAAGACACATAGCACCATACTATTATAACACCTGATTTTTTCCAGAAACACACTGACAAATCAGTAATAATCAACATCGAATATAAATATCCCCAGAGCATTTCTATTATTATGATTACACAGTCTATTAATGACAATTCCACCGTTTGAGTATTAATATTAAATATAATTCCAAAGGTATATAATCCTAGCCATCCTAAAATGGCTTTTGCTTTATAAATCCCTTTTTCATCAATAAGTTCTTTTACAAATATAAATGCCATTGGTAACATAAAAAGCAAAAAAACAACTATTTTTTCTATCATTATATTCTCTTTCGTAAATCCACAACACATGCTATTTTACAATCTATTGATAAACTGCTATTGGAATAACTATCAATAAAGGTCCCTTAACAATATCTCTTACAGCATCCGGATTTTCCATATTTTTAGGTAAATTTCTTCTCTGTTTTCTATTTAGTTGCAAATTTTTAACATCTTCAAACATTTCATCCAGTTTAATGCTTTCTCCCTTAGGAACTTTCCTCAATACTTTACACAACATATATGACTGCCCAACAAAATTATCATGGGAACATCTAAAGTAGCTCTCATCCAAATACGCAACTAACGGAAACTTCCCATCTTCAAAATCAAATACGCATGATATTTCTTTTCCTGAACGTAATTGTCCTATTGTCGAAAAACCATTTATAGCTTCTTGTGTTTTACGATCAAGAAGTTGCTGATCCGCAATTCCCTGAATAGCAGACGCAAGTTCTCCCAACTTTATAACACTATCAGTCAGCTCTTTCATTTTGGAAAATCTCGCTGTTACCAAAACCTCTAAAAAATCATCTCTATGTAACTTCAAAAAATTTCTTCTGATAAAAATTCGTAATACTTTACTTGCTCATCCTCGTCTCCTGATTGTAAATACGTAAATACTTTGTCAAATTTACTAGCATCACTTATTTTTACAGAACGTTTCACTTCCTCGTCCATTTTGTGCACTTTATTTCCTTTTCCAGTAATAATTTTTATATCAGCCTTACCTACAACTTCATTTTCGGAACTATTTATTATTGCTCGAGATTCTTCATCATAGACATACCCATCAATTGCAGACAAATAATCCTCAATTATTCTTGTATTTAAATATAAGAAATTTCTTAATTTCATCTTTTATCTTCCTCCGCAAAATATTGTCTTGTATTTTTAGGCAAGTACCTCGCCAATTCCTCAGCTAACTTATACACCTTCGTTCCCGGCACAATATCTGCCGGCATCTTACCCTTATTTTCCTCTATAATCCGTTTCGCATACCGTATCGCCAATTTAGGACTACCCTTCTCCATCAGAACATCAAATATATCCCTCCTATTCTTCTGATACTTTCCAACCCCAAGTTCTGTGAACTTATCATTCAAAAATTTAACATACTCAGATCTATGATTGTTTGAAGTATAGTAAGCAAAATGCAAAATAAACCAAAACTCAATGCATTCATTGCTCCACGCCTCATGATATTGTAATTCCTGATTCTCCAAATTTAGCTTTTCCACCCGCTCTGACACACCATTAAAATCTTTTGCCGGAAAGCTGTCCTTATCATACACACACCAAATCTGTCCTCTGTCAATCCTATTTTTATGGACATATCGTTCCGCCATACCAATGACCTGCATGGTCTCCGCGGCGCAAGGTTCAATTTCAATCAGAACCATATCCTTATAAATCGGATTATTCTCTATCAAACGTTTAAATCCTTCAAAATATAGCGGTTCCGTTTGCTCACCCTCACAAAAGATATAATAGCGGTATTCCTTTTTCTCCAGATATTCTTTGCGCCGCTGTTTCCTCCACTGAGACGTTCCGACTTTTTTAGGCATTGACCTCACTCCAATCTATAATCTTTTTCAGATATGGATCTGCGCCATACTTGCCCTCTAAATACTGCTTATCATATTTCGCATCCATGCGGACGGATTCCCCTTTTGTATTTTTAAACTCAACCAGCGAATAAAGTTTAGAATTTTGATCCTTTCCCTTTGCCACAAACCAGATCTCATCCCGGCGGAATATATCATTATTCATAGTTGACAGATCATGCGAAGTAAAGATTAACTGTGCGCCGTTCTTGTTAATCTCCATATTATTATACAGCATGACTACGTACCGTAGCAATACCGGGTGAATTTTTGCATCCAGTTCATCGATGACTAATGTCGTTCCTGCGACAAGACTTTTCGCAATAAAAGGTAGTAATCCAAACAATTTTTTTGTTCCGCTAGATTCCTCTGACAAAGTCAATTCCGTACTATATCCATTTACAATATGCCTGGTATAAACTTCTATATGGTTTTCATCTTTTTCCTCAATGCGAAAATCCGCAATATCTAAATCCATCTCACGGATCATATCGAGCACAATTTTTTTTACCTCGTCTGTCTTAGCTATTGCTGTTCGCAGCTCCTGTCTTGGATTTCCGTAATTTAAAAAATCAATAGAATCCTCAAACCACTGGATCACATCAGAAATAACCTCGTTCTTCTTATAAGTTATCCCAAGATAAGACAGCAACGGCAAGTTTTCTGAGATTTCCTCACTAATTTTGATTTTTCCAAAAACCCCTTTTAAATCTACCTCATTATCATTTCTAACAAAAAGCGCCGACCGCCTCCCGGTGTCTAACTTGATTCGATCCAGACTCTCGTATGCAACAATATCTTGTCTCACATGGAGAATATAGCGGTACTCTGCCACATTAGTCCTAAAGAACACTTCAAACTGTGTCGGCTCTTTTCTTGTCTCTTCCGAAAAAGCAAAGGGCTCCACCGGAATCTTTCTGGCTTTAAACTCACACTCCGATTTATCACAAGTCGCACAAAGAGGTCTTAATATCTTTGCATCCAGTGTATGCAAAGCCTCCAGCACATTCGATTTACCACCGCCATTCGGTCCATAGATAACGGATACCGGCAAAAACTTTTCTCCGTCCTTCGTTTGAATGATTCTATCCTTATGCTCCATAATTGCCGCAGCCTGCATATCGAAAGTCATCTCTTCACGGATACTTTTATAATTTTTTACGGTAAATTGGCATAACATAGTCTTTTACCTCCATCTTATTTCTATATTATACACGATTCTTGCGATTTGTAAACAATATTTGAGATTTTTTCTCATATTTATAACTTTATTGTATCGAAGTAAAATTTATCACTAAATTCTTTAAACTCTTGACCCAATTAAAATATTAGAATAAAGTAAGGAAATAAATAATAACTGAGTATTCCAATTCAAAAGTGCATGTTTTTCGGAAATTCAGAGCAGTTAAATTTAGTCAAGCAAATATTTGCTTTTGGTGTATTAAGGGTATCTGAAAGCCAAACTTTTGTAAAGGATGCTTACGCACTGCAAAGCTGCTCTGTCCTTGACAAAAGCCCTCCTTCCAAATGCAAAATA
This sequence comes from uncultured Lachnospiraceae bacterium, assembly GCA_946566685.1. Classification (GTDB taxonomy): domain Bacteria; phylum Bacillota; class Clostridia; order Lachnospirales; family Lachnospiraceae; genus UBA3282. The sequence continues at coordinate 36,295 of CAMNXA010000024.1, forward strand.
GTCAACCTAAAAACGAAAATGCCTGCTCACAAATATTGGATTTTGATGTTCCGAAGATGCAGAAAGAGTGCACTATTAGAACGGAATATCCAATAATTTTACTCTTCCACAAAAAACAATTTCTTTATACCAAAAAGCACTCATATCATCTAATCCGTTTAATGCACTAAATGATATAATTTTAACATTTTAAGTATTAAGGAGAAATACATATGATAAATACAATTATAACAATCTTTATTCTCGTTATTCTTTGTGGCGTTGGTTTATGTATATGGGATTATTTATCTAATTTAACTATACAAGAGGAAAGAAAAAAGGTAGAAACAGAAAAAGCCGAAAAGGCACGAATGGAATTCCCCCCAATTGAAGATTGGATTTCTCATCCCTTATATAAAGCAACAATATCATTTTTAACAGAAAAAATAGATTATTTTATTCAATGTGCGAAAGAAACTGTTGCTACGAGGAATGGAATTTTCTCAATTGGAATAGAGATAAAACCTAACGGAGCATATTTATTTTCCAATATTCAAAACTATACCTTTTATTTTTCCAGCATAGGATATGATAATATTAAAGTAGGATATTATGAAGAAGAGTCAAATCAAGCATGTAGAGACCTTGCAGCAGAATTAGTAATATACTTGAGAAAATATTACCAAAAGGAAAATATAAATATAAGTGACGTCAATTATTTCATTGATCCCGAGGGATATTTTGCTTCATCAATCAAATTCTGGATTGATCTTAGCAATCTTATGTCCAGATTAAAACAAGTTTAACATTGTATGAATTAATCCTATATAAATTTCTGGTGTTAGCAAGTGCATTGGTAACTGTAATTCGCAATCCACCATCCAGTATGTATACGGTGTGTAATTGGAAACTTTGTGTACCAACACCTTTACAAACTAACGCTAAACCTCTTCCTTCTCAATATCTTTTCGTCTCACATTACAGCCCAAACAAACCGTTCTATTTTGTTACTACCGTATGTACCGTGGACTTACTAATCCCAAACTCCTTCGCCGTCTGCCGCACCGTAGCATTATTCTCAATGATATAATTGGCAATCTGAATTGCACGTTCCTCAATATAATCTTTCAAAAGGAAACCCCTCAGAACACTTTTTTACATTGTATGAGGGGTTGGGAGGGGTTATGACCATTTGTTAGTTCAAAGATTGTTCTTAGCCAGAGACCCATAATCAAAATTTGTGGGCTGGGATGTTAATAAATCATCATAAAGGCATTTCCGAAATCACCTGGATACTATTCTCGATTCTTTTTAATATGCTCCCGCAAACCATCCCTCCTCATTGCCCATATATTACAGAACACTGTCAACTTAATTCCGTTTGCCAACCTCTTCCGCATATACCATAAACGTCCTGTCATCGAACAGCACCCACTCGACCAGATCGATCACATTGGGAAACTGCTCCAGAAACCGGCAGACTGCCCCAACTGCTTCCTTCGCCGCTTTCTCTACTGGATAACCGTAAATCCCTGTTGAAATTGACGGAAAGGCCACCGTGCGAATTCCATTCTCCATCGCAACCTTTAAAGAATTATAATAGCAGGAGGCGAGTTTTTCCGGCTCACCGTTTGAACCTCCATGCCAGACAGGCCCGACCGTATGGATCACATAATCGCATGGTAAATGATAAGCCTTTGTCAGTTTTGCTTCCCCTGTTGGGCAGCCATGAAGCATCCGGCACTCTTCTAAAAGCTGCGGCCCTGCCGCCCTGTGGATTGCTCCATCCACACCACCTCCTCCGAGCAGGCTCGTGTTCGCCGCATTGACGATTGCCTGCACATCCGTATTTTTTGTAATGTCTCCTTTTACTGTCTTTAACATGTTTTCGTCCTCCCACTTTCAACTAATTGATTTAGATATCCGCCTCGTAAAGCATCCTTATCAGCTATCTCTCTTGGTAGAATTTTCTTCCCTTGATCGGGTTCAAATAAATCCGTATTTTTTTGTTTCGGCCGTCCTATGATAAGAAATCCCCGCCTTGTCCAGCAGGGATTTCAGATACTGATTTTCTTTATCCAAATTTTCAATTTTATAATCAATCTTTTCTACTATAAAATACCTTTATCCAGCATCATATCCTCTCACATCCCAAACTCAGCACACAGCTTATCAAAGCGTGCCTGCTCTTTTTCTTTGACAGGTTTCGATAAATCATTCATGCAGTGATGTATGACGTCCGCATCCTTCAAAACCTCATCCATCGGGCTATCCACCACCAGCTTGTCATCATGATGATATATCGCAGAACAGATGATATCCGTCTCGTTTTCATCCGTCAGTTTCAATTCTCTGAGAATATCCCCTGCAAGTGCCGCTCCCTTGTGCGCATGGTCATCATAAGACCCGGTCTTATAGGCATGCAGGTCATGGAGCATCGCCGCCATCGAAGAAAGTTCCGGATCAAGCCCCCGCTTCTTCGCAATCATCGTGGCTGCAAGAGATACGCCGTAAAGGTGTGCAATTGCACTGTTTTGTTTACTGACATCTTCCATCTTATTTAATTCGCCATCCACATACTTCCGAAGTTCTTTCAATCTGCTCATCTATTCCCTGTATTCCTCTATCTTACAATAATGTTTTCTTTTCCCTGCCGGGGCCTCCCTGTCATAGCTGATCCCCACCAGCAGAATATCACTTCCATAACTCTGAAACGCCGCCGGATACCGCCTGTCCCTGATCTGTTCCAGAGCGCTTTCTGCCGACTGATTCCACTTCAATTCGATAATCAATACCGGCAACACGGAATCCCGCTTCGGCAGATAGACAATATCCGCATATCCGACACCTGCCGGCAGTTCTTCAAGCATGACATACTCATCTCCATAGCTGAAATAGGCCCGTTTAATCACACTGCGCAGTGCCTGTTCATTGTTGTAATACAACGGCGATTCTTCTTCATGAATCTTCTCTATCTGACTGGCCACCGCCTCTTCGTTCTGGTGCACGGTATCCATGATAAGCTGCTCGCTCTCCCGCACCCGCCAGATGGTCTCATCCCGCTTTACCTGTCGTATTGCCCTTGCAAATTCCAAACGAATTTCTTCATTAGGAATACGAACCGTCTGTGTTTCTTCATCATAGACCAGATAACCCAGGTGGATCAGCAGTGTCAGCACATCGTTCCTGTCCCGAAATGTCACCAGATCGTTGGCAAAACCTTTTGTATCCACTTTTGTTTCAGCTCCACCGATTAACTCCGCCACCGTCTTGCTAAGTCCGTCAAAATCAAGGCTGATATATTCCATGAGGCTCTCCGCGGCAGATGTCTGCGTCCAGTAGGAATCGAAATCATCGTTGCGGATTGCTTTCATAACCGAATTGGGGTTATAAACAGCCGACAACTCCCGAAAAAAATATCCGTCATACCAACGTTTCATTTTTTCAAAGTCACTGCCATAGTCATGGCACAGCCTCTTTACCTCGTCTTCCGTGAATCCCACATATTTCGCAAACTGTCTGGGCTTGAGCATAGAATACTCCTGGAAATCCGATATCGCCGACTGGGAACCATCCTTTTTAATGGGCAGGATGCCGGTCATGTACACTGCCGCAAAAATTTTATCTGTCATCCCGCTGTTTTTAAATAAAGCACGCAAAAATTCCAGATATTTTCTCTGTAGATCGGGGCGCCCTTTCGCCTCCCTGATCGGCGCATCCCACTCATCGATGATCATAATAAATTTATTACCCACCACTGCCGCCGCATTGGCAAGAGTTGCCGCAAATCCTTCCGCCGTCCTTAACCCCGGATACTGTTCCACCAGTTCCTGTATCACATTCCTCTGGATATATGGTATCATATCCTCAATAGATGTTTCTCCAATTACCCCTGTCATATCCAGATAAATCACATCATACAGATTTAAATAATCCCGAAATCCTACATCCCCGGCAATCTCCAGACCCTCAAAAAGCCCGGATGAATCACAAGTCTTATCGTAATAAGCACATAACATTTTAGCAGCAAAAGATTTCCCGAAACGGCGGGGTCTGCTGACGCAGGTCATACACCTTGGCGTATCAATCGTCTCATTAATCAGACCAATCAGCCCCGACTTGTCAACATAAATATCATTCCTGATTCTAGCGAACCCACCGTTGCCGGGGTTTAAATAATTTCCCATCGTTCCTCCATAAATTTTAATGTTGATTTCTTAATTACCCATTATACCCTCACCGATACTATTTCTCAATCCAATATTTCAAAAAGGCATTTGGAAGTCCCATAGCAGTTCCTCCAAATGCCCTATTCTCCGTTACTTCACGGCCCACATCACTTTATTCCGAAACCGTTCTATTGTGTTACTACCGTATGTACCGTGGACTTCGAAATCCCAAACTCCTTCGCCGTCTGCCGCACCGTGGCATTATTTTCAATAATATAATTGGCAATGTTCATCGCACGCTCTTCGATATAATCCTTCAAGAGAAAACCCCTCAGAATACTTTTTTACATTGTATGAAGTATTCTGAGGGGGTATGACTGTTTATGTGGCGGTACTTTGCCTGGCAGTTATAAATTTCTTAACCTCTTCATATTTTTCGGTATCACAATCTTCCCGTAAAAGTCTGCACAACTCCCCAAGCCACTCTTCAGTCAAGTAATGAATACTGCATTCTTGATCGTATTCAGTAAATGATGGAATCTGCTCTTCTTCCATTCTTTCCCTGCACCTTTGAAACGCAAGGTACAAATACTCCTTCGCCCTCTTCTCCTCCTCTTTTATATTCCTCTTCCAAATTAATCCCGGCCGGTTCATCAAAGCAAGATAAAGAATTTTATCCGTTTCTATACTTGCTTCATCATAATAGTCTGCGAGATAAATTCTGCCCTCAACTTTTACCTTACCTGTATACGGATATCTTTTGAGCCATTTATTGCGTTCTTCCGGATTTTCTATCAGATCTATAGCCGCCTTCGGCTTATTCAGGCAGCAAAATTTATATTTCTTACCACTCCCACAGGGACAAGGATCATTTCGACCAATTTTCTTTTTGTGCACAGGCTGGTCTTCTTCTCTTTCCAACATACGTATCACTTTTTCAAAATCCTTTTCCTTGGGCACATTCTCCTCTGTTTCAGAAAACATTGCCCAATGCCGCAAGGCCTCTATAGCGCAAAAAGAATTCTCACAAAATCTTTCCTCATTCTCACGATATTCAAACATAGCGTCCACATAAGAATCATATTTGCCCATGCACATTTCGTCTATCAAATCCTGATCAATCAGATACCGGATTTCCGGCAACATATCCACAAAATGGCATTTACACAGCACATATGCTATTGCATTATAAACATAATCATATTCCCTTCCATTATACACGCTTTGTTTTAAAAAGTCTCTCCACTCATTTTCCTCCAAAACACCATCCAGATACAATTGTCCCATTACGTCAAGCATCGCCGTTCTTACAAATTCATTGATATCTCTGTCTTGAATTGATTTTTTCAGTAGCGCAATATTACCATCATATGTATTGTACAATATATCTTTCAGTTCTGTTGTGATACAATCTCCAAGCAGATACTCAGCTATACCATCCGGCTGAGAAACAAGATCTATAATCTTTGAAAAAGATTCTCTATCCCGAAACTCTCCCAATAAATATAACGTATAAAAATGAAGTTGATAATTCACATCCAACATTTTCCCTTTACTAATCGCATAATCAATAGCTTCCCGCAAATATGGAATTGCCTCCTCCTTATTTTCCGCAATTACCCGGAACGCTGCTTTTGGAAGAGACTCACTTAAATATTTTACTTCCTCAATCGCCTTTTGTACTTCACTCATATCGTCTTTCTTCCATCCCTTTCAATCATTTTAAACCTTTTTGAACAATTGGATTAGCACTTCAGCACCCTCATTTTCACTCCTCATATGCAAGGTGTCTTAAACGAAAGTACCGTCTCTTCTTCGTTCAAATGATGCTCTTCCGGACCATAAGGAGCAACCACAGTATTCCATAACTTCTTTGCCCCGATGTTTTTCTCGTTATACTTGATTTCCCACTTTCCCGGATGCTTATCCAAGATCATTTTCACTATATCAAGAGCAAAATGTTTCCTCCGGAATGCCGGAAATATCGTAAACTCTGCCATTGTATAGTCTGGATTCTGATCAATATTTGAGTATGGACAGAGCATTGCAAAACCTGTCAGGACATCATCATTGTAAATAAAATACGCCTTTCTCTTCAAATCCGTGAAATAATCATCAAAATATCCGTAATGATAATTCCCGTTTTCATCCATTGGATCGTCATAGAAGCTTGTCATCTCATACAGATATTTCTGATTAATATTCCAGAGCAGATCTCTGTCCTTTGGCTGTACGGCCTGTAATCTTAACATTTGCCTCCCTCCAAATATTCATATTATTTCTTTAATTTCAGCAATCTTTCCACAATCTCCAATGTTTCCATAACCGTTCTGTTATCATCATGCAGCAAAACTTGAAAACCCAAGTGGAGAAACCTGTCATATCTATCTTTGGGATATCAAGTTTTTCATCCACCATACTGTCATGATAATTTTCCTCACATGCAATACCATCATATTTCTCAGCAAGAAGCTTCACCATTGTGGATTTTCCGGCATAAGCAGTTCCGATTATGTAATATACATCATCCATCTGCATTTTCTCCAAATACTTGCCTTCTTCATATCACAGCCTGTCCCGCGCCACCATCAGGGCATATCCCAGCAGATTTTGCCCCTTCCGCTTCATCCGGTCAAACCTGTCCGGGTCGTTCATTGACAATCCGATACCCCATATGCGGTCTTTTACGGCGCACTCCGCTAAAACAGCACTTTCTGTAGCCATAAGCTGTACTTTCAGCTTATCATTCTGCGAAAACTTTGCAAGTAATCCCTCATAAACAATAAGCTGACGCACGCCGTTCCAATGGTTCTCATCATATCCTGATACATGTCGTCCCAAATCCTTAATGCGGCCAGCATCGTCCGTTTCAAGAATTTTATTAGCTATATTATTGTCATGAAAACAAATCGCTTTGCGGTACATCACAAACTGTTCCATAGATGAAAAAACTATCCCATCCATTTTGAAAGGGGATGGATACCAATTGCTCAGATAACCGTACTCCTCATCCGGATTGTGAAAACAAATGATATGATTCATGCGATCCCTACTTTCCTTACCGCAAGCTCCAATTCCAGATCATGCAGCCCGGCGTACGCCTTTTTCAAATATGCAAGCGGCACTTTTTCGATAACCTCAACACTCGGAATGCTGTACTGCCATTGATAGTAGGCATAAAATTCGCCTATCCAATCAGGCATAAATCCGCCCAACGCTGTCCCTTTTTTCAGTTCATATCGGTCCGTATGCAGAAAATACTCCCACAAAGTCTGAGCATCCATCGTACAGACATACGCCTGTGCTTCGTCCACATATTTCCTTGTATTGCTTTTCATATAGGAACAAATAAAATCCTCCGTATCCATATCGGGATAGGTTACCGCCACATAGTCGAACAGTTTTCCCTGATTCTCAATTATCTCATCCAAATATGCTTTGGAATAGGCTCCCATATTGCTCACCTCACTTTTCAGAGTAATGTACTGAACACCTTAGTTACACGGTTCCGGTCTGAGTCAATTAGCTTTCGCATATTCTCCCGTGCCCATGTATCCCGTTGGTTGTACTTTTCATTAAACTCTGCAAATGCAACAGACTGCAATGCATCAAAATGCTCGGACAGTTTTTTATATGCCTGCTCCGTTTTGATGCAATACTGAATACCTAATCCGCCGAGGGCTAGCAATTCCTCCAAGATGTCTATATCTACTTCATCGCGGACAAAAGACTTGGCGATATAAAAATATGATGCGTTAGCCCTCCACCCCTTGATCACATCATATTCATCCATCGATATTCCAAATTTTTCGATAAATTGTTTTGATAAGATGCGATATCGTTTGGAATCTGCCGCATCACGATGCTTCATCAGCTCGGCCAGCCACGTTAACGCACTATGCTCTTGAAAATCCAGTATATTCAATCCTTCTGTATCCAGTTCAAATTCATGCACCCAGCCGTTTGAAGCGTTCGGACGGTAAACCGCCCATTCTTTCGCAAGTTCCAAACTTTCCGTAAGGTAAAACCCTTTTCCGTAATCGTGCTTTTCCTCCCCCAGTCTGAATTTCGGCGTTACCGTTTCATCCGGACTGCCATGATATAAAATAATCTTTCCCACGATACGCCTCCTGTCATACAAGCATCTTTTCAAATCCCTTGCCCATCGCTTATCTGTATTCATTATACCCTCACCCATATTATTCCACAATCACATATTACAAAAGGAGCCTTTAGAAGTTTCCTGCTGCACTCCTAAAGACCCCTATAATAAATTATCTTATTCGCCACACCAACCGTTCCATTTTGTTGCTACCATATGTACCGTGGACTTCGAAATCCCAAACTCCTTCGCCGTCTGCCGCACCGTAGCATTATTCTGGGTGATATAATTGGCAATCTGAATTGCACGTTCCTCAATATAATCTTTCAAAAGCAAACCCCTCAGAACACTTTTTTACATTGTATGAGGGGTTGGGAGGGGTTATGATCTTATATTGAACAATATATTTTCTGCTTAACTTTTTAAGGATAACTAATTACATTTTTCATTGTATGAAATGTTTTCGTAATCATGCGCATGCAAATTTCTCATTCCTCTAATCGCCCGCCATGGAATGTTGGGGCTGCTTTCTTTGGTTTCATCCGATAATCTGTTAGCAAGCTCTCCAATCTATATGATACACATGTTACACGAATACCGGAAGGAAATATCCGCTTTATATCTTTCAAAATCTGTATTGACTCTTGCCATAAGAGTGCCAATATCACTACAGTTCCACAAGTATTGGTTTATTAGTAATTGCACTAGTGCTTCTCAAAGTTATACTGTTTATGTAACGAATTGTAAATTAATGTGATATAAAGGGTAGAGGAGGTGAGTTAAGGAATGGATTACTCAGATATGGAAATTGTTTATCAGAAGTATTCCAGATTAGTTTATGGATTTTTATATTCCCATACACACAATGCTGAATGGTCAGAGGAAATGACGCAAGAAACTTTTTTGAAGGCGAGTATGTCTATTTCACGTTATGATGCTTCTTGTAAACTGTCTGTATGGCTTTG
>CAMNXA010000025.1 GCA_946566685.1 uncultured Lachnospiraceae bacterium
AGGATCTGGTCAATAAGAGTATTACCCAGACATTGTCCAGAAGTATTTTCACTTCTCTGACGACATTCTTTATGGTGGCGGCTCTTGAAGTGTTTGGTGTGTCGTCCATCAGAGAGTTTGCACTGCCATTGATGGCAGGTATTATCTGTGGTACGTATTCTTCCATCTGCCTCACCGGGGCAATGTGGTATGTGTTCCGTACAAAGTTGGTGCAGAAGGTGGAAAAGAAATAGCAATAAGAAGTTATTGCATTGAGAATGAAACAAGGGACGTTCTGTCTTGGCGGAAGCCATGGTAGAATGTCCCTTTTATGGTATAGGAATTCATGAAGTACTATAAATTACCCTCTGAAAATGTTACAATATCTATATCTATAAGTTTCGGTGATAGTTTTCAGGTGTTAGAGGTGTACTATGAGTAAATGGATGGTGTCTGCCAAGAAGGCAGATTTTCAGGAGATAGCAGCGAAATTCCAAATCGATCCGGTGATAGCGCGGATTATCCGCAACAGGGATATTATCGGGGAAGAACAGATAGAGAAGTTTCTCCACGGTACGCTTGAGGATCTGCATGATCCGGCAATGTTAAAGGATGCTAAGCGGGCGATAGATATCCTATGTGAAAAGACGCTGGCTAAAAGCCCTATCCGGGTAATCGGGGATTATGATATTGACGGCGTGTGTTCCACTTATATTTTAGTCACTTGTCTGGAACAGGGCGGGGCAGCAGTGGACGCGGTGATACCTCATAGGATTCAGGACGGATACGGCCTGAATGATAAGTTGATCGTGGAGGCTCATGAAGCAGGGATTGACACTGTGCTTACCTGTGATAATGGAATCGCGGCGGCCGGGCAGATTGTCCTTGCCAGGGAACTTGGAATGACGGTGGTGGTGACGGATCATCATGAGGTACCGTATGATGTGGGAGAGGACGGCAGCAGGACGGAGCGGCCGCCGGCGGCAGACGCGGTGGTGGATCCCAAGCAGAGTGATTGTTCCTATCCATATAAGGGAATCTGTGGTGCGGTGGTGGCCTATAAGTTGATGCAGCTTTATCTGGAAAGGATGGCTGGACTCTCGCCAGACAGGTTCCCGGCGGGTAAAGTGCAGGAGATGATGCAGGAAATGCTGGCTTTTGCAGCCTTTGCCACGGTGGGGGATGTAATGGAACTGACAGATGAGAACCGGGTAATTGTCAAGTATGGTCTGCGGCAGATTGAGCAGTCCCGCAATTATGGGCTCCGGGCCTTGACAGTGGTGAACGGTTTGCAGGATAAGAGGCTTTCGGTGTATCATATCGGATTTGTCCTGGGTCCCTGTCTCAATGCCACGGGCCGTCTGGATACAGCCAGCCGGGCACTTTCCATGTTCCGTACCAAAGACAGAGCGGAAGCGGTTGCCATTGCAGGAGAACTGAAAGAGTTAAATGACAGCAGAAAGGGCATGACGCTGCAGGGGATAGATCAGGCGGTGGAAATCATAGAAAAAACGGATTTGCAAGAGGATAAGGTATTGGTACTTTATCTGCCGGACTGTCATGAGAGTCTGGCGGGAATCATTGCCGGGCGCATCAGGGAACGTTATCATAAACCGGCTTTCGTCCTCACGAAAACCCAGGAAGGCGTGAAGGGATCGGGGCGTTCCATTGATGCTTACCACATGTATGACAAGATGAGTGAATGTAAAGAGTTATATACCAAGTATGGCGGCCACAAACTGGCAGCGGGTGTATCCATGCCGGAGGAAAATGTGGGGGCGTTTCGCAGATACCTGAATGAGCATTGCGGTCTGTCGGAAGAAGATTTTGTGGAGACGATACATATTGACGTGCCTATGCCCATGTCTTATGTGACAACAGATTTTATCAGACAGCTGGCGGTGTTAGAACCCTTTGGCAACGGAAATCCCAAACCTGTCTTTGCTCAGAAAAAGGTGAAGATACTAAGAGGGAGCATCCTGGGTAAGAATAAGAATGTCGGGAAGTACCGGGTGGAAGACGAAAATGCCGGACGGTATGATATGATGTATTTTGGGGAGCTGGAAAGCTGGCATGCTTTTTTGGAAGAACATTTCGGAGTGCAGGAAGTTGACAGATTGTATGGCGCAGGCAGCAATGCAATCTGCATCAGCATTGTGTACTATCCGGACATCAATGTGTACAGAGGACAGGAAACAGTACAGATGATCATGCAGGATTATTCCTGTTAGTGTTAAGACGGTTCCTGTCGCCGGAAATGGGGTAGAATATGGATAAAATACTGACAGTAACACTGAATCCGGCAGTGGATAAGACTTATACCACACAGAGTCTGGCTGCGGGACAGGTGAACAGGATGCGCACAGCGCAGAACATAGCAGGCGGTAAAGGCGTCAATGTGACGAAAATACTCAGGCAGTATGGCTGCGAAGTGGCGGCTGCCGGTTTCTTGGGAGGTTATACGGGCCGTTTTATCGAGGAAGAACTGAAACGCCGGGGTGCGGCATGCCATTTTGTGCAGATAGGCGGGGAAACCCGCTGTAATATGAATATACTGGCAGATGACGGTTATGTGACGGAGATCCTTGAACCGGGGCCGCAGGTGTCCCAACAGGAACAGGCGCTCTTTTTGGAGCAGTATGAGGCGCTGCTTGCCGGGTGCAGACTGGCTGCCATATCCGGTTCTGCGGCGGAGGGCATGGGAGATGATATCTATCAAAGGCTTATTATCATGGCAAGAGAACAGGGGGTGTCGGTGTATCTGGATTCCAGCGGGGAGAGTATGCGCAAAGGACTGTTGGCAAAGCCGTATTTTATCAAACCGAATTGGAAAGAACTGGAGTATCTGGCGGGCCATAAGATAGCAGACCGGGAAGGTATCATAGAGGAGGCGCAGCGCCTGCATCGGGAAGGCATTGCCAAGGTGGTGGTGTCCATGGGCAGCAAGGGACTTCTCAGTGTGACCGACAGGGGCGTACTGTATGCCAGGGCAGAGGGCATTCGGGCGGTCAATACTGTGGGAAGCGGTGACAGTGTGGTGGCTTCCTATGCCATGTCTGCCGTGTTCGGGGAGTCGGATGAGAAGGCAATCCTACGTGCCTGCGCGATTTCTGCGGCCAATGTGACGACACTGGAGAGCGCCTGTATTCCGATGGAAACTGCGGCGTCTCTGATGAATAAGATGGTAGTGGAAAAGATTGCCGGGTAAACGAGAAAGCCTGGGAAAATCCCAGGCTTTTTCGTAGTTTTCTTATGAGGGGGAGATAGTGAATTTCTCAACTATCTTGATTATTATCATAAGCGGTAATTGTGTCCAAAATGTGTTTAGATTGTTATAAAAGAATAAAAAAACATTAAGAAACCTTAAAGAGAAAATAAAAGAAAGAATCTTACTATTGAAAAAGGACAACGTACGCGGTAAATGTCCGCATAAGTTGAAAAGATAAGGTTTTCGTGCTATCTTAGTAAGAGGATTTGGTAAAGGAGAGAATATATGGCAGTATTGAGCAAATTACTGGAAAAGATCAGTTATGAGTGTGTGCGGGGTACTCTGGACAGAGAGATTACCGATATCATTTACGATTCCAGAAAGGTGGTGCCGGGCAGTATATTTGTCTGTATTCCGGGGGCAAAGGCAGACGGACATATCTATGCAAAGGATGTGGTGAAAGCCGGAGCCGCGGCGCTCCTGGTGGAACGGGAGGTAGAACTTCCTGACGGGGCGGATGTGACCGTGATCAGGGTGGAGGATACTCACTATGCCATGGCTTTTCTTTCCGCTGCCTATTTTGCATATCCGGCAGAAGAAATGCAGATCATCGGGATAACTGGTACAAAGGGTAAGACCACCACAACGTATCTGGTCAAATCCATTCTGGAACAGGCGGGCAGGCGTGTGGGACTGATCGGCACCATCGAGACCATTATCGGGGATACACATATCCATGCGGAGAACACCACGCCTCAGTCTTATCTGATTCAGAAATATTTCAGACAGATGGCGGATGCGGGCTGTGATACGGTGGTGATGGAAGTGTCTTCCCAGGGGCTTATGCTGCACAGGACACAGGGATTTGTCTTTGATTTTGGTATCTTTACCAATCTGGAGCCGGATCATATCGGTGAGAATGAGCATAAGGATTTTGAGGATTATATGCGCTGTAAAGGTCTGCTATTCAAACAGTGCAGGATAGGGATCGTCAATCATGACGATGCACACTGGGAAGCGGTCACGAAAGGGTGTACCTGTGAATTGGAAACCTATGGGATTGATACGCAGGCGGACCTTCGGGCGGAAAATATTGAGTTTTTGAATGAGGCCGGAACGCTGGGAATGCGTTTTCAGGTGAGAGGGCTGTTGGATTTTCCGGTGGAGATTACTTCTCCGGGTAAGTTTAATGTCTATAATGCACTCACAGCCATTGCCATCTGCCGGCATTTCGGGGTACGGGAGGAGAATATCAGGGCGGCATTTCTCTCGGCAAAGGTCAAGGGCAGGACGGAGATGGTCAAGGTGTCGGATGACTTTACATTGATGATTGACTATGCCCATAATGCCATGGCCTTAAAGAGTCTTCTCACAACGATGCGGGCTTATCATCCGCACCGTTTGGTCTGTCTGTTTGGGTGCGGCGGCAATCGGGCGAAATCCAGACGTTATGAGATGGGGGAAGTCAGCGGCAGTATGGCGGATTTAACGATCATTACCTCCGATAATCCGCGCTGTGAAGAGCCTCAGGCTATCATTGATGACATTAAGATCGGGATTGGAAAGACAGCGGGAGAATATGTGGAGATCTGTGACAGAAAAGAGGCCATCGCCTATGCGATAGATCACGGCGAGCCAGGGGATATCATTGTACTGGCAGGCAAAGGACATGAAGACTATCAGGAGATTAACGGGGTGAAATATCCCATGGATGAGAGAGTGCTGATTCAGGAGATTCTGGCAGAACGCCGGAAAGGCTGATGGAAGAAAGTGGGAGGAGATGCGGCCTCATGAGAGAGCGGTATGCGGATATCATAGTGGATATATCCCATGAAAAGGTTGACAGACCTTTTCAGTATATAATCCCGCAGGAACTTGCGGATGCAATCTATCCGGGCGTGAGAGTGCATGTACCTTTCGGCAGGGGAAATCAGGATAAGACAGGGTATGTGGTGGATCTTTCGAAAGAGACGGATTATCCTGTGGAGAAATTAAAAGAGATTACTTCTGTGGATGCAAAGGGCATCTCAGCCGAGGGCAGGCAGATTCAGATTGCATATTGGTTAAAGAAACAGTACGGCTCCACCATGATCACTGCCTTAAAGACGGTACTGCCGGTGAAGCAGCAGATGAAGCGGCCGGAGAAAAAGAAGATTGTCCGCTGTGTGGAAAAAGAAAGATTGCAGGATGCCATCGAGCAGTGCAAAAGAAAGCGTCAGGTGGCTAAAGTACGGGTGCTCACGGCGCTTATTACAGAGGAAGAACTGCCATATGAGCTGGTCAGACAGAAGCTGAATGTGGCGCCGGCCACGCTGCAGGCGCTGGAAAAGCAGGGGTATCTTGTGATGCAGCGGGAATCCTACTATCGGAATCCGGTCAGACAGATGAGCAGGGAGGAAGAAAGACCCTGTCTCAATGAGATGCAGGCTCATATCATAGAAGATGTCCTTGCGGATTACCGGGCGGGGCATCCCGGCACCTATCTGGTGCATGGAGTGACCGGCAGCGGTAAGACGGAGGTATACCTGGGCATCATAGAGCAGATGATCGCTATGGGCAAACAGGCCATCGTGCTGATCCCGGAGATTGCGCTGACCTATCAGACCCTGCTTCGTTTTTATAAAAGATTCGGGGATCGGGTATCGGTGATGAATTCCACTTTGTCCATGGGTGAGAAGTATGACCAGATTGAGCGGGCAAAGGCGGGGGAACTTGATGTGATCATAGGCCCCAGGTCAGCGCTGTTTACACCCTTTGCAAATCTGGGGGTTATCGTGATGGATGAGGAGCATGAGGGCAGCTATAAGAGCGAATCCAGTCCCAAATATCATGCCAGGGAGACGGCCATTCAGATTGCGTCCATGTATGGAGCCAGTGTGGTGCTGGGCTCTGCAACCCCTTCCCTGGAAGCATATTATCGGGCCAGAATGGGACAATATAAATTATATGAAATGCGCAGCCGTCCCGGCGGCAGTATACTGCCCCGTGTGAGTATCGTGGATTTGCGGGAGGAATTAAAGCAGGGAAACCGCTCCGTGTTCAGCAGGCAGTTAAGGGAATTGCTGGAGGAACGTCTGCGGGTGAAAGAACAGAGTATTCTCTTTTTAAACCGCAGGGGATATGCGGGCTTTGTGTCCTGCAGGGCCTGCGGCCATGTGATGAAATGCCCCCATTGTGATGTTTCCTTATCAGAACACAGGAATGGTAAGATGGTGTGTCATTATTGCGGTTATGAAGAACCCAAGAAGATGAAATGCCCATCCTGCGGCTCTAAATATCTGATGGGATTTAAGGCAGGCACGGAGCAGATTGAAGAGGCAATACACCGGGAGTTCCCGGAAGCGCGGGTACTGCGCATGGATGCGGATACCACCCGTACCAAGGAAAGCTATGAGAAGATTCTCTCAGCCTTTGCAGATGAGAAGGCGGATATTCTGGTGGGTACCCAGATGATCGTGAAGGGACATGATTTTCCCAATGTGACGCTGGTGGGGGTGCTGGCGGCGGATCTGTCCCTCAATCAGAATGACTATCGTGCCGGGGAGCGTACCTTCCAGCTGCTGACACAGGCAGCGGGGCGGGCAGGACGGGGGGATAAGCCTGGCGAAGTGGTAATACAGACCTATCAGCCGGAACACTATAGCGTGATTCATGCGGCGCAGCAGGATTATGAGGGTTTTTATGAAGAAGAGATTGCTTACCGGGATTTTTTGCAGTATCCGCCGGTGGCGCATATGCTGGCGGTGCTGATCATTTCCCAGATACAGGATCAGGGAAAAGGGTTGGGTGAAGAAATGACTAAATTGGTCAATGCGGAAATGAAAGGGATAAAAGATCTGCATGTGATTGGCCCAACAGAAGCTGCCATCGGTAAGCTGAACGATCTTTACCGTCATGTTTTTTATGTGCGGCATGAGGATTATCAGGTGTTGGTGGAAGCTAAGGATAAGCTGGAGGCTTTTTGCAGGGAACGGGAATTGAAGAATCAGACGGTACAGTTTGATTTTGATCCGATGAACACATATTGATGAATACATATTTAGAAGAAAGGAAGACAGAAAGATTATGGCGACCAGAAAGATCAGGGAGATTGGGGATCCGGTTTTGACAAAACAGTGTAAAGAGGTGACGGAGATTACGCCCAGGATACAGGAGTTGATTGACGATATGTTTGAGACACTGTATGAGGCTAACGGGGTAGGACTGGCAGCGCCCCAGGTGGGTATCTTAAAGAGGGTTGTGGTGATTGACGTTACGGGGGAGGATCCGCTGCTGTTGATCAATCCTAAGATATTGGAGACCAGCGGGGAGCAGGAGGGCTATGAGGGATGTCTGAGTGTTCCCGGCAAGACCGGACATGTGAAAAGACCTAACTATGTCAGGGCCATGGCTTATGACGAAAATATGATGCCTTTTGAGATAGAAGGCACGGAACTGCTTGCCAGAGCCATCTGCCATGAACTGGATCATCTGGAAGGACATCTTTATGTGGAAAAGGTGGAAGGCCCGTTGATGAATACGGAAGATCTGGAGGACGAGGAGGAATAGAGAGACGTCCGATTTGCAGAAAAGAGCCTGTCTAGGAGAGTGAGGGACAAAGATATGAGAGTCGTATTTATGGGAACGCCGGATTTTGCGGTGGGGGCATTGCAGGCGATTATAGAAGCCGGCCATCAGGTGGCAGCGGTGGTGACACAGCCGGATAAACCCAGGGGCAGAGGGAAAGAAATGCAGATGACACCCGTAAAAGCCTGTGCACTCACCCACAATATCCCGGTTTTTCAGCCCGTGAAGATCAAAGAACCGGAGGCTGTGGAAGTACTGCGCAGTTACCAGGCAGATATTTTTGTGGTGGCTGCTTTCGGGCAGATCCTGTCGGAAGAGATACTGGCCATGCCCAAGTATGGATGCGTGAACATTCACGCTTCTCTGCTCCCGAAGTACAGGGGGGCAGGCCCGATCCAGTGGGCTATTATCGATGGGGAGAAGAAGACCGGCATCACCATCATGCAGATGGAAAAAGGATTGGATACCGGGGATATTCTCTTTCAAAAGGAAGTGCAGATTGATGCAGGGGAGACCGGAGATTCCCTGCATGATAAACTGGCGGCGGCAGGAGCGGAACTGATCGTGGAAGCACTGCCAAAGATTGCGGCAGGGCAGGTGGTACCCCGCAGACAGAAGGATGACGAATCCTGTTATGCGAAGATGCTGCAAAAGTCTATGGGAAAGATTGACTGGAATATGCCTGCCGGGAAGCTGGACTGTCTGATTCGCGGATTGATTTCCTGGCCGGGCGCATCTACTACATTCCGCGGTAAGAATCTGAAAATCTGGGAGGAAGAACCTATGACGGAAGAAGGGTTTTCGGCACAGATATCCGAAGCAGTTCCGGGGACGGTTCTTGGCGTAGAGAAAGATGCTTTCTATGTGCAGACCGGTGAGGGCATACTCAGGATTCTTTCCGTGCAGATGGAAGGCAAAAAGCGGATGGCAGTGAAGGATTTCCTGCTGGGATATCCGATGCAGGCAGGAGAGCGTCTGGGTGGCTAGAGATGATCAGAAATGCCTGGATGCCTGGAAGCGGCGTGGAAATGTTTGGAAGAGCATTTGTTGAATGATACGGAAAGGGTGATGAAATGGGTTACGGATACTATGGTTATTATTTTGACCCCTCATATTTTTTGGTGCTGATCGGGGCGGTTTTGTGTATTTATGCGCAGATGCGGGTTAATTCAACCTATCATAAATATGCCAGGGTGCCAAGCAGGACAGGGATGACAGGGGCGCAGGCAGCACAACGTATTTTGAACCTGTCAGGGATTTATGATGTGCGGATTGAGCATATACGGGGAGAATTGACAGATCACTACGATCCGTCCAATAAAGTCCTGCGTCTTTCGGATACGGTGTATGGATCTTCTTCCATCGCGGCGATCGGGGTGGCTGCCCATGAGTGTGGGCATGCCGTGCAGCATCAGCAGGAGTATTCGCCCCTTAAGATTCGTTCGGCGCTTGTACCGGCGGCAAATATCGGATCCCGGGCAGGGATTCCCCTGATTATTCTGGGCGCAGTCCTGGGCATGAACCAGGTACTGATCCAGATTGGAATCTGGGTGTTTTCTTTGGCAGTATTATTTCAGCTGGTGACGCTGCCGGTGGAATTTAATGCCTCCGGGCGTGCGCTTGCCATGCTGGGCAATTACGGGATGATGGAGCGGGATGAGGTGAGCGGCTGCCGTAAGGTATTAAAGGCGGCGGCGCTGACTTATGTAGCGGCTGCGGCATCGTCAATCTTGCAGCTGCTCCGGCTGGTACTGCTGTTTGGTAGACGGAGTGATGACTGAGATGAATCTGAGAGAAATCGTGCTGGATATTTTGCTGGAATTATCCAGAGGGGATGAATACAGTAACATTCTGATCTCGGCTGTGCTGGACAAGTATGATTATCTGGACGGCCGGGAGAAGGCTTTTATCAAGCGGGTGAGCGAGGGATGTATTGAGCGCAGGATACAGATTGACTACGTGCTGGATCTGTATTCCAAAACGCCTGTGCGTAAGATGAAGCCGCTCATCCGGGAATTATTGCGGATGAGTACCTATCAGCTTCTTTTTATGGAGCATATTCCTGATGCGGCGGTCTGCAATGAGGCGGTCAAACTGGCCAAAAAGAGAAAATTCCAGGCCCTGCAGGGCTATGTGAACGGCGTTCTCAGAAATATTGCCAGAGGACGGGAGCAGATTGTTTATCCGGATCGGAATACTTCCTGCAAAGAATATCTTTCCGTCCGGTATTCCATGCCCCTGTGGCTGGTGGAACATTTTATGAATTCCTATGGTGAGGATTCCTGTGAAAAGATTTTACAGTCCTATCTGGAAAGAAGGTCGGTGGGAATCCGTCTGCGGGAAACTCTGCCGGCGGAAGAGAGGAAACGATTGATTGATACTTGGGAACAGGCAGGAATCCGGGTCAGGAAGCATCCTTATCTGCCGTATGCGGTAGAGTTGGAAGGCGCCGAGGGAATCCGCAGGATGAAAGGATACGCAGAGGGCCATTTTGCGGTGCAGGATGTCAGTTCCATGCTGGTGGTGGAGGCGGCTGGGATTATGCCGGGAGATACCGTTGTGGATGTCTGTGCGGCACCTGGCGGCAAGGCGCTTCATGCGGCGGATAAACTGGCCGGAACCGGACAGGTGATCGCCTGTGATGTGACGGATTATAAGACGGCCAGAATCGTGGAAAATCAGACCCGGCTTGGAGTGCAGAATATGTCTGTCAGGATACAGGATGCACGCATTCCGGAATCTTCTCTGGTGGAGAAGGCGGATGTACTGCTGGTGGACGTGCCCTGTTCGGGGCTTGGCGTTATTGGCAGGAAGCAGGATATCAAATACAGGGTGATACCTCAGTCCCTGCGGGAGATCAACTGTTTGCAGAGAGAGATTGTTACTAATGTGGTAAAATATGTTAAGCCGGGCGGTATCATGCTGTACAGTACCTGTACCATGAACCCTTTGGAGAATGAAGAGACGGCGGCATGGATTTGTGAAGAACTGGACATGGAGAAGATAGACATCGCGCAGACTCTGCCTGAAGTGTTACGGCCGGATGTGAAGGAAAACGCCTTACAGCTTCTGCCGGGGGTGCACGAGACAGATGGCTTTTATATGGCGAAGTTCCGGAAGAGATAGGAAATTCAGAAAGAGATAGGAAACTCCGGAAGAGATAGGAAATTCAGAAAGAGATAAGAAGTTCAAGAAGAGATAAATGGAAGCAGAAGAGAAGAAAGATATTAAAAAGGATATAAAATCCCTCACGCTGGAAGAATTAAAGGAAGAGATGATCGGACTTTCGGAGAAATCGTTCCGGGCAGTACAACTGTATGAGTGGATGCATAAAAAGCTGGTGCGCAGTTATGACGAGATGCAAAACATTCCCGCAGCGCTTAAGGAAAAGTGCCGGGAACGCTTCAACTATACGGCGCTTAGACTGATAGAGGTACAGGAGTCAAAGATAGATGGTACGAAGAAATACCTGTTTGCGCTTGCTGATGGTAATATGGTGGAGAGTGTCTTGATGCACTATAAGCATGGCAGTTCCGTCTGTATCTCTTCCCAGGCAGGATGTCGGATGGGATGCCGGTTCTGTGCTTCCACACTGGACGGTTTAAAGCGTAATCTTCTTCCCTCTGAAATGTTGGATCAGATTTATGCGATCACGAGAGAGAGCGGGGAGAGGGTTTCCAACGTGGTAGTCATGGGAACGGGAGAACCATTGGATAACTATGGGAATCTTCTGCGGTTTATCACCCTGCTCACGGATGAAAACGGCCTGCACATCAGCCAACGGAATCTGACCGTATCCACCTGCGGAATCGTGCCAAGAATGCGGGAACTTGCCCGGGAAAAATTACAGATTACACTGGCCCTGTCCCTGCATGCGGCAACGGATGAAAAAAGAAGGGAACTGATGCCCATCGCCAATACCTATTCCCTGGCAGAACTGATGGAGGCCTGCACTTATTATTTTGCACAGACAGGCAGGAGAATTACCTTTGAATACAGTCTGGTGCGGGATGTCAATGATACGAAGCAGGATGCAAAGCAGCTGACAGAACTGATAAAGGGACAGAACTGTCATGTCAATCTGATTCCCGTCAATCCAATTAAGGAAAGAGATTATGTGCAGTCGGAACGGCAGTCTGTGGAGGCTTTCCGGGACAGGCTGGTAAAGAGCGGCATCACCGCTACCATCCGCAGAGAGATGGGGCGTGATATCGATGGAGCCTGCGGGCAGCTCAGACGAAGGTTCCTGGAGAATCAGCCCTGAAAATGACGGGGAAGAACCGGGGCAAGGGCATCCCTGAGGCTGTTATACTTGCTCTTTTGATGCTGATATGTTAATATTATTAACTGGTAAAAAGTCATGGAGGATAACACTGTGATCAGGTCTTATGCGTTGACAGATATCGGACAAAAAAGACAACTGAATCAGGATTATATTTACCGTTCGGAGACCCCTGTCGGGAATCTGCCCAATGTGTTCATTGTTGCGGATGGAATGGGGGGACATAATGCGGGGGATTATGCCTCCAGACTTGCGGTGGAGACCGTGGTGGAGGAGATCGGTGCTTCTTTTGAGAAAAATGCCGTTAAGATCTTGAACAATGCCATAAGGCGCGCTAACGAACAGCTGCGGAAGCGTGCCAGGGAAGATAAAGCTTTAAGCGGCATGGGGACAACAATCGTAGCGGCTACCTGCATTGGCAGATATCTGGAAGTGGCGAACGTAGGAGACAGCAGACTCTATGTGATAAGCGATGAGATCAGACAGATTACACAGGATCATTCGCTGGTGGAAGAGATGGTACGCATGGGCGGCCTCGACAAGGAAACTGCCAGGAATCATCCGGATAAAAATATCATCACGAGAGCGGTTGGCGCAAGACGTGATGTGGAGGTAGATTTTTTTAATGTAGAATTGCAGACGGGAGATCTGGTTTTACTTTGTTCTGACGGTTTGACAAACATGGTGGATGACGAGATGATATGCCGGATATTAAAAGGTGATGGAAATCTTGAGGACAGGGTAGAAGAATTGATGAAGACTGCCAATCAAAACGGCGGTAAGGATAATATTTCCGTGATTGTTATTGAGCTGTTAGCAGATGAGGTGAAACATGATTAAGATAGGGATGATGATAGGAGACCGGTATGAGATCCTGGAAAGGATCGGTACAGGCGGTATGTCGGATGTATATAAAGCCAAAGACCATAAACTGAACCGGTTTGTGGCAGTGAAAGTGCTGAAACAGGAGTTCAGTGAAAACGCTAATTTTGTTTCCAAATTCCGGGTGGAAGCACAGGCGGCCGCCGGACTGATGCACCCCAATATCGTCAATGTTTATGATGTCGGGGAGGAACAGGAAATCTACTATATTGTCATGGAACTGGTGGAAGGCATTACCCTGAAAAAATATATCGAGAAGAAGGCAAGGCTTTCCGTGAAGGAGGCTATCAGTATTGCCATTCAGGTATCCATGGGCATTGAGGCGGCGCACAACAATCATATTATCCATCGTGATATCAAGCCGCAGAATATCATTATTTCCAAAGAAGGTAAAGTGAAGGTGACAGACTTTGGTATTGCCAAGGCGGCCACCAGCAACACCATTACTTCCAATGTGATGGGGTCTGTGCATTATACTTCGCCGGAGCAGGCCAGAGGTGGCTACAGTGATGAAAAGAGTGATATTTATTCCCTGGGCATCACCATGTTTGAGATGCTTACGGGACGGGTTCCCTTTAATGGGGAGACCACGGTGGCAATCGCGATCAAACATATACAGGAGGAACTGCCCTCTCCGAGAGATTATGTGCCGGAGATTCCGATCAGCGTAGAGCATATTGTGTGCAAATGCTGCCAGAAAAGTCCGGACAGAAGATATCAGTCCATGGCGGAACTAATCGTGGATTTGAAACAGTCCCTGATCAATCCGGATGAAGATTTTGTGAAAGTGATCGATCCTGATGAAGAGGCTTCTACCAGAATGATCACGGACAGGGATATGGTGCAGATTAAGCGCCAGTCCGATAGCAGGGATTCCATGGATGAGGCGATGCGTCTTAGAAGAAATAACGCACGCACTTATGAGGAATATGATGACGATGACGAAGAGGATGATGAGGACTGGGAGGATGACGAGGAAGATTATGATCCCAGGATGGAGAAGGTCACCACGATCCTGGCGGTGGTAGCGGCGCTTCTGGTCGGCGGTATCCTGATCTTTTTCGTAGGCAGGACGCTGGGCGTGTTCAGCATGGGAACAGGAGAAGCGGATGCGGAACAGGAGACTGTGGAGCAGGTAGAAATGATCCGTGTGGTAGGCATGGATGTGGATGAGGCAAAACGGGAACTTCTGGCACTTGGTCTGACGCCGGAGATTCAGTATGAGGTGTCAACCGCGTATAAAGAGGGAACTGTCCTGCGCGCCAGTGTTCAGGATGGTATCATGGTAGATAAAAACAGTAACGTTATCCTCACAGTAGCACAGGAGACAGAGGGGATAACAGTTCCGTCAGTGACGGGTAAATCCCAGGAGGAGGCCACTTCGATTCTGGAGAAAGAGGGATTTGTAGTCAATGCCGTTGAAAGTTACGATGCTTCTGTGGAAAACGGCTTTGTCATTTCCCAGTCGCCGGAGGCGAATACGATGGCGCCGGAAGGTTCTTCCATTATCATAAGGATCAGCCAGGGGTCGGAGGAGAATAAAGTCAGGGTTCCCAATGTGATCGGTATGACAGAGATGGATGCTACGGCTCTTTTGACGGAAAGTGATCTTGTGGTGGGTACCGTTACAGAAGAGGAAAACGATGATCCTGCTCTGGCGGATAAAGTATGTTACCAGAGTTATTCCATGGGTTCCTATGTGGATAAAGGAACGGCAATCGATATCAGGATCAGCATAGGGCCGGCCCAGCAGATGTATCGTTATGCAGAGGGGATTGCAGGGCCCACAGAGGATGCGGAATATCAGGGCGGTATGCTGGTGAATGTCATCGTCACAGCGGCAGACGGCACACAGCTTTTGAATACACAGACGTCAACCTTTCCGGTGACGGCTAACTTTACAGGCATTAAGTCCCCTACTGGTGTGATCACATTTACCTTTACAGTGGAGAGGCAGGAAACTACGACAACAGATCCTGAGACCGGGGAAACGGTGACGATACCAGGGTCATCGGAGACCAAGACGGTGCACCGTCCAGTTACTTTTGTGGAAGAGTAGACAGGCAACAAAAGTCTGGGCAGCATCGTGAAAGAGATAGCTGAAGGAGAGTATGCAGGGAAAAATCATCAAGGGAATTGCCGGATTCTATTATGTCCATGTGGAGGGACAGGGAATCTATGAGTGCAAAGCCAAAGGAATATTCAGAAAAGAGCATGTAAAACCGTTGGTCGGTGATAATGTGGATATGGACGTGCTGGATGAAAGAGACAGACTTGGCAATATCCGCGGGATCTGGCCGCGAAAGAGTGCACTCATCCGGCCGGCGGTAGCCAATGTAGATCAGGCGTTGATTCTGTTTGCGATTGTGAAGCCGAATCCCAATTTTAATCTGTTGGATCGATTTTTGATCCGCATGGAAAGGCAGCATCTTCCCACGCTCATCTGCTTCAACAAACAGGACATTGCGACCAGTGAGGAGAAGGAGTCTTTGCGCAGGGCATATGAGACCTGCGGATATCAGGTGCTTTTTATCAGTGCTCTGGAAAATGAGGGTCTGGAGGAGGTACGAGGACTGCTTCATGGGAAAACTACCACCCTGGCTGGGCCAAGCGGTGTCGGTAAATCCTCCCTGATCAATAAGCTGTCTCCGGCAGCAAACATGGAAACCGGGGCTATCAGTGAGAAAATAGAACGGGGCAGGCATACGACCAGACATTCCGAGATCATAGCACTGGGAGAGGAGACTTATCTTGTAGATACGCCGGGCTTTACGTCCCTTGATATCTCTGAGATTACGAAAGAGGAACTGGGGAGATATTATCCTGAATTTATACAGTATGAACCGCTGTGCAAATTCCGGGGCTGTGCCCACATGAGCGAGCCTTCCTGCGGTGTCAAAGATGCCGTGGAGGCAGGAAAGATCAGCCGGGTGCGGTATGAGAACTACAGGGTGCTGTATCAGGAGTTAAAAGAAGTAAAACGATATTAATGTTGTATCAGTCCGTTATCTGTTATGGGTACATAATGGGTAGCGGATTTTTTGTATCTGTCCATCCGCAATTGCTTTTTTGGCCCATTTATGGCATGATAAATAAAGAAAATATCGGTTAATAAAACAATAGAGGACATAGACAGGACGTCCTTTTTGGGAAAACAAATCTTAGCAAGGAGGTATGTTATGAAGTTATTGGTGATTGGCGGTGTGGCGGCAGGTACAAAGGCCGCTGCGAAATTTAAGAGGGTAAATCCGGAGGCGGAAGTTACCATTGTCACGAAAGGAAAAGATATTTCCTATGCGGGATGTGGGCTTCCCTATTATGTGGGCGGAGCCATTCCGGAGAAAGAACAGCTGATTGTGAACACACCGGAAAAATACAGTTCTCTTACAGGGGCAATGGTCTATTCCCAGCGGGAAGTGGTAGCGCTTGACCCTGCCGGGAAGAAAGCGACAGCCCGCAATATCCGCACAGGAGCAGAGGAAATCTATGAGTATGATGCCTGTATCGTAGCCGTAGGGGCTTCTCCATTGGTTCCGCCTCTGCCGGGGTTAAATCTGCCGGGTGTTTTTGTGATGCGGACACCGGATGACGCCATTGAGACAAGGGATTATATTGCAAGAGACGGTGTGAAACGTGCCGTGGTAGTGGGCGGCGGTTTTATTGGTCTGGAAGTGGCAGAGAATCTGCTGGAGAAAGGTCTGTCGGTGACCCTGATTGATATGGCGCCGCAGATCATGCCGGGGTTTGACGCGGAGATGGCAGATTATGCGGTGCGGCATCTGGCAAAGAAGGGCATTAAGGTAATGACAGCCACAAAACTGGAAGGTGTGACGGGAGAGGAGAGAGCGGAAGGCGTGCAGACAGATAAAGGGCTGCTTCCTGCGGATGTGGTAGTTCTCTCCATTGGTATCCGTCCGAATACAGGATTTTTGCAGGATACCGGGATGGAAATGTTTAAGGGGACAATCCTGGTGGATGAGAAGATGGCGACCAATCTGCCGGATATCTACGCGGCCGGTGACTGTGCTATGGTGAAGAACCGTCTTACCGGAGAAAGACAATGGTCGCCCATGGGGTCTTCCGCCAACATGGAAGGCAGGACGCTGGCGCTCTCGCTGGGCGGACGGGATGTGTCTTATCCGGGTGTCCTGGGTACCGGCGTAGTAAAATTGCCGGGACTGTCCGGGGGCAGGACAGGATTGTCGGAGGAGCAGGCCAAAGCGGCGGGGTATGAGCCTATCTGTGTTCTGGCAGTGACGGATGACAAGGCACATTATTATCCCGGCAGCGCCTGGTTTGCGATCAAACTGGTGGCGGATACGGCAACCCACAAATTGCTGGGAATCCAGGTGTTGGGACCGGGTGCCATAGATAAGGTGACGGATATCGGTGTGATGGCGGTGACCTTCGGGGCCACGCTGGAGCAGATGACCTGTCTGGATCTGTCTTATGCGCCTCCTTTTTCCACAGCGATCCATCCTTTTGTACAGGCCGTACATATGCTTTTGAATAAGATCCATGGGGATTTGGACAGCTTCACGCCGGCGGAATATCTGGCGGGAGCGGCCAGGGAATATCGTGTTATCGATGTGAATCCGGCAGGTCCTACGATCGCTGGTGCGACTTATGTGGATTTACTGAAAGTAAAAGGGGAAGTGCCGGGACTTGGCAAAGATGAGAAATTACTGCTTGTCTGCGCGAAGGGTAAGAGGGCATATCTGTTACAGAACAGACTGAAACGCTATGGGTATACCAACACGAAGGTGCTGGAAGGTTCTTCATTCTTCAATGTGGTGAAAGTGGAGAGTAAGCCGGGCATGGTGACGGTTCCGGCAGAAGAAATTACCCGGGTGAAGGCTCTTGGCTGTCTGCACAATAAGGGGACGGACAATTTTAATGTCCGTGTGATTACCAGGAACGGTAAGATTACTTCGGCAGAGCATAAAAAGATTGCGGAAGCGGCGCAGCTGTTTGGAAGCGGAGATGTGGTCATGACAACGCGTCTGACCATGGAAATTGTGGGAGTGCCTTTTGATAAGATTGAGGATGTGAGGGCATTTCTGGCGGAAGAAGGACTGGAGACAGGAGGTACCGGCTCTAAAGTGCGTCCGGTGGTGGCATGTAAGGGAACGACCTGTCAGTATGGTCTGTTAGATTCCTATGCATTGTCTGACAAGATACATGAACGTTTCTTCCATGGTTACGCTTCTGTGAAACTGCCGCATAAGTTTAAGATCGCGGTGGGCGGCTGTCCAAATAACTGTGTGAAGCCTGATCTGAATGATTTTGGTATCGTGGGACAGAAAGTACCGGTAATCGATCTGGAGAAATGTCATGGCTGTAAGATCTGTCAGGTTTCGCTGGCATGTCCGGTGGAGGCGTCCCAGGTAGTAGACGGCAAACTGGTGATAGATCCTGACAAGTGTAATAACTGTGGACGTTGTGTGGGCAAGTGTCCGTTTAAGGCATCGGAAGAAAGCCAGTATGGTTATCGAATCTACATTGGCGGACGCTGGGGCAAGAGAGTGGCTCACGGACAGAAGCTTGATAAGATATTCCTGGATGAAGAAGAAGTACTTTCCGTTTTGGAGAAGGCAATCTTGTTGTTCCGGGAACAGGGACATACGGGAGAACGTTTTGCTGATACCATCAGCAGACTGGGATTTGAAAATGTACAGGAACAGTTACTTGTGGATGATCTGCTTGCGCGAAAGGAAGAGATCATTGGGGCGAAGCTGCATTTGAAGGGCGGCGCTACCTGCTAAAAGACATGGAGTGATACTAAGACACCTGGGATACGGTGTCTAAGTATCACTATGCCATGTCTGGAAGAATGTCCATAGGGACATTCTTCCCAGTGGCGAGGCGTTATGTTGTATTGAGAGAGTGGGAAAGACGTGTTTTG
The DNA here is from genome assembly GCA_946566685.1 of uncultured Lachnospiraceae bacterium. Taxonomy (GTDB): domain Bacteria; phylum Bacillota; class Clostridia; order Lachnospirales; family Lachnospiraceae; genus UBA3282. The sequence goes on from CAMNXA010000025.1 coordinate 18,823, forward strand.
CTATTTCGTGGGGATATTATGAGTGTGCTGGTGAGATGTGATGGAGTGTATTAGTATTAGTCATAAGACTGCATCATCTGGGGTGCGGGAGCGGCTTTATGTGCCGAAAGAGGAAGCGGGAGACTTTCTGGGAAAGATCCGTGCGGTTGCGGGGGTGGAGGAGTGTGTACTGCTGTCTACCTGCAACCGTACGGAGATTTACGTACAGGGAGAGGGTAACAGTTTCCGAGGGCTGGAAGAAGTGCTGGCCGGGGCCTCGGGCTGCGCAGGAGAACAGATCCGGAATCTGATCAGACGTTATCAGGGACGAAAAGCGCTGCATCATCTGTTCCGTGTGGTCTGTGGAATGGAGTCCATGGTGATCGGGGAAGATGAAATCCTCGGGCAGGTGCGGGATGCTTATCGTTATGCCAAGGACGCAGGATATACAGGGTATGAACTGAATAGTGTTTTTCAGGCGGCGCTTGCCTGTGCCAAGCGGGTGAAAACGGAGACCATGATTTCCAAAACAGCGGTGTCCGTGGCAACGTTGGCAGTCAATGAAGTGATACATCTGCCAATGACGAATAAGACAGTGCTATTGATGGGCAGCAGCGGGAAGATGGGCGGTATTATCCTGAAAAATCTGCTGAGCCAGAAAAATATTCGCATCATCGCCACAGTGCGATCGCACAACGGCATCAGCCATAGCGGCAGTGCAGGCATAGAACACGTGGATTATCAGGACAGGTATGCCAGTCTGGAGGCGGCGGATGCAGTGATATCAGCCACCTCCAGCCCCCATTATACCCTGACGGCAGGGCGGGTCAGGGCGGCAATACGAACGCCTAAGGAACGACTGTTTCTGGATATCTCCATGCCGCCGGATCTGGATGCGGAAATCGGAGAGATGGAGCACTGTCGTCTGGTAGCATTGGATGATATCGAAAAGCTGGCGGAGGATAATAACAGGCTAAAACAGCAGGCTTTTGCGGATGCGGGAGAGATTCTGAACGAGGAACTGGAGAAAATCTGCAAGGTGCTGGCTTTTCATCGGTTCACGGAGGGTGACATGCACTGGAAAGAGCGGTATGCGGACTGTTCGGCAGAAAAGGTATTGTACTTGCTGCGGGATAAACTGGACAGCGATTCTTTTGAGGCGGTCTTGAAGGCGCTGGATGGCGCGATGACATAAGTGGGAGAACTGGCATGGGATATTTTCCGTTTTTTATGGAATTAAAAGGAAAGAACGGCATTGTTGTGGGCGGGGGGAAAGTGGCGGCCAGAAAAGTGGAGAAGCTTTTACTGTTTGATCCATCTTTAAAGGTAATTGCGCCTGTGATCGAAGAATGTATGAGGGTACTGGGAGGGCTGCCGCAAAAGGATGTGGCGGCTTCTCTTCAGTTTGAGGAACGCGAAGTGCAGATGGAGGATCTGAATGGAGCGGATTTTGTGGTAGCGGCAACGGATGATGAGGCGTTGAACGGGCGTATTGCAGCGCATTGCAGTGCAGGACGGATTCCGGTCAATGTGGTGGATGACAGGGATAAATGCACCTTTTTCTTCCCGGCACTGATCAAGGAAGGGCCGCTTACCATTGGGATTTCGACAGATGGCAAAAGTCCGCTGGCGGCCGCCTGGGTACGGCAGGAGATTTCAGGGAAGCTGACGGATGGCATAGGAAATATTATTGACTTATTGGGTCAAGTGCGTCCTGCCGTGATGCAGATGGAAATGGAGGAATCAGACAGAAAGAAATTGTTCGAGAGATTGTTCTGCTATTGTATGGAAAAGGGGAAAGGGGTATCGGTGGAGGAACTGATGGGCCTTTTGCAGACAGACTTTGAAAAGTGACAGAAGGGGATTCGGCAATATGATCAGGATTGGGACAAGAGGGAGCAGGCTGGCCTTGAGGCAGGCGGCGCTGGTGCAGGAAGCGCTGGTGCAGATGGACAGTAAGATAGCGACAGAACTTGTGATATTACATACCAGAGGCGACAGGATACAGGACAGACCGATTTCCGAAGTTGGAGAGAAAGGTATCTTTGCAACGGAACTGGAGCAGGCGTTGCTCAGAGGACAGATTGACCTTGCGGTACATTCGGCAAAAGATCTGCCGGTGAAGTTAGCGGATGGTCTGGTGATTGCGGCTGTTTTGCCAAGGGCTGATGTGCGGGATACGCTTGTGGTGCAAAGGGGAGGCAGAGTGCCGCTTGTGCGGCAGGGCATAGAGGATGTATACGAAACGGGACTGTTGAAAAGAGGAGAGGCGCAGTATCAAAGAAACCTACAGGAAGATATTTCGAATCTCTTTAGGATAGGGAGCGGCAGCAGGCGGAGGCAGATGCTGGCAGGGAAGCTATGGGAGCATGTCATCTGTGAGGAAATCCGCGGCAATGTGGATACCAGACTGCGCAAACTAAAAGAAGGCAGTTATGACGGCATTTTATTGGCAAAGGCGGGTTTGGATCGTTTGGGTATGGAGGCTGACCAGGAAAAAGATTTTGATTTTTATCCGCTTTCCCCGGAAGTGTTTTTGCCCGCGGCCTGTCAGGGCATCATTGCGGTGGAGGCTTTACAGGACTCTGCTGCGGCCAAAATTTGCAGAAAGATGACAGACAGGGAGACAGAGGTGTGTTATCTGGCAGAGCGGGAGGTGCTGGCACAGTTTTCGGCGGATTGCAGTGAGACTGTGGCGGCCTGGTGCAGACGGGCGGCAGAGGAACAGAAACGGGAAACCGTGTGCAAAGAAGGAAAGCTATGTGTGGAATCAGCAGGTGCGGAAGAGAAACTGGTTTTGGATGTGATGTATGAGGAAAACAGGGTAAGACTCACATGTCAGGCTGATGTAGAAGAAGGAAGGCAGCTGGCCAAACAGGCGGTGCAGATGGTAAAGAAGCAACAACCAAGGGAAAATAACCAGAAGCAACGGTAATTCGTATGCAGAAAGAGGAGAATATAAGAGTTTGAAGGACGGAAAGGTATATCTGGCGGGCGGTGGCTGCGGCGATGCAGGTCTTGTGACATGGAAAACGCTGGGCATCTTGAAAAGCTGTGACACGGTGGTGTATGACAGCCTGGTTTCGGAAGAACTGCTGCAATGGACCAAGCCGGATTGTGAAAAGATTTATGTGGGAAAACGATATGGAAACCATAGCAGAAGACAAGCAGAGATCAATGCCCTTCTGGTGGAGAAGGCACGGGAGGGGAAGCTGGTTTTGCGGCTCAAAGGCGGGGATCCTTATGTGTTTGGCAGAGGCGGGGAAGAATTTATGACGGTACGTGATGCGGGATTTTGCTGTGAGGAGATACCGGGAATCACATCGGCCATTGCGGTTCCGGCGGCGGCCGGGATTCCGGTTACCCACAGAGGACTTTCGGACAGCGTAACGGTGGTGACAGGAACTGCGGCAGACAAAGATGGGCATGCGGAATTAAACATGGATTTTGACGCACTGGCGCGCCTTACCGGAACACTGGTGATCTTGATGGGGATGCATCATCTGGACAAGATCGTGGCAGGACTGCTTGCGGCCGGAAAGGACCGGAATACCCCCTGCGCCATTATTATGGATGGGACAACCGAAAGACAGAAAGTCTTAAGAGCAGCATTGGACGAACTTTCGGAACAGGCGGCGATGCAGGGTTTTACCTCGCCGGCGGTGATCGTGATTGGCGCTGTGGCCGGGCTGGAACTGTTATCGGAGAGGAAAGACAGGAATCAGGAAATCCAAGTTGGGGTGACCGGCACACGGCATTTTGCAGATAAGGTATCATCCAGGCTTCGAAGCAAGGGGATTACCACCTTGGATATGAGCTTTATGGAGATTAGGCCGACAAAGGATGCTCTGCCGGATTTGGCAGCTTATGACTGGCTTGTGTTTACCAGCCCAAACGGTGTGAGGGTGTTTCTCGACAAGATGAAGGAGGAGCGGCGTGATTTGAGGACGCTTTCTGATAACAATATTGCAGTGATTGGTCCGGGGACGGCGGCAGCGCTGCGGGAAGCCGGAATTTATGCCGATTATATGCCTGCGGTCTATGATGCGGCACACTTGGCGCAGGGACTTTCGGATAGAATATTGACGGAGCGGATGGAGGAAAGAACCGGGAGGACAGACGATCAACACAGAAATTGTGATCTGCCATGTCCGGCAATTTTCCTGCGGGCAAAACAGGGAAGCGATAGTATGCCGTCTGTCTTTCAGGAGAGAGGAATTTCTTATAGGGAATATCCCCTCTATGAACTGGGTGTGCAGGAGTCAAAACGGGATGCAGTTATAGATACCGAACCGGATTATATTGTTTTTGGCTCTGCCATGGGAGCCCGGGCTTATTTTGAGGGACTCAGGGAGAAGGGGCGGCATAATACAAAGAGCCGTTATGTCTGCATCGGGGAATGGTGCGCCAAAGAAGTACGAAAACATGTCGGAGTACCGCCTCTGGTTGCAGAGGAAGCCAGTACGGATTCTGTGGCAGAGTGTCTGTGCGAAGAGATAGAAAGCAAAAGTTAGAAAACAACGAGATAAGCAGAGGAGATAGCGATGTATCGATTCAGAAGACTGAGAAGAGATGAGAGAGTCCGAGCTATGATGCAGGAGACAAGACTGCATCCCAAGGATTTTATTTACCCGATATTTGTGATAGAGGGAGAGAAGATTCGGCATCCGGTGGAGTCCATGCCCGGGGTTTTTCAATACTCTATCGATTGTCTGGATGAAATCCTGGAACAGGTAAAGGCGGCAGACATCGGGGGCATCATGCTTTTCGGGATTCCCCAATATAAAGATTCCCAGGGGAGTCAGGCCTATGCGCAGGATGGTATCACCCAGAGGGCAGTCAGATTTATTCGGGAAAAGTATCCTGAAATCTATATTGTGGTGGATGTGTGTCTGTGTGAGTACACTTCCCATGGTCATTGCGGGATGGTGTGCGGGGAAGAAATTTTAAACGATGAGACTCTGCCGTATCTGGTGAAAATGGCGGTGAGTCTTGCGGAGGCAGGCGCCGATATGGTGGCGCCCTCGGATATGATGGATGGCCGGGTAGCGGCCATACGGGAAGGATTAGACCGGGCGGGATTTACGCAGGTTCCGATCATGGCCTACAGTGCGAAATTTGCCTCTGCCTATTACGGGCCTTTCCGGGATGCGGCGCACTCCGCACCGGGATTTGGAGACCGCAAAAGTTACCAGATGGACTGTGCCAACGGGCAGGAGGCACTGCGGGAAATCCGTGCGGATATAGAGGAGGGAGCAGACCTTGTGATGGTCAAACCGGCCCTTGCCTATCTGGACGTATTAAAAGAGGCAGCGCTTACCTTTGCTATGCCGCTTGCCGTGTATAACGTGAGCGGCGAATATGCGATGGTGAAGGCGGCTGCGGCCAATGGGTGGATTGATGAGAGAAGGATCGTGCTGGAGAATCTTACCGCCATGAAGCGAGCCGGTGCAAAGATTATTATTACCTATCATGCATTGGATGCGGTAAGGTGGTTAAGATGACGTTAGGAGGAAGGTATGAACTGGGATAAGTCGGAAAAATGGTATGACAGGGCGCAGGGACTGATCCCCGGCGGGGTCAACTCCCCGGTACGGGCTTTCGGCGCGGTGGGAAGACATCCCTTTTTTGTGGAGAAAGCGCAGGGAGCGTGGCTCTATGATGTGGATGGCAACCGTTATCTGGATTATGTCTGCTCCTGGGGGCCGGGGATATTGGGGCATGCCCATCCAAGAGTGGTTGAGGCGGTACAAAGAGTCTGTGCCGAAGGACTTACCTTTGGTGCACCCACTGCGAAAGAGGTAGAACTGGCGGAACTGATCCATGCCTGTGTTCCCGATGTGGAGATGGTGCGGCTGGTCAGTTCCGGGACGGAGGCAGTGATGAGTGCCGTGCGTGTGGCCAGAGGATTTACGGGCAGAGAGAAGATCATCAAGTTTGCCGGGAATTATCATGGCCATTCCGATGGACTGCTGGTGAAAGCGGGATCCGGGCTGATGACCCAGTCAGTGCCGGACAGCGCCGGTGTGCCGGCAGGATATGCGGCCAGCACGTTGACGGCGGTCTATAACGATGAGGAATCTGTGCGGGTATTGATGGAAGAAAACCATGGACAGGTGGCGGCGATCGTAGTGGAGCCGGTGGCGGCCAATATGGGTGTGGTGCCGCCGAAAAAGGGCTTTTTGGAATTCCTGCGCCGTATTACGAAAGAGCAGGGAGTGATTTTGATTTTTGATGAAGTAATCACGGGATTTCGTCTGGCGCTGGGAGGGGCATCGCAGTACACGGGTGTCCATGCGGATTTATATACCTTTGGCAAGATTGTGGGCGGCGGCATGCCTCTGGCGGCCTATGGCGGCAGACGGGATATCATGTCCTGCGTGGCGCCGCTGGGATCCGTCTATCAGGCAGGTACATTGTCAGGCAATCCGGTGGCTGTGGCAGCAGGAATCGAGACTTTGAAGATTCTCATGGAAGATCCGGGAATCTATGAGAGGATTGACAGACGGGCGCAGACGCTGGCAGAGGCTTTTCGAAATGTTGGCCTGACGGTAAATCGGGCGGGTTCTTTGCTCTCGGCATTTTTTACGCCAGGCTTTGGGAAAAGAGAGGGGTGGGTAGAGAATTATGAAGATGCCTGCCAATGTGACAGGAAGGCCTTTGCGGCGTATTTTAACAGAATGCTGGAGAGGGGTATTTATGTGGCGCCCTCCCAGTTTGAAGCCATGTTTGTGTCGGATGCCCATGCGGAGGAACTGATAGAGAGGACATGTGAAGCAATCAGGGAAGCCCTGTTTGGAATTTTAGGGAATTAATCTGCGAATCCATATCTTAAGGGCAGGTGATTTATCAAATGGAAGATTTTAGAGAGCAGTATCAACAGGAATTATATGGTTTCTTACGGTGGCGGATTTCTTTGAGGTGGACAAAAAACTGACAACCATTGCATTTGCAGCGAATATTATACTTTTTATACCGGCTGTCTATATTTATGTGAAAACTGATCTGTCGAAAGCCTGGATTAAATACTTTCTTTTATCGCTGCTTTGCATTGTTTCGGGGGTGATTGCCGCTTTTTTGTCATTTCATGCGGTACTGGCTTATGTCATACCATTGTTGTTTGCAACGCAGTACAGAAGACGCAGTACAATCTGGTTTGCCTATGTGGCAAATACGGTCACGATGTTGGTCAGTTCACTTGTCAGTTTCTTTTATGGAATTTGTGATCTGAATCTCCTTTTACAGAGCCAGCATGTCAGAAGCTGGTATCTGGAGCAGACGACAGAGGGGATATTGAACATACCATTTAATGAGAATCCGGTATTTATCATTGTCGTATTTGAAGTCTTTCCAAGGAGTATTATTTTATTGGTATTTTCCATCCTGATGCAGTATATTATTGTCAGCAGTAACGAGGATGCTTACCGGATCGCACAGCTTACATACTTAAAGGGAACAGATGTCAAGACAAAGGTTTTCAATAAAAACAAGTATGTGGAAATGGTGGAAGAATATTATCCGAAGATAGAGCAGATTTCCGTATTATTCTGGGATCTGAATAACCTGAAGATGATCAATGACAAATTTGGGCACAGTATGGGGGATCTGGCGATAGAGAAGCTTTCCTTTGCCCTGGCTTCCCATGCAAGTAACCGCTGCCGCGTGTACCGGATTGGCGGAGATGAGTTCCTGATGATCATAGATGACCCCGGGCAGGGGGAATCAGAGGATATGATACGATCCGTTCGGGAAAAGCTCGAAGCAAACCAGGGAAAGGGCGAGATTCAGGTATCAAGTGCAGTTGGTTTCGCGTTGGGAAGAGGAGCGGATATTCTGGATGTGGTCGAAACGGCGGACGCCCATATGTATGAGAACAAAAGACGCGGCAAGGAGGAAAGAAGAGGATGAAAGTGCTTGCGGTTCTGGGCGTTCTTTTTCTGCTGGGAATATTATTCCTCTATGTGTTATTTCGCATTGTATTTTACCATCCGTTTCGTTTACGCCCGGCTGTACGTCAGATTCCGGACAGTAATTTGTACAGGGCTCATCAGGATAAAATGCTCAGAAACATAGAGGATATGGAGGAGGCATCCTTTGAGGAGGTCAACATCTTTTCGATGGATGGACTGCGGCTTTATGGAAAGTTGTATCCCGGCAAAGAGGGTGCGCCGCTTGTCATCTTTTTTCATGGGTTTCATGGAATGGCGGGATGGGATGGATATGGGATGTTTAAATTGTGTCAGGCAAATGCATACCCGCTTCTCATGGTCGATGAACGTGCGCACGGAAAAAGTGAAGGAAATGTGATTACCTTTGGCATAAAGGAGCGATATGATTGTAAACTATGGACCGAGTATGCTGTGGAACGATTTGGGCAAAATACAGATATTTTCCTGGCAGGGGTATCCATGGGTGCGGCTTCCGTGATGATGGCTTCCACTCTGGAACTGCCTGTGAGCGTAAAAGGCATCATAGAGGACTGCGGATATTCGGGACCCATGGATATCATTGCAGAAACGGTAAAGGCAATGAAGCTTCCTGTGAAACCAGTCTGCCAGTTGATTAAGATGGGGGCGCGCATGTTCGGACATTTTGATCTGCAAGCGGATACTGCGCTTGCGTCTGTGCAGAGAGCAACAATTCCCATATTGTTTATTCATGGAAAGCAGGATTCCATAGTTCCCTACTCCATGGGGGTGGAGCTGTATGAGGCCTGTAAATCTCCTAAAGAATGGGTGCTGATAGAGGATGCTGACCATGCCAACAGTGCAATGACAGATTATGAGACTTACGAAAAAGAAGTTTTGAAGTTTATGAAAAATTTGTAGAGGGAGAATGGTTTGCGCCCATGGAAATAGAGCAGTTTGATAAAATCCATGATAAGATAGAGAACATGACTGTAAAAAACCACAGCTATCTGTATGTGACGGATCAGGTGGGAAATTACATACAGATAGGCGGATATGGAGATGTTTTCACGGTAGAAAAACGTATTTATCATAGTCCTGTAGAGTATGTTCATACAAAGGCTGAATACTCTGATACAAAAGACGGCAGAACAATTGTTTTTGGCGTTTTTTGAAGAGGCAGAAACAGTGGATGATATTGTCTGGACAGAGATAGATATGTAATCTGTTTTGGGTATCCAGTGCCTTAATTGATTATCCCATCCACAAAGCTCCGATAGTAATTGGTATCTTTGCAGATTGTGATTTCCCATGTATCATTTGGTCAGGTTCCAAGTCAAATTTATAATTGACTTTTGAAGCAGGGTTTGGTATATAAAAGAATGATATTTCAACAACAAATATGATAAGTGAGAAAGATGCATTATGGATTTGGAAAGCTATAAAGTCCTGATGATAGATGATGATGAAATGATAGCCACGGCTACTGCCGAATATTTCAATATGTTCGGCGTAAAGACTTCCTATGTGACAAGCTATGCCGATGCGGTAGTTTTTCTTGAAGAGCATGATGTTTCACTGCTCCTGCTGGATATCAATCTTGGCGAAAAATCAGGCTTTGATCTTTGCAGGAAGATACGGGAAAATTATGACCTGCCGATCTTCTTCATAAGTGCCCGGACAAGTGACGATGATGTGCTTATCGCCCTGAACATAGGCGGTGATGATTATATCAAAAAGCCCTATACGTTAAGCGTCCTGCTTGCCAAGGTGAAAGCCGCCGTTTTAAGATATGACAGGACACGGGATCATGCGCACGCTGTCAGAAATTTTCAGCACAATGAGGACGGTCTTGTGAAACTGACAGGGGAAGTGTACCTTAACACAAATATTCGCAAAATCATTGCAGACGGCAGGGAGATTACCCTCAAAGCACTGGAATACAAGCTGCTGTATTATCTTTACACAAACAGGGGCAGGGTCGTTCCCAAGGAAGATCTGCTCAGGGATGTGTGGGAGAATGCATATATCAACGAGGGGACGATTGCCGTACATATTAGACATCTGCGTGAAAAGATTGAAGCCGACCCCAAAGAACCTCAACTCATAAAAACCGTGTGGGGTGTGGGCTACATGATGGAAGAGACAGCACTATGAAGGGATATTACAGATTTATGGCGCTTCTTGTCCTGCTGCTTGCTGTGGGGCTGTTTGCTGTTTGGAAAATCACCGGCACAGATGATTTTTCACAAAATAATAAGGATGTGCTTTTGCTCAATGAGGTTGCACATGAGATGGTTCTATATGATATGCCGTCTGAAAACACAGCTTCGCAACGGGAGTATGTCATACTGGACAGAAACGGGAATGTTATTTATGATAACCGTTCCGACCATTCGGAAGCGATAACCATTGAGACAGCAATAAAACATCGTTATCCCTATACCTATATCACAGAGAATAATCAGATAACAGGCATTGTCGTACTGACAGACAGCAAGAAGCAGTTCGAGTGTCTGCGTACAAATATCATTGCTGTTTACTGTGTATGCGGTTTTCTCCTGATCGGTGCAGCGGGGGCTTTCGGGGCATATATCCGCAAAACGATCATACTCCCATTTGCCAAGATGAGAGATTTTGCATCCTATGTGGCGGCGGGTGACCTTGACCGGCCTCTTGAAATGGATAAGGGCAATCTGTTCGGCGCTTTTTCGGAGAGTTTTGATATTATGCGGGAGGAACTGAAAGCGTCCAGAGCAAGAGAACTTTCCTTGCAGAAAAAGGAGCGTGAGCTTATTGCATCACTTTCCCACGACCTGAAAACGCCTGTGACGGGTATTCAACTCACATCTGAGCTGATGGCGGCGGTATTCTCTCAGAATGAGGGTCAGGAAATAACCGTCACGGAAGATATGGCCGTGAAGATGAATAACATCTGCAAAAGAGCCGATGAAATCGCTGTGCTTGTTAACGACCTGCTTTCTTCCACCTTGGAGGACTTAGGCGAGTTCAAGGTAAAATGCGCAGACGAAAATTCCGCTGTGATAGCAGAAATCGTATCCAAATACGATGACAGAGAGCTTGTGCGTATATCCGGAATACCACAGGTCATTGTGCATATGGACAAGCTGCGTTTGTCGCAGGTTATTGGCAATATCCTATTTAATTCTTACAAATATGCAGGCACGCCCATAGACATTTCTTTCCATCTTGAAGAGAGCTTTCTTGAGGTATTGATCCGTGACAGCGGCCCGGGCGTTCCCGAAGACGAGATAGAACTTATTACCAACAAATTCTACCGCGGAAGGGAACATGGTGACAAAGAGGGCAGTGGTTTAGGGCTGTATATCGCAAGGATACTCATGGATAAAATGGGCGGAGAACTGTCTGTCAGGAATGAAAACGGGCTGTGTGTAACGCTGCTTATTCCGCTCAGTTAAGAAAAGGATAAGAATTTAACAAGATTTAGATAAGGAAATCGCAAACGGGATCATGTATAATACTATCCTAGGATACAACAATCATGTATTGGAAAGGTAGTGTTATATATGATCCCTGTTTTGCATACAGAAAAGCTGTGCAAGTCTTTTTCAAACGGCGCCACGCAGCAGCACGTGATCAAGAACCTCAATCTGGAGATTATGGAGGGTGATTTTACCGTTATCATGGGCGCTTCGGGTTCGGGCAAATCCACTCTGCTCTATGCGCTTTCGGGAATGGATAAGCCCACTTTGGGAAAGGTATTCTTCGGTGACACCGAGATTCAGGATTATACCAACGATCAGCTTGCGGTGTTCAGAAGAAAAAACTGCGGATTCGTTTTTCAGAGTATCTATCTGCTTGAAAATCAGAGTGTCCTTGACAATGTGCTGACAGGCGCATTTGCCGTGCAGAAAAACACCCCCGAACTGATCAAAAGGGTAAAGGAACTGCTCGCAAAAGTGGGGCTTGATGAGGCGATGCAGAAGAAATATCCAAACCAGCTTTCCGGCGGTGAGGCACAGCGTGTCGGAATCGTGCGCGCTGTGATAAACGAGCCGAAAATTCTTTTCGCGGACGAGCCTACCGGTTCGCTCGACTCTGCATCGGGCAGGGACGTTCTCGACATCTTCACCAGGATACACGAGAACGGTCAGAGCATCGTCATGGTGACGCACGATATCAGGACCGCGCTGCGTGGAACACGGGTGATCTATCTGCGTGACGGCAAAGTTGTGGGCGAACACAGAATGGCGAACTACGGTGAGAACGACCCTAAAGAGCGCCGTGAAAAGCTGACGGTATTCCTTGACGAGATGGGCTGGTGACTTATGAAGATATGCAGATTATCCTTGTTCAATTTGAAGAGAAACAAACGTGAGGCGGCGGCAATTGTCTTTCTCACCCTTGTTACGGCGTTTCTCATGGCGGTCTTTGCCGTCAGCATGACTCAGATAAACAGTGCCTTTGACCGCGCCTTTGAGGAGACAGGTTCCGCTGATTTTATCTTGTTGTTTCAGGCTGACAAGTATCGGGATATCTATCGTGATATTCTGGAAGAGGAATACAAAGTGAGCGATGTCAGGGAAAGCAGAGTGCTTTACGGCGCCGCCGCATCGGCACTGTCAAAGAAGGGCGAACGTGTCGCCTACAATATGCTCTTTGCGGACGAAAGCACAGAGAGGAAGATGGAAAATTTTCAGAAACTGGATGCCCTCCCCGATGATGAGATCGAAAGGCTGTCCCATCCTTTATGGCTGCCCCAGTATTTTGAGATTGCAGCCGGTTATGCCCCGGGGGAAACATTTACCTTTGTCTCAGGGGGCAGGGATTATCCTTTCACCATAGCCGGGTTTTACAGCACGGGTTTGTTTAATTCTGACGCTATGGTAAAATGTGTCGTTTCGGATGATGATATGGTGCTGTTGTCCGCTGTCTATGAGGAATACCGCATGATAGCGTTTGACACGGAAAGGGAATTTTCTAATGAGGAATACTATGAAAAATGCGCCGCAAAGTCAAACGAGAATGTTTCAAGTATCGTACTGCCAATCGACAAAGAGCAGGAGAGATTGGTAGAAACCGTTTATCTCACTGTTTTTCTGTATATGAGCGTATTTCTTTCCGCTGTCACACAGATAAGCGCACTCTTCCTTATCCTTCACAAGATCTCGAAGGACATGGAGGAACAGATGGTGCAGATCGGCGTGTTGGAAGCATTGGGGTATACAAGCCGTGAACTTTCTTGCTCCTACATCTTTGAATATATCTTCACAGGGGGCATTGGCGCGGTCATCGGCGGCATAGCGGCGGCAGCCTTTTCCCCGGTCATGGATATGTTCACAAGGGGGATGATGAAACGTGACGTGCATACGGATGTGAATGTTTTCTGTATTTTTATCGTGGTAATATCGATCATGGCGCTTGTCACGATCTTTGCGCTGTCAAGGGCGGCAAGGGTGAAAAAGCTTCCTCCTGTCGTGGCGTTCCGTAAGGGCATAAAGACCCATCATTTCGGGAAAAATATACTTCCTCTTGAAAAAATGAGACACAGCGTCAATGTCCGTCTTGCCTTCAAGGGCATATGCAGCGATCTCCGCTCGAATATCGGTACGGGTATCTGTATCATCGCCGCGGGAGTTGCCGTAATGTTCAGCGTGTACACCTTTGACTTTTTCAAGAGCGGCTATGACGGGCTTCTGGGAGTTCTCGGAATGGAGACTCCCGACATAAGCATCGTTATGATGAGCGGGGTGGATGGGGAAAAATTCTGCGAGGAGATACGCAGGTTCCCCGAAGTGGAAAAGGTGCTTCTGACCAACACGAGCGTGACAGGAAACTATGTGGCGGTAAAGGGCAGCAATCAGAGTGCGGTTGTCATTTCCTACGCCGATTTTTCCCTCACAGATAATATCCACCCGAAAAAGGGACGTTTCCCCGCATACGATAACGAGATCATGATATCCGCAAAGAGAGAGGAAACAGAAAATCGGCACATAGGCGACAGTATCATCATCAAGGGGGATGTCTGTGAAAAAAGCTATCTCATAACAGGCATTGTCTCTGCCATGAACAACAACGCCATGAGCGTCTACATGACCGAGGACGGCTACCGGCGCATTCGTCCGAATGACCGCCCGGACACAGTGGAGATTACGCTCAAAAACGAGGAGGACCGCCCTGCCTTCACGGATAAGCTCACTGGTCTGTACGGTGCAAGCGCAAAGGACACGGCGTATGCACAGTCCGCACAGGGAAGTCTTGAGGAGCGTATCAGAGCGAAAGCGGACGAGAAAATGGCGATACTGATTTCTCAGTACGGCGTTACCGACATTGACTATGCCATAAGAATAGGGGATACCGTCATCAGCGGAAACAGCAGCCGTTTCGTGATAAAGGAGATATCCTCCATGAAGGATTTTGCAAAATCCCAGATGGAATCCATAGCCGCGGTTACAAGGACATTTTCCTTCTGCGCCGTGATATTCATTGCCGTTGTGGTGGCGGTGATCTTGGGCATCATAGCCGTATCTGCCGTAAAAAGACAGCGCAGGGAATTTGGTATCATGAAAAGTATGGGCTATACATCAAGAGAGCTTATGCTACAGCTTACCCTGCGTATTCTCCCGGTAACGATCCTTTCCGCCTGCATCGCCGCGGTGTTGTCGGTACGGGTACAGCGCATATTTTGGATGGCGGGGTTCGGTGTACAGATTCCCGAGAGCCTGCCGTTAGTCATCGGTACGGCGGCAGCGCTTGTGTTGTTCTGCCTGACTGTCACCTACATCAGTGCAGGCAGTATCAGAAAAATATCCGTGACCGAACTTATAACTGATTGAACAGATTGAAAATTAAAATTTTCAATCGCGAGATTTGTGTCTGCGCAGAAATGGAGTAAGTGATGAAGAAAAAAATAATTGCAGCAGTATCCGCCTTGTCTATGGCAGGAACGGTATACGCATCTGTTGGAAATGCGGTGCATGCCGAACCTGTACAGTCGGAACTGACAGCCGAAACAACCGCTTCGCAGGATAGGATATATTGTATTGCGTCTGTAAGCAAGATGTATTCCACATTGGCGGTTATGCAGCTTGTTGACGAGGGAAAAGTCGAACTTGACGATCCTGTCACAAAATATCTCCCCGATTTCAAGATGGATGACGAGCGGTACAAGGACATCACCGTGCGTATGCTTATGGACCACACATCGGGCATACCTCTGGGGATTTCTATCAACCATTATCTTTATGAAGATGTTGACAGCTTCACCCATGACAATGCATTTGATATCCTGTCGGGGCTGCGTCTGAAAGCCGACCCCGGGGAATATGCCTGCTATAATAACATGGGCTTTAGTCTTATGGAGCATATCGTAGAAAATGTCAGCGGTATGAGCTTTACGGATTATGTGAGAGATAACATTGCCTCAAAGATAGGCGCGGATCATACGGGAACGGCATGGAGCCTGTATGCGGGCGATTTGGGTGATGAGCGGGTATCTCTCTATCGCGGCTTTCTTCCAATCGAATATCCCTATGAAATGGCGGCAGGTTCCGGCGGTATCTATGCCACCGCTTCTGACGTGGCAAATTTCGGTAGTGCTTTCTTTACGGGAAATGATATTCTGCTTTCTGATGATGCCAAAACACAGATGTCCACCCGCTGGAATGATGACGCGAAATACGAAAGCTACGGTCTGGGATGGGACTTTGTGGAACAAATCAAGTACGAAAAGGAAAACATAAAAGTCATGGGCAAGGGCGGAGATTTGCCGTATATGAACTCGTGCCTCCTTGTCGCTCCCGATGAACAGATCAGCACAGCGGTACTGACTGCCGGAAATGGCAGCAGCCAATATGCAGGACTTATGGCGTCTGCCCTGATGGATGTGGTGCTTGCAGAACGAGGAAAGGCGGTAAGCGATCTGACTCTTCCGGAGCCGAAAATAATGGATGGCATACCCGATCATTATAAAAAATATGAGGGTTTATACTACATCAGCGATATATACAGCACGGGAATATGCAGGATCACATTTGACGATACTGCTATGTACAAGGAGGAATTGGGCACTGACAACGCATTACCCGAAAGATTTAAGATTACCGAGGACGGAGGTTTTGTCAAGGTAAATGACAGCGGCAGGATGACGGCAGACAGGGAAATCGTATATTTCGAGGAAAAAGACGGCAAAATATACATCCGAACGGATAAGTTCACCGTATACCCGGGACTTGGAAATACGGCAGACAGTATGTACACAGGGGAAAAAATGGAAGAGAATCCCATCTCCCCCAGCGTACAGCAAAACTGGGACGAACTTTCGCAGACAGTATTTGTAATATACAACGAAAAATGGACCTCCCAGCAATATGAAAGTCCGTTTTACCAAGTCGTGACAGATAAGGAATTCCCCGGTTATATTATGGTAAAAAACAGCGCAGGGGCAAGAGTGGAAAAGTTGGCCGATGAAGATCATGCCCTTTTCTTTACCTCCATACCGAGCAGTGCAAACAGAGATTTGTTTAACATAGAGATCACCCGGCAAACCTATGCGGACAAAACATCGGCAGTATCCTTTGATCTGAGCGATGGGACGCGCTGTCGCAGTGTGGACAGCCTCCCAGTGTTTACTGCTGACATCACCGAGATATCCCTTCACAGCAGTGAAGCCGTATGGTATCGTATCGGGAAAGATATGGGCGGAAAGAGTATTGTTGCCGAACGACCCGACAACTCTGCCATATTCGTCTACAACAAGTTCCGTGAGCTGCTGTACAGCACCCACATCAAGGATGCCATGAACACCATCGACCTTCCTGCGGACGGCTATATCGCTTTTACAGGGGAAACCGGCGGCAGTGTGAAACTATTCAAGTGATGGCAAAGTCTCTGCCTTTTCTGTAATCTCGCGATTTACTTTTGAGCCTTACTATGCTATACTATCATAGCTGTTAAGGCTTTTTATTTTGAGTAAAAACGGAGGAATAAGATATCATGAAACTCGGCATCGTTATATATGAGGCTGATTCATGTAAATCTATATATATCCATAAAATATCTTAAAGGTTGATAAATACTGGGGTTGAGGGCAATTTGAATTCTATGTAAATCTTTATATCTTTATAAGGTTTGATGTGAAATTGGTACGTGATTGGTACGTTGAAATGGAACTGGAAACTGTTAGGTTGAGCCTTAATACCGAGAAAAAGTAAAAATTTTATTAAATGCGTTGTAATTAGGAAAAAATAGTGTATACTAAAGATAGTAGGTGATGCACAGCCTTATAAATGAGCGAGTTATAAGTGGGTGATGCACAGCCCATAAGTGAGCGAGTTAGCAGGAGGCAGGGACGATTGGAGTCTCTGCCTTTTCTGTCAGATTATACGACAGCTAAAGTATGCAGTTGTTTGTACACAAAGGAGTTTTATGAAAGATAATTTAAGAATATATGGGGTAAAGGATTCCTACATAAAATATTTGAGCCAATATCAGGAGCATTTGTTCCTGCATGAAGGTGGGTCATCGGGGCGTAAATATATTGGAGTTGTTTTCGAAATCAATAAGTTTTCCTATTTTGCACCGCTATCTTCGTTTAAACCCAAACATAAGAAGATGAAGGAAAGTGTGGATTTTATTAAGATAAAGGATTACGCTGTTATCAATATTAATAACATGATTCCCGTACCGAAAGGACAATTGATAGAACTGAATATCAATGCGGAAAAAGATCCGCATTATAAGTTCCTTTTACAGGCTGAAAGCCGGGAAATCAATAAACAAAAATATCGAATCAGAAAAAATGCGGAAATAGTTTACAATCATAAGAAGCGTAATGGAAATTTGACACCATTGGCAAGAAGAACAAACGATTTTGAAATGTTGGAGAAACTAAGCAGAGATTTTGGGTGATTATTAGCGACTATTCTTGTTTGACGATTTTGCTGAGGTCGGCAAAATCGTAGATGATGTTGCTGCGACAAGCATGCATTATAATGTCGGGAAAGAAGTACGCACGGCGATTGAGAAAATCGGCGGAACGATGCCAGAGGACTTGCCGAAGCCGGAGAAAAGCATTCAGGAGATTGAGAGAGAACAGATGGCGAGATTGAGGGCGAAAAAGGGAACAATAATGCTTGATGAGTGATGTGCTGTAAGGAATGGATTGAAACTTACGCTAAACAAACGCTAAAGATGGAGAACAGTGAGAGATGAAGAAAAAGATTGAAAATCCTAAAGTATTTATTTCATATGCATGGGGAAGTGATGAGTACCAAAGTAAAGTATTATCTTTTGTGAGCCAATTGCGTGGTGATGGAATTGATACTGTTTTTGATAAATGGGATTTAACAGAAGGAAATGATACATATGCTTTTATGGAACAGTGCGTTAATGATCCGTGCATAACGAATGTATTGATGCTATTAGATCCGATATATGCTAAAAAGGCGGATGATCATTCTGGTGGAGTAGGCACAGAGACACAGATTATTTCTGCAAAAGTATATCAGGAAGTAACACAAGATAAGTTTATACCTGTAATCATGGAACGAGATGAAAATGGAAATGTATGTAAACCAACATATCTTCAAGGAAGGCTTCATTTTGATGTGTCGATAGCGGATAAATATGACAATGAATATCAGCGATTGATTAAAAAATTGTATGGTGTAGAAGTATATGTCAAACCGGAATTGGGGCAGAAACCATCATGGGTAGACAAGCCGGTTAACGTATCTTCCAAAAGTATAGTTGTATATGACACATTAAAAGGTTCGCAAACTTCTAAAGCAAAAAAAGATTTATTTTATAAATATTTAAATGAGATTTCGGAGAAAATGCTTGATTTTGTAAAGCAACATTCTAATTTGGGTGATTGGGAGTATCTGGAATTGTATGCGTCTACTGAATCTATAAAAACAGACTTCCTTTTGCTGCTTGAATATTCGTCTTATGTAGATGACAGTCATAAGATGGTGGCGAGTTTTCTTGAAGATACATACAATGCTCTTTCAAGTAATTATACTACTGGAGAAGAAATAATCAGAGTATTTATCCATGAACTGTTTTTATATATCATTGCACATTATTTAAAAGTCAAGGATTATTATTCAGTAGGTTATATTCTTGGTAAGACATATTTTAATCAGCGGCAGTATGGATATGATTCTAATGCAGATGCGTTTCATATGTTCTATAGTGGCTCAGAGCATACTAATCTGGATAATGCAGTACGTGCTCGTGATGGTCAAAACTACTATTCAGGTACAGCAAAGTATTGGACATCAAATATTAATGCAGATTTTTGCTCAAAGGATCAATTTATACTGGCTGACTTAATTTGCTTTAATTATTCGGTTTATGGGAAAGAGTATATTTATGGTCATGCATGGTTCCCAGTAACATATATTTACGACAATCACTATAACAGTTCTATAGAGAAGATTGCGAAAAAAATGATATCAAGAGAATTTTTACAGGAAATAATGCCTCTTTTTGATTATGATAATATTGATGATTTTATAGAAAAGTTTAAGTCTATGGAAGAATCGATAAAAGGTGATTATAAAGAATATAGATATTCGGGCAACTTTGAATGTGCCCCTTTATTGGGATATTATATAAAATCAGAGCAAATAGCAAAGTTGCGATAAATGTATTTAGAACTTACAATATTGTAAAATGAGGTTGAAGATAATTGCTTATATTTAATGAAAAAATGACATGGTTTATAACATGGAAAATATTGCGATAGATGAAATAAATGTATTGCGTACAATAATGAGTTGAGAAAGTAAAAGGAGAAATGGAAATGATTAAGGATATTATGGAGGCAAATGAAACTGTAACCCCTAACCAAAAAGAATTGCAGATATTACGTGAAAATTTCCCGTCTTGTTTCCGCACTGACGGATCATTTGATATGGTAAGATTTTCAGAATTTATAAGAGATAAGCTTGACATATCGCAGGAAGGTTATGAATTGAAGTTCCTTGGTAAAAATTATGCTAAAATGATTGCTTCACTTGATACGGAAACGGTTATTGTTCCTGATGATATACATAATAATCAGCCTGAAAATGCGAATAGTAAAAATGTTTATATTAGTGGAGATAACCTTGATGGGTTAAAGCATTTATTAAAATCATATGCTGGGGAGGTTAAGTGTATCTACATAGATCCTCCTTATAATACGGGTACAGATGGGTTTGTTTATAATGATAAGTTTGACTTTACGGTTGATGATTTGGCTGCAAAGTTGAGTGTTGATGAGGAACAGGCACAAAGAATTCTTGATTTAACTAATCGCGGAAGCGCATCCCATTCTGCATGGTTAATGTTCATGTATCCGAGGTTGCAATTGGCTAGAGATTTACTAGCAAAAGATGGCGTGATTTTCATTTCAATCGATGATAATGAACAAGGCAACTTAAAGTTAATGTGTGATGACATTTTTGGTGAAGAAAATTTTGTTGCTAATATTATTGTGCAATCCAACAAAAGAGGGCAGACCTATAAACAAATTGCTAAAACACATGAATATCTTTTGGTAATTACCAAGAATGCAGACACCTTGCTTAATGAATTGAATAAAGGCGAAGGCGCCTTTTCAAAAAGTGACAGTGTTGGAGAATTTGAAGAAAGAGAACTGCGTAATCGTAATCCTAAATATGGAAAATTTAATCGTCCAAACTTGTTCTATCCAATTTATACAAATCCTGATTTGGTTGACGAATGTGGTTATTTTCCAGTTTCTTTAGAAAGAACAGAAGAGTTTTCGGTGGAAATATTGCCTTATAACAGTGAGGGTGAAGAAAGCTGTTGGAGATGGGGAACAAAGAAATTCTTAACTTATAATTGCTCTAAAGACTCTATGATGAGTGAAGTTGTAGCAAAGAAAAAATCAACTGGTGAATATGGTTGCTATGAAAAATATAGAAAAGGAACTTATAAAGCGAAAACAATTTGGTATGAGGATAACTTAGTTGGAGAATTGGTGGATGAGGATGATGATATTTGGGAAGAGACGGGAGTAATTACGGAACAGGGGTCAAAGGAACTTGGAGAATATAATATGGGAGATGCCTTCGATTTCCCCAAATCAACTTATTTAATAAAAAAAATAATGAGAATTGCTACTGATACTAACTCGCTTTGCGTAGATTTTTTCTCTGGATCGGCGACAACTGTTGAGGCAATTATGTCTTTGAATGTTGAAGATGGAGGAACTAGAAAGGTTATTGCAATTCAGTTACCAGAAAATCTTGATGACAAATATATAAATGCATCAAAAGCTGAAAAAGGAAAAGTGAAGAAGGTACTGGATTTTTTGGATTCCGTTTCTTGCCCTCATACACTTGATTACGTGGGTATTGAGCGTATTGCTCGTGCAGTACATAGTATTCGAGAAAAACATCCTGATACTACTGCAGACCTTGGATTTAAGCATTATACATTACATGAAGTTAGTCAGACTACCTTGGATAAAATAGAATCGTTCGATAGCAGTAAATTTATTACAGATACCACGGTATATGATGAATTCGGTGCGGATACTGTACTCACAACATGGCTTATTCACGACAACTATGGTTTCGTGAACGATTGTGAAAGGGTTGACCTTGCGAGTTATATTGCTTATTGGTGTGGTAATCATCTGTATTTCATCAATCCAGAGTTGACAGAAGAAGCAATCCAGGCATTGATTGAAAAATATAATCTTGAGGGAAATTTCAATCCGCAGAATATTGTTCTGTTTGGGTATAGTTTTAATTATATTGAAATGGAAAATTTAAAAACAAATGTAAAAATTTTGCGAGATTCAGAGAAAAACTTAAAAATTAATCTTGATATTAGGTACTAAGGAGGTGCAGATTTTGGAACTGATACTTGAACGAGAACTAGACCATCAGAAAAAAGCGGTTGATGCACTGATGTCTGTGCTTGATGGCGTTTCAACGATTAAACCAAGTTATTCTTACGAAAATCCGGTTCTTGATAGAAGAGATTCACGATTATTTCATAATCTTTCGGAAATTCAGAAAGGTATTCATGCGGATTATCGTGGTTGCCGTGACGATGGGGATTATCTTAACCTTGATGTCAAAATGGAAACAGGAACAGGAAAAACTTATGTATATACACAGACCATCTATGAAATGCATAAAAGATTTGGATTTAACAAATTTATTGTTGTAGTTCCTTCTTTGGCAATCAAGGCAGGAACATCCCAGTTTATATCAGACAGATATGTAAAACATCATTTTTCAGATGATTGTGGGTATAATTGCGATATTGAATTGAGTGTTTTGGAAAGTCCTAAGAAAAAGAAAAAAGGGTTTTTACCAATGCCATCAGCCGTAAGGGATTATGTTATAGGTTCTTGCCAAAATACGAATAAGGTTTATGTATTGCTTGTCAATATGCAGCTTTTGACAAATGGTAATATGTTGACACGCTCTGACTATGACTATTTGGTAGAGGGATTTTATCGACCATTTGATGCATTGAAAGCAACGAAACCAATTGTTATTATTGATGAACCGCATCGTTTTTCCAGAGATCAAAAGGCATATACAGCTATTACTACGGAATTATGTCCTCAGATGATTATACGTTTCGGGGCAACTTTTCCAGATTGCTCTGTCGGTGCAGGGCGTAATAAAACGATATTCAAAGATTTTAATAATCTTGTTTATGAATTGAATGCCTGTGATGCCTTTAATCATAATCTGATAAAGGGTGTTGCAAAAGAGCATTTTGAACCCTTGTCGCATAAAGAAGAAAATGTTAAGCTAGTAACTATTGTTCCGAAGACATCTGCTACATTCCACTTAAAAAAGCGTGGTAAAAATACAAAAACCTATATACTTACACCAGGAGAATCACTGTCTCGCATTGATACAGCATTTGAAGGCATTACCGTTTCTGCTATTGGTAAAAACTTTATAGAATTGACAAATGGGCAGACAAAATATGAAGGAGAGGAATTTAATATAGACATTTATTCCTCGTCATATCAGAAACAAATGCTGAAATTGGCTATTCAGCGTCATTTTGAGACAGAAAGGCAAAACTTTTCGGGCAGACAATATAAAATAAAAACACTGGCACTTTTCTTTATTGATGATATTTCATCATACCGAGAAAAGGAAGATGGAAAGGCACCATACCTTAAAGAGATGTTTGAAGGTCTTTTGTTAGAAAATATAAATAATTTATTAGCTATACTACCAGAGGCAGAAGATGAATATAGAGAATATCTTGAAGCAAGTGCAGCAGATGTTTCTGCTTGCCACGCAGGATATTTTTCACAGGACAATAGTGATTCTGATGAAGCCATTGCAAAAGAAGTGGCAGATATTCTTCATAATAAAAAGGAATTGCTCTCCATTCGTAATGCAGATGGTGCATATAATACAAGAAGATTTCTTTTTTCAAAATGGACACTGAAAGAAGGTTGGGATAACCCTAATGTATTTACTATTGCAAAGCTACGTTCCAGTGGTAGCGAAAATAGTAAATTGCAAGAAGTTGGGCGTGGTCTGCGTTTGCCTGTTGATGAAAATGGCAATCGTATTTCCAATGAAGAATTTAAGCTGAATTATATAGTGGATTTTAAAGAGGCTGATTTTGCACAAAGGTTGATTGATGAAATCAATGGAGAAATACCTACGGCTACGGTGTTGCTGAAAGAAACTTTAGAAAAAGTCGCTAAGGAACGAAAAGTGGATATAAATGCACTTGTTATTGAATTGATGACGAAAGGGTATATTAACTTTGAAAGAGAAATCTGTTCCGAAAAAAGAGATGCATTTTTTGCGGACTATCCAGAGTTTGCCAGTGGCATAGGTAGCAATAAAGTTATGGATGTGAACAAAAGCAATAAAGAAGAAATTCATATTCGTAAGGCTGTCTATTCTGAATTAAAGGAACTTTGGGAAAGTATCAATCATAAATATTACTTATTCTACGATGCCGATATAGAGGACGAAATTCCACAGGCACTACATGATATATTGCGAAAAGGCGGCGTTTTTGGAAATATTGCCATATATAGTCATAGAGATACGGTGGTTGCTGATGGTAATGCAATGGTGCTTAGAGAAGATACAGGGGTAACGTATTTTGTGAAAAGACCATTGGCATATAATGAATTCCTAAAAAGAATCAGTGGACAGACAAGTATTCCGATTGGGGAAATTCATAAGGCAATGTGTGAGTTTGCAGGCGAAAAGGGAAACGTTATTCCAGAAGAATATATCAATGAATATGCGGTTTCTAATATTGTTAATGCATTTGCAGATTGGCGTATAGAAAAAATGCAGACTCGATTCAAATATTCTCGTTCAAATCAGCCTGTCAAGGGAACTGCACTGACATATAAAGACGGTTCTCCGAGAGAAGTGATTAAACAGGGAAATGTGGGTACTATGTTTGTTGAGGGTACGCCTTCAGACAAATATTTGTATAACCGCATTGCTTTTGATTCCCCATTGGAAAAAGATAATATCATGCATTCTGATATTGATGAGATTGTGGTATACGGCAAGATTCCAAAGTCCAGTATAGCAATTCCCACGATTGTTGGCGAGACTTACAGTCCAGATTTTATGTATGTTGTAAAGCATATAGACGGCACAAAGGAATTGAATATTGTGGTAGAAACAAAATTAGTTGAAAAGAAGTCTACTCTCCGTGGTACGGAAGAGGCCAAAATTAAATGTGCGGAAGCTTTTTTTAAGCAACTTACAATTGATGGTTATACAGTTTCTTTTTATACGCAGTTGAGCAATAAAAAGATTAAGCAGATTATTGAGGAAGTAATTGGAGAATAAAAGATTTTTTGTGTAGATGAAATGATTGATTCAAAGTAAATAATTGTTGGATAGATTGCCTTGATAGTATAATGATGTATAGGAAGGGTAAAGTATGTTGTTTCCTGATGAAAAAATAATATTTGAAATCCCAATTTATTCTATGTCAGAACAAGAATTTAATCGGAGAAAAGATAAGAAGAAAAAGGAATTAATTGAATGGTCAATGAGTTTGGGTAACAGTGAAGAAAGAGCAAAAGAAATATTTTCTGGTTATTTTCATCCCGAGTATATATGGAAATATAATCAGATAGTAGGATTTGTTGAAATTGCGATTGGTTTAAGAGATATGTCTTTTAATGTGCAAAAGACATTGGATAGGAAAATGGTTGCGTTGTCTAAAACAAAACATTTTATTCAGGATATGAGAACAGGCGGAATGCACTTTCCGATAGTAAATATGAGTAATGAAGATATATTATTTGAAATAGAAAGTTGTCTAAAAGCTTTTCAAAAAGAATTGTCTGGAAAAATGTGTTTGTATTTAGACACTTTTGACGTTGTAAAGAAACATATTGATTTTGGGGGTATTCATAAAGAAATGTTTGGGGACTAGAAAATAGAGATAGATATTTTACAAATTATAATTTAGAAAATATAAGAATTAAGAGTAATGCGCTTGTTTCTTTTTTTGATAGAAATTAAGGGTTAGGGGAGTCCCCTATCGGAAATTTTGCAAAAAAACTACCTATGGACGTCCATAGGCAGTGCTTGCTATTACGCCCTGTGTCATGACACAGGCAGTGCTTGCTGTTTTGTATCAATCTGTCCGCAGGAAGATTGCGGATTGTAAGATGAAGTGACACACAGTATAAAAATCATATGGATATTGCAATGTGAATTTTCTCAAAAAAATTTTGAAATAGGAAGATTTTTTGCACCTTTGCCATTTACAATAGCATTGTAAGTCAAGATGATAGGAGGATAAAAAGCGTTTGAGGGTTCGTTAAAAGTATATGCCGAACAAGCTAAAAGTTCTGGGCAGTCATGCTAAGATTTAGCATTCAAAAATTGAATACATAAATCCCACAAATGACACTGCAATTTTTCCCGACAGTTTGCAGGGCAATCAGGGATTATAAATTTTTATCTAACACAGCGTAAGGGCAGTTACAGACCATAGGGAATCGGTCTGGGCTGTCTTTTTGTGCTTTTTAAGAAAGAAACTTGAAAAGGGGATGGCGAAAATATGAGAAGCGATAATACAAGAAAAATACCAATCTGGGAGAAATCCAATTTAACGATTAGGGAAGCAGCAGAATATTCCAATATCGGAATCAATCGGATAGAAGAACTGCTGAAGATACCAAATTGCAAATTTGTACTGTATGTGGGGAAAAAGAAGCTCGTAAAGCGTAGAGAATTTGATAAATTTCTAAGCGATACCGTGGAAATATAAAATCCTGTAATTTACTTTTGAGCCTTACTATGCTATACTATCAATGCTCGGCTTGCCGAGCATTTGGTATTAGGGCTCTTGTCGAAAGGAGCTTTTACTATGGGAAAGGACATAAAAGGAAAGGAGCTTGGCGTTGGA
>CAMNXA010000026.1 GCA_946566685.1 uncultured Lachnospiraceae bacterium
GAGGACGAGGCGTACTACGAAGATGACAGGTACGAGGACGAAGAGGACTATGAGGACGAGGCGTACTACGAAGATGACAGGTACGAGGACGAAGAGGACTATGAGGACGAGGCGTACTACGAAGATGACAGGTACGAGGATGAAGAGGACTATGAAGACGAGGGGTACTATGAAGATGATGACTACGAGGACGATGATTACGAAGATGAAGATGATGACTATGAGGAGGACGATGATGATGGCGTCATAGCGCGCTTTAGAGATTTCCTGTCAGAGATGAGTTCTCTGGATATGGTAGTGGCGATGCTCGGTATTCTGGTGGTGGCGGGCGCTATTATTACGGGAACACTCTATTTTAGCGCAAGGTCCATGGAGAAGCAGGTGGCAACGTTTGCGGAGGTCGGCGGCCAGATGGAAGGGGTTTCCGTAATCGGGGAGAGCGGCCTGCTGGCAGTGTCGGAATCCGCGAAACTTGGCCATCTGGTGGATAACGATTTTGATGAGTCGGATTTAAACTGGGGGGAAGGCAGAGAGGACGAGGAGGAAGAGGATGAGAAAAAAGAAGTCGAAGTAGAACTCCGTCTGACATCCATCCAGTCCGATTTAAAGATTAAGTTTGCCAACAAATCTTCCGGCAGACTGATCGGAGGCGTGCCTTTTGTGGTAGAAGTATCTGGCGGCGGCAAGACCTACGACCTGAAAGATGATGATAAGGACGGTATCATCTATCAGACGGGTGTCAGCGCCGGCAGTTACAGCGTCAAGATCAAGCCGCTGGAAGGGGAGGCTTATCAGAAATACAAGTTGCAGTCATCAGCGAGTACTGTTGAGGTCACCGACAAGATTGCCTATAAGAAGGTAGACGTGACGGATGAGGTCAAGAAAGAGTCCGAGATCAATGTGGCCAAGGAAGAGGCAGCGCAGCAGAATACGGTGGTAGAGTCTACCTTAAAGGATACTGTGGAATGGGTGGAATCGACCAAAACGCCGGTGGGCGGTGAAAAGGACAGTTATGAGGAAGTCCCGAAGGATAAGATTGTAGATCCCTGGGTAGTGGCAGGCGGTTATCGGAAGCTGGTGGAAGGCGGGGAAAATCCGGCGAGGAGTACGGATTCTCCGGATGGAACGCAAGAGCCGGATTCCCCGGACAATCCGGATAATCCCGACCAGAAACCGGAAGAGCCTGAACCTGACAAAAAAGAGGAAATAGAGGTCAGTCTCAGTCAGACAAGTTTGGAATTAAAAGCAGGGGACAGTAAAAGCCTGAGCGTGTCGGGCGGTGACAGCAGCAAATATTCCGTGGACTGGTCAACTGATGATTCCTCGGTGGCAGAGGTATCCGGCGGCACAGTGACGGCAAAAGGAGCCGGCAGTACAAAGGTCAGAGCAAAGGTGAGCGCAAAAGGTGATAATGTCACGGTTACACCGTCCGAATTGTCATGTTCCGTGACGGTCAAGGAGGAAGAACCATCGAAGAAAAAGGGAACCGTCAGTCTGAGCGAGACTTCTTTGTCGATGGAAATTGGGGCGACTAAGTCATTAAGTGTGTCGGGAACGAACGGCATAAACTATACGGTGGACTGGTCCAGCAGCAATGACTCGGTGGTGAGTGTATCGAGCGGCGGCACAATCACGGCAAACAAAGCCGGAAGTGCAACCATCACAGCCCAGGTGAATGCGGACAGTGATTCTGAAATTGAAGGTTCCAGTAAACTGACCTGTTCTGTAGAAGTCAAGGATAAGCCCAATAAAAAGGGAACGGTCAGTCTGAATGAGACGAAGATGGAAGTAAATGTCGGAGGTACCAAGTCATTAAGCGTGTCTGGGACGAACGGCATAAGTTATACGGTAAAATGGTCCAGCAGCAACGACTCTGTGGCGACTGTATCCGGCGGCGGAACGGTGACGGCCAAAAAGACCGGCACAGCAACGATCACAGCCGAAGTGAAGGCAGACAGCGGTTCTGAAATCGAAGGGTCTAACAAGCTGATCTGTGCCGTGACCGTAACAGAGAATAAGAAAGAAGTAGAACTGAAACTGAGTAAGACGGAACTACAGCTTGCTATTGGCGGCAAGGAGACCTTGAAGCTTACGGATGGAAGCGGTAATGCCTATGAAGCCTATTGGCGCAGTGAGGATGAAACTGTGGCCAAGGTATTTGATGATGGTCAGGTCAAGGGACTAAAGGAAGGCACTACGATTATAAGATCGAGAGTGAAAGAGGTCAATGGGGTCAAATTTAAGAATATTGATTTCTCCTGCAAAGTCACAATCAGCAACAAGAACTACACGAAAGTGACTATCAGCGGTAAACAGGAGGTGGGTATTGGTCAGTCGTTGACATTAACGGCCAAATCTGATCCGGAAGGTTCTGAGATTACCTGGAGCAGTGAAGATGAGAAGAAGGCAAAGGTAGACAGTAAGGGCGTTGTCACTGGTGTAGCGGAAGGTAAGGTCAAGATCCGGGCGACTTGTAAGGCAAACAAAGACGTATATGGCGTTATAGAGATTACGGTCAAGAAGTCAGTGATCGATCCGGCCACGAAGTTAAAAGATAAAGACGGCAACCAGCTCTATTATAAGAAGAATTCTACAGGAGAATTTAAAGAGGCGACCTACCAGGATTATAAAGAGCGCAGTACCTTCTATAAAAAGGTAAAGACAGCGTCCGAATATAAATATACCGGCTGGCAGACCATTGACGGTTCTGTATATTTCTTTGGTAAGGATAACCAGTATGTGACGGGTGATCAGGTCATCCTGGGAGCCAAGTACAGTTTTGGCAGTGACGGTAAACTTTCCAATGGTTCCGGCTCCATGGGTATCGATGTGTCCAAGCACAATGGAAACATCGACTGGAATGCGGTTAAGAATTCCGGTGTATCCTATGTCATTATCCGCTGTGGTTACCGTGGTTATTCTACGGGCGTACTGGTGGAAGACCCGATGTTTCGGAGTAATATTAAGGGTGCGAAAGCTGCGGGCCTTAAGGTAGGGGCATATTTCTTCAGCCAGGCGGTCAACGAGGTGGAGGCTGTCGAGGAGGCTTCCATGGCTATAGATCTGGTGAAAGGTTATGGTCTGGATTATCCGCTCTTCCTGGATGTGGAAGGCAGCGGCGGCCGCGGTGACGCAATTGGCCGGGATACCAGGACAGCAGTCTGCAAGACTTTCTGCCAGACGGTGCAGAATTCCGGTATTTCATCGGGCATCTATGCAAATAAGACCTGGTTTAATGAGAAAATCAATACCGGCAGCCTGACCAGTTATAAGATCTGGCTTGCGCAGTATGCCAGCGCGCCGACTTACAACGCTACCCGTTATGATATGTGGCAGTACTCTTCCAAGGGTAAGGTCAGCGGGATCAGCGGTAACGTGGACATGAATATCAGTTATATGAATTAGCAGTTCAGACATGCAGAATTGATGTGCAATTTGTACGTGGGAGCTTGCTCACTAAGGACAAACTGCACAATCAATTCTATAGGGCGGACGCCCGACATGAAATAAGTCACCAGTCAATTAACGATATTATTATTATTAGCCAGAATGTATATCTGGTGACTTATGAATGGCATGGCTGAACTGTCACATAAATTAACCAGTCCGGATGCAGGATGTCTATGGACATTCCGGCGATAGAATGATAGTATGTAGCATGGGAATAAAATTTTCGGAAAACAATCAATGGCTCTGACATGGAGGGAAAAATGAAAACTTATCTTGTGACAGGCGGCGCCGGGTTTATCGGTTCCAATTATATTCATTACATGTTCCGCAAATATGGCGATACGATCCGTATCATTAATGTGGATGCGCTGACATATGCGGGTAATCTGGAGAACTTAAAGGATCTGGAGGCGCGGGAGAATTATACCTTCGTCAGGGCAGATATCTGTGACAAAGAGGCAATCACCAGGATTTTCACGGAAAATGACATTGACAGGGTGGTACATTTTGCGGCGGAGAGTCATGTGGATCGCAGCATCAGGAATCCGGAAGTATTCGTGCAGACCAATGTCATGGGTACAGCGGTGATGCTCAACTGTGCGAAGGCAGCCTGGGAACTGCCGGATGGAACTTATAAGGAGGACAAGAAGTTTCTCCATGTGTCCACTGATGAGGTATATGGCTCCCTGGAGGAAGACGGCGGTTATTTCTACGAGACCACGCCCTATGCGCCCCACAGCCCGTATTCGGCCAGCAAGGCTGGTTCCGATATGTTGGTAAAGGCTTATATGGATACCTATCATTTTCCGGCGAACATCACCAACTGTTCCAATAACTACGGGCCTTACCAGTTTCCGGAGAAGTTGATCCCTCTCATCATCAACAATGCCCTGCAGGGCAAGAAGCTGCCCGTGTACGGGGACGGCAAGAATGTGCGGGACTGGCTCTATGTGGAGGATCACGCCAAGGCCATTGATATGGTACAGGAAAAGGGCAGACTTTTTGAGACTTACAATGTGGGCGGCCACAATGAGAAGCAGAACATTGAGATTGTAAAGACTATTATA
This sequence comes from uncultured Lachnospiraceae bacterium, assembly GCA_946566685.1. Classification (GTDB taxonomy): domain Bacteria; phylum Bacillota; class Clostridia; order Lachnospirales; family Lachnospiraceae; genus UBA3282. The sequence goes on from CAMNXA010000026.1 coordinate 4,518, forward strand.
GAGACGCTCCGGGAGATGCTGCCGGAGAGCGATGAGAGGCGTGCCCATATTACAGAAGACCTGATCACTTATGTGGAAGACCGTAAGGGACATGACAGGAGATATGCAATCGCACCGGACAAGATTCGGGGAGAGATTGGCTGGGAGCCGGAGACCATGTTTAAAGAAGGCATCCGCCGCACCATAGAATGGTATTTTGCCCATGAAGATTGGATGAAAAATGTGACGAGCGGCGATTATCAGAAATATTATGAGGAAATGTATTCATAAAAGAAAGGCTGGAGAGCTTCTATGAAAGGAATCATTCTGGCGGGCGGGGCCGGGACAAGGCTTTATCCGCTGACCAAGGCAATTTCCAAACAGATCTTGCCGGTATACGACAAACCGATGATTTATTATCCACTATCGACACTGATGCTGGCGGGTATCCAGGATATTTTGATCATATCCACGCCCAGGGATCTGCCCGTGTTTGAGGAACTTCTGGGGACGGGAGAACAGCTGGGACTGCGGATGTCCTATGCAGTACAGGAACAGCCCAGGGGGCTGGCGGATGCCTTTATCATTGGCGCTGATTTTATTGGCGATGATAATGTGGCGCTGGTTTTGGGGGATAATATCTTTTATGGCCAGAGTTTTTCCAGGGTGCTTCGGGAAGTGGCATCCCGGGAAAAGGGCGCTACAATCTTTGGGTATTATGTGAGAGATCCCAGGGAATACGGTGTGGTGGAGTTTGATGAGAACGGCATGGCGGTCTCCATAGAGGAGAAGCCGGAACATCCGAAGAGCAATTATGCGGTGCCAGGTTTGTATTTCTATGATAATGATGTGGTGGAGATTGCCCGCAATGTGAAACCTTCCGCCCGGGGTGAGATTGAGATCACGAGTATCAATAATGAGTATCTGCGCAGGGGAACGCTGCGGGTGGAGACGCTGGGACGAGGTTTCGCCTGGCTGGATACGGGCAACCATGATTCTTTGCTGGATGCGGCAGATTTTGTGGCGGCGTTCCAGAAGAGACAGGGGCTGTATATCTCCTGTATTGAGGAGATTGCCTATAAGAGAGGATTTATTACAAGAGAACAACTGTTAGAGCTGGCGGAGCCGCTGATGAAGACGGCCTACGGACAATACATGGTAGAGGTTGCAAATGGACTCTAAGAGAATGAGACGTGCGCTCTTTGCCATGATAGGCATATTTCTTCTGCTTATCGCGGTGATCGCGCTCACGAATCTTGACACGGTGATGAGTAAGCTGGGGCTTACAGAGGAGCCGGAACAGGAGATGGAAGCAACAGAAGAAGAGGCAGAGACGGACAGTGGACAGATAGGAAATGATCTGTCTGCTTTTCTGCGCGATGAGACCTTTTTTGATGAGGAGCCCAGATTTAAGAGTATTGAGACCTATGTTGGCCGGAACGTGTTTCTGATGATGAGTTCCGTGGCCAAGGATCTGCGCGTCATGGTGGTAGACAGCACGGGACGTCTGGTGACTGGTGCACCTTTCACCATAGAAATACAGGGCGTAGGGGAATATACGGATGAAGACGAGGACGGCGTCATCTATATTGACGGTCTGCGGGCCGGAGAGTATGGAGTGTCGTTGCAGGAACAGACAGGGTTCCATGTGCCTAACACGGTCACGACCATCCAGGTGCGGCAGGAGATTGAATATCGGGTGCTCGATAACATCGAGTATCTGATGCTGACAGAGGACGATATCGATCCGGCCAAGGAGGATAAAGCGGTAAACGGCGCCGAGGAAGATGCGGACGGCAGTGAGAATACGCAGATGCAGTTTGCAAACGGCAGTGCGAAGCTGGGCATTGACGTTTCCAAATGGAATAAGGAGATTGACTGGGAGGCAGTCAGGGACGAAGGCGTAGAGTTTGCCATCATCCGCTGCGGGTACCGGGGCGCTTCCAGCGGAGCGCTGGTCATAGATCCCATGTATGAGGAGAATATCAGAGGCGCGATCGATGCAGGGATTCCGGTGGGGGTATACTTCTTTACACAGGCACTGGATGAGGTGGAGGCTGTGGAGGAGGCCAGCATGGTAATCCGGCTGATCGAGGAGTACGATGTGGATTATCCGGTGTTTTTGGACAGTGAAAGCGCAGGCGGCAGCGGGCGTGCCGATGGCCTGGATGCGAAGGAGCGGACAGCTGCCCACAAAGCCTTTTTGGAGACCATCAGCGCGGCAGGTTATGAGACGGGCATCTATGCTTCCCGCAACTGGTTGAATGACAGGATAAATGTGACAGATCTGTCAGAATACAAGACCTGGCTTGCAGAGTATGCGGAAGTGCCGGCCTACGATGGATATTATGATATGTGGCAGTATACATCCAGGGGTACGGTGAACGGTATCGATACCAATGTGGATTTAAATCTTTGTTATATGAATATAGACACTTCCATTAATCATGCCAAGGGAGCAGCAGGATATTCCGGCGTGGTGAACGGTGACAGCGGCAATGTGCCGACAACAGACTAAGGAAAGGAAATGGGACAAATGGGTAAAATAACGGTGGAGACATGCGAGATAGAAGGCCTTAAGATCATTACGCCGGCGGTGTTTGGCGATGCCAGGGGCTATTTCATGGAAACTTATAATTATAATGATTATAAGGCGGCAGGGATTGATCAGATTTTTGTCCAGGACAACCAGTCCTCCTCAGTCAAAGGTGTTCTTCGGGGCCTGCATTTCCAGATCAACTTTCCGCAGGATAAGCTGGTGCGGGTAGTGAGCGGCGAGGTCTTTGACGTGGCGGTGGATTTGAGGCCGGGTTCAGCGACTTACGGGAAGTGGAAGGGGGTAGTGCTTTCTGCGGAGAATAAGAAGCAGTTTTTTATCCCCAAGAATTTTGCCCACGGATTTTTTGTACTCTCGGATTATGCAGAATTTGCCTATAAATGTACAGATTTCTATCATCCGAACGATGAGGGCGGCATTATCTGGAACGATCCGGATATTGGTATCGAGTGGCCGATTCCGGAGGGGATGGAATTGAATATGTCCGATAAAGATACGAAATGGGAGGGCATCAAAGCCTTTACCGCAAAATACCGCTAAGACGGAATAGATGTCCTGCATAGGCAGAAAACTCAAAGGTTAGTGATATGTTTATAAAAAGTACGGATAAGACCAAAGATCAAACTGAGAAGAGACGTTTTACAAAAAAGCCCGCAGCCATACTTATATTCTGGGGGCTTGGCCTGCTTCTTGCTTTAGTGCTTGTCAGGCACCATAATCCCCTGGCGGATCAGGTGACGGAGCAGATGAAGAAGTTCAGCGGCTGTGTGCTGATTACCTTCACCTGTATCATTTTTGCCATTTATTACGACAGGATTGTGACCATTCCGGTGGAATTGTTCCAGAGCAGGCGTCTGATCTGGAAGTTGGCGAAGAATGACTTTAAGAAACGTTATGCGGGCTCCTATCTGGGTATTGTGTGGGCCATGGTTCAGCCTGTGGTGACGGTGCTCATGTACTGGATTGTATTTGATAAAGTGTTTAATGCCCGGGTACAGTTTGTGGCAGGCGAGGGTGGAGAGATACCGCCATATGTGCTGTATCTGACGGCGGGGCTGGTGCCCTGGTTCTATTTCTCTGAGGCGATATCGCAGGGGACGATGGCCTTGGTGGAGTACACATATCTGGTCAAGAAGGTGGTATTTAATATCAGTATCCTGCCGATCATCAAGGTGATTGCGGCTACCTTTATCCATATCTTCTTCGTGGGAGTGTTATTGATCGTTGGCATCTGTTATGGATATACGCCTACAATCTATACATTGCAATTAGTCTATTACAGCTTCTGTCTGTTTTTGTTTGTGCTGGCCTTAAGTTATCTGACCAGCGCACTGGTAGTTTTTATCAGGGATTTACAGCAGATCATCAATATTGCGCTTCAGATTGGCATGTGGGCCACGCCGATCATGTGGAACATCGATATGCTGCCGGATAAGGTCAAAACGCTGTTTAAACTCAATCCGCTGGTATATATTGTAAACGGCTTCAGGAGCGCCATCTTTGATGAAGAATGGTTCTGGGAGCATTTCTATTCCTCTACGTATTTCTGGATTTTTACGATCAGTATGTTCTGTATCGGCACACTGGTTTTCAGAAGGCTGCGGACACATTTTGCAGATGTGCTGTAAACACCCATGTAAAACGTCTGGGATGGAAAGTGTGACAGGGAAGGTCAATCAAACATGAAAGAGATTGCGATTGAAGTAAAAGATGTGGGAAAAGTGTATAAACTTTACGATAAGCCCTCTGATCGGATCAGGGATGCATTGGGGCTTGGGCGAAAGAAGCACTATACGGAGCATCACGCCCTGAAGGGGGTCGATATGACGATCCGGCAGGGAGAGTGCGTGGGTATCATCGGCACCAATGGTTCCGGTAAGTCCACGATTCTTAAAATAATAACGGGTGTTCTTACACCTACTTCCGGTGAGGTGGTCGTCAATGGGCGTATTTCGGCCCTCTTAGAGTTGGGCGCCGGATTCAATATGGAATATAACGGCATTGAAAATATTTATCTGAACGGAACGATGATTGGGTTCAGCAAGAAAGAAATTGACGAGAAGCTGGAGGAAATTCTTTCTTTTGCGGATATTGGGGACTACGTATATCAGCCGGCGAAGACCTATTCCAGCGGTATGTTTGTCCGTCTGGCTTTCGCAGTGGCCATCAATATTGATCCCGAGATCCTGATCGTGGACGAGGCGCTGTCGGTTGGAGATGTCTTCTTCCAGGCGAAGTGTTATCATAAGTTTGAAGAGTTTAAAAAGATGGGGAAGACCATCGTCTTTGTGAGTCATGACCTGAGCAGCATCAGCAAGTACTGTGACCGCGTAGTGCTTTTAAATCAGGGTGTAAAGCTGGGAGAAGGCTCCGCCAAGAAGATGATAGATACCTATAAACAGGTGCTTGTGGGTCAGTATACGGCACCGGAGGCGGAGGAAGAGGAAAGACTTCTGGATGATGAGAAACTGCGGGAGATGGCGGCAAAGGGTGTGGATGGCAGTAAGATCAAGAAAGAGAATGCCAAAACGCCGGGAGCGGCTGAGAATCCGGAACTTTTGGAGTATGGTTCCAAAAAGGCCCTGATCACGGAGTACTATGTGACAGATGAAAAGGGGGAGAAAACCTCAGCGCTGATAAAGGGCAGCCGTTTCTCGATCCATATGAAGGTGGAGATGCTTGAGAAAATTACCGCACCGATTTTTGCTTTCACCATCAAGAATGTGCGTGGAACAGAGATTACAGGTACCAATACGATGGTGGAAAAGGCATTCCTGGAATCGGTGGAAGCCGGTGAGGTGAAGGAGATCCGTTTTACCCAGGAGATGAATCTGCAAGGAGGCGATTACCTGTTGTCCCTGGGGGTGACAGGTTATGAAGGCGATGATTTCACCGTCTATCACAGGCTTTATGATGTGCTGAATGTGACGGTGATTTCGGATAAGGACACGGTAGGATATTATGACATGAATTCCGTGGTTGAGGTAAAGTAGATGGCACTATCCGGTCCCACAGCAAAGGCGGCCGGATAAACGCGTATAAAGGGGATTATCTGACTGATGAGTGGATTGAAAAATGGTTATGACTGGGCAGCCTATTATGCGGCGGCTTATGAAAAGGAGAGAAAACACAATACCCTGTTGGCAGGACAAGTTGCGGATCTGGAGCGGAAACAGGAAGATTATCAGGATAATCTGGAGCGCATTTATGCCAGCCCCTTCTGGAAGATGGTGGCGCCGATCCATGGATTGTTTTATAAGGAAGCGGTTGTTACTGAATCGACTGTTACTGAATCGGCGGACTCGGTTGTTGACACATCGGCAGATACACCGACAGATGAACAGAAAAACGATAATAACGCATGTTCTGAAAATGAAAAAGCGAATGCCGGAGACTACCTGACGGTGGAAGGCTGGAATGAGATTGATGTTCCGGGCACAGATATCGTACTGTTAACATATGGCTGTGGAGCGCTTGAACAGGACATTTTTGAGAAAATTAAATCATGCTTTAACAACAATGAGTCGTGCGTGGCGGCATATGTGGATGAGGATTACTATGAGGAGGATCCAGCGCAGGGCGGAATACCCTGGTGCAAGTCAGATTACGCACCGGACACCCTGTTATCTTATAATTGCTGGGGGCATCTGGTAGCGGTCAAACGGGATCTTCTCTCTGAGATTGCTTACGGCGGTCTTGCCCAGTGCAGTGAGGAGGAACAGCTGGCGGCGGGATTTTATGATCTGTGCCTGCGTCTGGAAGAGGCTGCGCTTAAACGATGCGGCATGGACTATGGGAAGATGCGTGAAGCGGTGCGGCGTGTGGATGCAGTGCTTTACCATGGAAAGATTCCGGCAGATCTGAGGAAAGAGAATCTTAAAGAGAAACATGAGGAAGGCGCTGGTTACGGACCGGAACAAATGGAACAGACTTTTACAGGCGCGGGGGAAGCCTTTATCCCGGTACGGGAGGATGCCCTGCGCAGGCGAGGAATCCGTGCGGACTTACAGTATGGTCCGGATCCCGGTCTGTATCATCTGGTGTATGATACTTCCGTGTCCGGCAGGGAACGCTGCGCCCGTGCGGGGAGTGCCGGCGGTGCGATCGCCCCGCATCGGGTGGTGTCTGTAGTCATCATCACCAAGGATGCGCCGGTTTCTTTGGAGAGATGTCTGCGCTCTTTTAAGACCAGGACGGCTTACCGCTATTACGAGTGGATTGTAGTGGACGCCGGGGAAAATGATGAGAACAGAAGTAAGATGGAACAGTTACAAAAAGAATATGGATTTATCTGGCTGGACGGCGTTGGGATCAAAGAACAGAGCGCCTTGTACCGCCTGGGTATAGAACGTGCCAAAGGAGACCTTCTGCTCTTTCTGGGCGATGACATGGAGATCATAGAGAAAAGCTGGCTGGGGCATATGGCAGGCCAGGCATTGCAGTCCCATGTAGGGGCCGTAGGGGCAGATCTTTGGACGGCGGATACGAAACAGAATCTGCGGGCGGATGTGATACATGATGTGCAGACGGTTCCCCTTGCCTGTTTGATGGTGTCCCGTGAGAAATATGAGAAGGCGGGCGGTTTGGGGCAAGAGGGAGAAGAAAGCCCGGACAGCAGTGAATTCTGCCGCAGGCTGGAAGAGGCCGGTTCTTATAATGTAGTGCGTGGGGATGTGGCGCTGCGCCGCCACGGGGCTTCTGAGAGTGAAATGGGTCTGGAAGAGTTCTATACCGGTTCCCTGAAGCAGGAGCAGGCCCGGATGACGGCTGTAGAGGCGCTGCGGTTTTATCGGGATGCTTACAGACGAGAGAGAAAAAAGGACCAGGTGCTTACCGGAAAGCTGGAGGAGGCGGAGCGTAAGAGCGATCTGCTGGGTACAAAGCTCGGCCAGATTAAAGGCAGTATATTCTGGCGGATGTCCAAACCTTTGCGTTCGCTGGTCCATTGGCTGCAGCGGACCAAAGAACGGATTGGGTATTGCGGCAGTGTCAAAGGTTTCCTGCGTAAGCTGAACGCCAAGATGATAGAGAAGAAAGCGCGGGCCCAGCATGGAACAGCCAGTTTTCCGAGCGTGGAGGAAGCGGCCGCGCAGCGGGCCACCAGATTTGATAAAGCCATCAAATTCAGCATTCTCATGCCGTTATACAATACACCGGATAACTTTTTACGACAGGCCATAGAATCTGTGACAGCGCAGACTTATGAAAACTGGGAACTGTGCCTGGCGGATGGTTCTGATGAGGAGCACGGCGATGTAGAAAAGATTTGCAGAGAATATATGGAACTGGACAAGAAATACCTGCGTTCCAGCAGCAGTCTCTACTGCCGTATCGTCTATAAAAAGCTGCCGAAGAACGAGGGGATATCCGGCAATACCAATGAATGTCTCTCCATGGCTTCCGGAGATTATATTGCGCTCTTCGACCATGACGATGTGCTGCATCCCAGCGTGCTGTATGAATATATGAAGGCAATCTGCGATAAGGGTGCGGATTACATCTATTGTGATGAGACTACATTCAAGGGAAACAAAACCATTGACCATATGCTGACCCTGCATTTTAAGCCGGATTATGCACCGGATAATCTGCGGGCCAACAATTATATCTGCCATTTCAGCGCTTTTTCCAGAAAGCTGTTGGATGGGACACAGCTGTTTCGTTCCGAGTTTGACGGCAGTCAGGATCATGATATGATCCTGCGGCTGACCTCCCGCGCCAAATGCGTGGTACATGTGCCGAAACTCCTCTATTACTGGCGTTCCCATGAGGGCAGTGTGGCTTCTGATATCAATGCCAAGAGTTATGCCATTGAGGCGGCAAAGGGGGCGGTGGCCGCGCACCTCAAGGCACAGGGCTTCCAGAACTTTGAGATAACATCCACGAAGGCTTTTGAGACTATTTTCCGGATCAAATATGAGATTCAGGGCAATCCCAAAGTGTCCATCGTGATTCCCAACAAAGACCATCTGGAGGATCTGCAACGCTGTATTTCTTCTATTTTGGAAAAGAGCACCTACGATAATTATGAGATCCTGGTGGTGGAGAATAACAGCACCAGTAAGGAAATCTTTGCTTATTATAAGAAGATTCAGGAGAATCCGCAGATCAGGGTTCTTAACTATAAGGGAGAGTTCAACTATTCCCGGATCAATAACCTGGCGGTGTCCAAGGCATCGGGAGAATATATCCTGCTTCTGAATAACGATACCCAGGTCATAACCCTGGATTGGATGGAAGAACTTCTGATGTATGCCCAGAGAAAAGATGTGGGCGCCGTGGGTGCGAAACTCTATTATGAGGACAGAACCATTCAGCATGCAGGCGTGGTACTGGGGCTGGGGGCACACAGAACGGCAGGACACAGCCATTATGGCATCAGCCATAACAACCTGGGATATATGGGAAGACTCTGCTATGCGCAGAATGTGATGGCCGTCACCGGCGCCTGCCTGATGATGCGCAAATCCCTGTTCCAGAAGCTGGGCGGCCTGGATGAGGGTTTTGCAGTGTCCTTAAACGATGTGGATCTGTGCGTCCGGGCCTGGAAGGCGGGATACGTGAATGTGTTTACGCCTTTTGCGGAACTATATCACTATGAGTCGGTTTCCAGAGGACTGGATGATAGCGGTGAGAAGGCGGAGCGGTACAATCGGGAGTCGGAGGCTTTCCGGGAGAAATGGAAGGAACTCCTCGCTCAGGGAGATCCCTATTATAACCCGAATTTCTCCCTTGACCGGAGTGACTTTGTGCTGAAGTATAATGGGGATTGAGTCTGGTAAGGCTGTGTGGCAGGGAAAGCTAACAGGAAAGACAAATTAGGAAAAAGCAATTAGGAAAAGATAATGGCAGACAAAATGATGAACGAAAGTGAAAAAATGCTGGAAGTGGGAAAGATTAAGCTGGATCTGACCCATTATCCGGGGGAAGATTATTATGGTGACGGGCCGGTGGAAGACGATCTGCTGGACATTGTGAAAAACTATGCTTCGGTGGAGTATCCGCGGATCATCGAGGAACGCAAAAGCTGGCCGTTACTCTATCATCTTTCGCCCCTGCGGGAAAATATCGCAGAGTGGCTTCCCATGGAAGGCGCCAAAGTACTGGAAGTGGGGAGTGGCTGCGGCGCGGTTACAGGGGTGCTGGCCCGCAAGGCGGCGCAGGTCGTGGGGGTGGATTTGTCTAAGAAAAGAAGCCTCATCAATGCCTACCGTCACAGCGAATATGATAATGTGACCATCCACGTGGGGAATTTCCTGGATGTGGAGCCGGTACTGCCTGTGGATTTCGATTACATCCTGTTGATTGGCGTGTTTGAGTACGGGCAGAGTTATATGGATACGGACAGGCCCTTTGCGGATTTTTTGCAGGTTGTGATGAAACATCTTGCACCCGGAGGCCGCGTGGTGATTGCCATAGAGAATAAATATGGGTTGAAATATTTTGCGGGCTGTAAAGAAGATCACCTGGGAACCTGGTTTTCCGGGATTGAGAACTATGCGGGCTGTGAGACGGGATATCTGGGGAAGTGGTTTTCCGGGATTGAGAATTATGCGGGCGGGGACAGTGTGCGCACCTTTTCCAGACAGGGGCTTGAGAAGATTTTTGCATCCTGCGGGATAAAGGACTATCATTTCTATTATCCTTATCCGGACTATAAATTCATGACGACCCTGTACTCGGACGGGCGGCTTCCGGGGAAGGGGGAACTTTCCAACAATCTTCGGAACTATGACCGGGAACGGATGGATCTGTTCAATGAAAAATATGCCTTTGACGGAATCGCAGAGGACAATCTCTTTTCGGTATTTTCCAACTCCTATGAAGTAGTCATCGGCAAGGAACTGCCTGTGCAGTATACCAGATATTCTAATGACCGCGCACCGCAGTACCAGATCAAGACAGAGATCAGCAGAGGGACACAGGGAGAGACTGTAGTTAAAAAACTACCGTTATGTAATGAGGCGGCAGAACATATCAGAGGAATAGAGTCTGCTTACCGGAAACTGTCCGAGCGTTATGAGGGAGGTAAAATACAAGTTAACAAATGTACCCTGCATGAGGAAGGAAACAATGTGTGGGATTCTTTTGCGTTTGTACAGGGAAGGCCTCTCACGGAACTGCTGGACGAGAAGCTGGAACAGAATGATATCGATGGCTTCCATCAGCTCTTTCAGGAATATGTGGAGCGGATTGGGTATCACGCGGAATATCCGGCGGCGGATTTTGACATGATTTTTTCCAATATCATGGTGCAGGAGGATACCTGGACGGTTATTGATTATGAGTGGACATATGATAAGGCAATCGATCCCAAAGAACTGGCTTTTCGCGCAATCTACTGTTATTTATTAGAAGATGAAAAGAGAAATAAATTAAATGTAGATATAATTTTGAACTCTTTAAACATGAGTGAGAGCGATATGGACGATTGCAGGGTTCAGGAGAGGAAATTCCAGAGACAGGTGACAGGACGGAATAAGTCCATGTCGGAACTGTATGCCTGGATGGGAGCGCCGGTCATCAATCCCTGGGAATGTCTGGAACGGGAGAAACAGAAATTAGTGCCCAGGAAAGTGCAGATTTATGAGGACTGCGGAGGCGGTTTCTCGGAAGAAAAGTCTTATTTCGTGCCAGAAGCCTATTTAAATGACGAGGATGTGGAGTTGCAGCTTACGGTGGACAGCAATGTACAGATGCTGCGGATCGATCCGGCCATGGCATCCTGTGTGGTCAGCATAGAGGAAATGACGTTTAACGGCAAGGATGTGCCGATTCACTCGAAAGCAGTGTTTACGACCAATGGCAAGCTGCTCAAATCTTCATCGGGCGTGATTTTTGCCACCAGCGATCCGAATCTGAGCGTCAATGTGGCGGGACTGGAACGAAAACCTCTGAACGTTCTTGGCGCGAAGTTGAAAGTGGTGATATTGCCGCAGGCAGTGGCGGAGGATGTGACAGCGTCCATGAAAAGATGGATGTAAGGGAGGAAAGGGTTTGCGCTTAAAGAGATTGTTGCGTCAGATATTGGAAGGGCGGCTGGACAGACGTTATCGAAAGAACCTGAAATTATATGAGATGAACTATGATACCAGACTGGAGGATGAGGAGGAAAATGCCGAACTGGGGACAGAAGAGGCTCCTGCTGATTTTGAGATTCTGGTGTTTGGAGAAGGAGAGGAGGCGTCTGACGCCAGAGAACGGATTGCCGCCTTTTTTGCCAAATATCCACAGGTACTGTTTCTCTATGGAGATGAAGATATTCTGGATGATAGGGGTGGGTATCATTCGCCCTGGCTGAAACAGGACTGGTCGCCGGACAGTTATCTTTGCAGGGACTATCTGGGGAGTTTGGTGGCAGTGAGAAAAGACCTTTACGGGCAGCTTACTGAGGCGCAGAGACAGGAGGAAGCAGCCTGTCATGATGCGCTGGTGGAACTGGCGGGTGGTTATGAGAAGGGCTGCCAGCGCATTGGACACCTGCGGGAGATTCTTTTTCACAGAAAAGAAGCCTGGCTGCCGGCGGGAGAAGGCAGGCCCGGCAGACGGTTTGCAGATGGACGACTTGCAGATGCAGCGCAGGAGAGGGCACAGGATGACCTGGTTTCCATCATCATTCCCTCCAAAGATAATCCGGAGATTTTGGGCAGGTGTCTGGAAACGGTTGCCCATACCGTGCGGCAGCAGCCTTATGAGGTCGTGATCGTGGACAATGGCAGCAACGAGGCGAACCGTGAAATGATCACACAGAAGATAGACGGCATTATGCAGGCATATGTCAATAGCAAGCAGAAATCAGGAGAAGTGCCGCAGGAGGCAGACAGGTCACAGAAGGGATCGGAGATAGAAAGCTGTCTGCGGGAGATTCGCTATCTTTACCGTCCCATGCCCTTTAATTTTTCCCATATGTGTAATCTGGGAGCGGAAGAGGCCAGGGGAAACCTGCTCTTATTCCTAAATGATGATATTGAGGCCATATCTCCCGGCTGGCTGGAGGAACTGGCTAAGAAAGCCCGGAGAGAATGGGCAGGAGCAGTGGGCATCAAACTGCTCTATCCCGATTCTGAAATGATCCAGCATACGGGTGTTGTCAATATTGTCCTGGGGCCTGTGCATAAATTGCAGTATCAGAAAGATAACAAGTGTTATTATGATGGCAGGAACCAGGGGGTATGGGACTATCTGGCGGTAACGGGAGCCTGTCTGATGATTCGCAGGGATGTGTTTGAGGAAGCGGGCGGCTTTGAAGAACAGCTGCAAGTGGCCTTCAATGACGTGGATCTGTGTTTTACACTTTATGAACTGGGTTATCATAATATGGTGGTCAATACCTTCTATCTGGTGCATCACGAGTCTTTGAGCCGCGGCCGTGATGAGAGCGAGGAAGATCAAAAGAGGCTGATGCAGGAGCGTGATACACTCTACGGCAGACATCCGAAGCTGGAGAGAAAGGATCCCTATTACCATCCCAGACTCAACAGAAAACGTCTGGATACCACCATACGGCCGGCCTTTGAGGAGGGACGCACGATTCCTGACAGGCGGGTATGCGAATTGGCAGAGGATATCGAGGGTGTCAGGGAAGACGAGTGCCTGCGCCTGATTGTGGAACTGGCTACGTCCCGCAGGATACAGGGATATGCGGTGGTTCTGGGAAGTGATAATGCCTGCTTCGAGACGAAACTGCTGTTTCGGGATAAAGAGAAGGGGGACCTTTATCAGATGGAATATACGCCCCAGTGCCGCAATGATATCGCGCAGAATATGCCGGATCAGAAAAATATTGCGCTGTGCGGTTTTGAGGTGGATATCATAGCGCCCCTGCCGCCGGGAGAATACCGGATCGGGGCGGTGTCCAGGGATGTGATCTCGGGGCTTAGGATTGTGCGGTGGATTAATGTGGCGATGGTGGTGTGAATGCTTAGAGGGTTGAGGGTAGGGATAGAAAGAGCTCCTTTCACAACGCAGCAGACGCTAAACTTAATAGCAAGGCCGAGTTTGCGAAGCAAATCTCGAGAGTGAGCTTGCTCACTCAGCTCTAGGGGTTCCTCAAGATATTTACGCTCCTCTGCGCTGGTTTCGTTACATTTTGTATTACTCTTTTTCAATTTATTGAATCTTTGTGGTGGTTATATTATTTTACGTGGAGTGTATGTTTATCTGTGCTAAGCTTATGTATTGGTAATTGTTAGCGCTGTATTTCAAATAACATAGATACTAGTATTTGCTTATCGCTACTTAGAAATATACTGCCCTATAAGGTCATATTCCATACCCATGCCAATAAACAGCCTGAATGGATGGATAATTTTCAAGGAAGCCCTAGAATATGTTTAAATCCTTCGGATTAAAACGATCAGCACTAAGCTCGATGAGTTGCTGTGCAACTCATCGAGCTTAGTGTCTGCTATGCTATGAAAGGAGCGAGAGCGGGCTGACGGAAAATTATCCATCCATTCAGGTGTCACTTATGCATATATGTGAATAGTTATATATGAATATATGGTTCACGTAAATCCATAGGATTCCATCACAAATATATTTGCTACAGATTCCAGGTTGTGGTAAAATATAAAAGATTAATGAATTGGGTCTTTGTTCTTGCAAAATGGGTGAGAAACAATATTATTCAAACAAGGAGGTTACGCAATGGGATATCAGGAGCAATTTGAATTCTGGTTGGAGGATTCCTACTTTGACGATGCGACCAAACAGGAACTTCTGGCGATCAGGAACGATGAGAAGGAGATTGAGGACAGATTTTATAAGGATCTGGCGTTTGGCACGGGCGGTCTGCGCGGCGTGATCGGAGCCGGTACGAACCGTATGAATATCTATACGGTGCGCAAGGCTACGCAGGGACTGGCCAATTACATAAAGAAACAGGGCGGCGAGAAGAAGGGCGTGGCAATCGCATATGATTCCAGGAGAATGTCTCCGGAGTTTGCGGATGAGGCGGCGCTTTGTCTGGCGGCCAATGGCATCAAGGCTTATGTGTTTGATGCACTTCGGCCTACCCCCGAATTGTCTTTCGCGCTCAGGGAACTGGGCTGTATTTCCGGTATTGTGATCACTGCAAGCCATAATCCGCCGGAGTATAACGGTTATAAGTGCTATTGGGAGGACGGTGCCCAGGTAGCGGCTCCCAGGGATAAAGAGATCATTACAGAGGTCAACAACGTGACCGATTATCATACAGTTAAAACCATGGACAAGGAGGAGGCGAAGAAAGCTGGCCTCTATGAAGTCATCGGCAAAGAGATTGACGACAAATACATGGTAGAATTGAAGAAGCAGATCATTCATCCGGAAGTGATTCAGGAGATGGCGGAGGATATGAAGATTGTCTATTCGCCTTTCAACGGGACGGGCAATGTGCCGGTGAGAAGGATTCTTGCAGAACTTGGCTTTAAGAATGTGTATGTGGTACCGGAGCAGGAGATGCCGGATCCCGACTTTACCACGTTGGATTATCCGAATCCGGAGGATCCCAAGGCCTTTACGCTGGCGCTCAAACTGGCGAAGGAGAAGAACGCGGACATCGTGCTGGCTACAGATCCCGATGCGGACAGACTTGGCATCTATGCGTTGGATACCAAGAGCGGCGAATATGTGCCTTTCACAGGCAATATGTCCGGTATGCTGATTGCAGAATATATCCTGAGAGAGCGGACGGCAGCAGGCAAAATGCCTGAGAATCCGGCCCTTGTCACGACTATCGTTACCACCAATATGGCGCGGGCAATCTCTGAGGATTACCATGTGAAATTTATTGAAGTCCTGACAGGCTTTAAGTACATCGGTGAGCAGATTAAATTGTTTGAACAGAGCGGTTCCAACAATTATGTGTTTGGTTTAGAGGAGAGTTATGGCTGTCTGGCGGGTACCCATGCGAGAGATAAGGATGCCATTGTAGCGGTAATGTGCCTGTGCGAGATGGCTGCATGGTGCAAGAAACAGGGTAAGACCGTGTGGGATCAGATGATCACACTTTATGAGAAATATGGCTACTTTAAAGAGAGCCAGTATTCCATCACCATGAAGGGTATCGATGGGGCAAAAGAGATTGAGGAGCTGATGAACAAGCTGCGTAAGGATCCGCCGAAGAACTTTGGCGAGTTGAAAGTCAAAGAGTTCAGGGATTACGATACCGGAAAGACTCTGAATTTGGAGACTGGTGCAGAGGGCGAGACGGGACTGCCGCAGTCCAATGTGCTGTATTTCGATCTGACCAATGATTCCTGGTGCTGCGCAAGACCTTCCGGCACGGAGCCGAAGATCAAATTCTATATGGGCGTGAAGGGAACGAGCCTTGAGGATGCACAGGCCAAACTGGATCAGTTGACGGAAGATCTTAAGAAAAATCTGTAAGAAAAGCATGACAATCGCCCTGC
The DNA here is from genome assembly GCA_946566685.1 of uncultured Lachnospiraceae bacterium. Classification (GTDB taxonomy): domain Bacteria; phylum Bacillota; class Clostridia; order Lachnospirales; family Lachnospiraceae; genus UBA3282. The sequence goes on from CAMNXA010000026.1 coordinate 20,448, forward strand.
GGTGAGCAGGGCGATTTCATTACATCTTGTAAGCAGGAGGCGTGACAGTGGGCAATCGGATCTGGAAGATGGATAATGTGAGAAAGACCATAAATTACCTTAAGAAGAACGGCATCAGTCATGCATACTATGCGGCGAAGGAACGTGTGGAGGAAGAGCGGACGGCGAATTACTGCTATATTGCTCCTGCGGAAGAAAAGCTTATGAGACAGCGGCGGGAGATGGAGAACAATCCCTGCCTGTTCAGTATTGTAACGCCGGCTTATGAGACGGAGGAGACTCATTTGCGGGAGATGATTGCGTCTGTGCGTGCCCAGAGTTTTCGCAAGTGGGAACTGATCATTGTGGATGCATCGAAGAGTGACCGGGTGGAAAATACGGTGCGCCAGGTGTTGGAAGAGACCAAAGATATACGTGTTAAGTACCGCCGCCTTACGAAGAATCTGGGAATTTCCGGAAACACCAATGCCGGTATTGCACTGGCGGCCGGAGAATATATTGCACTTCTGGATCATGATGATTTCATAACGCCTGATGCTTTATACTGTATGGCAGTAGCCGTACAGGAGAGCAGAGTGCAGAGCTGTGCGCCTGTCCTGCTCTACTCAGATGAAGATAAATACGATGAAACGTCCAAAATATTTATCTCTCCCCATATAAAACAAAAATTTAATCTGGATTTAGCGCTGTCGAATAATTACGTGTGTCATTTTATGGCAGTAGAGGCAAAGACCATGAAAACGTTGCAACTGCGCGGAGAATACGATGGGGCACAGGATTACGATCTGGTGTTACGGATTGTGGATAACTTATTAAAGAGGGGATTTTCGGGCAGAATGGACAGTGTGATTGTTCATATTCCAAGAGTGCTCTATCATTGGCGCTCCCATGCCCAGTCTACAGCATTGAATACACAGAGTAAGACCTATGCTTACGAGGCAGGCAGGAGGGCTTTGGAGGATTTTTGCAGGGAACAGGGCTTAGCAGCACAGGTGGAGCACAGTCTGCATCTGGGATTCTATGACATCTGTTATGAACCGGATATTCTGACAGTCAGGCAGGATGTGGGCGTTGTTGGCGGCAGGATCCTGGATACCAGCGGCCGTATTTATGCGGGCGGCTATGATGAGATGGGTCAATGTCTGTTCCAGGGATTAAACAGTCATTACAGCGGCGGCAGTACACACCGGGCCGTCTTAAAACAGGATTGCGAGGCGGTGGATGTCCGCTGTATGCGGGTGCGGGAGGAATTGCAGCCAGTCTTTACACAGATTCTGGGGATACCTTACAGGGAGAGAGTGGTACAGGTTAAGACAAGACATGGGAAAAAAGATAGGATCATTGCCAATGTGGCGGGACTTAACTGTGATGAGGCCGGTTATCGGAAGCTGAGCCTGGCTTTTGGACAGGCTGTGCGCAATGAGGGGTATCTGGCCGTGTGGGATCCGGAGATTACGGTCAGATTATAAGAGTGATCAGGGATGTAGATAGAGATTCCATAAGTTTGTGTTGGAGCGTCACAAATTCATGGAGGAAAGGCTTGTGTAAACGCTTCGGAATGGGGAGTGCATATGAGACGGAGACAGTTTAATAAGACAGGAACAAAACCGCATCATGACAGTGGCAGGTCGAAAGATAACGGACAGGTTCGTTCCACGATCATCATCCCTAATTATAATGGAATAAAGTATATCGAGAACTGTCTGAAATCTTTGGAGCCGGAACCGGCCAGGGTGATCGTGGTGGACAATGGCTCCACGGATGGCAGCAGGGAGTTGGTGGAAGAAAAGTTCCCGTCTGTGAAGGTAATTGCGCTGGAGGATAACCAGGGCTTTTGCAAAGCGGTAAACCTGGGAATTGCGGACAGCAAAACAACATATGTTATTTTATTGAACAATGACACCGTGATCAGGCGGGGATTTGTGCGTGCCCTGGAGGAGCCGCTGCAACAGGATAGGAGGATTTTTTCAGGGGCAGCACAGATGATCAATCTAAGCAAGCCGCACCTGATGGATGATGCAGGGGATTATTACTGTGCGCTGGGCTGGGCATTTGCGGCTGGCAAGGATAAGGACAGGGAGGCGTATCAGCGGGAGAGAGAGATTTTTGCATCCTGTGGGGGTGCCTGTATCTATCGCCGGGGGATATTATCCCGGATAGGGCTTTTGGATGAAAATCATTTTGCCTATCTGGAAGATATTGATATAGGATACCGGGCCAGAATAGCGGGATACCGGAATCTCTATATCCCCGAGGCACAGGTCTATCATGCGGGAAGCGCCTCTTCCGGGTCCAGACATAACGAGTTCAAGGTGGATCTTTCAGCCAGGAACAGTATTTATCTAATCTACAAAAATATGCCCTTTTTACAGATTATAATAAATCTGCCCTTTTTGCTGATCGGATATTTTGTGAAAACTTTCTTTTTTATCCGCAAAGGACTGGGCGGTGTGTATGTAAAGGGCCTGCTCAAGGGAATTCGACTGTGCCTGTCTGCGGAAGGAAAAGCCTGCAAGGTGCGTTTTAAACTTGAAAATCTGCCAGCTTATGTCAGGATACAATGGGAGTTGTGGCGTAACATATGTTATAGGATTTGTTTTTGAGCAATCACGCTGAATTGCAGTTATAATCCGCGGTTGTGTTTTTAATGCATATATTGTAAAATAAAAGGAAAATTGCTTACCATACCTCCGTGAGAGGCTTGCATATGATTAAAGATAACCAGAAGTATTTTAACAGACTGCACGTTGTGCTGGATGCTGTGATCGTAGCGGCATCCTATACGTTAGCCTGGTATTTGAAGTTTGCCAGTCCTTTTTCAGCCACCGATCCCAGTGTCGGTGCCCTTGACGTGCACACTTATTTTGAGATGTTGTATGTGATCGTGCCTGGTTATCTGATTCTGTATTATTCCTTTAATCTGTATACGCCCAAGCGGGCAACAGTCCATAAATACGAAATTATCAATATCTTCCAGGCCAATACCGTGGGGATGGTTCTGTTGATGGCCGGCTGGTATCTGATCGCACAGATTCACTTTTCCCGTACCATGATGGCAATGTTCTATGGGATCAACATTGTTCTGACCACGCTTGGACGTTCTCTCATCCGCATGCTTTTGCAGTATTTCCGCGAAAAAGGTTACAATCTGAAATATATCCTGCTGGTGGGATATTCCCGTGCGGCGGAGGAGTACATTAAGCGTATCAATGCCAATCCCCAATGGGGATATGTGGTGCGGGGCATTCTGGATGATATGGTGCCCAGCGGTACGGTTTATAAAGGGGTTAAGGTAGTGGGCCGCATTGAGAACCTGCTCTATATCCTGCCGCAGAACAAGCTGGATGAGATCGCGATTACTCTTTCTTTGAAAGATTATGACAATCTGGAACATATTGTGGATCTTTGTGAAAAATCCGGGGTGCACACGAAATTCATTCCCGACTATAACAGCCTCTTCCCAAGCAGGCCCTACACAGAGGATTTGATGGGACTTCCGGTGATCAATATCCGTTATGTGCCGCTTACGAATACGCTCAACTGGTGCACAAAGCGTGTGATGGATGTTCTGGTGTCGCTGGTGGGGCTGGTGATATCCCTGCCGATTATGCTGATAGCTGCCATAGCAATCAAATGTACATCCAGGGGGCCTGTGATATTCAAGCAGGAGCGGATCGGGCTGCATAACAAGCCGTTCAGGATGTACAAATTCCGTACCATGGAGGTGCAAAAACCTTCCCAGGAGGAAAAAGGCTGGACGAAAAAGGATGATCCGAGGGTGACAAGGGTTGGTAAATTTTTAAGACGGACGAGCATTGATGAACTGCCGCAGCTTTTCAATATTATCAAAGGAGATATGAGCGTGGTGGGACCGAGGCCGGAGCGGCCGCAGTTCGTGGAACAGTTTAAGGAAGAGATACCGCGTTATATGGTGAAACATCAGGTAAGGCCCGGGCTGACAGGGTGGGCGCAGATCAACGGCTACCGCGGCGATACATCAATAAAACGAAGAATTGAACACGATATTTTCTACATTGAAAACTGGACGCTCTCTTTTGACATCAAGATTATGTTCCTTACGATTTTCAAGGGATTCATCAATAAAAACGCTTATTGAGGACATAATAAGACAAAATGTTAATTCTTAAGAAATTCGGAAGAATTGCCAAAGCGGCATAATTATATTGCAATTATACCAAGATGTAGTATAATCTTATAAGAATAGACACAAAAGCTTGCCTTTTTGGCTAAAATGTGACAAAATAGGAAACGGAATTTATTGTAAATTTTGTTGGGAATTAAGGGAGTACGGAATATGGCTAAACATTACGAAGATGAGTATGATGAGGATGATTACAGGCCCAGAAAAAAGTCTTCTTCCAGGAGCGGTTCGAAGTCTTCCGGCAGGAAGTCCTCCGGATCTGGCAAGAAGTCTTCCGGCAAGAAGTCCTCGGCGAAGAGTAAGAAGCAGCAGGCAAAGAAACAGCGCAGACGGATCATTATTTTTATCATTGAGATCATTATCCTGGTGGTAGCGGTAGTTGTCCTCTACGGTGTTATGAAGGGAACCGGAAGCGGTAAAGTAGAACTGAACGATGAGAAGATCATCATCAATGATACCGTGGAACAGGCTCAGGAAACGACCATGAAGGGCTACCGGAACATTGCCCTCTTCGGTGTGGACTCCACCACGGGCGCATTGACCAAAAATACGCGAAGTGATACGATTATGATCGCTTCTATCAATCAGGATACGGGAGAATGTAAGCTGGTTTCCGTATACCGCGATACGTATCTGAACCTGAGCAATGATTCCTATAATAAATGTAACGCGGCTTACGCAAAGGGAGGCCCTGAGCAGGCGATCAATATGCTCAACATGAATCTGGATATGAATATCACAGATTTTGTCACCGTAGGTTTTGCAGGGCTGACGGATACCATCGATGCGCTGGGCGGCGTATATATCGATGTGGACAGTTCGGAGATCAGCCACCTGAACAACTACCAGCTCTGTATTGCGGAGGACTTAAAGAGATCCTACACGCCGGTAGAGCAGACGGGACGTCAGCTGTTAGATGGTTTACAGGCCACCGGTTACTGCCGTATCCGTTATACAGCGGGCGATGACTTTAAACGTGCTGAGAGGCAGAGAGAGGTGCTGATGGCAGTGGCGGATCAGGCCAAGCAGGCATCGCTGACACAGCTGACAAGTACCGCGGATGCGGTGTTCAGTGAAGTATATACATCTCTGGATCTGTCAGAGATCGTAGACATGCTGGGTGATGTTGGCACTTACTACATTTCCGATCAGGCCGGGTTCCCGCGGGAAGAGAACCGTGCCACAGGAACGATCGGATCGAAAGGCTCCTGCGTCATCCCTCTGAATCTGGAGGACAACGTCAAATGGCTGCACGAGTTCCTGTTTGACGCTACGGATTATGAACCATCGGAGACGGTCAAGAAATGCAGTCAGAAGATATATGAAGATACAAACGGATATCTGAAGAAAGAATAAGAGCAGAGGGGCTTGTATGGCAAGCCCCTTTTTCCCGTAATAAAAGCGGATGGAGGGAAAAAACGTGGATCGGGTAGACATTATTATTCCCACCTATAAGCCTGACCAGAAGTTTCTGGGATTGATCGATAAACTGGAACATCAGAGCGTACCAATCAACCGGATTATCGTCATGAACACGGAGCAGAAATATTTTGACAGACTGGTCTATGGTACTTCCTTTTTAAAAGAACATCATAATATAGTAGTGAGGCATCTGTCGAAAAGAGAATATGACCACGGCCGTACCAGAAATCAGGGCGTAAGACATTCAGATGCTGATTATTTTATCATGATGACACAGGATGCGGTGCCTGCCGATGCATATGTGGTGGAGCGGCTGCTTGGGAAACTGCACCAGGAAAACGTGGCGGTGTCCTATGCCAGACAGCTGCCAGACGAGAACAGCAGCGAGGAGGAGCGGTATACGAGAAACTTCAATTATCCGCCTGAATCCAGAATGAAAGATAAAAGCCAGCTGCCAGAACTGGGTATTAAGACTTTTTTCTGTTCCAATGTCTGTGCCGCATATGACAGGAAGATTTTTGACAGCCTGGGCGGTTTTGTGAAACATACGATATTTAATGAGGATATGCTCTATGCGGCCAAAGCGGTGGAGGCGGGATATGCCATCGCCTATGCGGCCGATGCGCAGGTCTATCATTCCCATGATTATACCAATGCACAGCAGTTTCACCGGAATTTTGACCTGGGGGTATCCCAGGCGGAGCATCTGGAAGTGTTTGAAAAATACCCTTCAGAGTCGGAGGGAATACGCATGGTAAGAGGACTTGCGGCTCATTTGAAAAAAAGGAAGTTAAGAAGAAGGATTCCCCATGTGCTGTGTCAGAGTGCGTGTAAGTATGCGGGGTATCTTCTGGGCAGGAATTACCGCAGACTGCCCAGGCGCCTTGTGGTTGCCATGTCTTCCAACAAGGAATACTGGCTGCACTGAGAAGATACGGGGCAGTTCCGGGACAGGTGGGAACTAAGAAAGAGGGATAGGAAGCAGGAGGACATAAACATGTGTGGAATTGTAGGCTATATTGGAACCAAACAGGCAGCGCCCATTATACTGGATGGATTGTCCAAGTTGGAGTACCGCGGATATGATTCGGCGGGGATGGCGATCTATGACGATGGAAAGATTAACATCACAAAGTCGGTAGGGCGTCTGAAAATACTTGAAAATATGACACATGGGGGAGAGACCATGCCGGGTGTCTGCGGTATCGGACATACTCGCTGGGCGACCCACGGCGTACCCAGCAATACCAATGCCCATCCCCATTTTAATGCAGATGAGACCATTACCGTGGTACATAACGGCATCATTGAGAATTATATACAACTACGCAAAATGTTAACGGACAGAGGTTATAAATTCGTGTCAGAGACGGACACGGAAGTGCTGGCCCATCTGTTGGACTATTATTATAAAGGCAATCCCCTGGAGGCGATTACCAAGGTGCTTCACCGGGTGGAGGGTTCCTATGCCCTGGGTATTCTTTTTGCGGACTGCCCGGATCAGATCTTTGCGGCCAGAAAAGACTCCCCACTGATCGTGGGACAGAATCAGGACGGCTGTTTTATTGCTTCGGACGTACCTGCGATCCTCAAATATACCAGAAAAGTATATTATGTGGATAATCAGGAGGTCGTGCGCCTGCGTGCGGATCATATGCACTTTTATACGGTGGACGAGGAGGAGACACAGAAAGAGCCCGTCACCATTGAGTGGGATGCCAGCGCTGCGGAAAAGGGCGGTTATGAGCATTTCATGTTAAAGGAAATGTATGAACAGCCAAAGACCGTGACAGACACCCTGATGCCCCGGCTGAAGGACAATGATATTGTGATTGAGGAACTGAATATGACCGATGAGGAATTGCGGGCAATCAATAAGATTCATATTGTGGCCTGCGGCTCCGCTTACCATGCGGGCGTGACGGGTAAATATGTGATTGAGGGATTTGCCAGGGTGCCGGTGGAGGTGGATCTGGCATCGGAGTTCCGCTATCGCAATCCCATCCTGGAAGAGGGGGGCATGGTGATCGTCATCAGCCAGTCCGGTGAGACGGCAGATACCCTGGCTGCGCTCCGGGAGGCAAAAGCGAGGGGCTTTCAAGTGCTCGGCATCGTCAACGTGGTGGGCAGTTCCATTGCCAGGGAAGCGGACAATGTCATGTATACCTGGGCCGGCCCGGAGATTGCGGTGGCTACTACGAAGGCATACAGTGCGCAGCTGATCGCGCTCTATCTGCTGGCGATCAAACTGGGCAGAGTGCGGGGCAAGATTGATGATCAGGCATATGCCGGCATTATCGCAGACTTAAGATGCCTGCCGGATCAGATTGAACTTCTGTTGAATAATAAGAATAAAATACAGCGGTTTGCCAACCGCTACATTGGTGCGAAAGATGTATTCTTTATCGGCAGGGGGATCGACTATGCGATTTCTCTGGAGGGATCTCTGAAATTAAAGGAGATTTCTTATATCCATTCCGAGGCTTATGCGGCGGGAGAGTTAAAACATGGAACCATCTCCCTGATCGAGGAGGGGACGTTGGTGGCGGCGGTTTCCACCCAGCCCGAACTCTATGCGAAGACCATCAGTAACATGGTGGAGGTCAAGGCCAGAGGTGCATTCCTGCTGGCGGTGACCTGCGAGGAAAATAAGGCGATTGAAAAGGCGGCCGACTATGTGATCTATATTCCGGAGACCAATCCCTATTTTGCCAATTCCCTGGCCATCATTCCCCTGCAGCTGTTCGGGTATTATGTGGCTGTCGGCAAAGGCTGTGATGTGGATAAGCCAAGAAATCTGGCAAAATCAGTGACTGTGGAATAAACACATAAAAAACAAAAAGAAAACACAATTTTTATAGAAAGTCATCACAATTTATTCACAATTAAAGAATATACTGGCTACATGATCAAACAACGGATGCCAGTTTTTGCCGGACATCCTTATGTTAAGAAGATGATCGGCGAAAGCCGGTACAGATAGGAATGATGGAAAGGAGAGAGGATCATGTACGACAATCAGTATCCAAACGATTACACAAACCAGAATGAAAATAAACCGCAGCCTGCCGGGATAGAATACCGGAACTACCAGAACGGCTATCAGGGCAGTTACAATGCTTATCAGCAGAATCAGGCGGGAACGCAGCAGAATACGGCCAGTCAGGGCACGGGCAGTCCCTATCACCAGGGCAGTACGTACCAGACGAGCGGGGGCAGTTACCAGTATGGCAGTACGTATTCCAATGATTATGCGAGGATGGATCATAAGAAAGACAAGAAGACCCGGGAAAAGAAAGCGCATACCGGAGGCGGTTATTTTAAGAAAGCGCTGGTGGCAGTGTCCCTGGGGCTGTTCTTCGGAATCTTTGCAGGGCTGGGACTTTATATCGTGGATAGCGTTTCCGGCATGTCAGCCAAGGCAGACAAGTCCGTCACGCTCGAACAGTCCGAGGATGCCACTGTATGGGAGGCCGCAGAGGGCGAGGAAGTAGTGGAGGAAGCGGAGAATCAGACCGCAGCCGGTATCAAGAAGACAGATACGGTAACGACCGTGGCCTCTGATGTATCGGAAGTGGTAACGGAAGTGATGCCCTCCATTGTTGCAGTCAACAATCATTATACGGAGACCATGTCTTATTTTGGACAGTCTATGAGCAGTGAGGCGGATGCCAGCGGTTCCGGTATTATTGTGGGGCAGAACGACACAGAGCTTCTGATCGTGACCAACTATCATGTGATAGAGGATACGGATAAGCTGACGGTGCAGTTTGTGGAAGGCAGTGAGGCAGAGGCCCTGATCAAGGGTATGGATCCCAACATGGATCTGGCGGTCATCGCGGTGCCGATTGAAGAGATAGAATCTAAGACATTGCAGGAGATTAAGGTGGCTACGCTGGGTGATTCCGATTCCCTGGTAGTAGGTGAGCCTGCCATCGCGATCGGGAACTCCCTTGGCTATGGACAATCAGTCACCACAGGCGTGATCAGTGCCCTGGACAGAAGCATTGAGATTTCCGGCAGCGCGGACGGTACCTTTATCCAGACGGATGCGGCCATCAATCCTGGAAACTCCGGCGGTGCGCTCTTAAATATCAAGGGCGAGGTGATCGGTATCAATTCCAACAAGATTGGCGGCAGTGCAGTGGAAGGTATGGGTTATGCGATTCCAATCTCGGCGGCCAGCCCCATCATTGCGGACCTGATGCTGAAGGAGACCAAGAGCAAGGTAGCCGAGGAGGAGAGAGGATATCTGGGCATTTCCGGTATCAGTGTCACGAAGGAAGTGTCGCAGGCCTATGGTATGCCGGAAGGCGTCTATATTGCGCAGGTATATGAAAATACCGCGGCGGCCAGGGCAGGGCTTAAACAGGGCGATATCATTATGGAGTTTAACGGTGATTCGATCACTTCCATGGAAGAACTGCAAAGAGAACTGGAATTTTATGCGAAAGGCGATACCGTGAAGGTTAAAGTCATGACAATGGCAGTGAATGGGTATGAGGAAGCCACGGTGGAACTGACGCTTGGGAATAAGGTACAGTAATTCATATTGTGATTATATTAAAAGGCGGCTTTTGGCCGCCTTTCTCCTTGTAATATAGCAGGAAAGCGCTTTAGAAAATGTTTACTTGTGGGAATGTGTGTTTTATATTATGATAAAAAGGTGGAAAAGGCAGAAGGAGAATGGATGGAAACATAGTCTGTATTGGATGAAATATATATGACACATATGTCATAAAGAGAGAAAAGGGAGAAACTGAGGATATGTATGATGACAAGTATAATGATATAGAGAAAGAAGGCAAGACCTGGGATTTCCGGGAAGTGGAGGATGCCGAGGAGCAGAGGGAAGAACTCCGCAGGCTTAGAAGAGAAAGTACGGCCGGGGAAGTACAGGAGGCAGCCGCCGTGACGATGGATGGCAGTCAGAAATCAGGAGATATGCTTCAGGAAATGGAGGATATTCCCCGGGATGATGGTCAGGAACAGAAAGAGGAGCCGGCTAATATACAGAAAGAAGTCGTCAAAATGGATGCCGGGAAAGATGACCATGACGATGGCTATGAGGATGTCTGCTTTATCTGCCGCAGGCCGGAGAGCAAGGCGGGCAGGATGTTCCGTCTGCCCAATCATATCTGCGTCTGTGATGACTGTATGCATAAGACCATGGATACGGTCAGCCAGTTTGATTATCAGGGGCTTTTAAATCGCGATGATATGGATGATTTGAATGGCCGGGGCTTCCCCAATATCAGCTTTGTCAATCTGGCAGATCTGCAGGGAGACGGCGGAATCCCGAATAAGCAGAAACTGAAGAAAAAGAAGAAAAAAGATGCCAGGGCGGAGATTGATATCCGCAATATCATGCCGCCCCATAAGATCAAGGCCAAGCTGGACGAATATGTAGTGGGGCAGGAACATGCCAAGAAGGTCATGTCTGTGGCAGTTTATAATCATTATAAGAGAGTGGCCACCGGCACTATGGATGAGATAGAGATTGAGAAATCCAATATGCTGATGATCGGGCCCACGGGCTGCGGTAAGACCTATCTGGTCAAGACCCTGGCCAGACTTCTCGATGTGCCGCTTGCGATCACGGATGCAACATCGCTTACAGAGGCCGGATACATCGGAGACGATATCGAGAGCGTGGTTTCCAAACTTCTGGCGGCGGCGGATAATGATGTGGAGCGTGCGGAGCAGGGGATTATTTTTATTGATGAGATAGATAAGATCGCCAAGAAGAAAAATACCAATTCCCGGGATGTGAGCGGGGAATCGGTACAGCAGGGAATGCTGAAACTTCTGGAGGGCGCGGAAGTAGAGGTGCCTGTGGGAGCCAATTCCAAGAATGCCATGGTACCGCTTGCCACGGTCAATACCAAGAATATTTTGTTTATCTGCGGCGGCGCTTTTCCGGATCTGGAAGAGATCATCAAGCAGAGGCTGAACAAGAAGACTTCTATTGGCTACAGCGCGGAACTGAGGGATAAGTACGACAAGGAAAAGAATATCTTAAAGCGGGTGACGGTGGAGGATATCAAGAAATTCGGTATGATACCGGAGTTTATCGGACGTCTGCCGGTCATATTTACCCTGGAGGGGCTGACCAGGGAGATGATGGTCAAGATTTTGAGCGAGCCCAGGAATGCCATTTTAAAACAGTATCAGAAACTGCTGGAACTGGACGAGGTACAGCTTATCTTTGACCAGGGAGCCCTTGAGGCGATTGCCGAGAAGGCCATGGAAAAGGAGACCGGAGCCAGGGCATTGCGTGCTATCATCGAGGAATTTATGCTGGATATCATGTATGAGGTGCCCAAAGATGACAATATCGGCCGGGTAACCATTACCAGAGAGTATATTGAGGGCACGGGAGGGCCGGTGATTGACATTCGCAGCAACAGTCTGGAACATCCGGACCGACTGAATGTGATAGAAGAGGAAGTATAGACATAGAATAGGGATAAGAGAGAAATAGGTTGGAAGAGAATTGACCTGTAGAGAAAAAATCTTATCAAATGATTATGTGGACCTTATCACAGACTATGAAGGCGCGGAACAGTTTTTTGAAGCGATGGGGGCGGATTTCTGCCATCACAGGATAGATGAATATTATGGCGTTACGAATGTGAGACGGAGCGAGACACCACCCATGTCCATCGGTTATTATGGCTATTCTGCAATTCCTAAGCTGTATGGGCTGATGCAGACTGGGAGCGTACCCTTTAATCCGGAGTGCCTCAATGCAATGGGCAATATTCAGGTGCAGAACCCGCCTTTGGCATTGCAGGGAAACGGCGTTATCATCGGCTTTATTGATACGGGAATCCGTTATGAACTGGATGTGTTCAGACGGGAGGATGGCAGCAGTCGTATTGTATCTATCTGGGATCAGACCATACAGACAGGGACGCCGCCGGAGGGCTTTGAATATGGCACGGAGTACCGCCGCTCCGATATTGATCAGGCTTTGCAGCTTGATGACCCATTGTCTGTTGTGCCCACCACGGATACTATTGGCCATGGCACACAGATGGCGTCTGCGGCGGCAGGAAGCCTGCTGGATCAGGGTCTGACCTTCCGGGGCGCAGCGCCGCTGGCGGATATTGCGGTGGTCAAGTTAAAGGGAGCCAAACAGTACCTGCGGGATTATTATTTGATTGACGACAGGGCAGAGGCTTATCAGGAAAATGATATCATGGAGGCTGTCAGGTATATACAGCGGATGGCGGTACCTTTCAGTAAGCCGGTGGTGATCGTTCTGGGCATTGGCACGAATATGGGCAGCCATGATGGGACCTCTCCTCTGGCTTCCTACCTGAATATTGTAGCGAGCCGCAGGAGCCGGTCGGTGGTGGTCTGCGGTGGCAATGAAGGGGATAAAGAGCATCATTATGAACATTCCATGCCCAGCGATGTGGAGGTTCGGGTATCAGAGCGTATGAAAGGATTCTGCATGGAGTTGTGGGGGAGCCTGCCTGACGATTATGCTATTTCCATACGTTCGCCGGGCGGGGAAGTATCTCCGATTCTTGACTTCCGTAACGGGATTGATAAGAGTATTTATTATATCTTCGACAGAACCAGGATAACGCTGTCAGTGGTTCTGGTGGAGAAAGATGCAGGGGATCCCTTGATATTTATGCGTTTTGACAATCCTACACCAGGGATCTGGACGGTGTCGGTGAGTTCCTCAGAGAGACAGATGCGCGGCACCGGGCTTTATCATATGTGGCTGCCGATTGAACAGTTTCTGGAACAGAGCGTTACATTCCTCTCCCCCAGTCCGGAAGTGACACTGACAGAACCTTCCAATGCGGCCCAGGTCATCACCATATCAGCTTACAACAGCCACACGGACAGCTGGTATCCTGTCTCCGGCAGAGGATATACCAGAAATGGGGGTATTAAGCCGGATCTCGTAGCGCCGGGGGTGAGAGTTCCGGCAATCCTGGGAGAAGAGAACGGTTCCTGTATCGCGGCGGCGATGGCGGCGGGATGTGCGGCTCAGTTCATGGAGTGGGCGATTGTAGACAGCAGTGCACCGGCGGTGGACAGCAGGGGAACGAAGAGTTATCTGATTCAGGGGGCTGACCGTTCGGGTGATATTGTGTATCCCGACACGAGATGGGGGGCGTATGGTAATATAGTGTCAAGTTAGCAAGGAGCCAGTAAAATCAAGGGCTTCCGCTGATTTAGTCCTATGAAAAAACTGCTGTGCAAACAGCAAAATTGGATAAGGACGGGCCTGTTTTTAACCAGAAAACCGAAAATCAAGCAACTTGACACTAATATACCACAAAGCCGAGTGGTGTTGTAAAAAGTGTGCCTAAAAGGGGTGATAACTGAATATTTTTAAGTTTAGGTAGGACTAAATTAGCTTTTCATGCGGACAAGTATCGTGTCTGCGCGGCTGATTTAGTCCTATTTTAATTGAACCATATTAACAGGAGGTACGAATGAAATCAAGAGAAATGACGGTTTACAGGGCAAGGGGAAACGGTAAAGACCTCACGGTTCCAATGATTATGATGCAGGGAAAGTGGCTGCGTGATATGGGGTTTGCCGTTGGAGACAGGGTATCCGTAACCTTGCAGGATGGAAAACTTGTGGTAGAGAGGACAGGCCGGGTATGGTCTGATCCGAAAGGGATTACGGCTGTGAAAGAGGAAGCCGGGATATGCGATGGAAAGGCGGTATAAATATGGCAGATTTAAACATGGTATTAAAGGAAACCCAAAAGCTGAATGGAAGTATCAGGAGCCTGCTGAGGCTGTCTACATATGACGATTACGATGATCTGAGCGGGCTGCATATCGACTATGAGGACGGGCAGCAGCTTTTTCTTCAGACCGAACTTAGGGAGATCATGGAGAAACTTTCAGATGTGACGGGCAGGATTGCATATCTTTCCCGCCCGGTAAAAGAAACAAGCCGCCTGCATAAGAACCGGAGCGGAAGGTATGAGACAAAAGGCGGTCATTATTATACCAGTGGGAGCGGCATTGAGGCGCTGATAAAAGACGATTATCAGGAAGTGCCTTATTGGGTATGGACAAGCGTGGAGCATGACGGAAAGGACTACTATCTTGTAGGCCATAAAAATATACGGCTGGACGGCCTGACTGTCCGGGTGAGAGAGGCGGTGTGAGTATGGGTGCAACAATCTACTGTTTATGTAACCAAAAAGGGGGCTGTGCAAAAACAGTCAGTTCCATCAGCATCGGGATCGGCCTTGCCCGTGAGGGCAGGCGCGTCCTTCTGGTGGATGTGGATTCGCAGGGTTCCATGACCGCCAGCCTGGGATACCAGCAGCCCGACCAGATGGAAACCACGCTTTCGGCTATCCTGGGCGGGATAATCACGGACAAGCCGCTTCCGCCCGGAAGCGGGATTCTCCACCATGCGGAGGGTGTTGACCTGCTCCCGGCAAACATTGAACTGGCCGGCATGGAGGTTACTCTGGTCAACACCATGAGCCGGGAGACCATCCTGCGGCAGTACCTGAATACAGTGCGTGAGGAATACGATGCGGTTATCCTGGATTGTATGCCTTCGCTTGGTATGCTGACCATCAATGCGCTTGCGGCGGCGGATCAGGTCATTATCCCCGTACAGGCACAGTACCTTTCCATAAAAGGGCTGGAGCAGCTTATCCGCACGATTGCGAAAGTCAGGCGGCAGATCAACCCGCGCCTTTCCATAGCAGGGATAGTGGTCACAATGGCGGATATGCGTACCAACTACGCAAGGGATATTGTGGAACTTCTGCACATGAACTATGACGGGAAGCTGCGGATATTTGACAGCATTATCCCCCTCTCCGTGCGGGCGGCGGAAACCAGCGCGGAGGGCAAGAGCATCTATCTCCATGACCCCGCCGGTAAAGTGTCAGCCGCTTATGCCGCACTGACGAAAGAGGTGATGATGGGATGAAAAGCAGCGCAAAAAATATCCAGGTGACTAAATTTGATGACCTGTTCTCCGCTGGGAATCCTGCGGAGGCAGGAGGGAGTGGGAACGTGCAGGAAATCCCGCTTACAGAACTGTTTCCCTTTAAAGACCACCCATTTAAGGTGCTGGATGATGAAACCATGCAGGACACGGTGGAAAGCATCAGGATACATGGCGTCCTTGTCCCTGGCATTGCAAGGCCCCGTGCGGAGGGCGGCTATGAACTGATTGCCGGGCACAGGCGCAGACATGCTTCGGAACTGGCAGGGAAAACTACGATGCCGGTGATCGTGCGGGAACTGGACGATGATGAAGCGGTACTGTTCATGGTGGACAGCAACATCCAGCGGGAAAACCTGTTCCCCAGCGAAAAGGCATGGGCGTATAAGATGAAGCTGGACGCATTGAAGCATCAGGGCGTGAAGGACACTTCTCGACAACTTGGCGAGAAGTACAGCGTGGATGCGCTGAGTGAAAATTCCAATGACAGCGCCCGCAACATCCACCGGTTTATCCGTTTGACAGAACTTCTCCCTGAACTGCTCCAGATGGTGGATGATAAAAAGCTGTCCTTTAACCCTGCCGTGGAACTGTCCTATCTGACGCGGGAGCAGCAGGGGGAACTTATGGGCATTATGGGAGAATTACAGGCTGTGCCTTCACTGGAGCAGGCGAAACGCCTGAAAAAGTACAGCCAGGAGGGGAAACTGGACAGGAATGTGATGGATGCCATTCTGACAGAGGAACGGCCAACACCTGTGCAGGTGACGCTTAAAAATGACAGGCTGAAGCAGTATTTCCCCCAGACCTATACCACGAAGCAGATGGAGGAAGTTATTTTCTCCCTCCTGGAAACGTGGAAGACACAAAACACATAAAACGCAGAGAGCCGTCCGGCGACTGACTGACAGCCACCGGGCGGCTTTTTTGCGTTTACCAGACAGATCATGCCCCGGCGACTATTACCATGCCGGGGCTTTTTTTATTGTCAAAATTGCAGGAAAAGGAGGCAGCAGCGATGCCGTTACAACTGGATTATTACTATGGGAACGAAGCGGAACAGTACAGCTTTTACCGCATCCCGAAAATATTGTTTACAGACCCGCTCTTTAAGGGGGTGTCGGTAGAGGCAAAGGTGCTTTACGGGCTTTTGCTTGACCGCATGGGGCTTTCGGTAAAGAACAACTGGCTTGACGGGGAGGGGCGCGTGTATATCATCTTCACGATTGCCGATGTGATGGAGACGCTTGGATGCGCGGAGCAGAAGGCAAACAAACTCCTGAATGAACTGGACTGTTCAAAGGGCGTTGGGCTGATCGAGCGTGTCCGGCGCGGCCTGGGGAAACCCAATGTCATATATGTCAAGAACTTCATTTGCAGGGCAAAACCGGGACAGCCGGAATCACAAATCAAGAATTGTGAAAATCACAAATCAGGGGATGTGAAAATCACAATTCAAGAAATGCGGAAATCACAAACTAATAATACTGATTTAAATAATACTGATTTTAGTGATACTGATCCATCCATCTATCCGGCAAAGGCCGGGGCTTTTCCTGTGGATAACGCTTCTCCTGCGGGGTATGGAATGGATGGGATGGATCAGATGGAGGCTTACCGTGAACTGATAAAAGAGAACATTGATTATGATTATCTTTTGCATGACCACCCCTATGACAGGGAGCGTCTGGACGGCTTTGTGGAATTGATGGCGGAAACCTGTTGCAGCAGCCGGAAAAGCATTCGCATCAACCAGGGGGATATGAGTACGGAGGTGGTAAAGAGCCGCTTTTTGAAGCTGGACAGCGGGCATATCCAGTATGTCATGGACTGTCTTGACAGGAACACAACACTGATAGGCAATATCCGGGCTTATACCCTGTCGGCGCTGTTCAATGCGCCTGTGACCATCAGCCAGTATTATGCAAGCCTTGTGAGCCACGATATGGCCTCAGGTTTTGGAAGCGGTTAAGCCCTTGGGTATTTTTCTTTCCGCTGGTTATTTTTTCATAGCTGTGAAGCCCTTTACGGGCTGCACATAGACAAAAAATTTTAAAGGAGGACAAAACATGAAGCAAAAAATGGACATTCTGATCGTGGAGCCGGGGAAGGCCCCGCGTCCTGCCGCACTGCCGGACAACACGCTGGAAGCTGTGGAAGCAGTGTTAGGGGGCGCGGCACAGGTGGGGTGTTTCCTGCCGCAGAGGGTGTTGCTGGTCAGCCGGGAGGATACGGGCGGGCTTGCCCCCAACCGCTGTATGCCGGGAGGGAAAGGATTTATAAACGGCACTTTCCTTTTGTGCGGAATACCGGAGGAAGGATGCCTTTTCGATTCCCTTACCCCCGGACAGCAGAAAGAGTTTCAGGAACTTTTTGCAAGGCCGGGGGAGTTTATGATGGTCGGCAGTGAAACTTACGCTGATCCGGATGATGTGGCGGACAAGGTTTACAGCTTGTGGGACACCCTGAAAAACGGGGAGACCGTGGTGCTGACAAAATGGGGCGGCCAGGATCGTGGCGTGGCTGTGTGACAGGATAAAAGGGCACGGGAAATCGCGGAAGCAGTCTGTGCCGGAAAAGGAGAGTGTATAGAATGGGCCGGTGTCGGAGAGGATGCCGGCTTTTGTTTATCCGGGAAAGGAGAGGACTATGGCACGAAAAAAGAAACTGAGTAAATTCCTGCCCCGCCTGCTTGCGGCGGCGGTGGCAGCGGCAACGCTCATCGGCTCCGGAAGTATCGGGGGAATGGCCGTCTATGCGGCGGAGATGGGCACGGAAGGGACAGAGGATATACCGGCCGCTGATGCGGTGGAAACTGAGGAAACAGAAACGGAGCCGGAGGTGTGGGATGATGCCGGTTCCGGCACTGGCTCCGGTCAGGAAGAAACGCCGGAAGGCGGTACAGAAGGGGAAACAGGGACAGAACCGGAAACGCCCGCTGTTGTGGTCTGGTATGAGGACGGGGCAGAGGTGGATTCCTTAAAATCCCCCGTAGAGATGTTTGTGGAATACGGGAGCATAGGTATGTCTATCGACCCGGAAGTATTCGGCATACAGGCTGCGGCTGACGGGGACGAGGTGGATGTCCTTGTGGAGGATGTCAGCCGGGTGAGTGGGGAACCGGAAGAAGTCAGGCTGATCGAGGACGGCCGGCAGGGAGTATGTATTGCCTATGGCTCCTTAAAAGACCGCATCACCTATGAAGTGACCTACCGTGCGGAAGGGACGGATTCCACCATGAAGAAGCAGTTTTATGTGACGCTTTTGCAGGAGGAGATCGAAGTTTATTACCCGGATACTTCCCCTTCTGTCCCCAGGACGCTGGAAATCTCAAAGATTGACCTGGGGCAGTTTACGGAGGGGAACGGGCTGAAGATCAGGCGGCAGAATACCACGTCAAGTTACAGCGTGTCGGGCGCTTCCTGGGGGAAAGCCTCTTACGGCGGCGCGGACACAGGGGCAAGCACCGCCCGTTTCACGAACCTGAGCAATTCCAGCGTGGTGCAGATCACCTATGCAAATATCGGCACATACAACGATAGGGCAGTGGGGGCGAGGGTGACGTTTACGGAACTCGGCTCCCTCTCGGCGCTTTACTACTGTGAAACAAGTTTTTATAACGGATGGTGGTTCATCGGCAATGAGAGCGCATCGAGGGCGCAGGTCAAAGTAGATTATTTCTATGTGGATACACAGGAGATGATACGCTTTGACGGAAATTCCTTTATGACGTTCAACAGCCTGAATACCGGTGAATATGCTTCGCCTTTGAGCGGGACTACCACCGGGTACACGGCAAGTTCCACCAATGTGGCCGTTACGAAGGTCAGCGGTGTGCCGTCTTTCCGGGGCAGCGACAATAACTTCACGGATTACCTGGGCGGCTCCACTTTTTATAAAAACAGTGTTTCCATACCGCTGTATGCGACAGGCAACACTTTTTATCTTGGGTGCAACACCCATACGGGGTACTGGATTTCACCCAGTTCCGCATCCATAGCAATCCCCAGGCCGGAGAATCCCTGTAAAACAGAAAACGGGGTGACATTTCTGGAGGAAACAGAGGAGGGACAGCAGATCACCTACCGTATCAGCCAGAAGGTGCATACGCTGGGCGTTGAGACGGTCAGCAGATATTCGGCACTGCGGTTTGTTGATAAACTTCCGGCAGAGGTCGATTATGTGTCCGCATGGCTGGAGGATGCAGCGGGGAACAGGCTGAACGCCGGTACGGTTTCTTATGACAAAGACAGCCATAAGGTGGAATACGCCTTTTCATCATCCTATCTGGCCAGTTCTATGGCCTATCAGGGGGAGACGTATACACTTGTTGTCAACACTGCCGTGAACGGGACAGCAGAGGCCGATTATTTTTACAATAGCTGCAAGGTATATTTCAACAGCATGTCGGTGGAGAGCAACGAGGTAAAGGCGGCTTCCCCTTACAGGACGGTGGAGGCGCAGGTCATAAACGGCAGGATCGGCATTTATGACGCGGACGGGAATGAGACCGTAAAGGGGGAGGAAGATATCAAGGTGGATGACCGCGTGAAATTTCACCATGACCGCACTGTCCGCTATGAGCCGGACGAGGGGTATCTTCTGGATACCGTTACAGTGGACGGAAAGAAAGTGGATATTACACAGTACCCTTCTTCCTACACATTCAGCGATGTGACACAGAACCATAAGATTATCGTGTCCTATGTGAAGCCTTCTATGGATAAGGAAGTAGCGATAGAGGACAGCGCCTGCCTGCACAATTACAGTGACGGACAGGCAATCGACAGGGCTGTGATTAAGGACGGCGATGTGGTGGCATACACCATCAGTTTTGAAAACCCGACCGGAACAGCGCGGGAAGTGGAGATTACGGACAGGGTGCCTGTGGGGATGGAGGTAATTACAAATTCCATCGGCAGCGGCGGCGTGTATGATGCGGAAAGCCATACGGTGGCATGGAAGGGCACGGTGGTCGCTTACGGCAGGGGGGAAGTGTCCTTTCACTGCAAGGTGGAAGCTGCGGCGCAGGGGGAAGTCCTGAAAAATACAGGGACAGTGTGCTTTAAGGCAATCCCGGACAGTTCGGAAAAGGATGTGCCCCTGTCTGATGTGACAAGCTCCCCCATTCTGGAAGACCCGGTAAAATCCGTGTGGAATACGGAAGGGGCGGATATTACAAACAAAGTGATAAACGGGGAGGAAACAGTTACCTATACCATTGCTTTCAGGAACCCGGCAGAGGAAGAAAAGGCATTTACCGTAACAGATGAAATCCCTGCGGAGGTTTCCCTTGTGGAGGGGACGGTATCAGACGGCGGCACGGTGGACGGGAAGAAAATCACCTGGAAGATGGCACTGGCGGCAGGAGAGGAAAAGACAGTCTCCTTTGACGCATATGTGCCGTCTTTTGACACGGAATATACCAAAATATACAATCAGGCTTTCGTTTTTGTGGACTGGACGCAGAAGGTTTCCATTTCCTCTGATTCCGTGCTGGATGATACAACGCCGGTTTATGTTCTGGATCAGCCTTTCAAGGCGGTCTTATGCGTGGACGGCCACGATATAGGGGCGGACAGTGAAGGAGGCAGCATACAGACCGTAAAGCAGGCCGGGGACATTCTGGAGTACCGGATCACATTCCAGAATCCTGCTGATGATGCGCGTGAGTTTACCATTACGGATGCACTGCCGGAAAATGTGGAATTTATCGCGGCAGACCATGAGGGAAGCTATGAGACGGGCAGCCATACAGTTACATGGAAAGTGGCAGTAAAAGAGAATACACAGGAAACTGTATCGGTAAAGGTTAAGATACGGAAAGAAGCGGAGGACACCATCCTGAAAAACCGTGCCGCTGTGTCGGTTGATTTTGCCCGGAAAGAGACAAATGAGGTGGAGACGCCGGTTATCCCGACACCTGAAAAAGATGTGTTTTCCAAACTTGGGGAGCCGTCCATTAACACTTATCCGGTGCAGGCCGGGGAGAACATCATTTATACCATTTCCTATAAGAACCCTTCGGATTATGGAAAGACAGCGGTGATCACGGACAGCCTGCCGGAGGATGTGGGCTTTGTTTCTGCAAGTGACGGCGGTGTGTATGATGAGGGCACCCATACGGTCAGGTGGTCAATGGAAACCGGGGCGCATGAGGAAGGGATGGTATCTGTGGAAGTGAAAGTCCTGGAATCCGCGGCCGGAAAGACGGTGGAAAATCAGGCTTATGTGGATATGGATGAGGCACATATCGGCACGGAAGCGGAGAACGGTGATAAAAAGGACGGACATACCAGAAATTATGTGCCTGCGAAGTATGTGCTGGATGCGGACGGCAGGGATATCAACGGTGAGAACGTGGCTGCCGGGGATATTGTGACCTACAGGATCACCTATAAGAATGACGGCTATACAGTCCGTACCGTGGAGGTCAATGATATTCTTCCCGCAGGTGTGTCTTTTGTGGACGCTTCCAATGACGGCAGGGTATACAGCGTTGTCAAGGGTGATAACGTGCGCTGGTGCTTTGATGTGGAGCCGGACACGGAGGGTTTTGTGACTGTCCGTGTGAAAGCCGGCGCAGAACTGTCCGGCAAAGCCTTTGCCAACAGTGCCGCCGTCACAGTAAGCGACAGGAAAACAGGGCAGTCCAAAACGGCAGGCACCAACCAGGTCATCAATTATGTGCTGGAGGAACTGTTAAAATCCGTAAAGAGTGAAAACGGGAAAAAAGATTTGAACGGGGAGACGGTGGGGAGCGGAACCAAACTGCAATACCAGATCACCGTAAAGAATACAGCAGTGGAAGAAAGGGTATTTAAAGTTACGGATGAAGTGCCGGAAGGATGCAGCTTTGTGTCTGCGGGAAATGGCGGCTCCTGTGAAAATGGGACTGTCACATGGACGGTCACGCTTGCGGGCGGGCAGTCCCGGACAGTCACTTTCCTGGTGCAGGTCCTGAAGGAAGCGGAAGGGGGCTGCATCCAGAACGTTGCCAGCGTTTCGGGAAATGATGTGACGCTCACAAGCAACCGTGTGAGGACTTATGTGGAAAAGCCGGACACCCTGCTTGAGGACATAAAAGGGCTGATTGACGGCCTCCCTGACAATTCCGGAAGTGTGACGGTAAATGTAGATAACTCTAATAAAAACGAGGCGGCGGGAGGAAACGCTTCTGGGGAGAACACGCCTTTAAAGGATTCATCGAAGAAAGATTCATCCGGGGGCAGTGCGGAAAAGACGGGCGCTGCCGGGAATACATCCGCAAAAGCAGAGGGAATTTCCCTGTCTGCAAATGCACCAAAGACCGGTGATGATTCCAATATCGGCCTGTGGGCGGTGATCGCCGTCCTTGCGCTCCTTGCCGGAGGCGCGTCTGCCGGCTATGCAATCTATAAAGCCCGGAAGAAAGACGGTGAAGATGCGTAAGGCGCTTGCGGTGTTCTTCCCGGCATTACTGGCGGTGGCATGTATCGGTGCAGCCGCCTTTTTTGGCCTGCGGATTTATGACACATGCAGGCAGGATGCGGAGAGTGAAAGGGCATACGGGAAGATGGCGCAGTATGTGGCGCCCTGCAAAAAAGAACCGGGGGAGGCTGCTGTGCCGGAAACACCGTCACCGGGCGGAGGGTTACCGGAGGATGCGCCGCGTATCCTCGATATTGATTTTGCTGCTTTGAAGGAAGCCAGCCCTGACCTTGTGGGCTGGCTTTACTGCCCGGATACGGCTGTCAGCTACCCGCTGGTGCAGGGGCAGGACAATTCCTATTACCTGTCCCATCTGGCGGACGGGAGCGAAAACCGGGACGGCTGTCTGTTTATGGACTGTGAAAACCGGAGGGATTTGTCGGATGAAAATACCCTGATCTACGGGCACCACATGGCAAGCGGGAAAATGTTTGCCAGCCTGGTCTCTTATGCAGGACAGGAATATTATGAGGCCCATCCGGTGGTGTATCTGGTTACGGAAGAAAAAGACTACCGGCTGGAACTGTTTGCGGGGTATACGGCGGCGGTGGATTCGGACGCTTATACCCTGCGTTTTGCTTCCAAAGAGGATTTTGCCGCATGGCTTGTGCGCATCAAGGGGAGATCGGATTTTTCCTCGGATGTGCAGGTAAGGGAGGGCGACCATATCGTGACGCTCTCCACCTGTGCCTATTCTTTTGAAAATGCCCGCTATGTGGTGCATGGGAAGCTGACAGAAAATTAGAAGAAGGGAGGTTGTCGGATGCAGGATGAAGTCAGGGATAAGTCTGTCGCGTTTGTGATCCGGATGGGAAAGAACGGAGGGAAGCTGACGGCAGACATTTTGAAATGGGCGATACGCCAGTACCAGAGGCAGGCAAACGAGTCGCAGCATGGGAAACAGAGCGTAAAAAGCCTTGTGGGGCAGGGGGACGGCGTACAGAATATCGAGATCACGGATAAGAATATCAAATCCTTTGAGCGGGTTGCGAGAAAGTACGGCGTGGACTTTGCGCTGAAAAAAGACCCGGCACAGGGCAGGTATCTTGTATTTTTCAAGGCCCGTGATGCGGATGCCCTAAATGCCGCTTTTGCGGAATATACCGCGAAAACACTGAACCGGGAGAAGGGAAAGCCTTCTATTAAAAAGCAGCTTTCCCATTTCAAACAGCTTGTTATGGGGCAATCCGTGGACAGGGAGAAACACCGCGGGAAAGGAGGGATTGAGCATTGAAAGGCAATATTGACATAAAAAAATATGTTGTACCTAATCTGCCCTATGTAATGATGTTCTGGTTTTTCTCGAAAATCGCGGAGGGCTACCGGCTCAGTGCAGGCACGGATGCGGTAACAAAGGCTATGGCGGCAGTATCCGGCCTGGGGGCGACGATTAGCGCAAACCCGCTTCCGAGTTTCCATCCCCGCGACCTGCTCATAGGCATTGCAGGCGCGGCGGCAGTCCGGGCGGTGGTGTACTTTAAGGGAAAAAATGCTAAAAAATACCGTCATGGCGTGGAGTATGGTTCTGCACGGTGGAGTGCATAATCTTAACTGTAAGCAACACCTATATTGACGCAGGAGGATATGC
>CAMNXA010000027.1 GCA_946566685.1 uncultured Lachnospiraceae bacterium
TCTTAACGGAATATGATGAGAAGAAACATTTGAAACATACCTTTGAGGAGGGCAGACAGGAAGGATTGGAGGAAGGACATAGGCAAGGCCGTAAAGAACTCCTCCAAGAACAAATCCATAAGAAAATACTCAAAGGCAGGACCATTGCAGAAATCGCAGAGGATCTTGAGATGGAAATTTCGGTCATTGAAGAAATGGTTTCAAAGAAATAGTCAGAGAACAGGCGGCGCCGTAAAGCGCCGCCTGAATCTATACCTTTGCCCAAAAACTCTCCTATTATGGTATAGTTTATATCTTACATCCCCTCTTTTATCACGCCCTGATCGCGCATCACTTTCTCGATTGCTGTCCCGCTGATAAAGTGTAACAGCAGCTTTTTCATCGGATTCAAAGGCCCTAAGTTAATCTCCAGCGGAGATTTGCCGTCCATCAGTTTCACACTGCTGGAGAGCAGTTCCCTGATATCGTAGACGCTGCCCCACACTTCCGGTACGCCGCGGTCTACACCCAGCAGGCCATACACTGCTTCCATTGCCGTCCTGACTGAATACTCGGTCGTAAAGACGGTATCTCTCGGTGTCTGGGCAAACTGACCCAGGAAGGCAAAGTTCACACAGCCATCAGGAATCACATCCGGACGATCCCCTGCCGTTCTCGGCATAAAGAAGGCGGTGATATAAGGCATCATGGTAGGTACACATACAGCGCTGTGCTCCGCCAGTTCCTCAATCTGCTCCTCCGGTACACCCAGATGATAGAGCCACTCTTCGGTAATCTCCTTACCGGTACACTCTTTCATGGGCTTTTTCACATAGTCGCCCGGCACATCCGTAAAGAGGCCGTACACCCATACGCAGACCTGATCCTTATCCTGATCCTTAAACTGTCCCTGCCTGTTGATGGTCCAGCTGAGCAGCCATGCGGAATCCTGACAGCTCACAATACCGCCTGTGACCACCTTCCCGCTCTTTGGATCGCGCTTGCAGATGTTCTTGATATAAGGAAGAATCTTATCATCCAAAGTAGTGACTGTGGCAGATTCCCAGTTTGTCTTAGCCACATCCGAACAGAATTTCTCCGGCCGCCCAAAGGAAGGATCCTGCCTGGCAATATTTTTCCAGAGACTCCAACAGCCGCTGGTGCGCACCTCCGCATCGCCATTGGGCGCATGGTTCTGATCACCATAGATCGTGCCTTCCGTACAGCTTCCATTGGTCACAAACACCAGGTCATTCTCGGTTAACATAATACCTTTTTCCACACCCTTGACTTTACACTCGATGGCCTTGGCAATCTTCTTGTCTCCCTCAAAACCGAAGATGACGTTGGTCACTTCCGTGTTGAACTGGAAATCCACGCCCACTTCCTCAAGGTACTTCTGCATAGGCAGGATCAGGGAATCATACTGGTTATACTTGGTAAACTTGAGGGCGCTGAAATCCGGCAGACCCGCAATATGATGAATGAAGCGCTGGAAGTAAAGTTTCATCTCCAGAGCGCTGTGCCAGTTTTCGAAAGCAAACATGGTTCTCCAATACAGCCAGAACGTGGAATCAAATACTTCCTCATCAAACACATCCTCAATGGTCTTATCATAGAGATCCTCATCCTTTGTCATAAAGAGTTTCATGATCTCCATACAACCCTTCTGGCTTAAGTTAAACCTGCCGTCCGTATGGGCATCCTCACCGCGGTTCTTCGTTGCCCGGCAAAGAGAATAGTTGGGATCTTCCTTGTTCAGCCAATAATATTCATCCAGCACTGACACCCCCGGCGTCTCTATGGATGGAATACTGCGGAACAGATCCCACAGGCATTCAAAATGGTTCTCCATCTCTCTGCCGCCGCGCATCACATATCCCCTGGTAGCATCGTAGATACCGTCACAGGCGCCGCCTGCAATATCCATGGACTCCAGGATATGAATGTGGCTGCCAGGCATCTGTCCGTCACGAACCAGAAAACATGCCGCCGCCAGAGAGGCAAGACCACTGCCCACGATATAAGCGTTTTTTTCATCTACGCCTTCCGGTTTTCTGGGTTTTGCAAAAGCCTCATAGTTCCCGTTCGTATAATAGATACCCTTGCTGTTCTTATCAAACCTGCCAAGTTCTGTGTTGCGGTAATCCAGATCCGTATAGGTCGTCTTTTTCCCATGGCTCTTGCCTGCGGCCTGCACTTTCTCCTTGAGATTTCCGCCTGTGCCCTGTGTCTTTTCTCCGCCTGCCTGCTTATGATTCTTCGCCGCCAGTGCCACTCCCGCACCTGCTGCCGCCACTGCTGCTACACCGAGTCCGATACTTTTTTTGTCTGCCATAATAGTTCCACCTTTCCTGATACCGGCCGGCGGAATGATTTCCACCACAATATTTCCGCCGCCGTCTGTTTTCCTGACTTGTTATGGCTATCATAAACGCTTTTCCTGTCTAATCCAATTAACAAAACAGGCAGAATGATAAACATTTTATCACTCTGCCCTTTTTGTAAAGTATCACGGTTATATTTTATAAAATTACACTGCATTCCTATTTTCCAAATCAATTCCCTTGAAAACGCCTAATTTTCTTCAAAATTATGGATCGACTGGGCAATATTTCCGTGCAGCATGACGCTTATTTTATCCACGATTTCCACATAGTCCTGCTTCATACCGCGCCCGATCCAGTCCAGCATGATGCCCACAAACCCATATTTATAAAACTCTGCTATAAAAGCTTTGTTCTCCTGGGCCAGGGAACGACCCGCACATTTTTCCTCCACCACATCCGCCAACAGGCTGTAGGTGAGTTTATAGAGATAGCTTTCAATCTTTTCCCTGCTGATACTGCGGTACACATTCTGAATAAAAGCCTTATTCTCCATGACCGCCTCAAAGACCTGGCACATGCCCTCCTGCCAGGTATCGTATGTCTTTTTACCCTGCAATGCTTTCGTACCGTCCTCTACACAGATCCATTCCACCAGATCATAGATATCCCTGAAATGATAGTAAAATGCCATCCTGCTGATACCGCAGTCTGCTGTGAGATCGTTGATCGTAATCTTATCCAGTGTTTTCGTTCCAAGAAGTTTTTTAAGTGATGCTTCCAGCGCCAGTTTCGTGCTGTTTGTATTGGTCATATCCTGCCTCCCTGTCCTATAACCTGCATCCATATCCTGTTTTAGGATTCACCTAAACCCTTTTGCAGAAATTTTTAAATTAATCCCTGTATCAAAAGAATGAGTATCAATACCGGCAGTACCACCTGGAAATACGGTTTCAGCCATTTTTTCAACTTAATGCCATTGCCCGCATTGGCTTCCTCAAAGTACTTGTCAAAGCCCCAGCCCCAACGGGTAACACAGAACAACAGATACACCAGGGAGCCAATCGGCAGAAGAAGGTTACTGACCAGGAAATCCTCGCTGTCAAGCACATCCCTGCCTCCTATGATATGTACTGCACTCCACACATTATACCCCAACACGCAGGGCAGACTTGCCACGGCAATAAATATACCATTGATCAGTGCCGCCTTCTTCCGTTTCCAGCCAAAGGTATCAATGCAGAAAGAAAGCAGGTTCTCAAACACCGCAAGCACTGTGGAAAAACTGGCAAAAGTCATGAACAGGAAAAATAATGTGCCCCATAACCGCCCGCCGGACATATTGACAAACACATTGGGCAGTGTCACGAAAATAAGGGACGGCCCGGCATCGGGTTTTACCCCAAAGGAGAAACAGGCCGGGAAGATGATCAGTCCTGACATAAACGCCACAAAGGTATCCAGCCCGCAGATCCGCACGGCCTCCCCCGCCAGCGTATTATCCTTATTCATATAACTGCCGAAAATCTCCATGGCTCCCACGCCAAGGCTCAGTGTAAAAAACGCCTGATTCATCGCTTCTGCAATCACAGTGCCAAGTCCCCGTTTGGCCACATTCGCCACACTGGGCATCAGATAGAAGGAAAGACCTTCTCCTGCCCCCGGCAGCATAAGGCTGTGTACGCCCAGCACAAGAATCAGAACAAGAAGTGCTGCCATCATATACTTGCTGATCCGCTCCAATCCTTTTTGCAGACCAAAACTACACACCAGAAATCCCAGCACCACCACAGCAAGCATCCAGCCGCCCATCTCAATGGGAGAGGCTAATAATGTGGCAAAGACATCACCCACTAACGCAACGTCCATACCGGATTGGAATGTTCCCGTAAGGAATTTGAAGAAATATCCCACCATCCAGCCTGAGACTGTTGTGTAATACATCATCAAAAGACAGCAGCCAATCATACAGAACCACCCGTGGATATGCCATTTGCTGCCCGGCTTTTCCAATGCCTTATAAGCAAGCACCGCACTCTTCCTGCTGGCACGTCCCACGGCAAACTCCATGGTCAATACCGGCACACCCATACAGAGCAAAAACAACAGATAAAACAGCACAAAGAAACCGCCGCCATTCTCTCCCACCACATAGGGGAATCTCCATACATTGCCTATACCGATCGCGCAGCCGGCGCTCACCAGCAAAAATCCCAGACGGGATTGAAAAGTTTCTCGTTTCATAGTCGTCAATTTCTCCTGTCGTTTTATCATCTCAATCTTCAATTCCTTCAATTTCCATAATGCTTTCTATGGCTACTTTATCCTATCATCCATTTCTTGTCAAGCATATCGCCCGCTTAGTCTTGTTGTCTTTACATTAATCGAGTGACTGTTTATTGTGCATTCTATAATTAACCATCTGTAAATGGAATGACCAGTTTCCCCTTTTATTTCGCAAAAGTATTGAATTTTCGGCAAAAAGAAGTATAATGAAAAACAATAAGTCAATAGCAGCACATTGCTGTTGCAGGTAACACTTGAAGTCGCGCAATACTTTGTCCGCTGCTTTGGCATTCACATTTACATAGGTATATATAATTTAAGGGGGATCATCAGGTAATGAGCAAGGAAAAAGGTATGCAAACCAATCAAAACAAAACTGAAACCAGGGAAAGTATTGAAAAGAAACTGACACGTTCTATCTTCAGGGTATCCACTATCATAGCCGCGGCGGCAGTGCTTGGCGTAATTGCCATGATCGTCATATCCGCCCGGTATTCCTATGCATTACATAACTTTGGATTTGCGCAGGGAGATATCGGAAAAGCTATGTTTGAATTCGCTGATATACGGTCTTCGCTTCGGGCCGCCATCGGATATGATGACCAGTCTGCCATCGATACTGTCGTAAAACAGCATGAGGAAGCTATCGCTCTATTCAATGAATATTTTGCACAGGTCGAGAAAACCGTTGTCTCCGAGGATGGCCGCACAACTTATGATGCCATCAAGTCCGAACTGGATGCTTACTGGGCGCTGGATGCAAAGATCATGCAGCTTGGCGCAACAACAGACCGGGAACAGTGTGTACAGGCACAGAATCTTGCACTCAGTGAATTATCCGGTGCCTACAGCAGCATTTATGATAAACTGGAAGAGCTTTTGGATGTAAAGGTTGAGCAGGGTAACAGTCTTGCCACAGCCCTGACGATCATTCAGTATATTCTTGTGGTTGCCATTCTGGCCCTAATTGCTTTTGCCATGGTATTATCTACGAAAATCGGCAGAAAGATTGCAAAAAGGATTTCTGAACCTTTAAGAATGCTTGGGGAACGTCTTGAAACATTTGCAGCCGGAGATCTGTCTACTCCGTTTCCGCAGATTGAAACTGGAGATGAAGTGGAGGATATGGGAACTGACGCCAGAGAAATGGCTGACAACCTTGATGCCATCATTCTGGATATCGGTGAGGTCCTTGGTGAGATGGCAGGTGGAAACTATACCGTCAGATCGAAAGCCGCAGAGCGTTATACGGGAGATTTTCAGAAGCTGTATGACTCTATGCGCGGTCTGAGAGACCAGATGACTGAAACGCTGTTGTCCATCGGTGATGCCGCTAATCAGGTATCCGCCGGTTCCGAGGAACTGGCTACAGCTTCACAGTCTCTTGCAGAGGGCGCTACAGATCAGGCCAATGCAGTGGCTGAACTCCATGCCGCCATTTCCGGCATCACTACCAATATGGAATCAGGTGCTGAAAGCGCAGAAGAAACTTATGATAAAGCGCAGAAATATGCGGATGAGGCCGATGCAAGCCGTCAGCAGATGAATACCATGATGAATGCTATGGAACGGATCAACGAATCCTCCACCAAGATCGGAGACATTATTTCTGAAATTGAATCCATTGCCGATCAGACGAATCTGCTTTCCCTGAACGCTTCCATCGAAGCTGCCCGTGCAGGAGAATCCGGACGCGGCTTCGCAGTGGTAGCTAACCAGATCAGAGAACTGGCAGATCAGAGCGCTAAAGCTGCCGTAGACACCAGAGATCTGATCGAAGCATCCATCCGTGAAGTTACCAAAGGAAACACCGTGGCAAGCCAGGCTGCAAGTTCGATTGAATCCGTTGTGGATGGCATCAAGCAGATTGCCGATTTCTCCAGAAATCTGAAAGATATGATGGAAGAACAGTCCGAGGCAATGCGTCAGGCCGAGATTGGTGTCAATCAGATATCCAGCGTAGTGGAGAGCAATGCCGCAACTGCCGAGGAGGCTTCTGCAACCAGCGAAGAGTTGTCCGCTCAGGCTACCATGTTAGATCAGCTTGTGAAACAGTTTGAATTGATCAAATAACAAAAAGATTTCTTATAATAAAAAAGAAGCGGGTTGGTTGACCATCCGCTTCTTTTTTGTTGTTTCATTTTTGTTTCTCCGATAAATTCATATACTTTTTTTCTGTATTGCTGTATAATAGGTGCATATCCATAGAAAGTCCCATCATAATCCGGTTCATCTGAAAGGAGATACGGAATGGATCATACAACAGTGAAGAAAAATCTGCTTTTTATAGATAACAACCAATCATGTGAAGAACTCTGCCAGATTCTTGGTGACGAATACCATATAACAATTGTAAAGAATATGGATGACGCAAGCGATATCCTGAAAGACAATCACATAGATATCCACGCTCTCCTGATCAATGCTGACTTACAGGAAGATGTTCATAAGGCTGTTCAATTTGTAAAAGCCAGCAAATCCCTTATTTCCATACCAATTCTTATTTTCGCCGATGACGATGGCCCTGATGACAGATTTGCATGTCTCGGATCCGGTGTTATCGATTGCATTTCCAGACCCTATATCAGCCATATTATTAAAAACAGGATTGCAAATGCAATTTCCTTTACAGATTCCATGACCTTCTACGGAATCGAAAAGATACTCAAACGACTGCCGTCCAATATTTTTCTCAAGGATAATGAGTGCCGCTATATTTTCGCGACAAAGTATTGGCATCATCTAAAAAAATCAGATGACCCAAATTGGTCAATCCGGGGGAAAATCGATCCTGAAGTACGCAAGGATAAGCAAAACGCTATAGAAGCGCATAAAAAAGATATGGAAATCATTGCTACCGGAGAGGGCGCAACCTACACGATTGAGATCAATGAGAACGGGATCCAGGAATTTTTCCAGATCATAAAACAGCCTCTCTTTAATGAAGAGGGCGCTGTTACCGGTATCATTGGCCTGATCAATAACGTGACAGAGTATGAATTGCTGAAAAAGAAACTCCGGCAGCAGGCAATCACCGATGAACTGACAGGTCTTTATAACAGGGCGTTTCTGGATGAATTTATCAAAACACACAATGATACCTGCTATCCAATCGCCATTATCTCTGCCGATTGTGATGGGCTCAAAGAAATAAACGATACATATGGACACCTTGCGGGAGATGAATATATCAAAGCTACCGTAAGCCTTTTTAAAATGGTCCTGCCAGAAGATCGCATCTTGTTCCGCATGGGCGGGGATGAGTTTGTTGTTCTCCTGCCGTCTACTTCAGAGGAGACAGCACTATCGCTCGTAGAACAGCTGAAAGAGAAGGAGAAACTATTCCTCATAGAAAATCAGCAGTTAAGCGTCTCATTTGGCGTGTCTGTCATGAACAGCAATGCAGACAGCTTCCACAAATATATTGCCGAATCAGACAGAAATATGTATCTTGAAAAGAAGCAGAAAAAGGGATGAGTATTTTACTGTTCCTATTTGCGTCCGGACAATGCTGCACAGACTTCTATATTGTCTGTAAAAGGAAACATATCTACCGGCGTGATCTCTTCCACCCGGTATTGTTTCTTGCTGGTCAGATACCCCAAGTCTCTCGCCAGCGTTTCCGGATTGCAGGAAATATAGACCACCCTGGCAGGCCGCAGACAGAGCAGCGCGTCCATAAACTCTTCCGTACTGCCGCTCCTGGGCGGATCCAGAAAGACCACATCCACTTTCTCCTGTGCCTCCGCAAGCTGTCTCATAAATCTGCCTGCATCATTCTGATAAAAGTCCACATTTTTCACCTGGTTAACCCTGGCATTAGCAACAGCGTCCCGCACCGCATCTCTGTTAAGTTCCACCCCGATGACCTTTCCCGCCTGCCCGGCCGCTGTCAGCGCTATGGTGCCAATCCCGCAGTAGGCATCCACCACCGTCTCTTTCCCGGTCAGTCTGGCATATTCCACCGCTTTTTGATAGAGGATCTCCGTCTGCACTGCGTTGACCTGATAAAAGGACTTGGGCGATATCTTAAATGTCCTGCCGCAGAGTATGTCCTCTATATAGCCTTTTCCATAAATGACCTGCTCCTTATCTCCTAACACCATGCTGGTACGTCTGTTGTTAACATTGACAACAATGGTGGTTATCTCCGGATGAAGTTTACATAACTCAGAAACAAAATTCTTTTTGGAAGGAAAAATGGGCGATCCCAATACCAGAACCACCATAATCTGCCCCGTAGCATGTCCCACCCGCACGAGCACATGCCTAAGAAGCCCATATCCGGTATCCTCATCATAGGTCTTAATCTTAAAAGACTTCGCCAGGCTGCGGATGGACAGAATGATCTGATCCGCCTTTTCATCCTCTAACAGACACCCATCCACCGGTATCACATTGTGGGTCCTCTCCTGATAAATCCCCGATACAATGCCTCTGCCCTTCTGAAAATCAAAGACAGCATGAACCTTGTTGCGATAATGCAGCGGCTGATCCATTCCGATGATGGGCCTCACTTTGCCAAATCCTTTTAACAGACCTCCCACCCTCCGCTGCTTCTTAGCAAGCTGCTCCTTATAGGGCACATCAATATTCTGACAGCCGCCGCATTTCCTGGATACCTCGCACCGACTGTTTTTTTGATTCTGCTTTTTATAGTCCTTCATGAATGCTCCTATCTCCGTATCCTCTATCGAAAAGTAAATTTGCATCGCAAAATATCTTTCGAAGACCGCTTCACGTTCTCAGATAACCAGTGGAATTCCAATAAAGCAAAAACTCTGAGAAGTTTCCCAGAGTCATTGTATCACATAAAATCCACTTAAGACAAATAATCCTTCTATACTTACTCCAAAACCAAGTGCAATATCCTTATGCCGAAGCGATCTGCACACTGTCCATCCCTTCCACCAGATTCCTGGCCAAATTGGTATCCGCCTCGTTAATATGTATCGTAAAGACATTCCTGCCGCTGACATTGCCAAAGAAACGTTCCCACAGCCGCTGTTCCTGCCATTCCACAAAAAAAGAGATGCGGTTGGACACAAAAAGCTTCTCCACCTGATCCTTGCTCTCCACATTATAGACTTTACAAAAAGATATCTCATGATTAAAAAACAATGCGTTCAAATTCAGCGCTGCCATATCGCCACCTCCAAACAACTAGTCTTTCATTTCTGTAATAGCTTTATGTCAACTTATTTTTTTCATTATATCCCAAATAATGTACATATTGCAAGATTTTTCTACATTTTCCACAATATAACCAAATATTTATGTAAATCTTGTGGAAAATTACATAACTTCCGTCCATGCACGCTTTTGATTCTCCAGCCAGTATTCCTTTCTCGTCTCATACTGTTCATTCAGCCAGTCCGCCGCCTGCTCCACACCCTCTTTTGTGAGCGGCACCTCCGTGGACGTCTTTTGTTCCTCCGGCGTGCGGGCAAATCCCAACGGTTCCGGCCAGACTGTCACCCGAATCACATCTTCTTCGCTGCTCTTTACTTTCTTGAGAAGATAACGCATTCCTTCCATACTGCCGGAATACTCTTCCTTTTTAATATAGTTGAGCGGATGAAAATTTTCCTTATCTATCATACTCCTCTCCTCCTGCACCAAAGGGACTCCATTCCCTGAAAGAAATACCCTGAGACGAAAGAAGCCCGATAGATACCAAATCTCTGGTATCTATCAGGTTTCTTATGGTTTATCCGACTCGGAGTGACAAGACTTGAACTTGCGGCCTCTACTTCCCTAAAGTAGCGCTCTACCACCTGAGCCACACCCCGAAAAACCTTTACTATTATAACTAATTCCCATTGAAAATGCAAGCCCTATTTATAACTTTTCATCGATAAACTTCTCAAACACTTCCTGCGGGATCGGTCTGGAAAAATAGAATCCCTGCTGTGCCTGGCATCCCACTTCTTTGAGGTAGTTGCTCTGCTCTACCGTCTCCACGCCTTCACACAAAGACATGATCTGCAATTTCTTAGCCATATCAACTACACAGGAAATGATAATCTTATCACTCTCTTGCAAATCCCCCTCTTTTAGAAATACCTTATCCAGTTTGATAATATCGATCGGCAGTTTGCTGAGCAGATTCAAAGAAGAATAGCCGGAGCCGAAATCATCCATCGACACTTTGGTTCCAAGATTATGTAAACCTTTTATCAATTTCAGCGCCTGCTCGGTATTATCCAGATAAATACTCTCCGTCAACTCAAATTCCACCATCGAATAGGGAATCTGATACTCCTGAAACAGTTCCTTCACATATTCCAAAATATGCATCTTATTTAAATGCACACGGGATACATTCAGCGAGATCGGGACTACCTTTTTCCCTTCCTTTATCCGATCTGCAATAAAACGGAATACTTCCCTATACACATAGTAATCCACATCAACAATCTGTCCGCTTCTCTCAATCAAAGGGATAAATTCATCCGGATAAACAAAACTGCCATCCGGCTTCTGCCAGCGCACCAATGCCTCTGCCCCCATCAGCTGAAGTGTCTCCGTCTCAATCTTGGGCTGAAAAAACACTTTAAATTCTCTGTTTGCCAGCGCTTTGGGAATACTGGATGTGATCTCCACCTCACGCTTGATCCCTTCCATCATGCTCTGGTCAAAAAGGACGCAGCAATCATCTTCCATCTCCTTGGCCACTTTTCTGGCCAGATTGGCATTGGATACCACCGTCTCCGCATCAAGGCTTCTGCTGTCCTTATTGACAATGCTGATCCCTGTGCAGAATTGCAGACGGCTGTTTAAATACTTCTCCCGGAATTTAGCCTCCCATCCCTGATTCCGACTGCGGATCATATTCCGAAATCCCTCGTTGGTATATCCGCCCGGTGCAATACGGTTCGCCGCCACAAAATTATCCGAATAGACCCTGGCCGCACCGATAAGCAGCCTATTATTATTGGTAAACTCCGCTACAAACTCCTTCAGGAGCGCATTGCCCACCTTATAGCCATAAGTATCATTAATATATTTGAAGTGCTTGATATCCGTATAGATGACTATAATATCGTCATCACCTATCTGATCTAATTCTTTTTGCAAATTCTCCAGAAAAACCTCATAACGGTCTAACCCTGTCAATGCATCCTTCATTTCCGTTCTTCACCCTGATTAATCATTCTAATAAACAGTCTAACCCCAATTAGCAAGTTTCTACGGCCTTCTGAAAAGCCTCATGAAAAGCCGGACAGGCCTTCTTAAGGGAACACGGCCGTCCTGCCCTGTCAAGGAAACAATGACTGCTCCTCCCGGTGGTCCTCACTTCTCCGGTCTGCCGGTCCAAAATCTGATAAGACAGTTCCATCCTGATCCCATTGTACTTTTCAATCTTAGGCACGATCTCCACCACATCATCGAAACGTACCATCGACTTGTAAGTGCAGGAGACTTCCAGCACGGGACTTACAATTCCCATTTCTTCCATCTGGCGGTAATCTACACCCACCTGGTGCATATACCAGATCCTTGCAGATTCAAACCAGCGGATGTAATTGGAGTGATGGATGATCCCCATCTGATCCGTCTCATAATACTGCGCACGAAGTTCATATCCCTGCATATCTCCACCCCTGGCTCTCTCCCGGAATACCGTTTGTCCATACCAATATTACTCTACGATGTTATGACGAAGATGTCAACATTTGTCGACAAATTTCATGCTTTCTGTGTCAGCACCGCCAACAGATACTCCCAGACACGTCCCACGGAGGCGATATCCATCTGCTCCTCAGTCGTGTGTACATCATAAAGATCCGGGCCGATACAGACACAATCAAGCCCCTCTATCTTACCAGATAGGATGCCGCATTCCAGGCCCGCATGTATTGCCTCCAGCATCGGCTTATGCCCATACATATTCTCATATATCCGCACCATCTTATCCCGAAGCGGTGACTCTTTGCGATAGGCCCATCCCGGATAACGGCCGCGAATGGATATCTGTGCCCCCGCCTTCTGTGCAATTTCTGTCATCTGTCTGCAAAGAGCCTCTTTCTCACAGTCAACCGAACTTCTGACTGCATACTGTAACCGCAGCCCTTCCTCTGACAATGCCAGGATACCCAGATTCAAAGATGTCTCCACCAGCCCTTCCACATCTTTGCTCATAGCGATCACTCCATTTGGAAGTTTCCCCAGGCAATCAAGGGCACGGCGGACACTTTCCGGTGTATAAAAGGCCTCTTCTCCCGGCAATGTATGACATACTACTTTCACCCCAGGATCCCCTTCCTGCAAAGACTGCCGGATGCAGCCCTCCTGTTCTTTCACTATCGCTTCCAGTTCTTTCTCTTCTCCTGCTTTCACGGCCACAACTGCCATAGATTCCTTCGCAATGGCATTGTCCGCCACGCCCCCCTGCATGCGCACAAGCCTAAGCGGCATATGTTCCCCGACAGCCCGCAGTATTTCTCCCAGGAGACAGTTGGCATTCCCCCTGCCCTTATTAATTTCCATACCAGAATGTCCGCCCAGCAGGCCCGTCACCTGAATCTCCATCAAATGCATATCGTCAGGCCGGATACCGCTCTGTTCCTTCTCCACCGGGATTACCACATCCACGCGGGCTCCACCGGCACAGCTGGTAATAAAGATACCCTCTTCCTCCTGATCCAGATTGATCATGCGCCGGCCACGCAGCATGGACAGGTCGATGCCCGTGGCTCCTTCCATCCCAGTCTCCTCATCCACCGTCAGGATCACTTCCAACCGAGGCAGGGCAATATCCTGCGCATCCAGAAGGGCAAGGCAGTAGGCTACCGCAATCCCATCGTCTCCGCCAAGGCTTGTCCCCTCCGCATAGATACTGCCGTCTGCTGTTCCAAGCCGCAATCCTTCTTTGGCCATATCGATATCACAATCCGGTTCTTTCACCGCCACCATATCCATATGTCCCTGCAAAATATAGGGTTCTTCCTCCTCATATCCGGCAGATGCCTCTTTGATGATGATGATATTTTTAAGCTTGTCCTGAATACAGAACAGCTCTCTCTCCTTCGCAAACTGCCGCAGATAATCGCTGATTGCCGCCACGTTCCCGGACCCGTGCGGTATCTGACAGATTTTCTCAAAATAGCCAAACACATTCTTTGGTTCTATGCCTGATAATACGCCCATCTCGTACCCCCTGATTAATATACCGGCCACAGCTGCAAAATACCGTTCTGCTGTCTGTCTCATCTCAACAGCCGAACTTCACCTGTGCCAGATATCCTTATGTTAATAGAAATACAGGACACAGCTTGTCACCATGTCCTGTATTTTTATTATATGGAAAATTTCTCTGCTTATTCGAAATTGGAAAACTAGTTTAAGTTCGCCTTTGCAAGTTCTGCCAGAGATGTAAATCCTGCCGCATCGTTAACTGCCATCTCTGCAAGCATCTTTCTGTTCATATCAACGCCTGCATTTTTTAAGCCAAACATAAATCTGCTGTAAGACAGACCATTCATCCTGGCTGCCGCATTGATACGTGCGATCCACAGCTGTCTGAACTGACGCTTTCTCTCTTTTCTGCCGGCATAAGATGATGCCAATGCTCTCATGACAGACTGCTTTGCCACTCTATACTGTTTTGATCTTGCGCCTCTGTAACCCTTCGCAAGTTTTAATACTCTGTTATGTTTCTTTTTGGCGTTCATACCGCCTTTTACTCTTGCCATGTCTTTTTCCTCCTAAATTCACAATTCTCTTACTACATCCTGCCTGTCCACATACCGGGCGACTTAGACATAAGGTAAGATTTTCTTCATATTCTTAACATTCGTCTTGTCTGTTATCGCAGGCTTTCTGAGATTTCTCTTGTTCTTGGTCGTTTTCTTGGTCAAGATATGGCGCTTGTACGCTTTATTTCTCTTTAATTTACCTGTTCCAGTCACTTTAAAACGTTTCGCAGCTGATCTGCTTGTTTTCATTTTCGGCATTTCAAAATTCCTCCTGTATTTTTAATGTGATGAGATATCGATTCCAGATATCATTTATCTTAACTGGAGCGATTATCGCTTCTCAGCTAAAAACATGGTCATGCTCCGGCCTTCCACCTTCGGCACCTTATCCATCACCGCAATGTCAGAAAGCGCCTGCGCAAAATCATCCAGGATATGCTTGCTCGTATTCATATGCGCCATCTCACGGCCACGGAAACGCAGCGTCACCTTTACCCGGTCTCCCTTGCTGATAAACTTACGGGCAGCATTTACCTTGGTATTTAAATCGTTGGTATCAATATTGGGAGATAACCGGATCTCCTTGATCTCAACAATCTTCTGTTTCTTCTTAGCTTCCTTTTCTCTTCTTGTCTGTTCATATTTGAACTTGCCGTAATCCACAATTTTACAGACAGGCGGCTTTGCTGTCGGTGCAATC
The DNA here is from genome assembly GCA_946566685.1 of uncultured Lachnospiraceae bacterium. GTDB lineage: Bacteria > Bacillota > Clostridia > Lachnospirales > Lachnospiraceae > UBA3282. Next base: position 14,994 of record CAMNXA010000027.1, read on the forward strand.
TTCACCAGATCCACCCCTGCCTCCTCTGCAAGTCTTAAAGCTTCTCTTGTCGGCATGACGCCAAGCTGTTCCCCATCTGCGCCGATCACTCGTACTTCTTTGTCTCTGATCTGTTCGTTGATAAATAAGTCGCTAATCGTTTTACCCTCCATAAGAATATAAAAATTTAAAAGGTGGACAGCACAGCTATCCACCAATCATAAACGCTTGAAATCAACTCCCATACGCCTCACAAAGACTGTGGAGTTTAAGCTATGAACGCTTGCGAACTCAATCGTTGCAAGGTGAGAGTAAATACTCTGCTTGGTTGTTCTGTGCTTTCACACATTTGTTAGTGTAGCATAGGATATCGGTTGTGTCAATACAATTTGAAAATTTCTTCCTAAACGGATATCCTGCTCAATTTCTGACTATGGTCTAAGACAACACTCTGCAAGACCTGAATATCCGCACTCATGACATCCATCTGCTCTGTTCGTTCCATATATCTCTTCGCCGTATCCAAATAGCATGCCTCTATGGTATTGAGACGCGGAATCACATTGTTTTCCAGCTGTACTACTCTGACATATTTCATATCTGATTCTAATCTGTCCAGTCTGTCATAAACGGGCTGTAGTTTTTGATCCAGCTTCTGGTCTAGTTTCTGATCTAGTTTCTCCTCCAGCTTCTGGTCTAGCTTCTCTTCCAGTTTTTGTTCCAGTTTTTGTTCCAATTTCTCTTCCAGCAACTCTGAGATTGCCGAGAGCATTTCCTTGTCTACCATGTTTTTGTCCTCCTTTGGCGTGTGCAGGCGGAACATATCGCTTCCCGCCCTTTCCTTGTTAGTGTCATGAATCTCTGGCGAAAAGCCGGACACCGAAGCATCGGTGTATCGCACATCTGAATTTAGAAATAATTGTGCGAGAAAAGATTTCATGTCTTCACTTTATCACACACCTCAGAAAAACGCAAGGAGAATTTTGAACAAACGTTTTTTCGTTTTCTCTAAAGATATCCTTTTTATAAGGTTTTCATCGTTCTCATCATTCAATACGCAACCCGAATGGTATCGGCACTTGCCTCATACTCCTCCATCCGGTCGTAATCGCTGGTCTGGGAGTACGTGATCACATAGCTTTTATCGGCATTGATAATATACGCAAGCTGTGTGACTTTGACGTCTTCCACCTGATAATGGCACAGAATCTTAAAGGCAGGATATCCCTGCATTTCCATCTGCTCAAAGCTGTCCACCACCAGCTCCACCACTTCCCCGTACAGTTCCCTGAAGGTATCCTGTGTGTGTTCCTTAAAGGATTCCTCAGTCATCAATTGCAGTGCCATATCCTGATCCATCTGCACATAATATATACTGGAGGCGTCAATGGGATAACGGCCAGTCACATACATACCCTCCACATCCTCCGCTGCCTCAAACCCCTCCGGCAAATCAAAGGTACATCCTTTGGTCACACGGGTATTCTCCACCACAGAAGCATCCAGTTCATTTTCTTCCAGAAGTTCCGCCGTCAGCTGGCTTTTAAGCGGCTCCTCGATTGTCAGTTCTTCCACTGGCGGTTCACTGTCTTGTTCTGAATTGACCGCATCTCCGGATTCCGTCTCTTCACTTGTCTCTTCTGTCACAGCAGGTTCCGATGATTCCGCACTTTCTTCCGTCTGATCCGTTCCTGTAGCAGCAGTTGTATGTACCGCTTCCTCCTCCCCGCAGCCGGACATCATACCAAGCATCCCCAGCAGCAGGAACAACGCAGCTGTTTTTCTGATATTCATTTTTACTGTCTGCACCTTTCTTGCTTTTATCTAAAGATCCGTACTTGTTTCACAATCCTTTCAATTTTACCACATAAATCATGTTGCGGGCAACTCACAATTCCTGTTCGCTGCCCGCACCCATTTGATTTATGATTCGCGGAAAGTCGCACACTGCGTCTCTTTGCAGTCACAGGCACCGCAGCCCCTGATATCCACATGCTCCGCATGGCACTTATAATTAGAATTATACACACATTTGACAGCTTCACAGTCAATGCTGATCGTCCGGCAGGGATGATTCAGGGAACTGACATACGCATCGTCACGTCTCTGTGCAAAACTCTCACAGCATGTCCCGTCACAGGTATCCGCATGACTGCCTGCCACCATGATATCTCCCTTACAACAATAGTCATCCTGATTATAGGTACAGTTTTCCACACCACATTTTAATTCCGCCATAATAACCTCCTGTTTCATTTGTCTGCCTGCGCAGTATTTTCTATGTCATATGTTAGTATGGACATGAAACAGGATTCTATGCTTTGTCTGACATTATTTATGAATCTGCCAGTCGAATTTCATAAAGATTAAACCAGTACCGCTCCAACAGATAACTGCCCTTTTCTTCCACCACAAGTCCTTCTTTTCGCCACTGTGCTGCAATCTCTTCCCTGCTGTTGAAACTGCCGATAAACCAGACGCGGCGCCCGGTTTTCTGTTCCTCCTGACCCTGTAGCAGCCAGTCTTTGATGGCCTCCGTCTCCTCCACTGTCTCACAGGGACCGATAATCTCCTGGATCAGGCTTTCTGCCCGGCCATTCCACAGATAACGCCTAGTCTCCTTCTCTAAATAATAGGAAGTAACAGCCTGCACCTGGTCAAAATTGTAAATGACGATATCTTCCGGCCCGATCTGCGCCAACGCTTCTTCCGTGTCTTTCATGAGCAGGATCTTGTATTCCTCTTCCCCCAGAAAAGCCCGGTAATCACGCAGGCCGACCACGATGAGCAGAACGGTAAAAGCTAAAAGCAGCCCCCGAAGCATAACGATTATTTTATTCGATTGCAGAAGACCGATGTTTGCCTGCCTTAATACAGAGCCAGAATGCAGTTTACATAACATTTCATCCAGACAGATTGCAAAACACAGCCAAAAACAGCCTGCCGCCGGAATCATATAACGGTATACAAACACGGGACGAATCAGAATCGATGCAACAAATCCAAAACCTACTAGTCCTATCAGCACAAAAAGTCCTGCAAAGGGGAATAAAACTCTTCCATTATAGTATACTTTTGTCGAATAATCGGATTTTATGCGGCCTGTTTTTACATGGCAAACGAAACAGCCGCCCACCACCAGCACATACCCTGCAAATATCACCACTGCCAGAATGACATTTATCGCTTCACTAGTAAAAGCCGGTTTCATCAAAAATTTGACGCAGCCCCCTATAGACCGCCAGGTCAATGGCAAGATCCAGTAGTTCTCCCTGACCGCCGATATCTGTCCCATCAATGCAAAAAGCCAGGGAATATATCCCACAATCGAAACGGCCACATACAAAAACCACTCTTTGACCCGCCGCTTATCCTGAACCAAAAAAGCCGCCAGCACATACAGATAGACCATCATCACTGCCACACAGGCAAAATACTGGGTATAAGCCGCCGCCAACCCATACAGAACCAATGCCGTACCATGTAACCAGCGCTTCCTTCCGTGTCTGTCCTCCCTGTCTGGCCTTGGCACATCTTCCGCCGACAGACCCTCTGCCGTGCCTGCATCTTCCATAAACAAGCCTGCTGTGCCCGACTCTTCCATAAGCGGACTGCCCGCTTCCACACACCCATAGGCATGGAAAAATGCCGCCGTCACAAATAACAGCGCCCAGCCGTACATCCGCACTTCTACCGTGTAAGCGGCCAACTGCGGCATGGAAATGACACAGAACAGAAACAGACCGCCTGTAAAAATACTGAATCTCTTCCGGAGAAATGTCACACTGTAAAGGAGCAGGATAAAATAAGGCAGTACCGACACGATTTTGGCAGGAACAACAGTACCTGCCCCCGGCATTATAAGTTTACATAAATCTGCAAAAAATTTCGTCACACAATAATACAACGGCGGATGGACATCTGCCGCTGTAAAGCGAATCAGTTCACCGTAGGAATGTTCGATCATTCCCACGGTAAACAGTTCATCATACCAGATATCATTACTAAAGCAAAGTGCCGCACTCTTTCCGAGCATCAGGACACTGATACCGATCAGGAGTAAACCAAATGCATCCTTACCGGAAAACTTTATCTTACTTTTCATTCCTCAGTGAATTCCTCTTTCCGAATCTCTTTCGTCCGGATTTCCTTACAGATCTGATCTATAAAGTCGCCCAGAGGTTTCACGCCCTCATCTCCCGCATACCGGCTTCTGACGGACACTGTCTTTTCCTCCGCCTCATTAGCGCCAACCACCAGCATATAGGGCACCTTATTCAAACGGGCCTCGCGAATCTTAAAACCAATCTTCTCAGAACGATTATCCACCGTCACGTCTACATCATTCCTGGCCAATTCTTTCCGTACTTCCTCCGCATACGCTTCGTACTTTTCGGAGATCGGCAGGACACGCACCTGTTCCGGACACAGCCAGGTAGGGAATTTGCCGGCATACTTCTCAATCAGCCATGCCAGGGTACGTTCATAACAGCCAAGAGAGGTCCTATGAATAATATAAGGCCGAACCTTATCACCGTTTGGATCAATAAAATACATATCGAACTGCTCCGCCAGCAGGGCATCCCATTGTATGGTGATCATGGTATCCTCTTTGCCATAAACATTTCTGGCATTGATATCCACTTTCGGTCCATAGAAAGCCGCTTCACCCACATCTTCTACAAAGGGAAGTTCCAATTCCTCCAGGATATTGCGGATATGAGCCTCCGTCTCATTCCAGACTTCCGGTTCTCCGATATATTTTTCCGGATTCTCCGGATCCCATTTGGACAGATGCCAGGTAATATCATCCAGCAGCCCCAAGGTTGACATAACATATTTTGCCAGAGCAATACAACCCTTGAACTCATCCACCATCTGGTCAGGACGCACGATCAAATGTCCCTCAGAGATTGTAAACTGCCTTACTCTGGTCAGCCCATGCATCTCACCGGAATCCTCGTTACGGAATAAAGTCGAAGTCTCCCCATAGCGAATGGGCAGGTCGCGGTAGGAATGCTGGGTGTTCTTGTAACAATAATACTGGAACGGACAGGTCATGGGCCTAAGGGCAAAGACTTCCTTATCCACTTCCTCATCCCCCAGCACAAACATACCTTCCTTATAATGATCCCAGTGCCCGGAAATCTTATACAGATCGCTCTTGGCCATCAGAGGCGTCTTCGTCCTCACATAGCCCCACTCCTTATCCTCCAGATCCTCAATCCAGCGCTGTAATTTCATGACCATCTTAGTGCCCTTGGGCAAAAGCAGGGGCAGTCCCTGACCGATCACATCCACCGTGGTAAACAGTTCCATCTCCCGTCCCAGCTTATTGTGGTCGCGGCGTTTGATATCCTCCAGATGCGCAAGATGTGCTTCCAGTTCCTCCTTTTTGGCAAAGGCCGTACCATAAATACGCTGCAATTGTGCCCTGTTGGAATCTCCCCTCCAGTAGGCCATGGAAGAAGAAATCAACTTATAGGCTTTGATATTTTTGGTGCTCATCAGATGAGGTCCCGCACACAGATCCACGAATCCGCCCTGATCGTAAAAGGAAATCTCCGCATCCTCCGGCAGATCCTCGATCAGTTCCACCTTGTAAGGTTCATTGCGTTCCTTCATATACTGGACAGCCTCGTTTCTGGGCAGAGTAAACCGCTCCAGCTTATGGCCTTCCTTGATGATCTTCTTCATCTCCGCTTCCAGCTTATCCAGATCTTCTCTGGAAAAAGGCTGGGCATCAAAGTCATAATAAAATCCGTCCTCAATGGCCGGCCCAATCGTCACCTTCGCCTCCGGGAACAGACGCTTCACCGCTTCCGCCAACACATGGGACGCCGTATGTCTGACCACCTTTAAACCTTCCGGATCGTTTGCTGTAAGAATGTTCAGGTTACAATCCTGATCAATGACTGTCCTTAAATCCTCCACCTTACCGTCCACCTCACCGGCACAGGCCATCCTCGCCAGTCCTTCCGAAATATCCAGGGCGATATCATAAATGCTCATCGCCTGTGCGTACTCCTTGCAGGAGCCGTCTTTTAATGTAATTTTCATGATGTGATTCCCTTTCCTTTCTAGTCTTCATCCTGCTGATGATTAACTTTATGGTTATTTCCGCTGTCATTGCCATTATTGTTGCCATTGTTACAGCCATTATGACTGCCCACCGTGATACCGTGGGTGAGCGGCGCCGCCAACAGCCCCAGGCAGATTCCTGCCAACAACATCACCGCTCCAAGCAAGAGGAAATTTAACTTGTTTAATGTCACATTTTCCTCCATTAACTGTGTAGTTCGTTCTTTTAATTCTGTCATATTCATATTATCTTCCTCCTTCTTCTGACCTATCGTTTTAGGCAATTGCTAAACTCATATCAACGTTACAATAGTTGTGCAAGCAGTATACACATAAAGGACATTCCACGCTTTTATGAGTACAAAAAATCCCCTGCACCACCATTCGATAGTGCAGAGGACGTAATGTTACGATATTACGCGGTTCCACCTCGCTTGCCCTGTGCGCCTTGGACGTCTTACCAGAACCTCTCATCAGGCTGTAACGTAAGCCAACGGGCCGGATTGGGGCCACTCGGAGTTAGTTTTCAAATGATTCCGGCAAAGGCGCTTTCAGCACGGGGCGCCCCTCTCTGCTGCTTTCCACATCCTACTCTTCTCGTCAACGTGTTATTCCATATCTGTTATTCGTATTCTATGCCATATTCTCTGAAAAGTAAAGAGTTTTTTATTTTAACAGTTCTTCTTCGATGATTCTGGCCGCGCACTCGATCAGATGCGGACAGGGTCTGGACTCATAATACTCCTTCGTTCGCGGCTGCGGTTTCGCACTCTCCTCCACCTCTGTGATCCCCAGAAGTTCTTTGCAGATGATGCTCCCATTCTCTTTCCGGAACCGTTCACTCATCTGCCGTACCCGCAGATAAATCCGCTCTTTCGCCTCCTCATCCTCCGGATCGGCATTGCCTTCCTTCAGACCGGCCAGCAGAGCCATGGATGATACAGCCCCGCAGATTTCCCGCATCCTGCCCACACCTGCGCCCATGGCGCTTGACATTTTAAATGCCGTCTCCCGATCCATCCCGAAACAGTCTGCATACGTGGCAAAGACCGATTGGGCACAATTATATCCCTCATAGAAAGTCTCCACCGCCTGTTTCGTCCGGGATATATTTATTTTCTCCTCGTTATGCATTTTTACCACAGCATTTCTTATATTTTTTGCCGCTGCCGCAAGGACAGGGATCATTGGGATAAACTCTTTTTTCCTTACGGACTGTGGTGGATTCCTTCTGCTCCCTGTAGAGCGCTTTTCTGGTATCCTCATCAAAGATATCGTTCCACTCCTCCAGTTCATAGAGCCAGTCGGCGCCTGCTGCCACCATATTCTTATAGAGCAGTTCCTTGTCAAACGCGAGACTTACTTTGGTGTCCTCTTCCATCTCCTCGATCGGATTGGGTTTCTTCAGGCTGTCGTTAATACCGTCCAGAAATCCTACCATGGTCATCAGTTCCACTTCATATTTATCCGCCAGTTCTTTGACTGTGCCTTTCACCTCTTTGTCGGGCGTCTTTAAAAGCTGCGCGTATATTTCTTTTTCTTTTTGAAAATAATCAGACCAGAGTCTTTGCAGATCGCCTTTATTTGCTGTCTCGGAATACGCCATATCGCGCCACTGTTTTAATAATGCCATCGTTATTACCACCTTTTATCCTTATAATATGCGGTCATCCCGCAGGAGGACAACCTGTTACGCCCCTAAGTATATAACATTTCTCTGAAAAAGTAAAATATTTTTGCCTGACATGTATATTCACGCAAAAGCCGTCCATACTACTTAATAGTCAATGGACCCCCTCCTTTGATGGTTACGAAAGAGAAAGTAAAATACTTATCCTCCCCTAAGGAAGCCCCTGGGACTGCAAGTAATGTAGTCTTAGGGGCTTCCGCTATTAAGAGAAATAAAAACAGGAAATGCCATAAAATCAGTATCAGACTCTCTGCTATTTCTATCTTCTCAAAGCAATATCTGCATTATCCCTGATTTTCACCAAGTCGAGACTATGATCATCTTTCTGGTCATCTATACTTATATAACTTACTCCTTTTTGGGCAAAAGTATATGCCATCCAATAGCAATGTTCATCATACCCATCAAATTCATCCGGCATTTTCTGTGCCAAATCATAATATGTTTTTGCAATCCAATAACAGCAATCCGCTTTGGATTCATCTGATGATATATAGAAAATCAAAGCAAGATAAGATTGTATACCATACACTGCATATTCTATGATTTCATCCCAGTTATCTTCATATTCTGGATGTTTTATCATAGTGGTCTGAACATCTAACGCACTGCGCCCTGTTTGCTGAAGATTATCTGCTGTTGGCCAAAGCAAATATCTTTTTTTCCACAAACCATATTCTTCTACATATAAATACGATGATAATTCCTCTTGCCTAATCTCCCCTCGCCGCACCTGCTCTAAAGTTGCATTTTGGGGCTCGTCCGGCACTTTTTCTTTATCTATTTCCTCTATTTGGTCAACATACGAATCATATGCTGCTTTCTGATCCCCTTCTAAAACTTTTCCTGCCACATCATACATAGGTTCTTTACCTTCAAGCATTTCATCTACTTTCATTCGATAATATTCCTCAGGATTTTCTCCCCTGTATTCATACCATGAAAAATACAAGTCCTTTTCAAACAAGCTTTCTATTTTTTCTTCATTGTCTTGTGCAAGACTGCTCTTTGGATCAATAGTCACTACTTCTACTTCAGTTTTCTCAGTCAAATCTGTTCCTATTCTATTCATATTAATCACTGAAAATACTCCGATATATATTACACTCAGTGCCAAATCAACAACCAATATATATGTAATTATCTTTTTTACCTTCTCCCATAAATATCTTCTATCGTTATATATTTTCTTATTTTTCCTATTTGTACATTTATCTCCTCTTGCCCCTTCAAAACCAATTTTTATCTCTATCAATATAATCAACAATACACAAAGAATTCCTATAAGTATTATAAAAAACCGTATAATATTCACAACTTATAGTCCTCCTTTTGTAATATTTTTCGTTATGTATTATCAACCCTCCTTAAACATGTCCATACAGAATCTTCTATAACTCTATTACACACACATCAAAATAACTTTCCGGATTGCTGATTTCTTCAACTGCACCACATCTGTTTCTTTTTATCTCCACTTCATAATATCCACTCAAATTTTTCCCTTCACATGTGTAATCATAGTAAATGAATAAATAAGTTTGAAACTCCACTTCCTCTGACACTTCTACCCCCTGTTTTTGCAACTCCTCCCTAACAATTTCCGAGAATTCCTGATAATCCTCCCTTAAAAGTAGTATAGTTCCATCCAGTTCCTCTAAGTATTCAACTTGCTCTTCAAAGATTGCATTTTTTAAGTAGTAATTTACATTTGATTCTCTACCCAATTCCCTGATACAACACTCTACCACAAATTCTCCATTCTTTATGTCTATTTCACTATTTTCATTTAATAAGCAGATTGTCCAATATTTTTCTCCTCCTTGCATGACTATATTATCAATAACAGCCGACAGTTGAGGATTCTTTTTCTTTTCCTCTTCTTCTTGTTGATATTCCTCTTTCTTCTGTTCATTTTCTTGCCCCTTCATTTCAAGTTCATATATGTTAGAATTCATGATATGTTCTCTAACATATATGACTACTGCTATAATAATTGCTACAATAATTACCATATCTTTAATAATATTTACGATTTTTCTATTTTGATTACTATCTCTTTTCCCCATATCATCACCAATTAAAAAGAGGTACCAAAAATCAGGCCCCTCTCTCATCATTACATATTCTATCAGATCCCAATTTTTCACAATCAATATATATACATCTGTATGTTCCTTTTCCCCTACTGACAATAACACTGCCAGGTAATGATAATTTTCAATTATAGTTTGATTCTAATCAATTATATACCGCGTTACAATTTTTGTAAATACTTCAAATAACTAAAATCAATTTTTTGCACCTTAATATTACAAACCAATCTGTTTATACCTGTGACTATATTTATCACAGCTCACGAAATGTACATTACTTCTCTATTCGTCCCCTTATTTCAATCGAAAAACTTTATATTATACTTTCATAAAAAAACTACTGTATCAATATTCTTAATACAGTAGTTTTTCACTCATTTTGACCCTCATACTCTTCCAGTATTCTCTCTATTTGTGTTTGTACCTCCGCTTTTGCCTCCCTTTGAATCTGCAGATTTTCCAACTGTTTAGCCGCTGTGATATACAACTCCTGAAGAGCCTGCTTTTGACTGCACTGCAATATTGGATATGGTTCTTTATCCTTCGGAGCCAGATATAAACGAATCTGTGTTTCATAATCATAATGACCATTCAAAAAATAAACTACTTCGAGAAGGAAGTACACTTTTCCGTCACATGCATATAAGAGCCTGCTAATATCCTCATCATCTGTCCTCATACAAGGTAATTCAGATATCAGCATATCAATTTCCCTATCCTCCTTATAATCTCTCCAGAAACTATAGCCATCTTCATTTCTAACAGTCCTTTGCTTCAGATAGTCAATAACTTTCAAAACCTTTTCATCTGGCTTGTTTTCAATATCAGGCTCTACAGAATATCCTGCAAGCTGGTCAATCGATATTTTAAAATATCTGGCAATCGACACAATTTTATCAAAAGAAGGGCTCGCTTTATTCCATCTGGATATTGTTCCAGCCCCCATACCTATCACTTTCTCCAAATATGTCACTGTTATATTATTTTTTCTACATAATTCCTTTATATTAGACAATAAAATCTCATTATTCATACGCTTCACCACATTTTATATTACAACATATTTGAAAATAATCAAATTATTTTGTAATTAATTTTATAATACTTTTATTTTTATTCTCTGTCAACACATAATTTTGATTTTATTCAATCATGCAGATATTTTCTTCCGCATTTAACTTCCCCTTTATGACTAAAAAGGCTGTAACCTCTTGGCTACAACCCTTTTTTCAGATACAAACCGCATAAGTTCAATCCATCCTTCCCTCACGCAATATCAAACACCGGCAACATCTTAAACTCCTTCACATTCCCGTCAATTCTCTCGATGGAAACATTCTTGGCATAAGTCTGTGCACTTATGATCAAAGTATTCCCTTCCCTACGAAGCGTGAGTTCAGGATCCTGGCCCGGAAATGTTTGGGCGCCGTAAACAAGCTGGTATTTTCCGATACCACTTCTCCATTCTGCTCAAAGGAACAACTTATGTAAACTTCCAACTCATTGTAATCAGAAAAATCCATCTTCTCAATCCACAGCCCTGATAATTCCTCCACTGTCACTTCCTGTTTCTCTGACAAAATTTCCTCTCCGCATAATGCAGTGCCTTCCAGCGTCCAAAAAATCGGTGCTCGCCCAGGATGCCACCGGCCAGATATCATTCAGCGCCCATACATCTGCCCCGGTTTCTTCTGAAATGCTCAATCCCATAGCGGATGGCATCCGCCTGCAAAAGCTGGGATGCATATAACCGCATCTCGAAGTTCTTCGGGCAAAGGCAAGCAGCTGACATATATGTCTTAATCTTCCAGTTATTGCCGTTCAACATCATTTTTTCCATATACCTGTCTCCTGTACTATATTTATTGTGCAATACCTCAATTCCGATTCCCCTTTCGTGAAACTGTCTTTATCATAACGGATATTTATCCGCTTGTTACTTTCTTTTCTGTTGGAAATATGATATAGTGGACGCAGGTTCAGCAACCTGCGTCCATGCAACTTAAAACAATAAGAAAAGAGGTTTTTATGGAACAGTTATCTTCTAATTCCGGCCGGAATTCTCATAAGAAAACTCCGAAACAGATTGCGGCGCTGATCTGTGTGATTTTGCTGGCCGCCATGTATGTGGTGACCCTGGTAGTTGCCTTTCTGGATCTCGGCGATGCTGGGCGGCTTTTTGCTGGTTGTCTCCTTGCAACGATTGCCCTGCCCATCTTATTGTGGATCTATATCTGGCTCTATGGGATTTACCGCAACAAACATAATATGGCCTCTTTGGATATGCTGCACAGCGATGCATATACCGGCACCAATTTGAAGCCGGATAGCGATGTTAAGGAAGAAGATATCGATTAACCTTTTTCGCACATCGCAAGAAACATTTCATGGATTCTGTTGTCTGCATCCAGTTCCGGATGAAAGGCCGTCCCCATCTGATTCTTATAGCGTACCGCCACGATTCTATTTTCAACCTGGGCCAGTATCTCCACTCCCTGCTCGGTTTCTTCCACATAAGGCGCACGGATGAAGGTCATGGGTACTGTGCCGATTCCCCAAACCATCCCTTCCGTATGAAAGCTGCCCAGTTGTCTGCCGTAGGCATTACGCCTTACCCGCACCGGCAGGGTTCCCAGCCAGACATGTTCATCATTGCCAATCTCCTCTGCCAGAAGGATCAAACCAGCACAGGTTCCCAAAACCGGCAGTCCCTTACTGATCTTGTCACGCAAAGGCTCCAGCATCCCCAATTCCACAAGGAGTTTTCCCTGAACCGTACTCTCTCCCCCAGGCAGGATCACCCCGTCAAAATCCTGCATAAGATCCGCCTTCTGTCTGAGTGCGATACATTCTGCCCCCAGTCTGCTGACTCGCTCCATCTGTTCGGCAAAAGCGCCCTGCACGGCCAGAACTGCTATCTTTATATCCTTTTCCATATCACAGTCCCCGTTCAGCCATCAGGAGTTCTATCTCCTGTTCGTTGATACCAACCATCGCTTCTCCCAAATCCTCTGACAGTTCGGCGAGCAGTCTGCTGTCCTGATAGTTTGTCACGGCCTGCACGATTGCCGCCGCACGTTTCGCCGGATTTCCGGACTTGAAGATACCAGATCCCACAAAGACGCCTTCCGCTCCCAACTGCATCATCAAAGCCGCATCCGCAGGAGTGGCCACGCCGCCTGCTGCAAAATTCACCACCGGCAGCCTTCCCTGCTCATGCACATACACCACCAACTCATAGGGCACGGCAAGCTGCTTGGCCTCTTCGTACATTTCATCCTCTCTCATGGAAGTAATCTTTGCAATCTCACTGTTCATCCTGCGCATATGCCGTACTGCCTGCACCACATCTCCGGTGCCCGGTTCGCCCTTGGTGCGAATCATGGATGCGCCCTCATTAATCCTCCTAAGTGCCTCCCCCAGGTCTTTCGCTCCGCACACAAAAGGCACCTGAAACTGCTTTTTATCAATATGATACACATCATCTGCCGGCGATAGAACTTCACTCTCATCAATATAATCTATCTCTATCGCCTCTAAAATCCGAGCCTCCGTGAAATGCCCGATCCGGCACTTGGCCATCACCGGAATCGAGACCGCCTCCTGAATTCCCTTGATCATCTTCGGATCGCTCATTCTGGATACCCCGCCGGCCGCGCGGATATCCGCCGGAATCCGCTCCAGGGCCATGACCGCACAGGCTCCTGCCTCCTGCGCAATCCTGGCCTGTTCCGGTGTAGTCACGTCCATGATGACACCGCCCTTTAACATCTGTGCCAACTGTTTATTTAATGTATACCTGTCTTCACTCATGATAATCTCCTTTTCAGAAATTTATACGCCGACCGGCAACTTGCGCCTTTTTGCCAGTCACACGCTCTTAGTGTTTTTCACAGTACTGTTTCTGAAAAAGAATTATAATATAAATATGGCATTGTTAAATATCCAGTTTTGGTATTTTTAACAATGCCAGTTTTATCTGTAAGATATAATTTTAAAATCCTTCCCAATTCCTATGCGGAGATTAAATCCTTCACCACTTCCCCGGCAATCATCAGTCCTGCCACAGAAGGCACAAAGGCTACGCTTCCAGGAACCGCCCGGCGCTTCTCTTCTCCTATTTCTTCATCAGTACCACTTTGAATCCAATCGCAGCCCTCCTGCCCATACCTGCTCTCTTTCAAAGGCTGAATCGGCTCCTCCTCCGAATACACCACCTTCAGGTGCTCCACATGCCGCTTCTTCAACTCCCTGCGCATGACTCTGGCCAGGGGACATACCTTGGTCTCATAAATGTCCGCCACCCTGAAAGCACCTGCGTCCAGCTTATTGCCAGCGCCCATGCTGCTGATAACAGGGACATTTTCCGCCTTTGCCTTCAAAACCAACTCTATCTTAGCCGTCACCGTATCCACCGCATCCACCACATAATCATATTGTGCAAAAGGAAACTGCTCCGCGTTTTCTGGCAGGAAAAAACACTGATATACCCGGACATCGGCCTGCGGGTTGATTGACAGGATCCGCTCCCGCATCACTTCCGTCTTATATCGCCCCACTGTCTCATGTGTGGCGATTATTTGCCGGTTTAAATTGGTTATATCCACCTGATCGGAATCGATCAGATCCAATGCTCCCACGCCGCTTCTGGCAAGCGCCTCACAGACATAACCGCCCACGCCGCCGATGCCAAAGACTGCCACCCGCGCTCCGGCAAGCCGCTCCATGGCGGCCTCTCCTAATAAAATCCTTGTCCTTGCAAACTGGTCTCCCACCATCCGTACTGCCTCTCATAATATTCCGAACCTGCCAAAAAATTGCATTTGGTTTCCAAAACTCTGCCATTATGTCATAGTTCTACACAATTTTTACTCTTTTATCAGCATTCGACATTTTTCTCTTTCCCATATCCATCCATTCTCACATCAATGCCTGGATTCGGGTGTCCTCTACCCTTCCTCTCACGCATCAACGCCAAGTTTCCGCAACTCCTCTATTGCCTGCGCCTGGTTCCGGAAATGAATGGTATGAATCCCAAACTTCTCTGCTCCCTCCAGATTATGTACGGTATCATCCAGAAAGACACACTCCTCCGGCACCAGTTCGTATCGATCAATCAGCAATTGATAAATTTCCGGCATGGGTTTAATGACCTTTTCCCGGTAAGACAGGATGCCCCCATCCATATAGGGAATGAAATCAAGCGCCTCCGCACAATCTGTCTCCGATGCTTTGGAGAAATTAGACAGGTACAGACAGCGATAGCCTTTACTTTGTAATTCTTTGATCCAGGGAATCGCATAATCATTGCGGCGCACCATGGTCTTCTTATTCTTCAGTACCTTTCTTAAAATATCTTCCAGTCCGGGATCACTCTCGATAAACTTCTGCATGATCTCCTCATCCGTCAGAACACCTCTGTCATATTCATTCCATGCCGGATTCTTAACCGTAGCGTTTGCAATCCGCAGCAAGGTTTCCTCATCATAGCCGAAACTCCTGTAATGCTCCTCCCAGGTAAAATCAGCCAGTACATTGCCAATATCAAATATAATTGTGGTAATCATAATTTCTCCCTGCTTTCCAGTTTATATTAATTTCTATTAATATTAATATATTTTCTATTATTCTGCAATAGATTATGTAAACCGCATATCCTCTCCAAAATCCTCCTTCATCAGCTGCATCAGGTTTCTTGCCGCCGCAGAAAGAGGATTTCTGGGATTGGTCACCACGCTGAAATGCCGCTTGGGAATGATCCTGTTAAAGCGCAGTTCAAACAGCCTGCCATCTTCCAGATACTCCCTGGCAAAATCCCGCATCACACATCCGACTCCCAGATTACGCAGGGCAAACTGTACGATCATATCACTGGTAGCCAGCTGAAACTCCGGCTGGATATGCACGCCGTTTTGTATGAGAAATGCATCCATATAATTTCTGGTGCTGGTAGCCCCATCCAGATAGATGATCGGCATCTTCTCCAGTTCCTGTAAATCCAGCATATGATTCTTGTATTGAATGAACTTTCTGCCCGCCACAAACACATCTTCTATCTCGCGCACCTGTACAGCGCACAGGTCTTCTCTCTGATCAAAAGGTGTGCTCACCACACCCAGATCGATCTTATTCTCCCGCAGATTGGCCAGCGTCTCCGGTGTGGGGGCATTGCTGACATTTACCTTGATAGCCGGATAACGTTCATGAAAGAGCTCCAGATAGGGAAGCAGATAGAACTGCAATGTCATATCACTGGCACCAATGTGAATCTCTCCCAGTTCCAGATTCAACATCTGCTTTAATCTCTGTTCCCCCAATGCGATCTGTTCACAGCCTTTGGCCACATAATTGTAGAGAAGTTCTCCTTCTGCCGTCAGCCGTATCCCCCGCGAAGCCCGCACAAAGAGTTTCGTGTCGAGTGCTGTTTCCAGCTGCTTCAATGACTGGCTCACCGCCGGCTGGGAAATCATCAGTTCCCCCGCCGCCAGTGTCAGGCTTCCCGTCTTCGCCACATAATAGAACACTTTATAGTATTCCAGATTTTCCATAGTTTACATAACTCCATTTATTTCCACACACCCAAAGACTTCCTGCCGTATTTCTTCCCCCACAGACACAGTGCCGCACAGGCTATGAGTAACACAGCATCCGCCAGAATCGTTCCCTCGATACCAAATCCTACATTGTAGGCAAAGCTGTTCCTGGCCGATGCCGCATCAAGTTTATACACGGAGTAAGGCACCACGATGCCGCTGTTGGGCAGCCCAAACAGGATATTCTGGGTAAAATTCCACATGGCATGAACTGCAAATGCACACCATAAGCTGTCCATATAATAGACAATCAGGGAAAACAGGACCCCAAACAGGAAAATATTAAGGATGGACAGCACCGTGACACCCTGATTAAAAAGATGCAGCACGGCAAAAAACAGGGAATTACCCACAATGGCAAACGCCGGCCTGCGGGAACCTTTGAGCAGCATCTGATATAAGAACCCCCTGCACACCAATTCTTCCGCTGATGACTGGATGAATACCATCACAAAGATCAACAGAAGGGAGAGCGGTCTTACACTTTCAAACCGCAGGGCAATATCCTGATGCAGACTGGCCGCCAAAATACAGGCTCCGTTCATCCCAAAGCCGATCACCAGCCCCAACAGGAGGTTCTTCCAGTTATTTCCGGGAGCCTCCCTGCTCAGGGTCTTAAGAATCGCCCTTCTTTTGCCGCTGATACCGATAAACAACAGCGTAACGACCCAGATACCAATAAACACCGCATACATTGAAGCCGTGTACCAGACGTCATATATCTGCTCTATATAACTGCCCAGACAGATGCTGAAGATGCCAAGCAGGATACCTCCCAGCATCTGTCCCGCCATCACTAACACCACCGTTTCCAGATAGAGGATGGGCAGGGTCTCTCCAAGCCGCCGGCTTCTGATGCCGCCTTCTTCTGGCACGCCAGCATTACTTCCGGTATCTGTTTCGGTTTCCCTGTATTCACCGTTTTCCATTTCTTCGGTTCTCCATTTTCTGTTTTAATTCTATTTTTGCAGAGGGCTCTTTCTATAAATAATATCCTCCCTGCCCGGCCCGTTGGACACCATGGTAATCGGATATCCTATCTGTTCCTCGATAAACTCCACATAGTTACGGCAGTTTTCCGGCAATTCTTCATACTTTTTGATGCCCCGGATCTCACACTTCCATCCCGGCATTGTCTTAAGCACCGGCTTTGCCTTCTCCAATTTGCAGGTGACCGGGAAATCTGTTGTCACTTCCCCATCCACCTCATAGCCGACACATACCGGAATCTCATCCAGATAGCCCAGCACGTCAAGCACCGTAAAGGCCACATCCGTAGTTCCCTGCAAACGGCATCCGTACTTGGAAGCCACACAGTCAAACCAGCCCATCCTGCGGGGACGTCCTGTGGTAGCCCCGAACTCACCGCCGTCTCCGCCGCGTCTGCGCAGTTCATCCGCCTCATCCCCAAATATCTCAGACACAAAGGCACCGGCTCCCACCGCAGAAGAATAAGCTTTGCATACTGTGACGATCTGTTTGATCTCATAAGGCGGCAGCCCTGCACCGATAGCGCCGTAAGCCGCCAGCGTGGAAGAAGATGTCACCATCGGATAAATACCATGATCGGGATCTTTTAAGGTGCCAAGCTGTCCCTCCAGCAGGATTGTCTTCCCCGTTTTCAGCGCTTTGTCCAGATAAGCGGATACATCGCACACATAGGGCTCTATCATTTCCCTGTACTCTCTTAACGTTGCCAGCAATTCTTCCGGCTGAATCAATGGTTTGTGATATAAATGCTCCAGGATGACATTCTTGGTCTCACAGATGCGCACCGCCTTCTCCTGCAACAGTTCCTCGTCAAACAGTTCGCTGACCTGGAAACCGATCTTCGCAAATTTATCAGAATAAAAAGGGGCAATCCCCGATTTCGTGGAACCAAAGGATTTTCCGCCCAGCCGCTCCTCCTCATACTGGTCAAAGAGAATATGATAGGGCATCACCATCTGGCATCTGTCGGACACCAAAATCTTTGGCATGGGAACATTTTTGTCCGTGATGGATTTGATCTCCTTCATCAGAATCGGGATATTCAGCGCCACGCCGTTGCCGATAATGCTGGTGGTATGACCATAAAATACGCCCGAAGGCAGGGTATGCAGGGCAAATTTGCCATAATTATTGACGATCGTATGTCCCGCGTTCGCGCCGCCCTGAAACCGTACAATGATATCGGCCTCCTGCGCCAGCATATCTGTTATCTTACCTTTGCCTTCATCGCCCCAGTTGGCGCCTACTACTGCTTTTACCATATGATGATTCCTCCTGTGATTTATAATAGATTCGTAAGCCGATCCGTCTCGATACTGAGATACCAACAGGGGCTGATTGTAAAAAACCAGCCCCTGTTTCTTACTATATGATTATAAACCACGTTTAGACATAAGCAAAATCAATATTTATTATATTTAATATAATGTGTAATTATATCTCAATTGCAGCTCTTCTGCATTACAGCTATTTTGCACTGTGATTCCTTTTCCATTCCTTAATTTCCTGCAAACGCTCTTTTAACTGTGCCTCCCTGCCCATACCGGCCGGCCGATAGTATTCCCGATCCAGCAAAGCATCCGGCAGACACTGCATATTAGTCACCTTTTCCTCAGTATCATGGGCATACTGATACCCTTTGCCATACTCCAGATCCCGCATCAGACCGGTAACGCCATTGCGGATCACTAACGGCACCGGCTCTGCCAGATGTTCTATGGCATCCGCCTTAGCCTCATTGTAGGCAACCTCCATGGCATTTGACTTTGGCGCCAGCGCCACATAGATCACTGCCTGGCTCAAATGCACATTGCACTCCGGCATTCCCAGGAAATGACAGGCCTGATAGGCCGCTACCGCGATCTGCAACGCCTGCGGATCTGCCAGTCCCACATCTTCACTGGCAAAGCGCACCACACGTCTGGCCACATAGAGAGGGTCTTCTCCTGCCTCCAGCATCCGTGCCAGCCAGTATACCGCCGCATCGGGATCGGAGTTTCGCATGGACTTATGCAGGGCAGAAATCAGGTTGTAATGTTCCTCCCCCTTTTTATCATAAAGAAGGGATTTCCGGGAGGTACACTGTTCCAGTGTCTCCTGGGTGACCGTGATCACGCCCTCCTCATTCAGTTCACCATTTAACACCACCATCTCCAGGGTGGAGAGGGCATTTCTGGCATCTCCGTTGGCAAACTCTGCGATCATCTGCAACATCTGCTCCGGAATCACTACCTTCTGATTGCCAAAGCCGCGGGAATCCTTCAGTGCCCGCGCAAGCAGTCCCTGCAGATCCTCTGTCGTCAATGCTTGCAATACAAACACTTTGCACCTTGACAAAAGAGCGCTGTTGATCTCAAAAGACGGATTTTCCGTAGTAGCGCCAATCAGCACGATGCTGCCCTTCTCCACAAAAGGCAGAAAGGCATCCTGCTGCGCCTTATTGAAGCGATGAATCTCGTCCACAAAAAGGATTGTCCGGATGCCGTACTGACGGTTCTTCTCCGCCTGTTCCATGACCGTGCGAATCTCCTTGATACCGCTGGTCACTGCTGAAAAATCAATGAAGGAAGATTTCGTCTGATTGGCAATAATCCTGGCAAGAGTGGTCTTGCCCACACCCGGAGGCCCCCAGAAGATCATGGAGGATATCTGATCCCCCTCGATCAGGCGTCTGAGTACCTTCCCTTTGCCAAGAAGATGTGTCTGCCCCACGTAATCCTCCAGATTCTGCGGACGCAGTCTGGCCGCCAGTGGCTGCGGCATTTCTCTTTCAAACAAGGATATCTGATCCAACCTCTTTCCATCCTTCCTCTTATCTTGCGTCTTATTTGGATTGCAAAGGACAGGAGATCTCAAACATTTCCTCACAGACACGATGCAGCAGTTCAGCCTTAACCGTGTCCGCCAGTTTATAGTAGGTCTCCTTGCCGTCCTTCCTGCTCACGATCAGCCCGCTCTTCCTGAGAAGTTTTAAATGATGGGATACCGCCGGATCACTCATCTGCATGATGGCCGCAATATTGCTGACACATTCCTCACAGTGGCACAAAAGCCAGAAAATCCTTAATCTGGTTCCATCGCTGACCTGCTTAAAAATCTCTGCCGTACATGCACAGGCCTCCTGATCTGGCAGATTTTCCAATACTTTATCTATATTTTGCCCATGGTTATGGGGCAGAGTGATCTTTGTCATACCGTTTACTCTGCCTTTCTTAGTCATCCTGTCGTAGACACTTAAATCTTTTTATAGTCAGTTTTTATTGCAAGTCTTTATTGCAAGTACTATTCAAGCGCTACCTTTTATTCCACTTGTTCTCTCTTTTACTTTCCTGTTGGTCTGAACTGTCAGCCTCTTCCTGGTTTTTCTCCGGTTCCGATGTATTCTGCGCATAAGGGGTAAGCCCCTCGGCATTCATGATACACTGTCCCTGGAATACCGCATTTTCATCCACGATCAGGCTCTTGGTGCGGATGTTACCGATCACCTTACCGGTGGAAGCCACCTCGGTTCTGCCGCCGGAAGTAAGATCGCCTTCCAGGGAACCGCCGATAACGATATTGCTGCCCTTTACATTCCCTTTCACCTTACCGGTGGAACTGATGATCAACGCACCTTCCGTCTCCACATCACCAGTCACGCTGCCTTCCACGCGGACAGCCTCCTTTGCCTTAATATTGCCTTCCACCACCATGTCAGATCCAATAATGCTGCTGATCTTCGCATTGATCTGATCTGTTGTCTTTTTGCCCAACATAATTTCCTCCCTATCCTTTGATCTCAATCATTTCCATGGGATCTATATAGCTGTCATCCTTGCGAATGCTGTAACCTGTTTCCGTGTTATCCTCTCCCACCAGAAAAAGTGCCACACCCTTCACAACTTCGCTGCCCTCCTCCACAATGGGAGTGCCCTGGTTGCGGTAAGTGGTGACATACCCGTTACCATGATCGATGATGACATAACTGATCTCGCCTTCCGCCGCCCTGGTCTCTTTCACGATTCCCGGTGCGGTGGCCACTACCTTAGTGTTTGGCGCCGCCACAAAAATGACTTCCTTCCAATCTTCGTTGGCTGTAAGTTCTATAGCCTCATCCTGGCCATCCTCTTCGTCACCGTCATCGGCATTGCCGTCCTCCTCTTCCCCTTCTGTCTGGACAGTTTCCTCCCGGATCTGCGCCGCCCCGCTCATGGGAAATCCCTTGGGAATATAGGTCTCCTCATGGGCCGCCAGCAGTTCGTGTTCCTGCGCCTGTCTCTGGTTCAGATTCTCTTCCAACGATGACACCTTGTTTCCAAGTGTCTCATTCTCTGCAAGAAGCTGTTCATTCGCCTCCTTTAACTGAACAATCTGTTCAATCTGCCTGCCGCTTCTGTCTTTCGCGCCGAACATCGTGATCGTGGTGTACACTGCATAGCAGATGAGCGCTACAAACAACACAAACCCCACCACCGCCAAAGCGCCTGTCCGGACATGAATCTTCCTGTGACTTGCCGCAGGAGCATCTGAGACAATCATAACTGTATAGGTAATCTTTCTCTTGCGCAAACTTGTGCTCATAACAAAGTTCCTCCAGTAACTTTCTATATTCTATCACATCTGCGCAAGAAAGGCACTACTATTTTTTATGGAATGTGAGTGCTCTTGTCGCGTTAAGCACCGCGAGAATCATCACTCCCACATCTGCGAAGATCGCCCACCACATACCAACAACCCCAAAGGCTCCCAAAATCAGGCAGGAAAACTTGATTGCCAGCGCAAACACAATGTTCTGGTGCACAATGCCCAGTGTCTTTCTGGAAATCTGCATGGCCAGTGCAATCTTGGCCGGATCATCGTCCATCAGCACGATATCCGCCGCCTCTATGGCCGCATCAGAGCCGAAAGCCCCCATGGCAATCCCCAGATCCGCCCTGGAAAGCACAGGCGCATCGTTGATGCCGTCACCCACAAAGGCAAGTTTTTCCTTCTTTCCTTTCTCCGCAAGGAGCCGCTCCACTTCCGTCACCTTGTCTGCCGGCAGAAGTTCACTCTTTACGACATCAACACCCAGTTCCAAAGCCACGGCCTCGGCCACCGGCTTGCCGTCTCCGGTTAACATAACTACTTCCTTTACGCCGGCTCTCTTTAAACGGGCAACCGCCTCCCTTGCCCCGGGCTTCACCACATCCGAAATCAGAATATAGCCGGCGTACCTGCCGTCAATTGCCACATGGACTTCCGTGCCTGTTTTTGACGGTTCCACAGGCGTAATCTGTAATCGCTCCATCAGTTTCCGATTGCCCGCTGCCACCATCCTGCCATCCACACGGGCACACACGCCATGACCGCTGATCTCTTCCACATCATTGACCCTGGCTCTGTCTATCTCCCGCCCATAAGCCTCCCGCAGGCTCTTGCTGATGGGATGATTGGAATAACTCTCCGCACAGGCTGCCGCCTCCAATACTTCCGTTTCCTGAAATCCTTCCGCTGCTTCCTGACAGGTGACCTCAAATACACCTTTTGTCAACGTGCCGGTTTTATCGCACACCACATATCTGGTTTCAGAGAGAGCTTCCAGATAGTTGGAACCTTTCACCAGGATTCCCTGGGCGGATGCCCCGCCAATCCCGCCAAAAAAGCTGAGCGGAATAGAGATCACCAGTGCACAGGGACAGCTTATGACCAGAGTAGTCAACGCTCTTGTCACCCAGAGTGACCAGTAAGGCTCCTGCCCCAGTATCAAATGTATGATCGGCGGCAAAAGAGCCAGCGCCAGCGCGCCATAACATACCGCGGGCGTATAATACCTGGCAAACCGTGTGATGAAGTTCTCTGATCGCGACTTCTTCATACTGGAGTTTTCCACCAGTTCCAATATCTTTGATACCGTTGATTCCCCAAATTCCCTGGTTGTCCGTATCCGCAGTACGCCCGACATATTCACACAGCCGCTGATCACTTCGTCCCCTTCTCCTACTTCCCTGGGAAGACTCTCTCCTGTCAGAGCGCTGGTATTCAAAGATGCACTGCCCTGCGTTACCACGCCGTCAATCGGTACCTTTTCTCCCGGCTGTACAAGAATGATGGTTCCAATCCCCACCTCATCAGGGTCCACCTGCTCCACCTTCCCATCCACTTCCATATTGGCATAGTCGGGACGGATATCCATCAGCTGGGAAATGTTCTTACGGCTCTTGCCCACCGCATAACTCTGAAAGAGCTCCCCAATCTGATAAAAGAGCATCACGGCCACACCTTCCACATATTCGCCCAGAATAATGGCTCCCACCGTAGCAGCCGCCATCAGGAAATTCTCATCAAACACCTCTCCATGCACCACACCCAGAATCGCTTTGCGCAGGATATCATAACCGATGATCAGATAAGGCACCATAAAGACTGCCAGCCGCAGATATGGATTCTCAATAGGGATAAAATAACAGGCGGCTGCCAGAACTGCCGCGATGATGATCCTGAAAAGAACCTTTTTTTGTTTTTTCGTCATGATAGTAGCCTCCTTTTGCAATCCCAAAAGCGAAAGCCTTTCAAGCTTTCCCCCTGCATCTGAATCAAATTTACTTTTTTATTTTATTATATGAACATTTAAACACTTATTTAATTGTTTGTCAATATTTTCTCTTTAATTTTATTCAAACACTGCAAAAACTGATTTCTCAAATCGCCTTGCATCCTTGGATAAACAAAGTAATCTCCTTTAACATAATAAAGGCAAGCTTATAAGCTTGCCTAAAGGTAATAAAAAAAGCATACATAATAAAATAAACATCAATAATAATATAATATATCCTTTAATTTCAGTAATGATACCACAAAACATTATTTTTGTCAAATTTTAAGGTTTCAGCCAAATACTATCCGGCCTGGCAATAAGACGAGCATTATTATATGCCATATCCAAAGTAAGACAGGTATGCCCCAAATATTGATTTCCAGCTTCATTCTTACTCACTACTAAAGCCAAGTCCGGTACATTTTCATTAATCAGGCAAATTGGTATCAAAAGTTGTATTTTGCCTTTATAATATTGAGGAACAGCCGTCTTATAATTTGCATTAATCATCTGCTTCGCTCTCTTGATGGCTCCATCAAAAAGCATACTCTTATTGCTGCTCTCACGTATACTCTCCGGTATTCTCAGAAAATTATCCGGATCATTAAATATATGCGGATATTGCGGTATGATTTCGCAATTCGTATCAAATACCAAATCAGCCGGTCTGGAGAAATAATTTGCTCTCTGTGGATTCTCTGTTACACCCATATTTGAAATCTGATATGCTGTGTAAAACCCATCCAAAAACCACTTCTGTTTACCACTTATCTGATTGGGTACAAAATAGGCATAAATTTCCTGATAAAAATTTGTATATAATCCCGTATTAAATAGAGCATACTCTTCTTTTTCAATCACTTTCTCTTCATCAAACAATTTTTCCAGAGTATGGTCAATATAATTTTTTAAAATTACATTATCAGAATTCGAACCAAAACTCCATTTTTCCGGACATAAATTTCCTAAATTATTAATTTTTTTATCATAATCATAACAATATGCAAACTGAAATAATTTCATCTATCTTTCTCCTATGATAAATTTATAATTTTAATTTAATATACCACAGACTACTTTGCGGTACAAGGTTTCATACTAAATTAAATTTCAACAACATACACTTTCCAAATGACCACAAAAAAACAACACCAGCCGCCAAGTGTTCCTCCGGGATTTACAATGTGTGAACCGAGACAC
>CAMNXA010000028.1 GCA_946566685.1 uncultured Lachnospiraceae bacterium
CGGAAATGAGTGACCTCACATTGGATGATCTGGGAACAGAGATGCCGGAAATGAGCGATCTTACGTTAGATGACTTGGGAACAGAAGGGTCAGAAATGAGCGATCTTACGTTAGATGACCTGGGAACAGAAGGGTCAGAAATGAGTGACCTCACGTTAGATGATCTGGGAACAGAGATGCCGGAAATGAGCGATCTCACGTTAGATGATCTGGGAACAGAGATGCCGGAAATGGATGATCTCACATTAGATGATTTAGGGACAGAAGAGCCTGCAATGGATGATTTGTCGTTGGATAATCTGGAGACGGAGGAAACAGGAATGGATGATCTTGACGGTCTCATGTCTGATATGGCAGGAGAATTGTCTTTAGATGATTTGTCACTGGGAGAGGAGACGATGTCGGAAGAGGATATCGATCGTTTATTAAGCGGTGAAAATCTTGGAAATGAAGATTCTGGGCAGTTGGAAGATGACATGATGCTTTCAGATGATTTTGCCCTGGAGGATACTGGGGCGGAAGATGATGATCTTTCAGCGCTTCTGGCAGGAATGGGACATGACGAAGATCTTTCGGAGATTAGTGATCTGTTAGAGAAATCAGATCAGGGAGTTCCGGCGGATGATGATATGCTTGCCATGTTAGGTGAAGGTGGTAATGATGCCTTTGACTTCTTTACGGATGACAATGCGGCAAAAGAGGCGGCAAATATTCGGGAGATTTCCCCGGAAGAACTGGAAGAGAGGGAAAATCCAAAGGGTAAGAAAAGACGTAAGAAGAAAGAGAAGAAACCGAGGAAAAAGAAGGGCGCTGAGGAAGAGGTACAGTCTGAAAGCGGAGAAGTAGACGAATTAGAGAGTCTGTTAGGTGGTACCCAGGAGGAAGAAGCGGCAGAGAAACCTAAGAAACAGGGATTTGGTGCGAAATTAATGGCGCTTTTGTTTGAGGGTGATGATGAGGAAAAGCCTGAAGGAACTGAGGATGAACTTTCAGATGATATTCTTCAGATGGGAAATCTGACAGAAGAGAATAAAGAAATCTTACAGGAACTTAACGAAGAAGACCAGAAAGGTTCTAAAAAGAAAGGCAAAAAGGACAAGAAGAAAAAGAAAGGCAAAAAAGGAAAAGGAGGCGCAGAAGAAGCGTCTGAAGAGGGAGAAGGAGAAGAAGGAGAAGAGGGAGAACAGAAAGAAAAGAAGTCCCGGAAGAAGAAAAAGAAGAAAAAGGAAATATCCGAGGAAGAGTTAATAGCGCCGCCGGAGAAGAAACTTTCCAAGAAGAAAGTGATGACAGTGTTCTTATTCTGCGGTACGATTGCGGCATGTATCATTCTCCTGTCTTCTTTCCTGCCTAATTATATGCAAAAGCATGATGCGAGGATTGCTTATGACCATGGATATTATGGTGATGTGTATGATCTTTTGTATGGTAAGGAACTGAGCGAGGAAGATCAGGCACTGTTCCAGAAGAGTAATGTTATTTTGCAGATGGATCGGAAATTAGCTTCTTATGAGAATTATAATAAGATGGGGATGCGTCTGGAAGCCTTAGATGCGCTGCTTAGCGGAGTTGCTCGTTACCAGCAATTGCTGCCGAAGGCGGAAGAGTATAATGTTACCGGCGAGGTCAGGGAGCGCTATGATCAGATCATAACGAACTTGTCAGCAGACTTTGGGGTATCTGAGACGGATGCATTGGATATTATTGCATCTGGGGATGATATTACGTATTCGCAGAGACTACAGGCTGTTATTGATGGTACAGTTTATGGCACCGGGGAAGAGATGCCGGAAGTGAAGCAGGACGTACTGTTAGAAGAAGAGGAGATTATATCGAGACTGGAAGATATGGAGCAAGCGGATGGTAGCGATAATTGATTATGATGCCGGCAATATCCGGAGCGTGGAGAAGGCAGTGATTTCGCTTGGATATGAGGCAGTTTTGACAAGGGATGCAGATAGTATCCTTGCGGCAGATCATGTGATATTACCAGGTGTGGGCGCTTTTGGCGATGCCATGGATAAGTTGTCAAAGTACGGCCTGGTGGATGTAATCCGTGTTGTGGCTGACAGAGGGATTCCTTTTCTGGGAATCTGTCTGGGACTGCAATTGATGTTTGAGAGCAGCGAAGAAGCACCGGGAGTGGAAGGACTTGGTCTTTTAAAGGGCAATATCCTGCGGATTCCTGAAAAAGATGATTTAAAGATTCCGCATATTGGCTGGAATTCCCTGCGATATCCTGTACGGGGCCGACTGTTTGCAGGTATCCCGGAGGAGGTTTATGTATATTTTGTACATTCCTATTATCTGCATGCACAGGAGCCGGAGATCGTAAAAGCGGTTACGGAGTACGGCGTGGAGATTCATGCTTCGGTAGAAAAGGACAATCTTTTTGCCTGCCAGTTTCATCCGGAAAAGAGTTCGGATGTGGGCATGAAGATATTGCAGAATTTTATGGAAATATAGAGAGACGGAGTAGGGTGCATGCATACGAAGCGTATCATTCCCTGTCTGGATGTAAAAAACGGCAGGGTTGTTAAAGGTGTCAATTTCATCAATTTCAAGGACGCGGGTGATCCGGCGGAGGTTGGCGCAGCTTATGATAAATCCGGCGCGGATGAACTGGTTTTTTTGGATATTACCGCTTCTTCTGATGCCAGGGCTACGGCAGTAGAGATGGTGCGCAAGGTGGCGGAGAGGGTGTTTATTCCTTTTACGGTGGGAGGCGGCATCCGTACTGTGGAGGATTTTAAGGCAATTTTGCGGGAAGGCGCCGATAAGGTGTCTGTTAATTCTGCGGCTATTATGAATCCGCAGCTTATCAGTGAGGCTGCTGATAAGTTTGGCAGTCAGTGCGTGGTGGTGGCAATCGATGCCAAACGCAGACCGGATGGAAAGGGATTCAGTATCTATAAAAACGGCGGCCGTGTGGATATGGGGATTGACGCCGTAGAATGGGCCATGAAAGCCGAAAGGCTGGGAGCAGGAGAAATCCTTTTGACAAGCATGGACGGAGATGGTACGAAGGCAGGTTATGATCTGGAACTGACAAGGGCTATTTCTGAGAATGTATCCATACCGGTCATCGCATCCGGCGGGGCAGGGACGATGGAACATTTCTATGAGGCTTTTACGGAGGGAAAAGCAGATGCGGCGCTGGCGGCCTCTCTGTTCCATTTTAAGGAAATGGAGATCCGGGATTTGAAAGAGTATCTGCGTAAGAAGGGGATATCGGTGCGGTTGTAATGAATTTCAGATTGGGGCTTGATTATGAGGCCTTTATAAGATACTATGAAATAGTGTGCAAAGGGGCATGAGAACAAGGGATTGTTCTGTGCCCTTTTTGAAAAAAGACAGCGATAAAACATCATGCGGTAAAGGATGAGAAAGGGAGAACTGTGCGATGGCAATGTTGAGCAATGACTGGGCAGTGGCTTTGAAGGAGGAATTTCGTAAACCTTATTATAAGGAATTGTATGCTTTTGTGCGTGAAGAATATGGCAGCCGGGTGGTTTATCCGCCTTCGGAGGATATTTTTAATGCGTTTCACTTTACGCCGTTAAATAAGGTGAAGGTGCTGCTTCTGGGGCAGGATCCTTATCATAATGAGCACCAGGCCCACGGCATGAGTTTTTCAGTATTGCCGGATCAGAAAGAGATTCCCCCTTCTTTGCAGAATATTTATCAGGAACTGCATGACGATCTGGGATGTTATATTCCGAATAACGGTTATCTGCAAAAATGGGCGGATCAGGGGGTCCTTTTGCTCAATACCGTGCTGACAGTGCGTGCCCATCAGGCCAATTCGCATCAGGGAAAAGGCTGGGAACACTTTACGGATGCCGTGATACAGGCGGTGAATGCGCAGGATAGGCCGATTGTATATCTGTTGTGGGGAAGGCCGGCGCAGAGTAAGATTCCCATGTTGACGAATCCGAAACATTTGATATTAAAGGCGCCTCATCCGAGTCCGCTTTCGGCTTACCGGGGCTTTTTTGGGTGCAGGCATTTCAGCCAGTGTAATGATTTCTTAAAGGCCAACGGGGTGGAACCCGTAGACTGGCAGATTGAGAATTTATAGAGGTACGAGAGGAGAATTGTGTGTCATGAGCAAATTACCATTTGTAACAAAAGAGCAGGTTGAAGAGATTGTAAAAACTTACCCGACTCCCTTTCATATTTATGATGAGCGGGGGATCAGGCAGAATGCGCAGGCTGTGCAGGAGGCTTTTTCGTGGAATAAGGGATTCAAAGAATATTTTGCAGTGAAGGCATGTCCGAATCCCTTCCTGCTTCAGATACTGCATGAGTATGGGGTGGGGTGTGACTGTTCTTCCCTGACAGAGTTGATGCTCAGCGATGCCCTGGGACTGGTCGGTGATGATATCATGTTTTCTTCCAATGAGACACCGGCAGAGGAATATGCGTATTGTGCAAAGCTGGGAGGGATTATCAACCTGGATGATATCACGCATATTGAGTTTGTAGAAAATATTCTCGGAAAACTTCCTGAGACTATGAGCTGTCGCTATAATCCGGGCGGTGTGTTCCAGATGAGTAATGGCATCATGGACAATCCGGGGGATTCTAAATATGGATTTACCACCGAGCAGTTGTTTGAAGGCTACAAGATTCTGCGGGAAAAAGGCGTAAAACATTTTGGTCTGCATGCTTTTTTGGCCAGCAATACGGTGACAAACGAATACTATCCGCAGCTTGCAAGGCAGCTTTTTGAACTGGCGGTGCAGGTCAAAGAAAAAGTGGGCGTGCAGATAGAGTTTATCAATCTTTCCGGCGGCGTGGGAATCGCGTATGACCCAGACCAGACAGCCAATGATATCCGGGTGATCGGAGAGGGTGTGCACAAAGTGTATGATGAAGTGCTTGTACCTGCCGGAATGGGCGAAACGGCAATCTATACGGAGATGGGGCGGTTTATGACAGGGCCTTACGGCGCATTGGTGACGCAGGCGATTCATGAAAAACATACCTATAAGGAATATATCGGTGTGGATGCCTGTGCGGTGAATCTGATGCGGCCGGCCATGTATGGCGCTTATCATCACATCACCGTTTTGGGGAAAGAAGATATGCCCTGTGATCATACCTACGATGTGGTCGGCTCTTTGTGTGAGAATAATGATAAGTTTGCCATTGACAGGAAACTGCCAGAGATTGACAAGGGAGATTATCTGGTGATCCACGATACGGGCGCCCACGGTTATGCTATGGGGTATAATTATAATGGTAAGCTGAAATCAGCAGAACTGCTTCTCCGGGAAGACGGCAGCGTACAGTTGATCAGACGGGCGGAGACGCCGCAGGATTATTTTGCGACTTTTGACGGCTTTAAGGTGTATGAGGCGTTAAAGGAGTGCATGAAAACATTAGAAAAGTAGATGGACTATTTCGTCTTGCAGGATAAGGATAGATGATACTAAGTGTCAGCAGAAGAACCGATATACCGAATTATTATGCGGATTGGTTTTACAATAGGATGCAAGAGGGATTTCTTTATGTGAGGAATCCAATGAACGCACATCAGATCAGCCGGATTGATTTGTCTCCAGACGTGGTGGATTGTATTGTTTTCTGGACGAAAAATCCGGCAGGTATGTTGGAACGGCTGGATGAATTAGGAAAATATCAGTACTATTTTCAGTTTACATTGACAGGATATGGAAAGGATGTGGAGCCAGGGCTTCCGGATAAGCGGGAAGTGCTGATCGCCACATTCCAAAAGCTGTCTGAGAAAGTGGGATCACAAAAAGTGATATGGCGATATGATCCCATTTTTTTTAGTCCACGCTATACAGCAGAGTATCATTTGAAGGCATTTGAGGAAATTGCACACAGTCTGTCCGGTTACACACGGAGAGTCGTGATCAGTTTCGTAGATTTGTATGCCAAGACGCAACGTAATATGGCTGGATTGCAGGTAAAAGATTTTTCTGACGGTGATATGATCGCATTGGCAGAACAGATGGCTCACATTTCTGAAAGATATGGAATGGAGATTGTGTCCTGCGCGGAGTCGATTGATCTTAGTAAAGTTGGTGTAAAGCATGGGAACTGCATAGACAAAGAATTGATCGAAGAAATAACAGGATGCAGACTCATCGTGGATAAAGACAGGAATCAGAGAGCAGAATGCGGATGTTATGAAAGTGTGGATATCGGGACATATAATACCTGTAGGAATGGATGCAGATACTGTTATGCAAATTTTAATGATGCCATGGTGAAAGACAGCGTGAAATCCTATGACGTGAATTCGCCGCTTTTGTGCGGACATATTGGACAGGATGATAAGATTACGGAGCGAAAAGTGAGTTCGCTTAAGGATAATCAGTTGAGTTTTTTGGATAGCAATTTAAATATTGATATAAGGGATTGAATATAATATATAGCAAAGTATTGACGTACAGAAAATTGTACAGTACAATATAAGTACAGGAAACTGTACTTGAAATCAGGAGGTGATTTACCATGTTGGCAGTAAATTATACAAATCTTCGTGATAATATGAAAATGTATATGGATAAAGTAACAGATGATTATGAGACTATGATTGTTACAAGAAAAGATAATAAGAATGTGGTCATGATATCGGAAGAATCATACAATAATCTTATGGAAAATATTTATGTTATGGGAAATAAAGAAAATTATGACTGGTTGATGAAAGGGAAAGCACAGTTAGAGAGTGGTCAATGTGCAGTTCACGAACTGTTTGAGGTGGTTGATGATGAATAAGGTATTTGCCGATACTGGTTGGGAAGATTATGTATATTGGCAAACGGAAGACCGTAAGACTTTGAAAAAGATCAATCAGTTAATCAACGATATTGTCAGGAATGGCAATGATGGCATTGGAAAGCCAGAACCATTAAGCGGAAATTTAGCTGGATTCTGGAGCCGGCGTATCAACGATAAAGACCGACTGATTTATAAAATAGATGAAAACAATATATATATATTGGCATGTCGGTATCATTACGGAGATAGATAACATAGATATTTGAGATTGTAGAGGTATTTGGCATAAGTGAGTTCCCAAAGGTACTCAAAATATTTGAACACCAAAAAATCGCCAAACCCCCGATTTAACAGGAAATTCAGCGATTCCAACTACTGCTGGTGGTGGGACTTGAACCCACACGTGGTTGCCCACAACAGATTTTGAGTCTGCCTCGTCTGCCATTCCGACACACCAGCATTTCCAACAACCGATATATATATTACCATAACCTGAAGCTATTGGCAAGATATTTCAAAAATTATCTATGAAATTGCCGGTGAACGGTATAGATATATATTGATGTTTTCCCTGGAAAATGATATATTAAATTTGGTAAAAATATTTACATAGTGAAGGAGGAAGTGTTATGAGGACAGTACAGCAAAGGAATATTGCTCTTTGTATTATTCTGTCACTGGTTACTTGTGGGATTTACGGTTTGTATTGGTTTGTGTGCTTGACAGAGGACACCAATACGGTGGCAAATGAGGATGGAACATCCGGAGGGATGGCTCTTTTGTTTACCTTAATCACCTGCGGGATTTATGGCCTTTACTGGGCGTATAAATGCGGTGAGAAGCTGGATAAGGCTAAGACAGACAGAGGCATGGCGGCTTCTAATGGTGGAGTTCTCTATTTGATTCTCTATATTTTTGGCGGAATCATTGCCTATGCATTGATTCAGAACGAGCTGAATAAGCTTGCGTAATAAAAGACGGAAAATTGAGCATACTGAATAAAAATAAGGTGTCAAGGTAATTCCTGACACCTTATTTTGTACCATGGAAAAAGTCGGAGATTTTGATGTATTAAGATGTATATGAAGGAGAGTTAAGATGGTTAAACGGATTTTAGACTGTAAAGCATCTGATTTGATGAATTATAGTCCGAGAGAGATTTTAGAATCTGTCGCAGCCAGTGAAGGGCGCGTGATGATGGGGGAGTGTATCGGTATCACACAGCCGCTTTTGACAGACATCACCAATGCGGAAGTAGTGTCGTCCATGGGGGCAGATATTTTATTGCTCAATATGTTCGATGTGCTAAATCCTGTGATTCAGGCACTGCCTGAGGTGGATCAGGCAGAGACCGTAAAGGAAGTCAAGCGGTTGACAGGCAGAGTAGTAGGCATCAATCTGGAACCGGTGTCGGGTGATGTGCCGGGGGATGATGAACTTTGGAAGATGACGGAAGGCAGGCGCGCCACTGCACAAAATGCGGTTCGGGCGGTGGAATTGGGGGTGGACATGATCGTTTTGACAGGAAATCCCGGCAATGGCATCAGCAATCAGGCAATCACAGATTCTCTGCGAAAGATTAAAAGCGCCGTGGGGGATAAGCTGATTCTGGCAGCAGGTAAGATGCATGCAGCGGGTGTTCTCACCGAGGCGGCGGATGAGATTATCTCCAAAAAGGATATCAAAGCTTTTCGGGAAGCAGGTGCAGATGTGATTCTACTGCCAGCGCCGGGAACCGTGCCCGGGATTACCATGGAGTATGTCAGGGAACTGGTGGGATATGCTCATAAATTAGGTGCGCTGACAATCACGGCCATCGGCACATCGCAGGAGGGGAGCGATACATCTACCATCAGGCAGATTGCGCTCTGGTGTAAGATGACAGGGACGGATATCCATCACATCGGGGATTCCGGTTATGTGGGGATGGCACTGCCGGAGAATATCATGGCTTATTCTATCGCAATTCGCGGCATCAGGCATACCTATCATCGGATGGCGCAGTCAATCAATCGGTAGAAGGGGAATAGCCTGCATGTTCGAAAAATGGCAGCATCGTGGAGGGGGATACCATGAAAAGCCTTACAAAGGGAAAGCCGGTCAGAGTCATACTATTATTTGCGATACCGCTATACATAGGGCAGTTATTTCAACTCTGCTACAGCTTGATTGATACCAGGATCATAGGCAGTATATTGGGGGAAGTATCGCTTGCCGCGGTGGGCGCGACTACATCTTTGAGTGATATGCTGATAGAGTTTCTGAATGGCATTGTGTGTGGATTTGGGATTATCATTGCCACTTTCTTTGGCGCGGATGACGGGGAGAAAATGCAAAAAGCGGTGGGCGGAAGTATTGTGCTTGGTGTTGTAGCCACGCTTGTGATCAGTTTGGCCAGTCTGCTTTTTCTGCCAGAGATTCTTGGAATATTGCATGTATCAGAAGAATTGATGCCGCAGTCGGCTGCATATATCAGAATTATCCTGGCCGGATTGCTTGCGACCACGCTTTATAATATTTGCGCAGCAATCCTACGGGCGATAGGGGATTCTTATACGCCGCTGGTATTTCTGGTGATTTCCAATCTTTTAAATATTTTGTTGGACTATGTGTGTATTGCCTGTTTACAGATGGGGGTTTCCGGCGCCGCCTATGCAACGGTTTTTTCCCAGGCATTGTCGGCGGTTCTGTGCTTTTTGTATATGCGAAGAAAATATCCGCAGCTTAAGATAGGCGGAGGAAATCTTCTGCCGGATAAGGTGGTTTACAGGCAGCTTTTGCCCACAGGGCTATCCATGGGATTTATGATCTCCTTTGTAACGTTGGGATCACTTGCTTTGCAGACATGTATCAATACATTTGGAACCAATATTATTGTAGCACATACGGCTGCAAGAAAAGCCACATCGCTTTTCCTGACGCCATTCTTTTCCCTGGGATCAGCGCTGTCCACTTATTGCGGACAGAATCTGGGAGCAAAAGAATATGGAAGAATCCGGAAGGGGATTACAGATACCATCAAGCTTTCTCTGGTGTGGTGTGTGATTGTCCTTTTGGTGGTGTTTTCCCTTTCGCCTCTTATCATTGGCGGCATTACGGCCAGTTCGGAGGGAGAGATCATAGAAACGGCATCTCTTTATCTGAAGGTAAACGCAGTCTTTTATTTTCTGCCGGCAGTCATCTGTATTCTGCGAAATAGTATGCAGGGATTTGGGGATACGAAGACCCCACTGCTTTCCAGCTTTATTGAACTTGCCGGAAAGGCTGCGATTGCTTATCTGCTTGCACCGGTGATCGGATACATGGGTGTTATTATCTCGGAACCGGTCGTTTGGATGTTTATGGTGATTCCGCTGCTCATCGGGATAGCGAGAAATCCGGTCATCAGGGAAAATAGTCTGTAAAAAATACTGAAATAGGCGTATAATAATATAGAAGGATACCAAATTTTAAGGATAGTAAGGGGAATGTATCATGAAGATGAAAGTGAGACGATTCAGCATTCGATGGAAAATATTAATTCCGGCTACTTTTCTGATTATTGCCATGTGCGTGGTCATAGGGTTAAATGCCTATTTTCGTATCAAAACGGGCATGATTCAGCTGGGTGTGGAAGAAGCGCAGATGGCGGCTTCTATTGCTGGATTTGTGGTAGATGGGGATGCGCTTTCCGGTGTCGGAACGGGATTTGAGGATACGGAGGAGTATCAGGATAACCGGGCTGCGCTCAAACAGGTTCAGGATTTATGCGGCATCGCCTTTTTATATACTTTACATACGGATGATAACGTTCATCTCTATTATGGCATAGATACGGATGACAGCGCAGGAAAGAGGAGTCCGGGGGATGCCTTTGAGGGGGAATATGCAGAATTTGCAGAGGTGTTTGCCGGGGAGGAATATGTGCAGGATTATATTGACGAAACAACAGATGGCAGCCTGATTTCAGCGTATCTGCCGATAAAGGACAGTTCCGGGAAGGTAGTTGCCATACTGGGATGTGACTATGACGCATCCTATGTAGTCGGTCGGATTGAAGGTGCGCGTAACAGTATATTTCAGATTTCAGGCATCTGTCTTGTGATCGTTCTTCTGATACTGAATATTATTGTAAACCGTATCATGAAAAGCCTGAAGAAAGTTGATTGTAAAATATATGATCTGGTACATAATGAGGGAGACTTAACACAAAAACTGGATATTTCTTCCGGTGATGAACTGGAACTGATCTCGGAAAATATTAATACGCTGCTCGAATATATCAGGGCAATCATGACTAACATATCCAATAACTCTGCACAGCTGGGGACATCCACCGGAACGATTGCAGGAAGTCTTATCAGTGCCAAGGACAATATCTCAGACATATCTGCGACCATGGAGCAGATGAGTGCCGCCATGGAGGAAACCAGCGCTTCTCTGTATCAGGTAGATGAGTCGGTGGCTCATATCACGCAGAGCATCGGCAGTATTTCCGAAAAGGCTTCCAGTGAGCGGAATGCGGCGGCGGAGATTCTGCAAAAAGTACAGAGCATTTATGAAACGGCGGAAACGGACAGAATGAAAGCGGAACGGCAGGCAGCGGAAATGTCGCAGAATATGGATGAGCGAATCCAGCGCTCCAAGGCGGTGGAGCAGATTAATATTTTGACGACAGAGATTATTAATATTACAGACCAGACAAGCCTGCTTGCTCTGAATGCAAGCATTGAGGCGGCAAGGGCCGGTGAGGCCGGCAGAGGGTTCGCTGTGGTAGCAAGCGAGATAGGAGCGCTTGCAGATAATTCTGCCCGGGCGGCTGAGGGGATTCAGAAAGTCAGTAAAGAGGTGATCCATGCGGTCAATGAACTGGCCAGTGAATCGGAGCAGATGATTCGTTTTATGAATGAGACTGCAATGGCCGGTTATGAGATACTGTTGGACAACAGCCTGAATTATAAAAATGATGTGAGTCATTTGAGTGAAACCATGAGTGGGTTTGCAGACGAGAGTTTGGATTTGAATAGAAATATCGACAGTATCAAGGAAGCTTTGGATGCTGTCAGCATAGCTGTGGAAGAGAGCGCGAAAGGTGTTGTCAGCGTTACGGAAATGGCATCCGATATGTCTATGAGTATGGAAAACATCAAGGGTGAGGCCGAAAACAATAAGGAGGTAGCCGGACAGCTGGAAGGAGAAGTCCGGAAATTCAAGCTATGATTCGGGAAGCATTGAGGGAAGATCTGCATCAGGTATTGGAGTTATATCTGTGTCTGCATGAGGAAGCCATTCCCCAGGAGTCGGAGCATCTGACACGCACTTGGGAACAGATCATACAGGACGAGAATCATCATCTGATCGTCAATGAAATGGATGGCAGGATCGTATCCTCCTGTGTATGTGTGATTATTCCCAACCTGACCAGAAATGTGCGGCCTTATGCCTTTGTTGAAAATGTAGTCACCCATGAGGATTACAGGAAGCGGGGACTGGCTTCGGCCTGTCTGGCGTATGCAAAACAGATCGCGCAGGAGAAGCATTGTTATAAGATGATGCTGCTGACCGGGAGTAAGAAGCCTGAGACATTGGAATTCTATAGGCAGGCGGGTTATAACAGCACGGATAAGACGGCGTTTATACAGTGGATAGATATGTGACGGTGAAGTGAAGGATCAGGAACGTTACAGGCTGGCAGCAGCTGGGAGAGGGGTATGAAAGTTTCTTCTTTTTTGTATTTTGCAGGATTTGGGATGGAAACGATATTGTTTCGCAGGAAAAAACCTATCCTGGGCACAGTGATCGTTACGGATAAGTGCAATTTGCAGTGCAGGCACTGTTCTGTCAATAATATTACCGCAGTGGTTCATCCTTTTCACCAGATTCAGGAGGAGATGAGGCAGTTATATGACATGGGCGTGCGTATCTTATTTTTCTGCGGCGGAGAGACCTTTTTGTGGAAAGATGGTGACAGGGGTCTGCGGGATCTGGTGATCGAGGCAAAGCGGATGGGATTTCTGATTGTCAATGTGGTCACGAACGGCACTTTTCCTCTTGATCTGCCGGAAGCGGATCTGATCCTGTTAAGTCTGGATGGGGACAGGGAGCGTCATAATGCAATCAGAGGCGATACCTATGATACGATCATGGACAATATTGAAAAGGCCACAGCTGATAATATCTGTTTTTATATGGCGGTCAACCGGATCAATCAGGATGCCATTCGTCATGTGTGTCTGACTGCAAAGCGTATGTCCAATGTCCGGGCAGTCTCTTTTAACTTTCATACGCCTTATCCGGATACCAGGGATCTGGCCCTTAGCAGGGAAGAGAAGGCGGCCTGCTGTGAGACGATCGCGCAGATGATGGGGGAAGGTGCGCCGGTCTTTAATTTAAAGAGCGCTTTCCCCTATCTGATTGACAATAGCTTTCCCACGCCCTGTCATCAGTGCGTTGTAATCGAGAATGGCAAGGTGAGCATCTGCGGACGTTGTATTGAGGTGCCGGGATTGTGTGAACAGTGCGGGTATTTTTTTGTGGCGGAATATACACTTTTGTTTCGTGGAAACATTAAGATTATGCTGGAGATGCTTAAGACTTATTTAAAATACATATAGGATGATTTATGAGTGCGATTACGAACCTGACAAGGACATGGCTGACCCGCTCGGTGAAGCCGTTTCTTTTTACAAATGAATATGATCAGCGGCTGCCTTATGAGACCTGTGAAAATCTGGGATTATATATTCATATCCCTTTCTGTGAGAGCGTCTGTAATTTCTGTCCTTATTGTAAGACAGTGTACTCTGAGACATTGTGCGACCATTACCTCGATGCATTGCTTCAGGAGATACATATGGTGGGGCGGCAGATGGAAGGGGAAAAGACGGTCACCAGTCTGTATTTTGGCGGCGGGACGCCTGCCCTGGCGGCTGACAGAATCGGAGAAATCATCGAGGCGGTCGGGGAATATTTTATTATCACAGAGGGCATTGGGGTGGAACTGCATCCGGACAATGTGAAGGTTCCTGTGCTGCGGATGCTGCATGCGGCGGGGGTTACTAAGATCAGCATTGGCATACAGTCTTTTCAGGAAAAGTTCCAGCAGGTTTTAGGACGAAAACCGGTAGACTTGCCGGCCATGAAAGCGGCTTTGCAGGAAGTACCCTTTGAGACTGTGTCTATGGATTTTATCTTTGCGCTTCCGGGGCAGAGTTTTGAGGACTTAAGGACAGATATTGACAGCGCCTTTGCCAACGGGGCAAACCATATCGCGATATATCCTTTTATTGATTTTACTTTTACGGAAAGTTCTGTTCGGATCCAGCCCAAGAAGAAAAAGCGCAAACTGCTCGATGATATTACCAGATATTGTCTGGGCCGGGGATATGTCCGCAGTTCCATCTGGACATTTGCCAAAGAAGAGGAGGCCAGATACTCTTCCATGACCAGGGATAACTTTCTGGG
This sequence comes from uncultured Lachnospiraceae bacterium, assembly GCA_946566685.1. GTDB lineage: Bacteria > Bacillota > Clostridia > Lachnospirales > Lachnospiraceae > UBA3282. The sequence goes on from CAMNXA010000028.1 coordinate 14,203, forward strand.
ATTCGGCTGTTCGGCGACCACGCTCTTAAAAGAGCAGTTCAAGATCAATACTTTTTCCGTGGAAGCGTATTGTGAGAGGATTCAAAGTGGTAAACTGCCGACATCCCTGACGCTTCGTTTTACCAGGCGGCAGCGGATGGTGTATTATCTGTTCTGGACTGCTTACAGTACCCGGGTGGATGCTGCGGAGTTTGAGAGATTTTTTGGCGTTTCCTTAAGGCGGATGTATGGAACAGCGCTGCTGATGGCACGGCTGCTGGGGTTAGTGACCTGGGAAGACAATCTCTATACAATGACGCTGAAAGGGGCATTCTATTATCATTATTATGAAAAATTCTATACGCTGGCTTATATAGATAAAATGTGGGGCATCATGCGCAGGGAAGCTTTCCCGGAACAGATCCGGCTGTGAACTATTCATGCAGAGAGTCAGATGACCGTTTACAGCGCAGTCATTGATCTTTGAAATAAGCTGCGGACAGGAATCCGATCACGCATACGATGACGCCGGTGGGAAGCAGGACAAGGGCAGCAGCCCCGCAGAACCTGTCAAAAAGAAAGCCATATACCATCTGCCCGATGGGCTGGACACATAAGGTAATCGCTGATGTATAAGCCATCACTTTGCCAATCAGGTGGTTCGGTGTCCTTTGCTGGATCAAAGAGACGGCGTAGATGGAAAAAATGCTGATGATGATCTGCATGCCGCCGAAGGAAAGCAGGGTGATGCCATACATTAGCAGGGGACTGACCGGAAACAGGAAGGCGATTCCGGCGGGCAATATAAAAGCGCCCAGTAAGACCAGCAGGGCAGGGATGCAGCGAGTCTTCAGTTTGGAACTGAGAAGTCCGGCCAGGATACTGCCGATGATGGTTGCGACTGCCAGGACGCTCTCTGCTGCGCCGTAGTACCTGGCGTTCAGCAGCAGGACTGCGCGCACGAGAAAGGGCAGCCCCACCATAAGGAGTCCCATCACAAAAAATCTGGAGACAGCGGTTAAGAGAAGCAGTTTGGACACGAAGGACTGCTCCCGGAACATATAGTGCATACTTTCCATAAAATCCTGACGGATGATGGAGAGTATGCCTTTTTCGTGTGGGGGACGTTCATAGGATAAGCGGATGAAACATTCGAACAGGGCGGTGGTAAAGAAACACCCCACACTGGCCAGCATCACGGGGCGCAGGCCGAACGCAGTATACAGGATACCACCCAGCATGGGCGCCGTCAGATAGGACAGAGAAGCAATCTGGTTTACCACAGCGTTGCCCTTGAGGATATTGTCGCCGGTCAGCATTGTGGGAATACAGGCCTGTACGGTAGGAGTCTCAAAGGCGCCTAAGATGGACAGGAGGACGAGCAGGACACTGATCACAGAGAGGTCGTTTTGACCGGTTAAAAGCAGAACCGCGCATAACACAAAAACACCGGATAACGTATCCAGAGCCACCATGATATTGCGGCGGTTACTTCTGTCGGCCAGGATGCCGCCGAAGGGGGAGAGCAGGATGGTGGGAATGGTGGCCAGAGAAAGAATCCCTGCAAACACGGCGGCGGAACCGGTTACGTCCAGCACATACATGGACAGGGCCAGTTTGAGGATAAAATTGCCGAACAGGGACGTCAGCTGGCCTGAGATTAACAGGATGAAATTGGGGGTAAATAGTTTTTGTTTCATAGTTTAGACTCTCCTTTATCTGTAAGGTCTGTTATCAGCTGCTCGGTGAAAGATATGCTGTCCGCATCATAGAGCGGCAGGCCCATTTGAGATAGTACTTCCATGACAAAGCGGTACTTGTGGAGCAGTTCTTCCTCGGTCGCAGGGAAAACCGAGGGCAGCATCCAGAAATTGACTAACGGCAGCAGTTCGGACAATTCCTTTGGATATTCTGTTATGATAGAACCGTCCCGTACGCCTTCTTCTATCAGTTCCAGCCACAATGGCGTCAGGACGTGCCGGTTGTTGGCAACAGCGGAGGCCAGGATGCGGGGATCTTTTAGGATGGAGACGGCCTGTCTGTTCAGGGTATTGCGCTTCTCGTCTGACTGGTTTAGGGCGAGTAAGGCTCTGATCTTTTCGAGGCCGCTTAGGTCATCCCTTTCTCTGATGGCTTCAAAGGGGTTGTTTTCAAAGAACAGCTGGTTCCCCAGGGCGTGCATGACTTCTTCCTTGCTCTCAAAAAAGCGGTAGAACATGCCCTTGGCACCGCCTGCAAGTTCCATGATGTCGGAGACGGAAGATGCCTCATAGCCTTTGGAAAGAAAGAGGGATTGTGCGGCGTTTAAGATTTCCTGTTTCCATTGTTCCGGTGTTTTTTTGACTGGTCGTGCCATGGTGGTTACTCCTTTTTTGATGGGATTTTGGTTGTTTTGCATATGAGGTGTCATGCAATTTAATCTCTGCGTGTGCATTTATGATAGTTATTGACTATTGGTCAATAACTATCATACACGAATGGGAAGAAGGAGTCAATAGGGAAAAGGAGTATGATTTTTAAGTATGTTATTTTGTATAGGTATCTGCTATAATAGATGCAAGTTATGGATTTGCTTTTTGTGGGAAAAAAGTTCTTATAGGGGAATCCATATCCGGAGACAATTAGAAAAACAGTTGCATCGACTGCAAACTAACTGTCAGGCAGTATTGAAAAGGGAGAAAGTACCATATATAATGTTAAATAGGGTATGTTGAATCGTTTGTTTTAGGGAGATGTTGTTATTTCACATTACGGTGTAAAATTGCAAGAAAGGATACGGAAATTATGAAAAAAATATTCACCAAAAGACTTTTTATCTACATGATTGTAGCATTGTTCGTTACAATCATTGCAATATTTACATTGCAGACAGTGACAAACAGCTATAGTAATAAGATTTCCAGCCAGAACAAACTGGCGGATGTGAAGGAAAAACTGGCCGGCAATGAAGCAAATATTGCACAGCTTACGGAGAATCTTGGACAGAATAATCTTGCCAAGGCAAGGGCTTTTGCCGATATGCTTTCGGTGCAGCCTTCCATTGCGGATGATCCGGCAAAGCTGCTTGAGATCAGGGACAGACTGATGGTGAATGAGGTACATATTATTGACGAGGAGGGGATCATCACCAGCAGTTCCATTGATGCCTATGTGGGTTTTGACATGAAGAGCGGAGAGCAGTCTAATGCGTTCATGGTGATTGTGGACGATCCTTCCATCGAGATCGTGCAGGAACCCCAGAAGAATGTGGCGGAAGGAATCATCATGCAGTATATCGGTGTGGCCAGGACGGATGCCAAAGGGCTGGTGCAGGTAGGCGTGCGCCCGGAAGTTCTGGAGAAAGCGCTTGAGGGAACTGACATTTCCGTGGTGCTTAACGAGATTGATTTTGGCACGAACGGTTACGTCTATGCCATAGAGAAAGAAAGCGGCCTGCTGCTTGCCTATCCGGACACTGAGCTGGTGGGCACATCGGCCGTTGAAGCAGGATTTCCGCAGGACTTTACAGGACATGGCAAGGTTAAGATCAATGGGGTATCCGGCTACTACAATGCCGAAGATAATGGGGATATGGTGATCGGAACCTTTCTTCCCGCTTCGGAATATTATGCGGCGCGCCGTAACCAGACGTTGATCGTATCCTTCAGTATGCTCGTGATTTTTGGGGTGCTGCTTTTTACAATTGACCGGATGGTTGACAGTAAGATTGTAAAGGGGATAAATAATATCACCAATGGCACCAAAGAGATTGCAGAGGGTAATTTTGATATTGTCATCAACGAAGAAGGCAATCCGGAATATGCGCAGCTTTCCTCCAGCATTAATAAAATGGTGGAGAGTATCTGCCAGAGCATGCGGGAGAATGAGAAACTGATGGAACAGCAGGAGCAGGATGTAGAGAACAACCGGATGCTGATTCAGAATGTGAAGGATGCCTGCAGGGAATTGAGCCAGGTGTCCGGCCGGACGCTGGAAAATGCGGACAGCATCTATAACGGGACAGAGAGACAGGAACAGGCCGTTTCAGATCTTGAGAAGATTATGGAACAGCTTACACAGGAATTGAACAACAGTGTAAAGGCATCCAATGAAATTACAGCCGCATCGGCGGCGACTGCCGGGGAAATTGTCGAGACCCAGGCGCAGATGACATTGCTGCAAAACTCCATGCAGAAGATCAGCGATATGTCCATGCAGATTGAAAAGATTATCGATGAGATCAATTCCATTGCCGAACAGACCAATCTGCTTTCCTTAAATGCTTCCATTGAAGCTGCCAGGGCAGGTGAATCAGGCAGAGGATTTGCGGTGGTTGCTTCCCAGGTGGGCGAACTGGCGGCGAGAAGCGCACAGGCGGCGAAGGAAACCAACGAACTGATTACAAATTCCCTGCTGGCTGTCAAGGAAGGGCAGGACATCACAGAGCAGACCGTGAACACCTTCGGCGTGGTAGTGAAAAATATTGAACAGTCCAGACAGGATGTGGAATCCATATCCCAGATGGTACAGCAGAATGTATCGATTGTGGATCTTGCCGTCAGGCAGCTGGTGCAGATTACCAATGTGGTGACGGAGAATGTGGATATTTCTCAGAACACGAAAGAAGCGTCTTCCAATATGGCTGATATCACGGACAGCCTGCTGGAAATGATTGAGGCATAAATCGGGAGGCTGTAAGGAAAAAGATATCCGAATCGGAACCAATTCGGGATAAGGTATGTTATCGGGGCGGCTTCTGGCCGCCCTGATTGTATAAGGAGCGAAATCTCATGGAACAAAGAATACTTTTGTTGGAAGATGATAATAGTTTGATTGACGGTCTTTCGTATTCTCTTGGTAAAAACGGCTATATCGTAGATGTGGCGCAGACAGTCAGGCAGGCATATGAGTACTTGCACAAGGGGGCATACAGCCTGCTGTTGCTGGATGTTACGCTGCCTGACGGAAACGGTATGGATGTGTGCAGTTATATGCGGGAAAAGGGAGATCAGGTGCCGATTATTTTCCTGACAGCGTTGGATGAAGAGGTCAATGTGATCCGGGGGCTGGACAGTGGTGCCGATGATTATGTCACAAAACCTTTTAAGCTGGGAGAACTGTGTTCCAGGATCAGGGCATTACTGCGAAGAAGCGGCGCCGGTGAAAACGGCGAGGCGAAGATGCTCTCTGCCGGAGCGTTAACGATCGATCTGCTTGGCGGCAGGGTCTCCTTGAATGATCAGACGTTAGACCTGACCGGTGCGGAATACCGCCTGCTGTGCCTGCTGGTTCAAAATGCAGGACATACGGTACTGCGGAGTACGATCCTGGACGCATTGTGGGATGGGAACGGCAATTTCGTGGATGACAATACGTTGTCTGTCTACATCCGCAGACTGCGTGAGAAAATAGAGGAAGATCCATCCGACCCCAGGCATTTGCTGACGGTGCGGGGATTTGGATATACGTGGCGGATATAAATAAGTTGTCAGCCGGCGGAATGGAGATTTGTGATTTGAGAGTTTGAGTAACCGTGGCATGGAGGATTCATATGAGCATTTTGCAGGAAAAAAACACGCGGCATTACTTCACATATATGATGGGTCTGATCGGTTTCTTTTTCCTATGGATATTCTTTCTTTCCTGGGTTCATGGAAAAGAAACCAAGCATCTTATTCTTGAACGGGAGCAGACCATGGTGTCCTCCCTTATGGAACAGGGGGTTGACCGGTCTTCGATCGCGAGGGCACTCAAGGAGTCCGAGAGCACCGGAGAAAGCAGGGAACTCTTGCAGCAGCTTGGACATACGGATTCTGCGTCTGTCAGGCTTTTTTCATCTATAAATAATTCAGTGCATCTGTTCATGGGAATCGCCGTTGTGATGACAGGAATCTGGGCACTCATTCTGCTTGGTATGACGGTACGTTTCCTGAGACAGCGGGAAAACCTGTATCGGGAAGCAGAGGGTATTATCACACAATTTGCTGAGGGGAATTTTGAAGATCATCTGCCCCAAACCAGAGATGGAAGCATCTATCAGCTGTTTGCGGCGGTGGAAGAGCTGGCTGTGGCCCTGCGGGCGCAGAGCGAGAACGAGCAGCATATGAAAGCGTTTCTGAAGGATACGATCTCTGATATTTCCCATCAGCTGAAGACACCGCTGGCGGCCCTGCATATGTATACGGAGATCATATCCCAGGAACCGGATCATATGGAGACAGTCAAGCGGTTTTCTGATAAGGCCATGCAGTCTCTGGAACGGATCGAGCAGCTGGTGCAGGCGCTGCTTAAGGTGAGCCGTATCGATGCTGGAAGCATCATCTTTCAGAAAGATAAACAGTCTGCCGCCAATCTGGTCAGGGAGGCGATGAGGGATTTATCCGTCAGGGCGCAGAAGGAAGGCAAGCGGATTGTCTTAAAAGGCAATCCGGAGGAAGCGTTTGTGTGTGACGGGCAGTGGACCAGGGAGGCTGTGGCCAACCTGATTAAAAATGCCCTGGATCATACCGGGAACGGCGGTGTGGTCACGATTTCCTGGGAGAGTTCTCCGGCCATGTTCCGACTGGCAGTTGCCGATGATGGATGCGGCATTGCCGAGGAGGATATTCATCATGTTTTCAAGCGGTTTTATCGGAGTCAGGGGGAACGTAACAGGCAGGGTATCGGTCTTGGGCTTTCCCTTGCCAGATCCATTGTGGAAGGACAGGGCGGCATACTCTCTGTGAGCAGTACACCGGGGGAGGGAGCTGTCTTTACGATTCTCTTTTTTCTTACAAATTCGTAAGATTATATTCACGGGATTGTAAGCTGTTCCTGCTATCCTTATCATAAAGGCCCGGATGGAAAAGTTTGAGGGCCCGGAAAGGAGAATGAGTGACACAATGGAAATCATGAAAGTAGAAGATTTGTGTAAAATTTACGGCAGGGGCGAAGCGGCGGTGGAGGCCTTAAAGCATGTCTCTTTTACACTGAAGAAAGGGGAGTTCGCGGCGGTGATCGGAGAATCCGGTTCCGGCAAGAGCACCCTTTTAAATTGTATTGGTGCATTGGATGAACCCACAAGCGGCAGGATTCTGATAGATGGACAGGATCTGTTTGCCATGGCAGAAGAGGAGAGGACGATCTTCAGACGCCGCAATATCGGTTTTATCTTTCAATCTTTTCATCTGATACCGGAATTGAATGTGGAGCAGAACATTATTTTTCCTTTGTTATTGGATTATAAAAAGCCGGATGTCCGGCAGGTGGAGGAGATTCTGGAAGTGCTGGGATTGCAGGAGCGGCGAAAGCACCTGCCGGGACAGCTTTCCGGCGGGCAGCAGCAGAGAGTGGCAATCGGCAGGGCGTTGATCACGAAACCCAAGTTAATATTGGCGGATGAACCCACCGGCAACCTGGACCGGAAGAACAGCCAGGATGTGATGGAACTTTTGACAAAGGCATCCAGACATTACCAGCAGACCATTTTGATGATCACACATAATCCGAATCTGATCACTTCGGTGGATCGTGTCATGCAGGTGTCTGATGGTGTTCTGAGCGATTTGGGAGGGAATGTCAATGAAAAATTATCTTAATCTGATTCCCATTTCGGCTAAGATACACCGCAGGCAGACTCGGATGACAAGATGGTGCATTATCATCTCTGTCTTTTTGATCTCCGCAATCTTTGGTATGGCGGATATGTTCCTACAAAGCCAGAAAAACCTGACAGTGATGACGGACGGCGCATGGCATGTGATGTTCCGGGAACTGGAGGAGGAGCAGATGACACTGCTTGCCGCCAGACCGGAGGTAAAGACAGCGGCCCGTTATGCGGCGACTAACTATAAACTGGATATGGGGTATTCGGTTGCAGGAGTACAGACAGTGCTGTGCGGATTTGATGAAAGCTTTTTTGAGATATATCCGGGGGCCCGTCTGCTGGACGGCAGTTTCCCAAAAGAAGCAGGGGAGGCGGTTGTAACAGAAAGTTTACGGGACAGAGAGGGACTTTGTGTGGGCGATATGGTGGAGGTAACTACGCCTGACGGTTCCTTATCCTTTGCAGTCAGCGGCTTCGCGGAAGATACTTCTATGCTGTTAAAGACAGACGCTTTCGGTATATTTATGAATATGGATACCTATATGTCATGTTTCCGGGATGTTACGCTGAAGGAAGATATTGCTTATTATGTGGAATTTGTTCCCCATTGCAGGATGCAGAGGGCAATCCGGGATATCTGTGACCAGCTGCGTATTTCGGAGGATCAGGTCAGTGAAAATGCCAAGCTGATGGGCAGCATGATGCAGAGCAGTGACAATTACATTATGATGCTTTATCTGGTAGCCTTTATTCTGGCAGTGCTGGTGGCGATATCCGGTATGATGATGATCCTGGGCAGTATGAACAGTAATGTGGCACAAAGAACAGAGTTTTTCGGGATGATGCGGTGTCTGGGTGCGACCAGGAAGCAGGTGCGGCGTTATGTACGGGTGGAGGCGCTTTCCTGGTGCCTGAAAGCTATCCCACAGGGACTTTTTGGCGGTGTTGTGATGGTGTGGGCGCTGTGCAGGATGTTGCAGATGATCACCCCTACCTGGTTTCGGGAAATGCCTGTCTGGGGGATCAGCTGGCTGGGGATTGCCGCTGGTCTGGCAATCGGCCTGCTGACGGTGCTTTTGGCAAGCCGAACGCCGGCGCGCAAAGCCTCGGCAGTATCTCCCCTGACGGCAGTTTCCGGCAATGCGGATACGGTGTTTGCGGCGAAAAAGGCGGCCAATACCAGCCGGATGCACGTGGAGACAGCCCTGGGGCTGCATCATGCGGCGGGCAGCAGGAAGAACCTGATCTTGCTGACATCCTCCTTTGCCTTCAGTATTGTCCTGTTTCTGGGATTTGGTATTGGGGTTGATTTTATGAAACATGCGATCGTGAGTCTGCGGCCTGATACACCGGATGTGTCCATAGTCAGTTCAGAAAGCGCGGGAGCCATACCAGATTCCCTGATTGCAGAACTGCAAGAGAATCCGGATATAAAGCGGGTTTTCCTACGTGCCTCCTCCGGGGAAATGTCAGATGAGACGGGGGATATGGTTCTGGATATCCAGTTGCGAAACCAGTCTGACGATGTGGTGGAAGAAATCCGCGCTATGGCGGGCGATGAATACCGTTTTTCCGACAGCCGGGCCAGCAACAGGGAGATGAGAGCGGTTTATTTTTCCTTTGCGCTGTTTGTCTATGGATTTCTGGCGGTGGTGGCCCTGATTGCTTCTTTTAATATTATCAACAGCATTGCCATGAGTGTGGCGGCGCGGATGCGGCAGTATGGAGCCATGCGGGCGATCGGCATCAGTGTCCGGCAGATACAGACGATGATCGCGGCGGAGACCTTTGCCTATCTTGCCGGAGGACTGGCAGAAGGGCTTATCCTGGGGCTGCCGATCCATTATTATCTGTATCGATGGGCAATCACTGATAGATGGGGAGATGTATGGAGGTTTCCGCTTGCGGAATGTCTGGTGATTGCGGCGGTGATGATTGTGTCCGCATTAGCGGCCATGACCGGGCCGGTACGAAAGATTCGAGGGATGTCGGTGGTGGAGACAATCAGTGTATAGAAGATGGGGTGTCGCAAAATCATCAAATCGGGTGATGGCGCGGCACTTTTTTCAATCACTGAATAGAAAAGTTCTCATGAGAGTGGTTCAACATGAAAATATTACACCATTTTGAAAGATTGGTGTCTGTAAACAGTTTTTCCCGAATGCTAAGATAAAATCATCAAATAACTACTGAATGGGAGGATAAAGAAATGAAGAAGAAATGGATTGCGGCATTACTTGCGGTGGTAATGACTGCATCAATGCTTGCAGGCTGTGGCGGTACAGGTGACAGCGCAGCAGTATCAGAAGGTGTACAGAGCGATACTAAGGAGCAGGAGAAAGTGGAGGCCGACAGTACTGTGGATGACGGCAGCGCCTCTGAAGAAGAGGTGATGATCAAGCTGTTTTCCAATCTGCCTGACCGTAAGAATGGCCAGGGATTGGTGGAGCAGATGATTATTGATGAATATATGGATGCCAATCCAAATGTAACGATTGAGGTGGAAGCGCTTGACGAGGAGGCTTATAAGACAAAATTCAAAGCCTATGCCATGAATGGCATGCCGGATGTTGTCAGTATCTGGGGGCAGCCTTCCTTCCTTGACGAAGTGCTGGATGCCGGTGTCCTGGCGGAGTTGAACGAAGAGGATTATTTGGATTATGGCTTTATTGCCGGATCTTTGGATGGCTTTAAGAAAGATGACAAACTCTACGGTCTGCCGAGAAATACGGATATCATGCTCTTCTATTACAATCAGAAGATGTTTGATGATAATGGCTGGAAGGTACCTGCTACCTATGAGGAACTGCTGAGCCTTTGCGGGGATATTCAGGCGGCAGGGATCACGCCGGTTGCCATGGACGGTGGAGATGGATGGCCGGTGGCTTGTTTCCTTACAGATATTATGGTAAAGATTGCCGGAACAGACTATGCGGATATTATCAGCAAGGCAGTTGCTGCAGGCGATTTTAATGCGCCGGAGATTCGGCAGGCTACGCAGGTTCTCGTACAATCAGCAGATGCAGGTATGTTTCAGATAGGATATGATTCTCAGGATTACGGAACGGCCATGAATCTGTTTACCAATGGACAGGCGGCAATGTTCTGCATGGGAAGCTGGGAGTGTTCCATGGCTTTAAATGAGGATATTGCGCCGGAAATCCGTGATAATATCCGTGCGTTTACCATGCCTACGATAGACGGCGGCAAAGGTAAGGCAAGCGATATTGCAGCATGGAACGGCGGTGGCTATGCAGTGTCTGCCAACTCTCAGGTAAAAGATGAAGCCATTAAATTCCTGAATTACATGTATCAGCCGGACAAACTTTCCAAATATGGATGGGAGAATGGTGTTGGTCTGTCTGCACAGGATCAGACGGCATATCTGACTGGCAGTGAGACAGAATTGCAGAAGCAGGTTATGGATATCTTGAAAAATGCGGGCAGCATATCCGGTACACCCATTAATGACTGTGGGCCGTCTGCATTCAAGACTGCTATCGAGAGTGAGATTCAGGGCGTATCCAATGGTTCTACATCCGTGGATGATTTCCTTGCGGCAATTGGTGCTGCATGTAGATAGATGCGGATTCACTAAGTGAGCGGTGAGAGGGCGTTTCAAAGAAATATATTTTGCGGCGCTCTCTCATTTTGTCAGCATCAGGCCGTCAGGCATTTATTATTGCAGACAGGGTCTGTCTGTGGGAAGGGAGATTCCTATGAAGAAATTGTATAGTAATAAACCGGTGATTTTAAGTCTGGTGCTACCGGGACTGCTGGTTTTTTTATTTGCGGTGTTGGCACCAATCTGCCTGAGTGTCTATTATGGATTTACGGATTATTCAGGTATGGGAGAGGCTCGGCTGATTGGCTTTGACAACTATGCAAATTTATTCCATGACAGTGCGTTTGGCAGATCATTGAAGAACTCTCTGTTATTAGCCATTGGATTTATCTGTATTCAGCATCCGCTGGCGATTTTAGTCGCCGCCGTGTTGGATAAGCTGCAAGGAAGGGCGGAAGGGATTTTCCGCTGCATCTATTTTATACCGAATGTCATTTCCGTGGCAGTGATCGCTTATCTCTGGAAATTTATCTACAATCCCGATTTTGGTCTTTTGAATAATATTGCAAAAGCTTTCGGGCATCCGGGGAAGATCAATTGGCTTTCCCAGCAAAATGCCATATGGTCTGTGCTGATCGTTCTGATCTGGCATGGCTTTGGATGGGGAATGCTGATCTATTATACCGGAATCAAGAATATCGATCCGGTGCTTTATGAAGCGGCTTCTATTGACGGCGCAAACTGGTGGACAACATTTATGCGGATTACACTGCCCATGATGAAACCTGTTATCCAAATCAATGTAACCATGGCGATCATTTCCGCCCTGAAGCAGATGGAAACAGTTTACCTTTTGACGAATGGAGGACCCAACAACAGCACGCAATTTGTGGCTAACTATCTGTACCAGCAGGCATTCAAGGCATTTAAGTACGGCTATGGCAATGCCATCGGTGTAGTGTTTATCATCATCTGTGTACTGGCAACGGTGACGCTGAATACGATTTTTAAAGATAAGCAGGAAGCGTAGGAGGTGATTGTATGAGAGAAGATAATAGAAAGATTGGAAAGGTTATTTTATGGATTGTGCTGATCGCAGTGGCGGTGATTCAGTTATTTCCGTTAATCTGGCTTGTGGATTTTTCACTTGGCAGCAGCAATGAGATGTTTACGAACGGGCTGCTGATTATCCCGGAGAAAATACGCTGGGATAATTATGTGAAAGCCTTCGTGGACGGAAACTTTCTGCACTATTTGAGAAACAGTGTTCTGATCAATACGCTTGCGGTTGTGCTTGTCGTTATCATATCCATCATGGCAGCTTTCGCCTGTCAGCGCATGAAATGGAAAATGAGCGCTCTGGTGAGTACACTGCTTGTCATGGGAATGATGATTCCGATTCACGCAACGTTACTTCCGAATTACAAGATATATAACATGCTGCATTTAACAGATACGCTTTGGGCGCTCCTGATTCCGTACGTGGCGTTTTCCATGCCGCAGGGAATGTTTTTGATGACAGGATTTATCCAGTCACTGCCGAAAGAACTGGAGGAGGCGGCAGTGATGGACGGATGCGGCATATACAGGATTGTATTTCAGATCGTCACGCCGCTTTTGAAGCCTTCTATTGCAACAGTGGCGATCATGACCTTTTTAAACAACTGGAATGAGTTTATGATGGCGAGTACTTACCTGAGTACGCCCACATGGAAGACACTTCCCTTCTCCGTATTGGAATTTACCGGTGAGTATTCCTCCAACTATGCGGTTCAGTTTGCGGTTATGGCATTGACGGCGGCGCCGGCTGTCATTGTTTATATCATTTTAAATAAGCATATTACGAAGGGTGTTGCAATGGGAGCCGTAAAGGGATAAAATAAAGCGGATTTCAATATACAGTACAAAGGGTGTGAGGATGTTATGGGACGGATCAGGGATTTTGTTATGAAGCTGAGTATTCGGCAGAAACTGGTTTTCTACAGTTATGCTGTCATCACGCCCATCTTGCTGCTGATCAGCATTCTTCTCCTTGCCCACAATTATCGGTCAGCGGTGAAAAGCGAGGAAGACCGTTGTATCCAGAATGTACAGAATATATCGGACAGTATTAGTGTGGTGCAAAAAAACATTATGGAGATGGGCACCTATATCAGTATCAATGATGAGATCAAAAAGATATTGACATCGGATGATCCGGAGGAACTGAATCGGGATGCAAGACTTTGGAAAAACCATGCACCTTTGCAGATCATACAGGACATGGTGGCCATAGACGGACAGATTAAAAGTGTTGCCATATATCCGGAGAACGGAATCAACCCTTATTTAAACTGTATTGATCGTTCGTCCTCTTATCTGGGAGATATCGGACAGGTAAGGGAACAGGCGATTTATGCGCTTGCGGTTCAGGAAAAGGGCAAGTTCCTCTGGCAGAGGGTCGGCCGTTATCAGAACGATACCTATCAGGTGAACCAGAACGACAAAATAGTGATGTACCGTGAGATTTATGATATGGCGCGGAAGAACAGGCTGGGGTATCTGGTGATCGGTTCTACGGCAGAGATTTTTGATGAAATATGTGAGAATTCTTTGAGCAGCAGACAGGAATCCGTAGTGGTGATGAGTGAATACGGCGCGGAACTGGTGCGGTGCGGAGACATTGAGGGTGAACTGCTATCCGCCATGGTTACAGGGAAAGAAACACAGAAGGCAGACAGGGGAAGGGTACAAAAGAGTACATGGGGAGTTTATAATATTTATCAGTGCCAGGATGAAGAGACGGGGACGATTGTCTATGAAATCGCACGGCGGGTGGGATGGAAGGATATGAGTGATACGGTTATCTTTGCGCCGCTGGCATTGTTAATTGGATTTTTGTTCGGTTTGTATCCTGTTTTGCTGGTGGTTTCTGACCTTGTTTCCAAGCCGCTATATACACTGCGGGTTGCCATGGAAAACTTTATGAGGGGGGATTTTAGCCAGAAGGTAGAAGTGATGACGCAGGATGAGGTGGGGGAAGCTTCAGCCTGCTTTAACAGAATGGTAGATGATATCAGGGAATTGATTGATAAGAACTATGTTCTGGCGATCAGAGAGCGGGAGAGCGAATTGGATACGCTTCAGGCCCAGATCAATCCGCATTTTCTTTATAATACACTGGATTCCCTGTACTGGAAAGCCACAGAATCAGACAATGATGAGATCGCGGAGGATATTCTCTCACTCTCACAACTGTTTCGCCTTGTACTTAACAGGGGAGATGGGATTGTGACGGTACAGACGGAAGCAGATCTGCTGGAACGGTATCTGCACATTCAGAAAATGAGATTTGGTAAGCGTTTGTCTTATGAGATATCATTGGAACGGGATATTCTGGAAGAGGAGATTCCAAAGTTAATCTTGCAGCCGTTTGTGGAAAATGCGATCGTACATGGCTTTGAAAGTGTGGGCGGCAGTTACACGCTGGCTGTAACGGGGATAAGAGAAGAAAGCAATATGGTCTTTCGGATTACCGATACCGGTGTTGGCATGAGTGAGGAACAGTTGGAAGCTATTTGGGATAAGGAGGATAATCGCAAATATGCGAGCCAGCGGATCGGCAGATATGCGATCAGAAATGTGAGAGAACGTCTGGAACTTATCTATCATGAGAATTATGAACTGCATATCGAGAGCAGGGTGGGCTGTGGTACTACAGTGACCATTATTGTACCCTGCGGATTAAAGGAGATCAGACAGAATGAGTATCAAGCTACTGATTGCGGATGACGAAGATACGATCCGCAACGGCATTGCCAAATACATACAACTGCATACAGATCGTTTTGACAAGATATATCTTGCCGCCAATGGACGCGAAGCGCTGGATATTATACTTCGGGATAAGCCGGATATTATGTTTCTGGATGTACAGATGCCTCTGATGACCGGAATTGAGGTCATGCAGGAAGCCAGGCGTGCGGATGCGCTTCCTTTTACGATGATACTAAGCGCATATGAGGAATTCAGATATTGCCAGCAGGCATTGCGGCTTGGGGCAAAGGAGTATCTGCTTAAGCCGGTGAGATCCTCTGACATATTGCAGATGGCAAATCATGCGGCGGATGAATTGTTTGGAGCGGTGGAGCAGGTCAGGATCCAACCGACAGAAGAGAAAAACTATCTGGTGAGACTGGCAAAGGAATATGTGGAAGAGCATTATTATGAAAATCTGATGCTGGCAGATGTGGCACAGAGGGTAGGCATATCGGCAGGGTATCTCTCCACACTTTTTCAGAAACAGTTATCCAAAGGATTCGTAGATTATCTGAACGAAATCCGGATAGAACATGCATGCGCTTATTTACTTCAAAATCATCTGAAAACATATGAAGTTGCCTATAAGGTGGGCTTTAAAGATGAAAAATATTTTTCCAAGGTGTTTAAGAGAATCAAGGGGCAGACACCCTCGGAATATAGAAAACAAAATCAATAAAAGGAGGAAAAGAGCATGGAAAAGAGGAAGGTAACTTATGTCAGTACCTGTTATAAGGGAAAGGAAAGGTACTGCCGGGAAGAGGAAGTGGAACTTGTGCCAGATGGCGGGGAGGAGAATGAGTTACTCAATCTCTATCCCTCTGTAACGTATCAGACGTTCGAGGGATTCGGCGGAGCGCTTACTGAGTCGGCGGGATACATATACGGACAAATGGGAAAAGAGCAAAAGGAAGAACTTCTTCAGGAATATTTTGGCATGGAGAAAATGGCTTATCGTATGGTACGGATTCCGATTGACAGCTGTGATTTCTCTCTGAATCATTATGAGGCAGTGGAAGAGGCCGAGGATAAATCTTTTGCAGGATTTCAATTGGAGCGTGTGGAGAAAAACATCTGGCCCCTGCTCAATGATGCCCAGACGATATATGGCGGCAGACTGGAGATCATGCTTACCCCCTGGAGTCCGCCGGCATATATGAAGACAAACAAAGACAGGGATCATGGTGGTGAACTGAAACCGGAATACAGAAAAGTGTGGGCTGATTATATTTGCAGGTACATCATGGAATACAGAAAGCGCGGTTATCTGATCAAACGTATCAGTCTGCAAAATGAGCCAAAGGCGGTTCAGACATGGGATTCCTGCGTGTATTCAGCCAGACAGGAAAAGGAATTTCTGCGTGACTATATGTGGCCGGCATTGCAGGAGAATGGGCTGTCTGACGTGGAGATCTTTATCTGGGATCATAATAAAGAGAGAGTGTATGAGAGAGCCTGCGAGATCATAGATGAAACAACGGATCATATGGTAGCCGGCATTGCATTCCACTGGTACAGCGGGGATCATTTTGATGCGCTCAGTATGATTCGTGACAGGTTTCCGGATAAGAAACTGATCCTGTCGGAGGCCTGCATAGAATACTGTAAGTTTTCCGCAGATGATTTTCTGAAAAATGCCCAGAAATATGCACATGATATGATTGGCAATATGAATCATGGCATGAACGGTTTTTATGACTGGAATATTTTGCTGGATGAAAAGGGCGGCCCGAATCATGTGGGAAATTATTGCGATGCGCCGTTTTTGTTTGATACAGAGAAAAAGGAATTGATGAGGAGAAATACAGCGGATTACTTATGGCATTTTACGCACTTCATCAAACCCGGGGCGGTACGGATCGGAAAGAGTAATTATTCAGACGAATTGGAGACAACAGCGTTTATAAATCCGGATGGCAGAATTGTGGCGGTGCTTCTTAACAGGACTGACCATGAGATAAAGGTGAATGTCCGTCTGGGTGAACAGATGGCGCAGATTGTGGTCGGAGAGAATACGATTGGAACCGTGGTGATCGCGTAGGGAAGGAAACGGTGCAAAAGGTGAATGATAAAGGCTTTTCTCTGGTAGAATTGATTATCGTTATTGCAATTATGGCAATCTTAGTTGTGGTATTAGCGCCTCAGTATTTTAGATATATAGAAAAATCCAGAAATGCAACCGACCTGCAAAATGCCAGGGCCATAGTGACGGCAATAGAGACATATGCAACTGACCCCAACAGCGGTTATCCGCCGCCGGATTATTGGCAGGCAGTGACTGCCTTTGCGAGGGATGACAGAGAGGATCGCCCTGATGGCATGCATGGGGGTTCCTACGGGGGAGCCTTAAATGGAGATACAAGAGTCGATGAT
This sequence comes from uncultured Lachnospiraceae bacterium, assembly GCA_946566685.1. GTDB lineage: Bacteria > Bacillota > Clostridia > Lachnospirales > Lachnospiraceae > UBA3282. Next base: position 31,482 of record CAMNXA010000028.1, read on the forward strand.
TACGCATGGTATGCGATGGAGGCAGCAGGATTGATCAAACCTTCAGGCCGACCGGTGGGTATCCGGGCACAGAGCACCCGTAATTGGAAGACATGGACTGTAGAGTATAAATCTGACGGAAGGGGCGGCATTATTTTCAGGTTTGGTGAGAACGCAGGAGAGCCGGTGGCCGGAGATAAATTCAGGGAGGCAATGGAGGGAAAGTAGAAGAGTAAACATGTTGACATGCAGGATAAAAGTCGTTACGATTTATTAGACAGGAATCGAAGCTTCGGAATATATATGAGGAGTGGATGGAATGAATTGGTTGTGGATGATTGTAGTGACTTTTTTTGCCGGCATGGGCGCTGGTTTGGGGACAGGATTTGCCGGGATGAGTGCGGCGGCGGTCATCAGTCCCATGCTGATTACGTTTCTGGGCATGGATGCTTATATGGCGGTGGGAATCGCCCTCTCGTCTGACGTTCTTGCCAGTGCGGTTTCGGCCTATACTTATGGGAAGAACAAGAATCTGGACATCCGAAATGGCCTGATCATGATGGGAAGTGTGCTTGCCTTTACGGTGGTGGGCAGTTATGTGGCGAGCCTGATCCCGCCGGCAACCATGGGCGGGTTTTCCGTGTTCATGACCTTTTTGCTGGGGATTAAGTTTATCGTAAAGCCAGTGATGACCACCAAGGAAGCGATGGGGGCGGTTTCTCCGAAGAAGCGGGCGGTGCAGTCCCTGATCGCGGGAGTGATGATTGGGTTTATCTGCGGATTTATCGGCGCTGGCGGCGGGATGATGATGCTTCTGATTTTAACGTTAGTTCTACATTATGAATTAAAGACCGCGGTGGGCACCAGCGTGTTTATTATGGCGTTTACTGCTTTTACGGGGGCGGTATCGCACTTTGCCATTGGCGGGGCTCCCAACTGGCCGGTGTGGGTGCTTTGTGTGGTGTTTACCTTTATCTGGGCGAGGATCGCAGCGGTATTTGCCAATAAGGCGGAGCCTAAGACACTGAACCGGGCAACGGGTATTGTGCTGGTGGTGCTTGGCGTTGTGGTGATGGGATTTACGTTTCTGACGCGGGCGGCGTAGTTTTGAATTGTTATGCAAAGCAAATTTATTTTTATATAATAAGAAGGGTTGACGGAACCGGGCATCCATTATTATGGGAATGTCCGGTTTTATGGTTTTCATATTTTAAATTTTATTATGTTTAATATAATTGACAAAAATAGAAGTTTTGTTTAATATATAATACATAATATAAATAAAAATGGGAAAAATAGTATAGAAAGAATAGTGACAGAAAAATATAAAGTTTATATGTTTGAAAGTTATGCCATTAATTGTGTAACTATTTTAGGGTAGGAAGTGTTATGAGTAAAAAGGCAGTGGCAGTTATGCCGGATACGCAAAAAGTTTTGGAGACTATGGGGCAGCAGATAAAAATGGCACGGTTAAGACGCAACCTTGCCACGGAGCTGGTGGCGGAAAGAGCCGGCATCAGCAGGGCGACTTTGTGGGCCGTAGAAAAGGGGACGCCAACGGTGGCGATTGGGGCATATGCTGCGGTTCTGCACGCTTTGGGCGGAATGGATAAAGAGTTTGGGCAGATTGCGAGAGATGATGAATTTGGGAGAAAATTGCAGGACTTGAATCTCCCGTCCAGACGGAGGGCTAAGAGGAGTAAATAGAGATGGTGGGAAGCCTGTAAAGCAAGAATTATAAGAAGTATAATGAAAAACAAATTGTTCCCCAAGTTGAGGAACGATTTGAAATGGTAACAAATTAAGTTTTCATGATACCGTGGGGACATATTAAATTGCTGATAGATAAGTGCCATGATAATCCTGAAAAGCTAGATTTTTACATTGATAAAGTCATTGAAAATAATTGGTCAAGGGCTGTTTTGCTGAATTTTTTGGATACAAATTTATTTGAGCGCCAAGGACAAGCAATTACTATTTTTAAATATACATTACCTAAAGACACTGGCGATTTGGCTCAGGAAATAACAAAGGATCCATATAATTTTGATTTTATTACCATTTGCCGAGGATATAATGAAAAAGAATTGAAAGATGCATTGATGCCTAAAGACTTTAAAGGTACATTACCTACTATAGAAGAGTTGGAACAAGGCTTGAGTTTGGATATTGTAAATTGATAAAGGATATTTTTGAATGCAGTTTTATTATGATATCTTGGTAATAATAGCACGAGACGAGATTATCAACCGAAATAGAGAGTATGATGCCCGCATTCGATATGGCGTTTAAAGACTAAACTGTTTTCTGCACAACTGCAAAAAAAGCTTTAAAACCGGATTCCCGGAAGTACTGTTATAGTAAGCACCGAAGGATAATGATTCAGATCCGGCAAAAGGAAGATATGAAAGGTCTGGGTCTCTTGCCAGATTCAGGTCAGGGAGCACTGCGATACCAAATCCTGCTTTGGCAAGGGTGATACAGGCTTCCGGCGAGTCCTGCATATAAATATCAGACATTGGCTTCTGATCCAGGATGGTACGCTGGGTGGGATTGAAGCAGTCCGGTGCAAGCTGTGGATTGAACAAAATGACTTTTTCGTTTTTTAGATCATCTATGGAAAGACTGTCTTTTGACGCCAGGGGAGAATTCTCAGGCAGGATACACATCGTTTTTATTCTCATGAGTTCTTTATAGGTTCCATAACTTTTTCTTTGAAATTCTTTTTGAAAATCAAGAATGACATCCACAGAATCTTCTTTCAGTAATTGATGCAGGTGCTGAAATGGCACAACCTGAAACACCGGGTGCAGGGCCGGATAGTGTACCAGCATTTCCCGTAAAATACCGGGCAGTAAAGTCAGTTCGTTCTGGCTGTGACATCCAATGGAAAACAGCACAAATTCCCGCCCGGCAGGCTCTTCAAAGCGCTTTTTGGCATGGCTGACGATATGGTGGATAGACTTGGCATCATTGAGAAAAACATATCCTTCCGGAGTAAGCTTCACTGTCCTTGTGGTGCGCTGAAACAGTTTCACGTTCAGTTCTTTTTCCAGCGTATGGATCTGCTGTGTCACAGCGGGCTGTGTTACGTGGAGGCGTTCTGCCGCTGCTGCGAAGTTCAGCGTCTCAGCAACAACCAGAAAACAATCTATCTGCATGGTATTCATAACATTTCTCCTTTGGCTGTTTCAAATGTGCTTCTGTAAATGTGGTTATATTAATAAGAAGTTCTTATTAATAATAACATATTCTTAATTCACAGACAAGAAAGAATTGGTTTAGTATAAAGTTGATTTATATGGCAGATCACTTTAGGTAACTGAAATACAAATACAGGAAATATTGCAGGAGGTAAGATATGAATACTGATATAGCACAGGTAAATCCACTTGGAACGGAGAAGACAGGCAGGCTGGTGGCGCGTTATGCTATTCCCAGTGTTATTTCCCTGATGGTCAATTCTCTTTATAACATGGTGGATCAGGTATTTATCGGGCAGGGAGTAGGTTATCTGGGCAATGCGGCGACTAATGTTGTCATGCCTATGACATTGATCATCATGGCAGTGGCCATGATGTTTGGTAACGGGGCATCGGCCTATATGAGTTTACAGCTGGGGAAAGGGGAACCCCAAAAGGCGGCAAAAGGGGTGGGAAATATGGTCACGCTGCTGGTAGGAAGCGGCATCTTATTTCTGATTCTGTTTGAACTTTTGCTGAATCCGGTCTGTTATCTGTTCGGGGCCAGAGGAGAAGTGATGGGATATGCGATGGACTATGGAAAGATTATTGTGCTGGGCTTTCCCGTCTTTGCGATCGGTGTGGGAGCAGGGAATGTGATCCGTGCGGACGGACGTCCCAAAGCCAGTATGGTGGGAATGCTGATCGGCTGTATCACCAATATGATCCTTGATCCGATTTTTATCTTCGTATGTAAATGGGGTGTGCAGGGCGCAGCCTGGGCAACCATTATCGGGCAGCTCTTCAATGCGGTATTTTATATCGTGTGTCTGTCGCGTTTTCAGACAATAAAGCTGAGAAGACAGGACTTCCTGCTTCATCTGCATACCGCGTTAAGGATACTTTCGCTGGGGATGTCGTCTTGCTTTACGCAGATTGCGGGCACTGTGGTCATTGCCATTCAGAATAATCTATTGGTCAAATACGGCGCCAGGTCCGTCTATGGGGCCGATATTCCGATGGCGGCTTTGGGCATCACCATGAAGACCAGCCAGCTGATCACCAGTATTGCCATGGGGATTGCCACAGGGGTTCAGCCAATCCTGGGATATAATTACGGCAGCAGACAGTATGACCGGGTGAAGCAGACTTTTAAGATTTCCTTTGGCATCAGTACGGCTATTATGGTTGCGGCATTGGTTGTCTTTCAGGTATTTCCGGAAGCAATCATCAATATTTTCGGACAGGAATCTGCATTGTATATGGAATTTGCAGTCAAATGTTTCCGCATTTATCTGCTGGCATGTTTTATGATTCCATCCGGTATGGTTATCGGTATCTTCTATCAGGCGATCGGCAAGCCGGTGCCGGCCATGGTGATTTCCCTTTCCAGACAGATTATCTTTCTGATCCCGGCCATGTTTATCTTAGGAGCCATCGGAGGGATTGAAGGACTTTTGTGGTCTGGCCCGGTCTCGGATATGCTTTCCGGTATCCTATCGATTTTGATTCTGCGGGCAGGCTGGCATACGATATTTGAGGAGAAAGGTGCAGACCGGCATACCCAGGCACTGCTCCCTCATACACAGGGGTGTAGAGTGTAGTTGGAATACATTTTAATCTATTGACAGTAAGGAATGAAAATATAATGGAAAAATATTTCGGGCGGTCTTGTACCGCCTGTTTTTTTAAGCTATTATGGTAGCAAATAAGCAGGCAGATATGAACGGAGGCAGACAATGGAATACATCAAAGTGCAGGAAAATGGAATGAATATCGTGTTTGGAATTACCGGAAAAAGGCAGTTAAAGCTGCTTCATTTTTCCAAAAATGAGTTCTGCGAAGACGATTTGTGTAAAGTCGGGCCGGAATGTAAGGCACAAGACCGGGAAAGAAAAGAGCAGTTCCTGAACGAGGCTTTTCAGATGGTACAGGTAAGCTTGTCAGGTTATGACCGCCCTTATGAAAAACATGGGAATAAGCATATCGTGACGGCGCCGGGCTACCTGCTCACCTATGTGGGCATGGAGGACAGTGTGAACGAAATGGGACGCAGGCTGGTGATCACCCAGGAGGATAGCGTGGTGACCCATGTCCGTGTAGAGACCGTGATGCAGTTTTATAACGGAACATCCATTGTCCGGATGATCAATAAAGTGACGAATGTGGGATCGGAGACACAATGTCTGGAATACCTGTCTTCTTTCTGTTATACAGGCATTGAAAAGGAAGGCAGTGACAATTCCGATGCCAAGATGCGGGTGCGGATTCCCTACAATGGCTGGCAGAAAGAGATGAGTATCAAAGAGTATACCTTCGGGGATGTGGGATTGGCTCAGACTCAGCCGGGCGTGTATCAGCGCACTTCGCAGGTGTTGGAAGTGACCAATACCGGCAACTGGTCTTCCAAGAAATATCTGCCCCTTGGCTATATCGAGAATACGCAGGCTCATACAAGCCTGTTCTGGCAGATTGAGCACAATGGTTCCTGGCATTATGAGATCGGTGACCAGAACACCCACTTCTATGTCTGTGTCAGCGGTCCCACGGAAGTGCAGTCCCACTGGTATAAGAATCTGGCGCCGGGAGAGAGTTTTACGTCCGTGCCGGTGGCTGTGGGTGTGGCGCGGGACAGTTTTGAGCAGGCAGTGGGGGAACTGACCAGATACCGCCGCCTGATCCGCAGACCCAATCAGGATAATGAAAACCTGCCGGTTATCTTTAATGATTATATGAACTGTCTGTTTGGTGATCCTACCACCGAGAAAGAACTGCCGCTAATTGATGCGGCGGCGGATTGTGGCTGTGAGTATTATGTGATTGACGCGGGATGGTATGCACCCGGTGAATGGTGGGACAGCGTGGGCGAGTGGCAGGAGTGCAGGGAAAGGTTTCCGGACGGTATTAAGGAAGTGACGGATTATATCCGTAGCAAAGGTATGATTCCCGGTGTCTGGCTGGAACTGGAAGTGATGGGAATCAATTGTGATAAGGCAAAGAACGCGCCGGATGACTGGTTTTTTGTCCGCCATGGCAAGAGGGTGTTTGACAGGAGCAGATACCAGCTTGATTTCCGCAATCCAGCGGTGATCGACCATGTCAATGAAGTGATTGACCGGGTGGTGAATGAATACGGCGTG
>CAMNXA010000029.1 GCA_946566685.1 uncultured Lachnospiraceae bacterium
TTATGTTCAGCCTTCAATCTATAGAAAGTAGGAGACCAGGATATGAGACCGATAAGAGTGTTGGTTGTAGATGATTCCATTATGTTCCGCAACATGCTTGTACAGGGACTTAATTCGGATCCTAATATTGAGGTGGTGGCCGAGGCCGAGGATGCCTATGCGGCGAGAGACGCCATCATAAAGTTTAAGCCGGATGTCATGACATTGGACGTGGAACTTCCGAGAATGAGCGGTATTGAGTTTTTGAAGAAGCTGATGCCCCAGTATCCGCTTCCGGTAGTCATGATCAGTTCTTTGAATAATAAAGTTTTCGATGCGCTTGAGGCAGGCGCCGTTGACTTTGTAAATAAACCGAATAATTTGAACAGATCACAGTTAAATGATTTTCTGGCCCAGGAACTGGCAACCAAAGTAAAGATTGCCTCCACAGCCAAAGTAGGAAGACTCAAACGGGTGGATCCCGTAACTGTGGCGAGTAATGTCTCCGTGGTCGGACACAAGGACAGTATCGTGGCGATCGGGGCTTCCACGGGAGGAACCGAAGCAATCTTTGAGGTGGTCAAAGGATTTAAGAGGGACATTCCAGGTGTTGTCATCGTACAGCATATGCCGCCCGGATTTACAAAGATGTACGCAGAACGTCTGAATAATCAGTGTGAGGTAGCGGTGAAGGAAGCCCAGACAGGTGACCGTGTCCTGCCGGGACAGGTGTTGATAGCGCCCGGTGACAGGCATATGCGCCTGGTGAAGGTGGCCGGTGCATATCAGGTAGAGTGCAATGGGACGGATAGAGTGAACGGGCACTGTCCATCAGTAGAGGTACTGTTTAATTCTGTGGCAAAGGTAGCAGGTAAAAATGCGATTGGAGTCATCCTTACCGGCATGGGCGGCGATGGCGCCAAAGGCCTGCTGGAAATGAGAAATGCCGGTGCAAAGACCATCGGCCAGGATGCGGCCAGTTGTGTTGTATATGGTATGCCCAAGGTGGCTTATGATATAGGAGCAGTACAGTATCAGATGACACTCTCGGCGATTGCAGGGAAGGTTTACAGCCTGTTAAGCAAATAGATATTATAGAAGAAAGGAGCGGACGCGTATGAGAATCTTATTGGCAGAGGATGACTTCGCCAGCCGTAAGTTTATGGATAAGCAATTATCGCGTTACGGGGAATGTGACGTGATGGTTGACGGCGAGGAAGCGGTAGATGCCTTTCTGATGGCGCTGGAGGATGATGAACCATATGATCTGGTCTGTCTGGATGTGATGATGCCGGTTATGGACGGTTATCAGGTGCTGAAGGCAATCAGAGATATTGAGGCGCAGAGAGGCATCCCTAAGAGCAAGGGTGTCAAGGTCATCATGACTACGGCACTGAATGATGAACGCAATGTAAAAATGGCGTTCGAGCTTGGGTGTGAGGCCTATGCTGGGAAACCAATAGATGTGGAAAAGTTTGAAAAGGTATTAAATAAGCTTGGGCTTATTTGATGGCAGAGTAAAATAAGATCCTTAAGATTGGAGGAAGTATGGCAGAAGAATTTAATACAGAAAGTATGCTTGACATGTTTTTGTATGAGAGCGGCCAGCTTTTAGAGAAACTGGAAGGCATAATACTAGAGAAACAGGATGCAGACTGCTTCGATGATTCCGATATCAATGAAATTTTCCGTGTCATGCACACCATCAAAGGTTCCTCAGGAGTACTGATGTATGAAAACATCACGAAGGTTACCCATAAATTGGAAGATGTATTTTATTACCTGAGAGAATCCCATCCAGACGATGTACCTCATATGGAGTTGGTGGAAAAGGTACTTGCGGTGTCGGATTTCGTTACGGGAGAGCTTGATAAACTCAAGAATGGAGACACACCGGATGGTGATGAGCACCAGCTGGTGGAGGATCTGGATGAGTTTTTGGGGCGCCTTAAGGGCGAGATCAAGAAACAGGGCATCCAGATGCCGCAGGCTAACAAACATGAAGAACCCAAACAGTTCTACATTACGCCAGTGGCGGGCGATGATAGTCATTTTTACCGGATTTCAATCCACTACAGAAGCGACACGCAGATGAGTAATATCCGTGCATACTCAGCGACCTATGCACTGAAAGAAGTGGCGGAGGATCTGCTGTATACGCCGGATGATATCCTCTCCAATGAAGCGAGTGGAGATGTTATTCTGGCGGAAGGTTTCCATATGCTCCTGCAAACGAAGAGTTCCAAGGAAGAGGTCATAGCATTGATTGACAGCTCCGAGGCGGAGGAGATCAACTTCGATGAACTCACGAAAGGAGAATATGGCAAGGCGCTTGCAGAATTCGGTCGGGAGAGTGAGATCACGATCGACCTGGGAGAGGAAGCGAAGCCGGAAGAAAAGGATGCGAAAAAGAAAGAGCAGCCGAAGCCTGGTGATTATGTCGTTAAGACCAAGGAAGCCGGTAAGGGAAAGACCCTGGCGAAAAACCAGCCGAAACAGCAGAGCATCATCAGTGTGAATGTGGAGAAGATGGATGCTTTGATGGATCTGATCGGTGAACTTGTTATCGCAGAGGCGGTTGTATTGCAGAATCCGGATCTGAAAGTGCCGGGACTGGAACTTTCCAATTTCCAGAAGGCATCAGGACAGTTGTCCAAGATCACTACGGAATTGCAGGAAGTCATCATGTCCATGCGAATGATGCCGCTTACCAATGTCTTCCAGAAGATGAAGAGAATCGTCTTTGATGTTTCCAGAAAGCTGGATAAGGATATCGAACTGGAAGTGATCGGTGAGAATACCGAGGTGGATAAGAACATCATCGAGCACATTACCGATCCTTTGATGCACCTTGTGAGAAATTCCGTTGACCATGGAATCGAGGAGAATGCAGAAGACCGTACTACGCTTGGCAAACCGGCGAAGGGTAAGATTACGCTGGAGGCTAAGAATGAGGGCGGTAAGGTTTATATCAGCGTCAAGGATGACGGTAAGGGATTAAATAAAGAGAAGCTGTACCAGAAGGCCATGGAAAAGGGGCTGATTGATAACAAACTGATTAGTGAGTTTACGGACAAAGAGATATTCCGGTTTATTACATTGCCGGGCTTTTCAACCAAAGAGGAAGTGACTGAGTACTCTGGCAGAGGCGTGGGTATGGATGTTGTGGTGAAGAATATCCAGTCCATCGGCGGAAGGCTTGACATCGAGAGTGTTGAGTTTGAGGGCTCGGAGATGACGTTGATCATACCGCTGACACTGGCGATCATCAACGGCATCGTGGTACAGGTAGGAAAATCTCCGTTTGTTATTGAAACAGCCTCTATCAAAGAGTTCGTGAGAGTGGGTGAAGATTCACTGATACATGAACCCAGCGGCGAAGAGTACATTGTTCTGCGCGGTGAATGTTATCCGTTCATCCGCCTGAATGAAAGGTATGATCTGGCGGATTCCATCAGTAATGTGGAAGAAGGCATTGTCGTTGTATTAGAGCATGAAGGCAGTCAGGTATGTGTCTTGATTGATAAATTGCTGCAGGAACAGGAGATCGTGGTTAAGCCGATTCCGCCCTACGTTAAGAAAGTCAAAGGACTTTCGGGCTGTACACAGTTAGGTGACGGAAGCATTGCACTGATCCTGGATATCGCTGGCCTGTTGATACAGGACGGAGAAAGGAGATAGTACATGGCGGAAGAATTGAAAAATGAAGAGATGGAAGAACTGCTGGAGGAAGAAGACTCCCAAAAAGGTAAATTCATGACATTTCAGACGGGAAAAGAATTCTTCGGTATCAGCATCAGCTATGTGAATGAGATCATCGCCATGCAGCCGATAGCAGCGATTCCTGAAGTGGATGACTACATCAAAGGACTGATTAATCTTCGAGGCAAGATTATTCCTGTCATCGATGTCCGCGTGCGGTTTAAGATGGAACCCAGTGAATATACGGACAGAACGTGTATTATCGTCATTGATGTAAATTCAACAATGATCGGATTGATCGTGGAGAAAATCGCGGAAGTGGATACCATTGCGGATGACAGCATCGTACCGCCTCCGAGTCTTGGGCGGAAAGAACATGAACATAACAAATATGTTTATGGACTGGCCAGGACAGGGGATGCAGTGAAACTCCTGCTCGATCCTGAAAAGTTGATCAGACAAGATGAGATAGAAGCAGTTATGGAAGACATTCGCAAGGAAGATTAATCAAAAAAGGAGAATTTACCATGAAGAAGAGATTTTCTATTAATGACATATCTGTCAGAAAAAAGATTACTTTGTTTAGTGTTATGATGCTGGTTTTGATGATCATTATTTCCGCAGTGGGCATTTGGTCCTCCAATATGGTCAATCAGGCTAAGACTAGTTTACATAATAGTGCGATGGCCCAGTATGATATCACACAGGGATTTGCTAACTTCTGTAATATTAAGGTTCGCGTGCGTAACATTTTGTTCTATTATTATGACGATGCAGAAGCATTGAAGTCTCAGGAAGCCATGATCGAGCAGTATAAGGCGGATGCAAGAAATTATCTGGACCTTTTTGAAGGAAGAATGGTAAGCTTATCGCCTGAGATTCAAACGAAATACCAGACTGTGGAAGATGAGATCAATGAATGGTATGAATCTACCCAGAAAGACATTGACATGGCCAAGTCAGGTCAGGTAGAGGAAGCAGTAAACGAACTGTTGACGAACAGTAAGGTGATCGCAGATGAGGTTGAGAATAATCTGCTTGAGCTGATGGAGATAATGGAGACTGCTTCCAGAGAAAAAGAAGCAGAGATACAGACACAGCTGACAGGATTGACAATCTTACAGGTAGTAGTGGTCGTAATTGCGGTTTTGATTACAGTTATGTACTGTCTGTTCCTGATCAAGGCAATCACCATTCCTATGGCCAAGTTGTCTGAGGCAGCCAAAAGGATGGCAGAAGGTGATGTGGATGTGGATTGCACCAAGATTTATAATGATGACCTTGGCCAGTTACTGGATGAGTTCCAGATCATGGTTGATGCGACCAAAGAGCAGGCGAGAATTTCGGATGCAATTTCCAAGGGTAATTTGACATTGGATGTATCGGCCCGCGGCGACAAGGATATGCTTGGTAAGGCAATCGTGAGATTGATCAGCGAGAATAATGTAACTCTGAGTAATGTCAAAGAGGCAAGCGCACAGATTACCGTTGGTTCCGAGCAGGTGGCAAATGCCAGCCAGGCACTGGCACAGGGTTCTACAGAGCAGGCGAGTGCAATTCAGCAGGTAACTGCTTCCATGGACGAGGTAACCCAGCGTACCAAAGCTAATGCGACAGAGGCAGGTCAGGCTAATGTATTAGTAAACAACATTAAAGAGATGGCTACATCCGGTAATGACCAGATGAAGTCCATGATTCAGGCTATGGATGATATCAACGCATCCTCCGAGACAATCTCCAAGATCATCAAGACCATTGATGATATTGCATTCCAGACCAATATTCTGGCGCTGAATGCCGCAGTTGAGGCTGCAAGAGCAGGTGTACATGGTAAAGGATTCGCAGTGGTGGCAGAGGAAGTCAGAAATCTGGCAGCCAAGAGTGCTTCCGCAGCAAGCGAGACAGCAGAGATGATCGATGATACAATCCATAAAGTGGGCAATGGTACAAAGATTGCCCAGGATACGGCGAAGTCCCTGGATGAGATCGTGACATCTATTGATGAGATCGTAGGTCTGATCAGTAACATCACACTCTCCTCCAATGACCAGGCTACGGCAATCTCCCAGATTGACCAGGCAATCTCTCAGGTATCTACGGTGGTACAGACCAATGCGGCTACCAGCCAGCAGTGTGCGGCAGCCAGCGAGGAACTTTCCAACCAGGCAGTTACTTTGAGAAACCTGATGGCGAAATATCAGCTGTCAACTGGTGCTCAGGGCGGCGGTTACAGCAGTTATTCGGATAATTCGTCCTCCTATGATGATAGTGAACCGGTCATTTCCCTGGATGGAGATTTCAGTAAGTATTAAAAAGCAGACTGACACGGCAATATGAACCTATGTCAGCGGAGAATAAAGAAGCTGTTGCAGATAGATGAGAGAGCATATCATTGATATGCCCCATCTACGGCAGCAGCTTTTTTTTGTGGTATAGGAAAGTCCTCCGCTTACTCGAGGCTGCGAAGCAGTCCTCGCAAAGTTAATTTGCGAAGCAAATTTACTTTTGGTTAAAAATAGAGAACAGTCAGAAATTATCATGGAAAACTAAAGAAATAAGGGCGCGTGTCACAATCGGGGGATCTGGGGTGTATTACTTGTGAAGACGGAAATAAAAAGGCTGTGGCCTTATCGGCACATTCAGGCATTTCCATAGAAGAACTGCGATCATAAACAGGAAGGAGACCACTATGCAGAATTTCGGCGCATACAGTAAACTTGCGTTCAGATTGGCAGGCCGCAATCTGATCAGGCATTATGCCAAGAGTATCCTGTCAGTGGTGCTTGGTATGCTGACGATCATATTGCTGGTGATCTATGCAGAAAATATCGCAAGTACGAGGGAACAGCTTCTTTCCCTTCCAGAGGCTATAGAAGTGACCGGCTGGATCAGTAACTTGAATGGTTCTCAGGATACAGGTCTGGCAATCAAAGAGGAGACGATAGACGGGATCATTGCTTCCGGAGAAGTGGAAGACAGGGTTTTCAGTGTACAGTTGATGGCTGGTCTGGGAGCGTTTACGGCAGAGGAGTGGGAAGGGAATCTCAATTATTTTGCGGCAGGTATCAATGATATTGCAGCGGTGAATGGGTTAAAAAGGGAAGAAATACAATTTTGGGATCAGGCGGGAGAAAATGTCTTTGCATCAAATGAACCGTACTGTGTCATGGATGCCGTGCTGATGGAAGATAACGGTCTGGAACTGGGCGATGAAGTAATACTGACGTTGTTCTATTACCGGGCTGGAGACGAGATAAGTACAAGATATGAAATCTTTATGGATCCGTTGGCAGTCGGGAAGAAGTATAGGATCGTAGGGGTTATGGATATCGGGGAATATCTGGGAAGTTTCGTGGAGCCGTGGATTCTTGTGCCCTTTGAGAATATACGGGATATCTATCATGAGGAAGGTATTGATTTCTATGCGGATTCCGCCTCTTTTAAGGTGAGAGATCCCTTCCGCCTCAATGACTGCAAGAAGGATATGCATGATATTGGATTATTACCAGTGGCCAGAGAAGCCGAATACAGGTTTGACGGCAATGCGCTGATCATCAGGGATGGCGTTTTTATCAATGCGGCGGAGAACCTGCGGGAGACACTGGCGATTCTGATGGGAATGCTGCCATTTGTAATCGTGATTATTATATTTGTGGGTTATCTGTGCAGTTATCTGTTGATTCAGGGAAGAAAAGCGGAGTATGCTACCATGCGTTCGGTGGGAACCGGATGGGGCTATTGTTTCCTTGTGCTGCTTCTGGAACATGTTCTGCTGGAGGCAGCGGCATGTGCGGCGGTAAGCCTGATGATTCCGCTCGTGGGCGGGGCAAGCGGTATGGCGCTGTTACTGTCGGATGCGGTATTCTTTGTATCATTTCTGCTGGGAAGTACGGCGGCACTGTGGTCTTTCCATTCCTTAAGTGTGATGGAAGTCTTGTATGATGTATGAAATAGGAGGAAACGGATGGAACGAGTGAAAGTGGATGCGGTATCTTATTCATACCGCACAAAGTATCAGACGATTCAGGCGCTTACAGATGTGAGCTGTTCCTTTGAAGAGTCAAAAATGTATGCCGTAGTGGGAGAGTCCGGCAGCGGCAAGAGCACTTTACTATCCCTGCTGGCAGGGCTTGATCTGCCGGCAAGCGGGGATATTCTGGTGGAAGGCGAGAGCATTCGCGGGATGAATCGGGATCATTACAGGCGAGATGTGGTATCGGTAGTATATCAGGCTTTCCATCTTTTTCCGCTCCTGACAGCGCTTGAAAATGTGAGTTATCCCATGGAATTGAAAGGAATGGCGAAGAAGGAGGCACGGGTGCGGGCGAAGGAACTAATTGCGCAGGTGGGACTGGCAGATAAAATCTGTAAACAGTTCCCCAAGATGATGAGCGGCGGGGAACAGCAGAGAGTGGCCATAGCGCGGGCGTTGGCCTCAGGGGGCAAAATCCTTCTGGCAGATGAGCCGACCGGCAACCTGGACTCCGAAAATGAAAGAAATATCGTGGAAATCCTAAAAAGTGCGGCCCACGATAGAGGCTATACGGTTATTGTGATCACCCATAATCCAGAGGTAGCGAAGGAGGCAGACTGTATTTATCGGATGCGGGACGGGCATCTGGCAAGGGAGGCGTGATATATGGTGGTATTGCGTAAGAGCCTGATCAGACTGTGGCGCACGCCGGTAAAGACGGCGTTGTTCTTTCTGCTGGCAGGGATGGCGGCGGCGCTCCTGTCTACCGGCGGCGGTCTCTGGAAGATGTGCCGGGAGAATAGGATCCATTTTGAAAATCTGTTTCAGACCATCGCAACGGTGGAACAGAAGCCGGCCAGGATCATCAAGGCTGAGAAATGGGATTGGGAACACGAAAGATATACAATCCGCAACCGGAAGGAATATGGGGATATGATTCCGCTGGCTGTCCTTGATTTTGAGGGAGCGGATTATATCAGCGGACCGGAGAACAGGGCCTGGTATGCCGCCTATGTGCCGGATTATCGGTTGCTGGATGATAATGAGGGGGTGAGCAATCCAATGATCGTGGAAGCTTCTCCTGTGGAAGATGCTGTTCCGGCTGGCCCGATTAAAATGGAAATAAAGAATATATTGTATAGTTATTACCGGTATAATGCACAATATTTTAATTTCTGCGATCATGAAAATCCGGCTCCGGAAAAGATGTATGCGGATAAGACCTATATTATGTGCCTGATTGTTGGACTGCCTCATGGACGTTGGACTTCTGATCCAGGGCTGGAGGAATTTGTTCCCTGGTCCGGGATTATAAGTACCCAGACGAGGCCGGACGGCAGCCTGATTCCCAATGATCTTTCCGGTGATTATATGGCGGAAGTCACGCCGGGATTTTATGAGACCGAGGAGGGGAAGCATTGGCAGGCACTGATCAGGGAATTTGAGATGGGATATTGGAAGTCTGTACCTGTCACTGCCACAGAGAATACGGATCTGATCCCGATGTTCTATGACGGGAATATTGCCATGGAGCAGGGGAGAGGATTTACCCAGGAGGATTACAGCGAGGGCAGAAAAGTCTGTCTGGTGCCCCGCAAATTTGCCGGACGCAATGACCTTCGGGTGGGAGATACCCTGCATCTGCCGCTTCGCTTTGCCAATTATACGAAATCGGCATACATAAGCGGCGAGGGATACCTGACTGCCGAGGGAGACGTCTATCCGGTGTTCGAGGAGGGGGACTGGGAAATCTGCGGCATTTATGATATACTGCCCGGAGGCACTACGAAGGGGTACGGATACCAGTTGGCCTACAATGAAATCATCATACCCAAAGCCTCCATGGACAACAGTGACTGCCAAAATATTGCGGAACCGGGTTACATGAGGGGATATACCACGTCCTTCGAGATACCAAACGGCACCATAGAACACTGGAAATCCCTGTGGGAACAGCAGGGCATCGATGGGCTGGAGATCACCTTTTATGACAGGGGCTATTCCGTATTGGAGGCCGGTTTAAAGCGGATGAACCGGATGGCGCTCATCCTGCTTGTGGCGGGGAGTGTCAGTGCGGCCTGTGTACTGCTCTTTTTCTGCCATATGTTTATCAGCAAACAATGTACTCGGACAGCAGTGGAGAGGTCTTTGGGATTGAGCAAAGGCCAGTGTGCGCTATCGCTTCTGTCGGGGATTGTGCTGATCGTGCTGTGCGGCAGTATTCTGGGAAGTGCAGGAGGATATTACTGCTCCACAGCTGCGGCGGAAAAGATTACACAGGTGGAGCGCTTCGACCGTATGTACAGTACCGGTATGTATACTGCGGAAGATGACGAGGAGATTACCTATCTGGTTGCCGGCGACTGGCGTGTGGGCGCGGTGACCGGCTCCATTATAGTAGTCCTGGCGGCGGGTATTGCCCTTACGATGATTCATAGGAATCTGAAGAAGGAGCCGCTTGCGCTGCTTAGCGGCAGGGAAGAGTGAGAAAATTTAACCACCCCCTTGACATTTTAAGGAAAACTATATATAATTGCTTGTGTTGTGAAAGGAATATGGAATATGAGAAATGTTCCTTTTTGTACACCAAGTGCGTTTAGCTCAGCTGGATAGAGCGTTTGGCTACGGACCAAAAGGTCGGGGGTTCGAATCCTCTAACGCACGTAGAACTTACAGCGGAAATATCTATCAGGGATGTTTCCGCTGCATTTTTATTCAGTGGGGAGAGGATATGTATGAGGCAATTCGTTGTATAATTGTGGATATTTTAGCACTGCTAAAAGGAGAAGATGTATCGAGGGAACAGAGAGTACGAGGGCTTGTGTATGTGGCAGCGCTTTTAGGAGTGGCCTGCTGGTTGTTTTTTATGGTATAATCGGCAGGAGTTGGAGTCAGCAGGAATAGTTCTGCTGGCTCCTTTTTATGGTATAGGAAAGTCTTCAACTTATCCGAGGCCGCGAAGCGGATCTCGCAATCGAGCTTTTGCTCGATTTTGCTATTGACAAACTGCTTATACTGTATATAATGATATATATACAGTATATACTTATGAAGCACAAACTGTGACGACAGGGTGTGCAGGGAGGTTGACCATTGAAAATTATCATATCAAATCAGTCTGAGCTGCCAATCTATGCGCAGATCAGGGAGCAGCTCAAGGAACAGATACTAAATGGCCAGATTCCGGCAGGAAGTACCTTACCGTCTATCAGGCAGCTGGCCAAGGAAGTGGGGGTCAGTGTGATCACCACC
The DNA here is from genome assembly GCA_946566685.1 of uncultured Lachnospiraceae bacterium. Taxonomy (GTDB): domain Bacteria; phylum Bacillota; class Clostridia; order Lachnospirales; family Lachnospiraceae; genus UBA3282. Next base: position 10,907 of record CAMNXA010000029.1, read on the forward strand.
ACCCGTGCCTACAGCGACCTGGAGAGCGAGGGCTTTATCGCCAGTATGCAGGGGAAGGGGAGTGTGGTGCTCTCCACGGATAATAACCTGTTGAAGGAACAGAGCCTGATGCGGATCGAGGAGGGGCTTACCACGGCCATAGAGACGGCACGGACCATGGGGATGTCCGAGGAAGAACTTCTTCATGTTTTTAAGAATCTATTGGAAAGATAGGAGAGGAAGCATATGGAATTGTTGGAAGTAAAGAATCTTTCAAAGCATTATAAAGCGTTTGACTTACAGAATATCAGTTTTACCCTGCCCAAGGGCTATATCATGGGCTATGTGGGGCCCAATGGCTCCGGCAAGAGTACTACCCTCAATCTGATCACCAATATCTGTAAATGCAGTGAAGGGGAAATCCGCATTAACGGGATCAGCTGTGAGGAGGATGCGGTGGCATATAAGGAGCAGATTGGCTATATCGGAGACGAGTTTTATTTTCCGGATAATTTTAAGGTAAAAAATATCAGACAGGTGCTGCATAACTTTTATCCCACCTTTTCGGCAAAAAAGTTTGATGGTTTCCTGCAAAGGTGGAACCTGCCGGAGAAAAAGCCGATCATGGATTTCTCCAGAGGCATGAAGGTGATGCTGATGTTTGCATCAGTGCTTTCCAGAGACACGAAACTGATGGTTTTGGATGAGGCGACTAACGGATTGGATCCGGTGATGCGCACGGAAATCCTGGGGCTTTTACAGGAATATGTGATGGACGGTGAGCGGAGCGTGATCTTCTCCACGCATATCTTAAGTGATCTGGAGCAGATTGCGGATTATATCTATTTTATCCATCAGGGACGGACGGTGCTTTACGATGCCAAGGATGAACTGATTGAGAATTACCTTCTGGTAAAAGGGGAAAAAAGTGCAGTCTCTGCAAAACTGGAAAAGGCTTTGATCGGGGTAATTGATAATGCCTATGGGTTTGAAGCTCTTTTGCCCAGTGATCAGGCGGGGCTTTTGGGAAATGACTTCCAGTATGAGAAACCAAACATTGACCAGATTGTGGTCCACTATATTAAAGACGGGAGATAAAAGGGGGATTTTGGAATGAGAGCGATATATTTTATGTTGATTGACTATATTAAGGTGAAACGACAGCTTTATCTTATGCCGCTGTTTATTGTGATAGCGTTATTCATGTGGGGACAGGGATTTTCAATCCTGATGTCGTTCTCTTATATGATATTTGTGGCTATTATTTTTTCGACAGCGCCCTTTGGCGCATGCAAAAAGGAGGATGCAGGATTTCTGGTATTGCTGCCCTCTACCACCGCGCACAGGGTCATAGGGCGGTTCCTGTATGGCATGTCACTTGCGGGATTTGCGGTGGTATGCAGCGGCATATTTATTGTAAATGCACAGATGATGGGGAAGGGGATCGAAGCATGGACCATTGCAGTCGGTTTGGTCCTTCTGGCCTTTTGTCTGCTGCTTATTACAATGGAATTTCTGATTCTATATCTGATAGGAGAAAATCTGGCGCCCCAACTGTTGGGAATTGTGAGAGTAGCGCCGGCCATGACATCCTATTTTGCCATGATGTATGTTATGGATGGAAAGAAGGGTAATATTTCCGATAGTTCTGAGGGACTTTCTATCCTGCATCAAATGGGCGGTGAAATGATGCAGGTGGGACTTATTGCAATAGCAGCAGCGCTTCTGATATGGGCGGCGGCTATTGTGATCTGTGTGAAGGTGACCGCGAAGCGGGACTATGTGTAAGGTAGAAAAAGAGAAAAGCAGTGTTTTTGGGCGGAGAGATAAGTTAGTTATGTGAGTGTTGACATATATAGGTTGTCTATATATAATAATATATAGGCAGCCTATATATTTTGCAAAAAGTCACAATTATGTTATGGGAAAAGGAGGAATCAGTTATGGCGGTAGACAGGAGCCTCGTGTCCGGCAGTATGGCAATGTTGTTATTGCAGTTGCTGGAGGAGAGGGATTTATATGGATATGAGATGATCGAGACACTGCGGGAACGGTCGAATCAGGTGTTTGAACTGAAAGCGGGAACTTTGTATCCACTGCTGCATTCCCTGGAAGAAAAGAATCTGGTGTCGGCGTATGAGCGGGAGGTGTCCGGGAAGGTAAGGAAGTATTATAGCATTACCAAAGAGGGCAGACATTTCCTGAGGAAAAAGAAGGAAGAGTGGAAAGAATATACTGCCGGCGTGGAAGGCGTGATTGGAGGTCTGGCTTATGGATGTGTGTGAGTACATAGAAGCGGCTACATCACAGATCAGGGCCAGACAGGCCCGTGATATGGTAGCCAGGGAACTGGCGGCCCATATCGAAGATCAGGCTGCATGTTACAGGGAGCAGGGGATGTCTGAAGAGGAGGCTGGCAAGGAGGCGGTGCGCCAGATGGGAGACCCTGTGGAAGTGGGGATTTCCATGGATCAGATCCACAGGCCCAAGACAGACTGGAAGATGATCCTTATGCTGGCATTTCTGTGTGGGCTGGGGCTTTGCCTGCAACTTGTCATTAACAGAGATATCGTTAGAGCGATGTACATGGAGAATGCAGCTGAACTATCTTTGGGGTTGTTTTCGGGAGTGACCAGAAGTCTGGTGATCGCATTGACAGGCGCTGTGGTTCTGGGCGTTTTAGTGTGCGTGATGGATTATACGGTTCTTCTGCGATATGCACCCTGGTTTATGGGCCTTGTATTTTTGATTCTAGGAGTGGAGAATTTTGTAATATGGGGTAATATGGGATTGTATCAGGCGCTTACCATGAACTGGCATTATCTGCTGGTGCCGCTCTATGCCAGTCTGCTGTACCGATATCGGGGCAGGGGCAGGCGTGGCTTTGCAGGCGGTATTCTTTGGCTAGTCCTGTTCCAGGTGATCCTGATGATTTTTGGAGGCTATCATATGGTGATAAGGCCGTCCGGTATGCGATTATACGGTGTATTGATGGTGATGCTCAGCATGGCAGTGGTCTGCGGCTGGTATGGAAAGAAAAGAGGTAAACTGATTGGGCTGTGGGGCGGCGCTTTGTTGGCATTTTGTCTGGCAGTCTGCTGGATGTTGCAGCAGGACGGATTTAAGGCAGAACGCATCCGGGCAATCCTGCATCCCTATGATCATGCGGATGGTGTTGGTTATTATGTAGTGATGATTCGGGGATGGCTTGGACGGTGCAGCCTGTGGGGGAATCCTGAGGCGGCAGCACAGTTTGCAAGCAATTATATAGGGGTAGAATATATAGATTTGTCTTTCAGTTCGGATGATAGCAATATACTGTATTTATTTTTGCGTTATGGAATCCTGCCTGGTGTCATGGTCTGTCTGATATTTGTGGGATGCATCGGTTATTTTCTGTACAGATGCCTGCGGCAGAAGAACCAGCTTGGGCGGGTAACGGGCACTGGGTGCTGTTTTGTATTTCTGGTGGAATTTGCAGGATATCTGATGAGTAACCTGGGCGTAATGCCCATCCATGCCAACCTTCCATTTCTCTCCTATGCTGGTATAGATATCGGTGTATGGGCAGTACTTATGGGATTTGTTTTCAGTATTATACGTTACCAGAACCTGCTGCCGGCGGAGCGTATGGAACAAACCCGCAAATATAGGTATCGCTTCAAGATAGAAAAGATACCGCTTTAAAGGAAAGTGACCAGATGCAGCGGCCAGGAAGCGAAATTCCAAAACATTCTTCTTGCAAAGCGGCCTACTTTACAGTATGATAGATACAATGAATGGCCAATTTATGGTAGACGGCCAATGGATAATTTTAAGTTTCGCTGTGAGGAGGAGAAGCATGAAGAAAGAATGGAATGTAACTGACGGTGCGGGTAACATGCATCATATTACGTATAAGGCCGGCGGCTTTGGCGGCGCCAAGTACATAATTGATAATGATACCTACAAATGCAAATCCAAGAACTGGTTCGTAATGTTGGCAGATGTTCAGATCAGTATGCCGGGTGTGGACTGTAATCTGGTAGTGATCGGTAACAGTGTAAGACTTGCGGTTAACGGTGTTTACATTGATGATAATACACCGTATGAGCCGGTAAGAAATATGCCCAAATGGGTTACTGCGATGATAACTGTCTGCGGTATTATCGGACTTTTTGGTGCAGGATGGATAGGACTCTTGCTTTCTATTTTCGTAGACATGTTCAGTATTAAGCTCTGCCTGAAAGGAAAGAATGGCGCGGCGATTGGTCTGTTTGTTGGATTCTTGGTACTGGTAGGAATATGGATCGCATATCAGCTTCTTTTCCTGGTATAAATGCAGGATCTGCACTAGAACTTTAATGGGTTGGAGAGGAGAAATATCGTGGAAGATAATCAGAATTATGGTCAGCAGCCTTATGGCGATCAGCAGTACAACCAGCAGCCATATGGTGACCAGCAGTACAACCAACAGCCTTATGGTGACCAGCAGTATAACCAGCAGCCCTATGGCGGCCAGCAGTACAATCAGCAGCCCTATGGGAATCAGCAGTATAACCAGCAGCCTTATGCACAGCCGATGAAACCGGTTGTGTACGATGTACTCCCCAATAACCACGGCGGAGTATCAGTCGCTTCCCTGATCTGCGGCATTCTGGGCATTGTATTCTTTTGGTTTCCGTTTGTCGATCTGGGAGTAAGTATTGCCGGCCTGATCTGTGGTATCGTATCATTAAGTAAGAAATATGACAGCAAAGGCGTAGCAATCGGCGGCCTGGTGACATCTATCATCGGTTTGCTCATAGGTCTGTATTTTATGTTTTGCTTTTTTATTGGTATGGCATTGGTAATGTAAGGAAGCAGAACCGTTTGACCAAATATATTACAATATTTACCTCTGGCCGGAGAACGGTCAGAGGTTTTTTGCTGTGATTCAAAATTTTTTGAACCTTTTAGAACCTTGCGGACTCTTATAAGCAGGTGCACCTGATACGGCGGGTGTGAAAAGCGGACGCCGTAAGCGTAACAGAACTTTGGAGGAAAGATATTTTGACCGAGGAAATGTTGGTGAGACAGATGAAGGAAGGCGATAAGGCATCCTTTGATCTGCTCTATGAAAAGTACAAGAATATGGCACTCCGTACGGCATATCTGATCACAGGCGATCGTTCTTACAGTGAAGATGTGGTACAGGATACCTTTGTCAAAGTGTATCTGCACTGTAAGGAACTTAAGAATGACAGCGGATTTAAGGCGTGGATGATGCAGATTCTTGTGAGGACAGCCTATAAGTGCGGCAGGAAGAAGAGCAGGGAACTGCCGGACGATGAGGTGGTACAGAAAGCCGACACCGGCCCAAATATCTCCCTACTGGAACAGGTGATCATGCAGGAGGAGGCAAGGGCAATCGCCGGGGCGGTCAGGGCATTGCCGATCAAGCAGCGGGCAGTGGTGGTACTCTTTTATTATCAGGGGTATCAGATAAACGAGATCGCAGGGATCTTGGGCTGCCTGGAGGGGACGGTAAAGTCCAGGCTCCATACGGCCAGAAAACAGCTGAAGAAGGCATTGGAGAGCGATTTTGGGGTGACAGTTACCGGCGTGTTGTGAAGAAAAGAGGTTGCATATGAAGCGAAAAGATAATTGGGAAGATAAAATGAAAGATGTGTTGACCTTGGAATGTGATGGTCTTACCGTGTCCCAGGACTTAAAAGACAGGATTGATGAAAAGATTCGAACAAGTCAGGAGGCAGGAAATATGAAACATTTATCATGGAAAAAGTTGGTTATAGGCGTAGCAGCCGGATGTCTGCTCATATCGGGCGGTGTGTTTGCGGCAGGGCGTGTGGTGTCTGTGAGTTCGCACTCTGACTGGCGGGATGGGTGCAGTAGCTACAGCGGGATGGCGCAGCAGGAGAAGAAGCTTGGATATGCGGTGGATTCCGTGGAGCAGTTTTCCAATGGCTATCGGTTTGAGAAAGCGGTAGTGGGCGAGGAACAGGGTAAGGATCAGGATAAGAATCAGGTGTACACAGCTAAATTTATGAGCGTTGTATATGCCAGGGATGCAGAGCCTACCGTCAGTCTGTATATTGAAAAACCGTCAGTTGCTTTGCCGCGTTTGAAACCGGCGGATGAGACAAGGGTATGTGGAGATATCACTTTGAATTATAAGAGTGCAACCCATAAGTTTGTTCCGCCTAATTATGAACTGACAGAGGAAGATAAAGTGAATCAGGAGAAAGATAATTATGCTATCGCCTACGGCAGCGATAAAGTAGAAATACAGAAAAGTGCAGAGGTGGAATGGATGAAAGACGGTATCCGTTATCAGCTTCTGGGATTTGACTTGAACTTAACTGCCGATGAAATGTTTGATATGGCGGAAGAGATCATGGGGACAAAGTAGCAGACAGTAGGTTGTGCCGAAAGCCGGCGGGAGAGCCCGGATGGTAAAACAGTATTAGTGTGATGGAAAACTCTCTGTGATTGCAGGGAGTTTTTCTACGGCATTCCTGTTAGGGCTGTGGTATAACAGGTGAACATATGGAAGATGCTTAGGGATTATATCTGGAAAATGTGTAAAGGAGTAAGGGATTGTGAGAATGAAAACAAGAAAGATAATGGTGTTACTTGGTATTGTTTGTAGTTTCAACACAGCAATAACAGGATGCGGTGCGATGCATGAATATGCGGCAAGGACACCGGAGGAGCAGACGGATGAGGTATCAGAGGAAGCATTAAGCGATATGCTGTCCAAAGAGAATGATACGGATATGGAAAAGTCAAAGGAAGACGCGGCAGGGAAATGGCGGGTTTTGGAGCCGGAAATCGCAGCTGCCGTTGATGCAGATTTTAAGGGGAAGGTCTGGAGGATTGAGGAAGATTCTTTTTATATTGTAGAGACGAAAGTCAAAATTCTGGATGATGGTTCCCTGGCGACCAGTACGCCCAGTTCCAATGCGCCCATTCCGGATTCCCAGTTGATTCAGGTGGTCTTTGACGATGACACAACTTTCCTGGTAAGAACCATTTATGATAATGGGGAAAGCCATGAGGATGAAGAAGCGGGATTTGAAGATCTGAGAGAGCATATGGCGGTTGATATGAAGGGACATTTCGAGGAGGATGTATTTTATGCAACACAAATACGACTGCCGGAAATAGGAAACACTGGGGATGCGCCAAAGGAGACAAAAGCAGAGGAAGAAGATGCAAAGGCAGACCCTATTGTAGGGATTGTGGAGAAATACGAGAATAATATCATTATAATTAACGATTACGGAGATGGTATGTCCTATTATTTTTCCACAAAGGATGCCCAGATTATCGAGGGTAATTCGCCGATTGCAGTGGGTGACAAGGTCGAGATTACTTATCAGGGCTTACTGGGCGATGAAAAGAATCCTGGAGGTTGCAGCAAAGTGTGTAAAATAGAATAATTTGCTGTAAGAAATAAAATATATAAAATTAAAAAAAATCAGGAAATATATTTTACATTTGTGATATAATAATATCATTCTACAGATAGGAGATGGATAAAATGTGTAAAATAATCAGCAGCGAGGTTGTTATTGGCAATTTTCTTCTGGAGGCGGTAGAAAGAAATACGTTTGATGTTTCGATTGAAGATATGGTTATTTATGATGAGAAACTTTCTGAGCAATTAAAAGAGCATAATTATTTTACTAGATTTAATTTTGAAGAGATTTTGGATTTTAAAGATAATTATCCTTTTTTTGTGCAGGGTATTCAGTCAAATTATATAAGAATTATGAATGAAATGGATAACAAAACTAAATTAAAAGAACAGCTAGGAAGATATTTTAGGATGGGTATGCCAACACTGGTGGTGAATGAAATGATATCAGCATCAAAGAGTATTTTTGATATGGGGTGATCTTACTTGAAAACAAAGAGTATAAAAGATACAATACATGGTTATATACAAATAGAAGAGCCTTTCTGGCGCATCATAGATACAGCAGAATTTCAACGTCTAAAGTGGATTGAGCAGACAAGTTATCGGGTATTATATCCGTCTGCAAGACATGACAGATTTGTTCATTCCATTGGGGTTTATTGGTTAGGACAAAAAGCAATAGATGGCTTTGTAAAGAACTGTAGTAATAGGGAAGTAAGGGTTGTTAAAAAATATAAAGATTCTTTTTTATTGGGGTGCATTTTACATGATATAGGACATGCACCTTTTTCACATACTTGCGAGGATTTATATAATTATCAGGAAAAAATCAATAAAGTTGAATGTTCCTTGAATTCCAGACTTCTGGAATTATATAAGAAATTTGCAGAAACTGAAGTGATATATGGAGCTTTTGAAAAAGATTATAAGTACATCTTAAAATCTACAGATGAAATTTGTAAACCACCTTCTGAGCATGAAGTGATGAGTGCTATAGTGACAATTCAGAATTTTTCTCGTTTTAGGAGTTTTTTTGAAAAAGATGTTTGTCTGGATTTGGATTTGACGATTCGGTCTATTCTTGGGTGTGTTTATGCTGTAAATCCGAAAGAGCCTGCGGAAAGAAAAACGGATTGTGGTATCAAGAACTGTCTGATAAGACTGTTGAATTCTTCTACTGTGGATGTTGATAAATTGGATTATATAGCGCGCGATACTCAGATGTCTGGATATGATAATGTGGTTTTGGACAGTGAAAGATTACTAGATAGCACCTGTTGTGTAAGCACGGAAGATGGCGTTTATTATCCTGCATTTAAGAAAAGTGCCCTAAGTGTAATCAACAATGTAGTTTTAGCCAAAAATTCCCAGGCACAGTGGATTGTTAATCATCCGATTGTGCTGTATGATGCATATTTATTGCGAAGGGCCATAGGTATTTCTATCAAGAATATGTATGATAACGAGTATGCAGACAGCGAAGAGATAGATTCGTTTGAGGAACTTTTAAAAGCTGTTTTTTCATGTGAGGCATTAACGAGGGAGGGTAGATGGTTTGGAAAGCGTAATGTTTCTCTTTTATCAGATATAGAACTGTTAAACTGGATGAAGCAAAATATCTACATCAAAGAGATTTTAGAGTATTTCTCCAGGGATGAAAGGAAGTCTCCAATTTGGAAATCTAATGAAGAATTTTTGTTTTGTTTGGATGCCGAAGTAGAAAAAGCTAAAACAGTTTCTGATTTTATCATGCCGTTGATGAACTATTTAAACATAATTGAAGATTTATATTTGACGAAAGAGATTAATAACAAGCTCATTGAAAAGATTAAGACAGAGGACATTGACGGCAAAGAGGAATTGCTTGAAATTTTGAATGTTCTAATTTCTTATACAGATAAAGCAGGAAATGATGGATTTGAATATGTTATCCTGCCGGCCAGAAATACTTTTTTTACAAAAATCAATGCAAAGCATGTTTACATATGCTTTGGAAGTAAAGAGCAATATACGGACTATAAAAGCATCAGGGGAGAAGTGACGGAGAGCAATAAAAAACTATATGAGTTCTTTTATCTTTATGCGAATAAAAAGACTGATGCAAAGCATTTTTTATCATACCTGTATAGGAAAGCCCGTGCTTGCAGTAAAATAAGAACATAAAGTAAGAAAAATCCGTGAAGGTTTGTATGTTGTTCACGGATTTTTCTTACTTTATGAAACTTTTTACTCTGCTCATTCGTATTGTATATAGGACGGCCAAAAGAAGTATGTTAAGATGTAGATATCTATAGAATAACAGAGGGAATTACGAGGGGATGGAACAGAGATGGAATTATCTGGTGGAAGAGTACCAGTCCATGCTGTATCGAATTGCTTTTTCTAATATGAAGAACCGGGCCGACGCCGAGGATGCGGTGCAGGAAGCCTTTCTGCGCTATATGAAGGACGAGAAACCGATTCAGAATAAGGAGCACGAGAAGGCGTGGCTCATACGAACCACCATTCACATTTGTCTGGACATTTTAAAGAGCGGCTGGTATCAGAGGACAGTGCCATGGAACGAGTCCTTTGCATCAGCAACGCAGAATATTTATCTGCCTTACCAGGTCAAGGATGACAGGACGCTTGAGGCAGTGCTTCGCCTGCCGGTACATTACCGGAATCCGATTTATCTTTTTTATTATGAGGACTACACGATCCATGAGATTGCTGGTGTCCTAAATGAAAAAGAGGCGACAATCAAGACGAGGCTGCGCAGGGGCAGAGAGGAAGTTAAGAAAATTCTGACGGAAGGGAGGCCGTAGAACATGGGCATACAGGAGGTAAAAGGAAGCGGTGCGGCGCCGGAGTATCCGAACACCAGGAAATCCGGGCAGGCGGAAGGATTTCGGGAGAGATTGCGGCAGAATATGAAATACCGCAGCCAGGATAAAAAGGAGATTGGGGAGACAGAGGTACAGGCAGGCACGGTTAAGGAAAAGTCCGGTCTGGGAAAAATCGGGGCAGGCCTGGGCATACGGGTGAACTCTGCGGCCTTGACGGAGGCTTTACAGACTGTGGAGGTAAAACATATGAGTTATGAGGAGAGCGACAATGTTCGGATTGCAGTGACGGAGGGCTACACGCTCAAAGGCAAGATTCAGGATACACAGACACAGGTCTATGTAGAGGCCAAGTATGAGGACGGCAGGCTGGAAGCCTATCAGGTGGACACCAGCAAGATACCTGAAAAGACTGAACATGCGATTGAGAAATTCGCGTTGGAGACCATAGAGGAACGTTCATAAAACGAGGAGAAAAAGTAAAATGATCGGAAACAATCCATTTAAAGCATACGGATATATAGACACGACAAATCATACGGTGCAGCAGCTGCAACAGTATGCAGATACGGTGGCTTTTCGTCAGAAGGCCGGTTTAAAGGGGGACGGCTGTGATGGCAGCTTTGCCTCGAAATTAAAGAAGGCTGACGAATATCTGGCATCAGGGGAATCCTGCGGCGCCACAGACTCCATTGGCATTATGCTGCGGAACATGGATGAACCCACACCAGGACATCCGGTGACGGAAGATTTCTGGCATAATGGAGCCAGGGTGTCTATTACCAAGGATTTGATATATGGCAATACCATCACCATCGGCGGCAGTTCCAACCCGGACTGGATTCATGTGAGTACTTCCGTGGGTACGGTGAATATCGATCTGAATGATATGAACAGCCTGATGAAATGTCTGGATCTGTTTTCTCCGGAGGATGTCAACGCGATCATGCATAAGATTACGGAAGTAAGGCAGGCCAAGGAGGCTAAGTCGCAGATTGACAGGATGGATGAGGAACTGGTAAAAAATGACAGGGATAAAGAAGGCGGAGATCAAAACAGCGGAGAAGCAAACGGTAAGTCTGTGGATGAGGCGGTGGGTGTGATCAGCGCTGAGGAACAGAAGCATATCGAGGAGAAGCGGGATAAAAAGTTTGTGGGATGACGGCTTTGTCCGGTGATTGTGACAGAGAGGTAAAATAATACCAGAGCAGGCTTTATTTAAGTGACTTTATATCAAAATTGTGGTATACTATCTTCATTCATAAGTTTATGAGGAGCGGTATACCACAATGAAAAAAGAACGTGTGCTTTATCTTGATCTGATTCGTATCGTTGGTTTTTTTATGATCACATCCTATCACTTTTCAGTTGCGGTCAGGACGCTGGGGATTGAGGCGGCTTATATTGATATTTTTCAGGGGATCATCCATATTGTGTGGGCGCCGATTGCGGTCTCCAGTTTCTTTATGGTCTCCGGTGCGGCATTGATCTATCGCTATGAGGAGAAACTGACGTTAAAAGAATATTATAAAAAGAGATTTCTGGGAATCTTTCCCCTGTTCTGGCTGGCATATCTGTTTGCCTTTCTGGACTTTTTCTATCGTTCCAAATCCATGCCTGATGCGCCGAAGGTAAATTTCCTTCTGACGGTGATCGGGATGGACGGTTATCTCTATGAGTACGTAGATAATTTCTATATGATTGGCGAGTGGTTTCTGGGCGCTATCATCATGCTTTATATTTTGTTCCCCCTTTACAGGCTTATTATGTGTAAATGCAAGTATATTCTGCCTGTGGTATTTCTGGGAGCCAGTATCTGGCTGTTGTACAATAATCCCTTTGACATGATGATCGAGAAGAATCTCATTGTGTGCAGCATGTATTTTGTGTTGGGGATGCTGTTTGAGATGATCAGAAAGAGTCCCCACCAGAAAGCTGTGGTGATCGGCAGGAAGATTTTGGCTGTCGTGGGCGTGGGGCTGTATATTATGGTATATCTGGTGGAGCAGTCCGGGTACTATTTCAATGCCTACCATGTGGTGTTCATGCTGGCGGTTTCGCTCTATATGATCATTATGGAGGTGTCAACCTGGATTAAGTCAGGAAGGGTGCAGAATCTGATTGCTGCAATCGGCCGCCATTCCTTTGCCTATTATCTGCTGCATCATGTGTTCCTGTACCGGTATTTGCCGAACTTTTCAGGGACGCTCATGAGCGGTTCCAATACGCTGCTTTTGTTCTTGAGTTCTGTGGGGTATATCTACTTGCTGGCAGTGGGATTGGATAAAATATATGCATATCTTGCCGGGGCGCTTGGCAGATGGCGGGCGCAGAAGCCGGTGAAGGAATAAAGAGAAGTCATCAATCATACAAAAGAAAAGGGGGAGCATTATGGGGATTTTAGCAGGATTGATCTGGAAACTGGTGGTGGTACTGCTTATTGTGCTTGTGATCGTGGTTGTGGCCACAGGATACAAGAAGGCGCCGCCGGATACGGCATTTATCATTTCCGGTCTTCGCAAGAAGGTGATCATTGGAAAAGCCAGTGTGAAGATTCCGTTCTTTGAGCGGCTGGATAAGCTGAGCCTGAAACTGATTGCCATTGATGTGAAGACATCCAATGCGGTGCCGACTGCGGATTATATCAATATCCAGGTGGATGCGGCGGTAAATGTGAAGATCAGCGCGGAGCCGGAGAAACTGGCCAGGGCGGCGCAGAACTTCTTAAATCAGAATACGCCTTATATAGCGGGTATTGCCAGGGAAGTGCTGGAAGGTAATATGCGTGAGATCGTGGGCCGCATGAGGCTGGAGGAGATGGTCAGCGACAGACAGAAATTTGCGGAACTGGTGAAGGAAAATGCGGAGCCGGATCTGGCGGCCATGGGACTGGATATTGTCAGCTTCAACGTACAGAACTTTGCGGATGGCAATGGAGTCATAGACGACCTGGGAATTGATAATATTTCCCAGATTAAGAAAAAGGCGGCAATCGCCAAGGCGGAGGCCGACAAGGAGATCGCAGTAGCCAAGGCGGAGGCTGATAAACAGGCCAATGACGCCCGTGTCAATGCGGCGAGAGAGATTGCCAAGAAGAACAATGAACTGGCCTTACAGCAGGCAGAATTAAAGAAGGTGGAAGATACCAAGCGCGCTGAGGCAGATGCAGCCTACAGTATTCAGGAGCAGGAACAGAGAAAGACCATCGAGATTGCCACGGCAGAGGCAAGCATTGCCAAGCAGGAAAAGGAAGTTGTCTTAAAACAGCGTGAGGCGGAAGTGCGTGAGAAAGCGCTGGATGCGGAAGTCAAGAAGAAGGCCGAAGCAGATAAGTTCGCCAGACAGCAGCAGTCCGAGGCGGAACTGTATGAGCGCCAGAAAAAGGCGGAGGCGGAGAAGTTTGAGCGGGAGAGAGAGGCGGACGCCTTGAAAGCTACCGCGGAAGCCCAGAAGTTTGCCAAGGAGCAGGAAGCGGTGGGTATCCGTATGGTCGGTGAGGCGGAAGCGGAGGCCAGCCGTGCCAAGGGTGTGGCGGAGGCAGAAGCCAGCCGCGCCAAGGGTGTGGCAGAGGCAGAAGCCATCAGGGCCAAGGGTCTTGCGGAGGCGGAAGCCATGGAGAAAAAGGCCGAGGCTTATCAGAAGTACAACAATGCCGCAATGGCAGAGATGCTCATAGATGTACTGCCTGAGATTGCCGCGAAGATATCTGAGCCCCTCAGCCAGATTGACAAGATTACCATCATCGGCGGTTCCGAGGGTGTGGGTGATATGGCAGGCAATGTGCCGGCGGTCATGGCGAAGCTGTTTGAGTCCATGAAAGAGACGGTCGGGATAGACCTTGCTGACATCATGAGGGCAGGAACGTTTGATGCAAAAGTCACCCGCAATGTGAATATCAGCGGTCTGGAGCAGGCCTCTGATGAGGTGAAGGGCCAGGTGGCCGCGGCAGTGACAGAGGATATCATTAAAAAATAGAAGACCGTAAAAGAATAACAGATTGTAAAAGAATAGAAATAAGAGTAAAATGTAGGAGATGACATGGCTATATGACAGTTGTGTCATCTCTGTTTCGTATGTGCGGTGGGGAATTTTTGCAGCAAACCTGTGAAGAGCAGGAAGTGATGCAGGAAAACCTGTGCGTTGAATGTGGGAAGCAGAGAATGATTGTTCGTGTGGTTTTCTGTGAGGGATGAAGGAGAACGAGGATGCAGAAAAAGATAGCGGTTGTTAATGATATTGCAGGATACGGGCGGTGCGCCATGACGGTGATGCTTCCGATTCTTTCCTATATGGGAGTGCAGGGCTGTCCGCTTCCCACATCTATCTTTTCCAACAATACGGCCTTTCCGAGTTTCTTTATGGATGACTATACGGATCGGATGGAAGCCTATATTGAGAACTGGGGAAAGATTGGACTGAAATTTGACGGTATTGCCACCGGTTATCTTGGTTCCCTGCGCCAGATTGATATCGTAAAGCAGTTTATCCGTGATTTTTCAAAAGAGGATACCCTGGTGATCGTGGATCCTGTGATGGGGGATCATGGAAGACTATACTCTGCCTATACGGTAGAGTTGTGTAAGGAGTTAGGCAAACTGGTGGCATTGGCGGATATTATCACACCGAACCTGACAGAGGCGTGTTATCTCACGGATATACCCTATAAAGAGCAGGGATGGAAACGGAAAGAATTATATGCCATGGCGGAAAACCTTGCGTCCATGGGGCCGGCAAGGGTCGTCATTACGGGAATCCCACAGGGGGAGTTTATTGCCAACTTTGTGTATGTGAAAGTATCGGACACAGAGGTGCGTTCGGGTTTGATCCGTATCCACAAGGCAGGGGCGGAACGCTGCGGTACAGGGGATGTGTTTGCATCCATCATCGCGGCTGATGCGGTCAGGGGCGTGCCTTTCGACCGGTCAGTGCGCAAGGCTTCCGGGTTTGTGAAGAAATGCATTACGGCCTCCATAGAACTCGAAACACCGCCCAATGACGGTGTTCCTTTCGAGGAGATTCTATACCGGTTAAAACGAGACTGACGCAGACTGTTTGGCCTGTGCCTGTCTGCGTCTTTGGTATCATATTCACAAAAGCAGAAGAACTACGCGACTATGATATCTTATATTCCAGTTCAAACGGATACCCATCTTTCTTGTTTTCTTCCGAGAGCGTATCTGTCTCAATGATACAGAAGTCATCACTCTTTAAGACTTCTTTCATTTCTTCCCGCACTGCATTAAAGTCTGACACGTGGGTAGAGATCCTGCGGCAGGCAAAATCGCCCTCTTCGATGGTACGGACAGTCCGTTCGGAATCATCAGGCAGCTTAGGTGCATCCCCGGTTATTGTGAGGAACATATGGCGCTGATAGATACCTTTCCGATATTCATGCAGCACTCCGGATGGATAGGCCACGGCGGTTCCCAGTTGCTGCGCTGTGACAAAAAGCTTCAGGATGTACTGGCCGTAATATTTGGGTATATCCATGTCTTCTAAAGGAACGGTCAGCATTTTACGCTTTACAATCTCATTGTGATAGAAACCATCGGGCAGAAGAATGCCGCACTTGCTCTCCGGAATCTTAGCCAGTCCGGTCACGGGACTTGCCATGTTCTGCAAGGTTTCCTGTAAAGCGCCCAGACAGTTGTGGATTTCCAGAATCTTCTGTTCTGCCAGTATCTTACCGTCATAGAGAAGTTTCTGCAAATTAATGGAATTATTCTCCACGTAATGATTCAGGTCTTTCAGGGGGATGCCCAGTTTGATACAGACAGTGATCGCATCCAAGAGATAGAGCTGTTCCATCGTATAATAGCGATAGTTGGTTTCTGTATTGATAAAAGCCGGTTTTAAAATTCCAATCTGGTCATAATAGCGCAGGGATTTGATGCTTACATTCTTTAATTTTGAGACTTTACCGATAGACATATATTGACTCATTGCTATAATCCTAATGCCATACAGGCACTCCATTAATTCATATTCTGATGTCAAACTATACCCGAGGGGCAGAGTTGACTAAGTCATATTTTGTCACAACTTCCTTCCAAAAACAACCCCTTTTTGAAAACTAGTGGTAAGGAAAATTTGGCATACAATATCATGTGTCCTGTGGAACAGATTCCTCTTTTATGGGATTGGAAAATTGCTAGGATAAATAAAGTTAATTCCGGAGGAATTTACTTCAGGGAATACTTCAAGGAATTTATTTTTAGACTTTACAGAACTACAATGCACATGATATAATTGATAAAACATATCTGGGAATCTGAAATTCTGATATCACGTCTGTGACACATCGTAGAACCTGAATCCCTTATATGAAAATAGAATAAGGGAGGAAAGCTGATGGGAATAAAAGATGAGTATCAGTTTGATTATCTGGACGATAATCAGAGATTTGCAGACCAGGTGAATGGAGCGCTGTTTGGCGGGAAACAGATAGTAAAGCCGGAAGAATTGGAACCCATGGAGCCGCAGACGGTAAATTTGAAGAATAGGGCCGGGAAAAGAAGGACGGCCAAGACAGTCGTGGATAAGAAGCGCTTATGGAAAGGCAGGAAAATACATATTCTGGTGATAGAAAACCAGAACTATGTGGATTATCAGATGGTGTTAAGAAACATGCTGTCGGAGAGCATTGCATATAACAAGCAGTGGAAACAAAAGAAAGCGGAGCATGAACGGCAGGATGATTTAAAGAAAACAGATGAATACTTATCTCATATGAAGAAAGAAGAGAAATTTACGCCGATTATTACACTGGTGGTGTATTTTGGAATGGAGCATCCGTGGGACGGGGCGAGATGTCTATACGATTTACTGGATATTGATGAAGACATGAAATCAGTGGTGTCAAATTACCGGCTGAATCTGTATGATTGTCAGGCCCATGATACCTTCGAGGAATATCAGACAGGATTGCGGCAGGTATTTGAGACTGCCCGTTATGCGAAGGATAAAGAGAAACTTCGGCAGATTATGGAAGAGAATCGGGAAGTGTACAGCAGGATGGACAGCGAGACAAAAGAGATGATAGAAGTGCTGGCAAATGTGAAGATACCGGAAACTTTTCAGGTGGAAGAAGATGGAGAGGAGAGATACGATATGTGTAAGGCATTTGAGGATATGAAACTGGAAGGAATTGAAATTGGATTGGCAGAAGGAATGGAAAAGGGAATAGAAAAGGGAATAGAAAAGGGAATAGAAAAGGGAATTCGGGCATTTATAGAAACCTGTAAAGAACTGGGGATATCCAGGGGTGTGATTCTGGAAAAATGCATGGTAAAGTTTGAAATGACGGAGGAGAAGGCTGTTGCGTATGCAGCCGAGTATGGCATATAGAAACTGTATGAACGGGGTTGTCAAGTAAAAGAATCCGCATACAATATACCGTATGCGGATTCTGAGTCTCCCTCGAAGGAATTCACTTTTTACCCCATAGTCACAACCACGTCATAACTGGTCTTACCCTTTTCATAAGGTACGATACAGCCATCTACAGCCTTACCGTCCACAGTGATGGATTTCACGCCTTTTTCCACATTGTCAGGATTTACGACTTTAATATTATAGGTACCTTCCCGGAACTTTCTGGTCAGTGTAAAGTCACCGAAGCCCCTCGGCACACAAGGATCGATGCTCAGTCCCTGATGAGTGGGATATACGCCCAGAATGTGCTGTGATATATTCACAAAAGTCCATGCAGCGGTACCGGTCAGCCAGCTGTTCTTGGCTTCGCCGTGGAATTTTGCGTCAGCGCCGGCCACCATCTGGGAATATACGTAAGGTTCCGTGCGGTGGATCTCGCTGAATTCTTCCACATAAGCAGGGCAGGTCTTCTGGTAGATCTCAAAGGCTCTGTCACCACGGCCGATAACGGTTTCCGCAATGGAAACCCAGGGATTGTTATGGCAGAAGATACCGGCATTTTCCTTATATCCAGGCGGATAGGAGGAAATCTCACCCAGTTCCAGATGATATCTGGTGTAGGCAGGCTGCAAGATCATCACGCCATATTTGGTATCCAGCTTTTCTTTGACAGAATCAAGAGCTTTCAGGGCAAGCCCTTCCTTAACGCCAATGCCGGCTAACGGGCAAAATCCGTTGGACTCAATATAAATCTGCCCTTCTTCGCATTCCTTAGAACCGATTTTCTTGCCGTAAGCATCATAGGCGCGAACAAACCAGTCGCCGTCCCAGCCGTCCTTCAAGATGGCATCATACATTTTCTGCACTTCAGCGCGGGCATAATCTGCTTCTGCCTGATCGCCCATGAGTTCACAAAGCTGTGCATATTCTTCCCCATATTTGACGAACATGCCTGCGATGAACACGGACTCTGCCACAGGTCCCTCAGAAGGACCGAAGGTCTGGAAGGATTCACCGGGATGCTCTGAGAAACAGTTCAGGTTCAGGCAGTCATTCCAGTCGGCACGGCCGATCAAAGGCAGGGCATGAGGCCCTTTATGGTTTACGATATAGTCAAAGGAGCGTTTCAGATGATTCATCAGCGGTTTTGCCGCGGCCACATCATTGTCATAAGGCACCATCTCTGTCAGGATAGAGGTGTCGCCGCTCTCGCGGACATAGGCGGAGGTGCCGGCGATCAGCCACAGCGGATCGTCATTGAAGCCGCTGCCGATGTCAGAATTGCCCTTCTTGGTGAGGGGCTGATACTGGTGATAAGCGCTGCCATCCTGGAACTGCGTGGAGGCGATATCGATGATACGCTGTCTTGCGCGATCCGGGATCAGATGCACGAAACCCAACAGATCCTGACAGGAATCACGGAAGCCCATACCCCGTCCGATACCGGATTCATAATAGGAAGCGGAGCGGGACATATTGAAAGTTACCATGCACTGATACTGATTCCAGATATTAACCATACGGTCTACCTTGTCATTAGAAGAGTTCACGGTGTATCTGGACAGCAGCTCATTCCAATAAGCATTCAGTGCGGCAAAGGCCTTCTCCACATCGGCGTCTGTCTGGTATTTTGTGAGCATGGCCTCGGCGGGTTTTTTATTGATGATACCGGGGGCCTCCCATTTCTGGTCTTCGGGATTCTCTATATAGCCCAGTACAAAGACAAAAGTTTTGCTCCCACCGGGATCCAGGGCCACATTGATCTGATGGGAGGCGATGGGAGACCATCCACTTGCCATAGAATCAGTTGCCTGCCCTTTTTCTACGACTTCCGGGTTAGCGGCGCCGCGGTACGCGCCGAGGAAAGCGTCCCTGCTTGTATCAAAGCCATCCACAGGTGTATTTACGGAATAAATGGCATAATGATTTCTACGCTCACGGTATTCTGTCTTGTGATAAATGGTAGAACCGACAACTTCCACTTCTCCGGTGCTTAAATTACGCTGGAAATTACGGGAATCATCGTCAGCGTTCCAAAGACACCATTCCACATAAGAGAAGAGGGAGATATTCTTGGCGCTGCCGCTTAAGTTGGTCAGTTTTACCTGGCTGATCTCGCAGTTGTCATCCATGGGCACAAAGGTGAGAATGGACGCCTGTAGGTCATTTTTGACGCCTGTAAAGCGGCTGTAGCCGATACCGTGACGGCATTCGTAACTGTCTAACTCTGTCTGAGTCGGCTTCCAGCCGGGATTCCAGATGGTATCGCCCTCTTTGATATAGAAATATTTACCATTGATGTCATTGGGTACATCATTGTAGCGGTATCTGGTCATGCGCAGGAGCTTTGCGTCCTTATAAAAGGTATATCCACCGCAAGTATTGGAGATCAGGGTAAAGAACTCATTGCAGCCAAGATAGTTGATCCACGGAAGAGGTGTTTTGGGGGTGGTAATGACATATTCACGGTTGTCGTCATCGAAATAACCAAATTTCATAATGCTATTCTCCTTTTTTAGATGATGGTTTTGTTATCAGTAATAGTTCTCATCGCAGGAAATTCCTGCGATTATCCGGGTTTAAAAGGCAAACTCCTTTTCTTACAATAAAGAACGAAAACGATTAAGTAAAAGGACAAAATAACCTCTTTTAAAGAAGTATACATAATAATATGGAAAAAAGCAACAGAATTTGTAAAAATAATATGGCTTTTTTAAGCTAAAAAATAGGGACAGAGCAAATTTTATTTGGGGACCAATTGTATTAGACCTCAAAACTATGCAAATTGTACAAAATAAAATGAAAATAGGTCTTGCATATAGATAAAATGTGTTGTAAACTAAGAATACGAAAACGGTTAAGTGAACTAAGATGCAAGCCAGTTCTGATTTCGCGAATATGAGAGGGGTAACAGAATGGTATCAATGAAGGATATCTCGATCGCCTGTGGTGTATCGGTAGCGACAGTCAGTAAGGCGCTCAACGATCACAATGATATTGGAGCAGAGACGAAAAAGTACATAAAGAAAGTTGCGGATGAGATGGGATATCTCCCCAATTCCATGGCCAAGGCATTAAAGACAAATCGTACATACAATATCGGTGTGCTTTTTGCCGAGGAGGCTTACAGCGGCCTGACACACGATTATTACGCGTTCGTGTTGGACAGCTTTAAGAATACCGTGGAAGAGAAAGGCTATGATATCACCTTTATCAATTCTGCCAAGGCGCGGTCCGAGAGAATATCTTATCTGGAACATTGCAGGTCGAGAGGGTTTGATGGGATCGCCATTGTCTGCGCGGATTTTTATTCGCCGGAGATCATGCAGCTGGTCCGGGGCAATATCCCCACAGTAACACTGGATCATATTTTTAATAACGTGAGTGCGGTCATGTCCAATAATGTGCAGGGGATGCAGGATCTTTTGACCTATATTTTTGAGAAGGGACATCGCAGGATCGCCTATATTCATGGAGCAGATTCCGCAGTTACCCAGAGCAGGTTATCATCCTTCTACCGCACGGCGGCGCAGCTGGGACTGGAGATACCGGATGAGTATATCAGTATGGCTCCTTACCGCGATACTACGGCGGCTTATAAGGAGACCATGAGGCTGCTGGATTTAAAAAATCGGCCTACCTGTATTCTTTATCCGGATGATTTTGCGGCTTTTGGCGGGATCAATGCGATCAAAGAAAGAGGACTTCAGATTCCGAAAGATATTTCGGTAGCCGGATATGACGGCATCAGGATTGCCAGACATATTGAGCCCACACTCACCAGTCTTGCCCAGAATACGCAGAAACTGGGACAGAAAGCGGGAGAAAAGCTGATCAGCCTGATCGAGCATCCCAAAACAACACTGATTGAGCGGATTTTGGTAGATGGACATGTATACGAGGGAAATTCCGTAGCCGATCTTAATGCGTGAAAAGATAGAAATGAATAAATAAGAACACAGAATGAGGACAGCGTCTGGAAGGGTGCTGTCCCTTTATAATTTTTTAAGAATATAGTCGTAGTAAATCCGGGATAAGTGTGATAAAATGATAAAACAAAGTGGGGTCTGCGTCTTTTAGTGTATTATATATGCGGATCTGACAGCATGAGGAGGAAATGACATGTCTGCGTCCATAATTTTTGATCAGAGCAGATTAAAAGTATATGACAGCCTTGTCAGAATTAGCGAATATGCCGGTAAATCCGGGGAATGGTGTAATGAGCTGTGGGGCGAGCTGCTTGTGGATCAGGAATTGTATGACGCGTTCGTGTATTACCTGGAACATCACGGATTGGCGGAATTCCCTAAATGTGAGGGGTATTCCCTGACAGATTGTTATGTGTGGGAGATGGAGCAGGATAATCTGCGCAGGGATACCGGTAAGAATACGGCACAATGTAATAAGGAAGAAATGGTACTCCATGCTTTTATGACAATGGCGAAGATGAAACGGGCGCCGGAGAAATTTATCAGAAAGTTTCAGGATGGAAGAGGCATGGATCAGACAATGTAGTAGGAAGAGCGAAGGAAACAGATTATGAATCGGATAGAATTTATAGAGAGACTACAGAGGGCGCTGGCGGGTGGGCTTAACAGCCGTCAGGTGACGGAGAATGTACGTTATTATCAGGAATATATCGATATGGAGATTCGCAGGGGCAGAAGCGAATCAGAAGTTCTGGCGGGTCTTGGGGATCCCCGGCTTTTGGCCAAAAGTATTATCGAGGCCAATAAACGTGCCGGCCGCAGTGAGGGAACAAATTTGAATTATGACGAGGAGATTGTTGACGGCGGCAGTGGGCAACAGACCCATACCTATACTTACAGTTATGGCCCGAATCAGCAGGGAGATGCCTTTGAGGAGAATATGACAGGAACCGGCAGGGTGTTTCGCGTGCCGGGATGGCTGATACTTTTGATTGTCACAGTGATAGTGCTGTTGATCATTGGCGTGGCATTTTCTTTGATATCCGTGCTGGCGCCGATCCTGATTCCCGTGTTGATCATCACGCTGATCATCAAGCTATTCCAGAATAATAGCTGACAGAAATTTTTAAGGATAAAAGTACAATAGACCATTTGGGTAAATGGTCTATTGAGGGGAGTATAAATAATTAATATAAGGGTCTGTAAACTGAGAATGAAGGGGTATCTCTGTTTACATTTATTATTATATATGATTTACAAGAAAATGCAATCCAAAATAGTACCAAAGTACCAATCATACTTTTGGTACTTTTGAATAAAAACATAGTACTAAAGACCTATCTGTCGTTTGAATAAGTTGCCACAGATTCTCTCATACTATTTCTGTAACATCAAATCAATCAGGAGGTATGGAAGATGTCTAAAAACGATTTTAACCAGAACAGTCAGAATAATCAGAACGAAAAGCAGCAGGACAAATACAACAACTGCAGCCAGAACAGCACAAAGAACAGCTCTAAGAACAGCACAGGCAGCAATTCTCAGAACAGCCAGAAGAACAACTAATCGCAGTCCAATCGGAAAAGGGATGCTTTCGAGCATCCCTTTTCTGGTTGACACTGTGTCTGATACAGCATAAAATAAACCTATGGAAAAATTAGAGTATATCGTGCCCTGCCATTTTGGGCTGGAGGCAGTATTAAAAAGAGAAATACAGGATCTTGGATATGAGATCGTGTCCGTGGAAGACGGCAGGATTGGCTTTGCGGGGGACAAGGAGGCTTTGTGCCGCGCCAATGTCTTCTTAAGGAGCGCAGAGAGGGTGCTTATTAAAATAGGAAGTTTTCATGCGGAGACTTTCGAGGAACTGTTTCAGGGCACCAGGGCGCTTGCCTGGGAAGATTATATCCCTAAGGATGGAAAATTCTGGGTGGCCAAGGCGGCCAGCGTGAAGAGCAGGCTCTTTAGCCCTTCAGATATTCAGTCTATTATGAAAAAGGCGATGGTGGAACGCATGAAGAGCGTCTACCATATAGATTGGTTTACGGAGAATGGGGCAGCCTATCCGGTCAGGGTCTTTATCAAAAAAGATGAGGTGACGGTAGGATTAGATACCACCGGAGAGTCTTTACATAAGAGAGGATACCGCAAACTGACGGCGAAGGCGCCGATCGCGGAGAATCTGGCGGCCGGATTATTGATGCTGACACCGTGGAAAGGCAGCAGGATCCTGGTGGATCCGTTCTGCGGCAGCGGCACGATTCCCATTGAGGCGGCTATGATGGCGGCACATCTGGCGCCGGGCAGAAACCGTGCATTCCGGGCTGAGGAGTGGGCACATCTGGCGCCTGCTAAGATATGGGAGCGGGTAAAAGAAGAGGCGGATTCCCTGGCGGATCTTTCGGTGGAGACGGATATTCAGGGATACGACATAGACAATGAGATGGTATCCATTGCCAGAGCCAATGCGAAGCTGGCAGGCGTAGAGCATCTGATCCATTTTCAGACGAGAAGCGTGGATCGATTAAGCCATGCCAAAAAATATGGATTCATCCTTACCAATCCGCCTTACGGTGAGAGGCTCGAGGACAAGGAGCACCTGGTGCCGCTGTACCATGCGCTGGGGGAACGGTATCAGTCTCTGGATGCCTGGTCAATGTATGTGATCACGGCATTTGAACAGGCGGAAAGTGCGATTGGCAGAAAAGCTGATAAGAACAGAAAGATTTACAACGGCATGATGAAGACTTATTTCTACCAATATATAGGACCGAAGCCAACCGGGAACGGAAGGTAACAGATAAAAATGCAGCAGAACAAATTGATGAAGAGAACAGCAATATATTGTATTTTGTTCGTGGTGACAGCCATGAGCGCCATGCTATATTATTCTGCGAACAAGATTGTTGTGGTGGCGGATGTGGCACAGGATGAGGTCATACAATCCGCACAGAAGGAACAGGAAAAGGAAACTACGCTGACAGCTGTGGTGGACAAGAATCATATTACCATTGACCAGGGAAGGCAGAACACCAATTATTTCTGTATTCCCATGCCCGATACTGTAAAGGCAGAAGAAGTAACACTGGAAAACCATTATATGGATCAGGAACTCTGGGTGAACATTCAGGGGAATATGGCGGGCTATGATACCTTTTATGAGCAAAACAGCGTCTATGGCAACAGCCAGAACGTGCTGGAGGGACATTTTGAGGTGGAGGCCAGCAGGATATATCTGCGCTTTTCCCTGACGGGCGTGTATGAATACCGCAGCATTTTTGAGGATCATACGCTGTATGTGGAGTTTGTGCCCTCAAAAGAGGTGTATGAGAAGATCATTGTGATAGATCCGGCTTATGGGGCGGCAGTAAGCGGCGTTTCCGCAGAGGGTGTCATGGCCAAGGATATCACGCTGGATATCGCCAAAGCCCTGAAAGCAAAATTTGATGAGACAGATATCAAGGTGTATTATACCAGAATGGATGACAGCAATCCGGCGCCGGAGAACAGAGTCAATCTTGCCACAGCCACGAAGGCGGATATGTTGATCCGGATCGAAGTGAACGGCGATGAGAACAGTAAACTGTATGGAACAGAGTCTGTCTATAACAGCAGATACTTCATTCCGGGGTTTGGCAGTGTAGAACTGGCTGATATACTGGAACGGGAAGTAGTCACTGCCATCAATGGCAAGGCCAATGGTCTGGTAGAAGCGGCAGAGACAGATGAAGTGATCGGGGCTGCCACTGTTCCGGCGGCAGCGGTAAGAGTGGGGTATTTGACCAACGGCCAGGAGTCTATCCTGCTACAGAGAGAGGATTATATCAAACGGATTGCAGAAGGAATCTATAATGCTGTCCTGAAGGCATATGAGGGAGAAGTATAAAATATGTATAAGATTATTTTTGCTACGGGTAACCAGGGCAAGATGCGGGAAATCCGGGCAATTTTGCAGGATACGGAGGCAGAAATCCTCTCCATGAAAGAGGCAGGCGTCTATCTTGCGATTGAGGAGGATGGCACAACTTTTATGGAAAATGCCATTATCAAAGCAAAAGCGGTGGCACAGGCTCTTGCCGGAAAAGAGGAGTTTGGAGCGGATTGCGTGGTACTGGCGGATGATTCCGGCCTGGAAATTGACTGCCTGGGCGGTGAGCCGGGAGTCTATTCGGCCAGGTATCTTGGTGAAGAGACGCCTTTTGCTGTAAAGAGCCAGGACTTTTTGAGACGGCTTGCAGGTGTTGCGGATGAAAAACGCACGGCCAGATTTGTCTGTGCTATCGCGGCAGTATGGCCGGACGGTGAGACAGTCACGACTCTGGGAACGATTGAGGGAAGAATTGGACACGAACTGAAGGGAGATAATGGGTTTGGATATGATCCCATTTTTTACCTGCCGGAATATGGATGTACGGCGGCGGAACTTACCGATGAGGAGAAGAATGCAATCAGCCATCGCAGCCGGGCCTTGGAGCAGATGAAACCAGAACTAATGAAAAGGATGTCCAGGAAACAGATATGAGAATTTTGATCGTCAGCGATACCCATCGCCATAATGAGAATTATCTGAAAGTAGTTGAAAAAGCAGGTCCCTTCGATATGGTCGTCCACTGCGGCGATGTGGAGGGGAGTGAGTATATCATAAGTGAGGCGGCAGGATGCCCGGTGATGATGGTGCAGGGCAATAATGACTTTTTTTCCGAACTGCCCAGAGAGCGCGAGTTTATGATCGGGCAGTATAAGGTGTGGCTGACGCACGGACATCACTATTACATAGCCATGAACACGGAGACCATCAAACAGGAGGCGATGGATCGGGAAGTGGACATTGTCATGTGCGGCCATACCCACAAACCGGTCATTGATATCGGGAAGAATATCACGCTCATCAATCCCGGCAGCATCAGCTATCCAAGGCAGGAAAACCGGAAACCCAGCTATATCCTGATGGAGATTGATGCGCAGGGACAGGCACATTATACACTCAATTATTTATCCTGAACTGTTATGGCACCGGTCACAGGAATGGTTTTGCAGCATTTGAAAAAATTAGAAGAAAGCAGTTGACAGGAAAAAAACAGTATTATATAATGTAACATGCGTTGTGAAGAATTCGGTGCCTAAAACCTTACGGGGTGTGGCTCAGCTTGGCTAGAGCGCCTGGTTTGGGACCAGGAGGTC
>CAMNXA010000030.1 GCA_946566685.1 uncultured Lachnospiraceae bacterium
ACTGTCATCTTTCGATGGGGCGCTATCCAGACCAGAAATGGCAGACTATGAAGACTGGCCCTATGAGGTCAGTCTTTTTTTAAGAAGCAGAGGGCGCGTCAAAGAACCACATCATAGCGGGAGGAAAAGATATGGCAATTTTTAAAGGGGCAGGTGTAGCGATCGTCACACCGTTTCACGAGGATGGGAGTATCAATTACGAGAAATTTGCACAGCTTGTGGAGTTTCAGATCGCGGGCGGCACGGATGCGATTATTGTCTGTGGCACTACGGGGGAATCTTCCACATTGACGCATGAGGAACATCTGGATATGATCCGGTTCTGTGTGGAGACGGTAAAAGGCAGGGTGCCTGTGGTGGCCGGAACCGGTTCTAATTGTACGGAGACGGCAGTCTATCTGTCACAGGAAGCGGAGAAATACGGAGCGGATGCATTGCTGTTGGTGACACCTTACTATAATAAGGCCACCCAGAACGGCTTGTTTGCACATTATAAGAAGGTGGCGGATTCTGTGAAACTGCCGATCATCCTTTACAATGTGCCCAGCAGGACAGGGTGCAATATCCTGCCGCAGACGGCGGTAAGACTGTGTACGGAAGTGGAGAATATCGTGGGGATTAAGGAAGCCAGCGGCAATATCTCCCAGATTGCAAAATTACAGTCCTTGGCAGACGGTAAGGTGGATGTGTATTCCGGCAATGACGATCAGATTGTGCCGATCCTGTCTCTTGGCGGCAAGGGCGTGATTTCTGTATTGTCCAATGTGGCGCCCGGACAGACACATGATATCTGTCAGAAGTTCTTTGACGGTGATGTGGAGGGTAGTATGAGAGAACAGCTTCGCGCCATTGATCTGTGCGATGCCCTGTTTTGCGAGGTGAATCCGATCCCGGTAAAGGCGGCGCTCAATCTGATGGGCAAGGAAGTGGGACCGGCACGGATGCCGCTGTCCGAGATGGAACCGCAGAATCTGGAAAGACTCAAGAAAGCCATGCAGGAGTATGGGATATTATAGCTGATGCAGACTCGGCAGTCTGCATCGCAAGAATTACTTCGTAATTCTTGTTGGCATTGCCAACGATTACAGTATTAAGGAGTATATTTATAAGTGTGATAAGCAGGAACCCCGAAACGTCTGCTAAAGGGATATTTAGCAGGCGTTTTCGCGGATTTTCTATAATATAAAAGGGCGCCGGCGGCGCGGAAAAGAGGTAGAGTATGGTAAAAGTGATCATGCACGGATGCAATGGCAAGATGGGCCAGACAATTTCAGGACTGATTGCGGCAGATGAAGAGATAGAGATCGTGGCGGGGATAGATGCCAGGGATGAGGGGAAGAATCCTTATCCAGTGTTTGCTGATATTGCGGAGTGCACGGTGGCGGCGGATGCCGTGATCGACTTTTCTGTGGCGGCGGCAGTGGACGGACTGCTTGACTACTGTGTGGAGAAGCAGGTTCCCTGCGTATTATGTACCACGGGGCTTTCTGAGAAACAGCTTGCGAAGGTAAAAGATGCTTCGCAAAAGGTAGCGGTTCTGAAATCGGCGAATATGTCCCTCGGCATCAATATGCTGCTGAAACTGCTGAAAGAGGCGGCAGAAATTCTGGCGCCGGCAGGATTTGATATAGAGATTGTGGAGAAACACCACAATCAGAAAGTGGATGCGCCCAGCGGTACGGCCCTGGCGCTGGCAGATTCCATCAATGAACAGATGGATCACGCTTACGAGTATGTATATGACAGAAGTCAGGTGAGGGAGAAGAGGACAGATAAAGAGATTGGAATCAGTGCGGTCAGAGGCGGCACCATCGTGGGCGATCATGATGTGATCTTTGCCGGAGCAGATGAGGTGGTGACTTTCTCCCACAGGGCATATTCCAAGGCCGTGTTTGGCAAGGGAGCCATTCAGGCGGCGAAGTTCCTAAAGGGGCGTCCGGCCGGTATGTATGATATGGCGGATGTGATTGGATAAACTCTACCATTATGACAGAGTTTTACAAAAAATGCTGTATATACAAGTTTTAATAGGACAAAATGAGTGAGACAGATGTGCTGATATGACAGAATCAGTATGGGGGAACAGATGGACGAATTAGAATTGAAATACCTGAAAAGTTTATCGAAACAGTATCCAACGATCGCGGCGGCGTCAACAGAGATCATCAACCTACAGGCAATCCTGAACCTGCCGAAGGGAACGGAGCATTTCATGACGGACATTCATGGGGAGTATGAGCAGTTCAACCATGTTTTAAAGAATGGTTCCGGTTCTGTGCGGCGTAAGATTGATGAGGAATTTGGCAATACCCTCAGCATTAAGGATAAGAAGAGTCTGGCTACCCTGATTTATTATCCGGAAGAGAAGCTGGATATCGTGATGCAGGAAGAAGATGAGAACTCTATTGAGGATTGGTACAAGATCACGCTCCACAGACTGGTACAGATCACCAAACGGGTTTCTTCCAAGTACACCAGATCCAAGGTGAGAAAAGCGCTGCCGAAGGATTTTTCTTATATTATAGAGGAACTGATCACAGAGAAGGCGGAGATTCAGGACAAGGAAGCTTATTATAATGAGATCATCCACACCATCATCAGAATCGGCAGGGCTCCGGAGTTTATTGTGGCCCTGAGTAATCTGATCCAGCGGCTGGTCATCGATCATCTGCATATTGTGGGAGATATCTTTGACAGGGGGCCCGGCCCGCATATCATTCTGGACACACTCTGCCAGTATCATTCCGTGGATGTGCAGTGGGGCAATCATGATGTGGTCTGGATGGGGGCGGCCAGCGGGCATCTGGCATGTATAGCCAATGTGATCCGGATGGCGGCCAGGTACGGCAACCTGGATACGCTGGAGGAGGGCTATGGCATCAATCTGATTCCCCTTGCCACTTTTGCATTGGATGTCTATAAAGACACGGATTGTGAGGCATTTGCCATCAAATATAATACGGATTATGATACCAAGGACTTAAGCCTGGATATGAAGATGCACAAGGCCATCGCTATTTTGCAGTTCAAACTGGAAGGCCAGCTGATCATGCGGCGGCCGGAGTTTGCCATGCAGGACAGGCTGCTGTTAGAGCATATCGATTATGAAAACAAGGCGCTGGTCATCGATGGAGTATCCTATCCCATGAAAGATGTAGACTTCCCGACCATCAATCCGAACCGTCCTTATGAGCTGACGCCGGAAGAAGAACAGGTGATGGAACGGCTCCGACAGGGATTCGTGAAGTGTGAGAAGCTGCAAAAGCACGTGCGGTTTCTTTTTTCCAAAGGCGGCCTGTATAAGATTTATAATTCTAATCTGCTCTATCATGGCTGTGTCCCCATGGATGAGGCAGGCAATTTCAATAAAGTCAATGTTTATGGGGAAGAATACAGCGGCAAGGAACTTTATGATGTACTGGAGCATTATGCGAGAAAAGGCTATTATGCCCATAACAATCTACAGGAAAAGCTAAAGGGTCAGGATATCATCTGGTATATTTGGGCGGGGCCCAACTCTCCGGTCTTTGGCAAGGACAAGATGGCTACCTTTGAGCGGTATTTCCTGTTGGATAAGGACATGCATAAGGAGACGAAGAACAGCTATTACAGACTGCTGGACAATGAGGAGGTCATCAATAAGATCCTGCGGGAATTTGGACTGGATGAGTCCCATTCCCATATCGTGAACGGACATGTGCCGGTGGAATTGAAGAAAGGAGAGACGCCCATCAAATGCGGCGGTAAACTGCTGATCATTGACGGCGGATTTTCCAAGGCTTATCAGGATAAGACCGGTATTGCCGGATATACGCTGGTGGTCAATTCCTATGGTATGCGGCTGGTGGCCCATGAGCCTTTTGAGTCCACGGAAGCGGCGATCCTGCGCGAGTCAGATATTTTTTCAGATTCGATCATTTTGGAGACGATGTCATCCAGACAAAAAATTGCGGATACGGAGATCGGAATGGAGCTGCGGGAGAGCATCCACCAGTTGGAGGAACTTTTGCAGGCTTACAGGGATGGTATATTGATTGAAAAAGGCGTTTAATAAAATATTCCCAGACGTTACTGCGGTGTCTGGGAATATTTCATGTTGCTAACGGTTTTTGGAATTGGTGTTTGTGTTGCTGTTGTTAGAATTGTTGCCAGTACCTGTTACATCGTCCACCATGTTCTCAACACCGGTAGCCGCATCGTCAATGATATCGGAAGCAGCGTTTCCGGCGTCATCGATCGCATCACCGACAGCGCTTCCTGTACCGTTTGTGCCGGTGTTATTGTTGTCACCGGCTGTTACATCGTTCACATTATCGTTATTACCAGTGCCGGTAGTACCATTATCTGTGACACCGGTGCCGTTATCTGTCCCGGTCATACCGTCATTTGCGATACCGTTGTCTGTTGTGCCAGTGCCATTGTCTGTACCATTATCTGTACCTGTGGTGGTGTCAGAAGTGGTTCCGATACCTGTCTGTGTGCCGTTTGTGTTATTATCATTACCGGCATCATTGTTTCTGCTGCCACAGGCGGTGATCATGGACATGGTCAGTACCATAAGAGAAACAAATAGCAGTGTTCTTACTTTTTTCATGATTTCACCTCGTTTCTGCGCCGCTTTGGCGCATAGTTTGCTGATATTGAAACAGAATGTTTGGTAAACTTCCTGTTCTTATGTTATTATGTCTGTTAGATGATAAAATATTCGCCATATATTTAGTAGAATCATAGAAAGATATTATGCAGAAATGGAGAAAATATGGAATTTCGCCCTTGTATTGATATTCATAACGGCAGTGTCAAGCAGATCGTGGGAGGCAGTTTAAAGGATCAGGGTGATCAGGCCCGGGAAAACTTTGTGGCTCTTCAGGATGCGGCTTTTTTTGCCAGACTTTATCAGGAATACCAGGTAAAGAACGGACACATTATATTACTGAATCCAATTTCTTCTGTTTATTATAAACAAACGAAAGAGCAGGCGCTTGCAGCTTTACGTGCTTATCCGGGCGGGCTTCAGGTGGGCGGCGGTATCACACCGGAAAATGCGGGTGAATTTCTTGATGCCGGGGCAAGCCATGTGATCGTCACATCCTATGTGTTTCAGGAAGGCCGGATACAGTATGACAGACTGCGGTATCTGATACGTACGGTTGGTGCCGACAGGCTGGTGTTGGATTTAAGCGTGCGGGAAAAAGAAGGACACTATTATATTGTGACCGACAGATGGCAGAATTATACGACAGTGGAGCTGACGGAACAGACGATGGATGAGCTGTCCTCTTATTGTGATGAATTTCTCATACATGCGGTGGATGTGGAGGGCAAGGCTTCCGGTATTGAGGAACCGGTGGCGCAGCTTTTGGGAGACTGGGGCAGGATCCCGGTCACTTATGCGGGCGGCGTCCATAATTTTCACGATCTGGAGCGGTTAAAGATGCTGGGAAAGAACAGGGTTCATGTGACCATTGGCAGTGCGCTCGATCTTTTCGGCGGGAATATGCGGTTTGAGGAAGTACTTCGGTTTGTCCGGGAAAATGGGGAAAGATAGATACCAAAAAAGAACCTGTCAATATGACAGGTTCTTTTCTTCTCTAATCCGTTACAACAATATTGCTGATTCTAAATAAAATTCATCATTTATATTTAAGAACAGGCACATCGTGATACTGATTATCGATGTTATAAGTCCGATGGATCTTATAACTTTGTTACATTTACGGCCTGGGGTCCTTTTTCGCCGTTTACCACTTCATACTCAACCTCAGCGCCCTCTTCGAGAGACTTGAAGCCTTCCATGTTGAGTCCTGAATAGTGAACGAATACGTCATTACCCTGCTCATCGGAAATAAAGCCGTACCCTTTTTGGTTGTTAAACCATTTTACTGTACCTTTGTTCATTATGATACCTCCAAGAATATTAAAAAGTACGTTGACTTGACAACACCCATAGAATAGCATATATCCTTATAAATGTAAAGCGTTCTTTTCCGATTATTTCAGGTATTTTTAAAGAAAAAATTTTATGTAAACAAACATTGCTATCTATATGTCATCTGTGGTATAATGGGAACGGGATTCTCGACATATCGGAGGTAATCTTTTGGTGAGTGGATCAGAAAACGGGAAGAGGAAGAGAAGATTTAATTATACGATCATGCTCTTCACGGATTCCAAAGAAGGCAGTATCAGGCAGCTTCGGATCGATCCCGGGGTACTTGAATCATTGTTTGTAGTCCTGCTTGCGGCTATCATTATCTTAGCGGTCGTAAACAACAGGCGGGGTGATATGATCACAGCGCTTAAAGAAGAAAAACAAAAGCAGATGGAGCAGATAGAGGCTCTCGAGGAAGAAAATCAGAATCTGGTGCTCCTGCATGATGAATTGTCAGAGAAAGTTACGATTTTAAGTGATACCATCAATCAGAAAGTGGAACAGGAGGAGGCTAAGGAAGCAGAGGACGCACAGGCGCATATGCCGGTAGGGTTCCCGATGTCTTCTTCCGCATCCATGCAGATGGCGGATACAGAAGATCCCATGGTGAAGTTAAACGGTTCGGAAGGCGCCAGCATTGTTGCTTCAGGGGCCGGTACGGTTCTCTCCATCACCACAGGCAGTTCCTACCTGCACTGTGTCCGGATTGATCATGGCAACGGCTATGTCAGCATCTATCGCAATGACGGCGAAGTCATGGTCAGAGAGGGGGACGAGCTGGTCAGAGGATCGATTATCTTCGTGATTGGTGAGGAGAACACCGAGCTGGGCTACCAGATTACCTATGATGAGAAATATATGGAGCCCATGGAATTATTAAATATAGATGGTTGATGGATGCTGCTGGCAGAAAACGAATTCCGAAAGCAATTACTTTTGGGTGAGCCGCTCAAAAATCAGATCATAGCCATCATTTCCATAGTTAAGAGACCGGTTGACACGGCTGATCGTAGCGGTGGAAGCGCCGGTCTTTTCTGCAATCTCCAGATAAGTCTTATGGGATTTTAACATGGAAGCTACTTCAAAGCGCTGAGACAGCGAGAGCAGTTCATTGACCGTACACAGATCCTCAAAAAAATCATAACATTCATCCACGGATTCCAGACAGAGGATTGCCTGGAACAGATGATCCACAGCATCATTTTTAATCTTTTTATTCATAAAGAACCTCCTCATACTTTCATACGTTAAAACTTTACAGCCATTATGTATCAATATAACACGGTTGGACTGTTTTGTAAACAGTAAAAGCATCGTAATAAATTACAAAAAGGGCTTATAAAATAAAATACTTGTCATGTAGTAATAAAAACTATATAATAGAGTGTAAGTATTATTATAGAAGGTTATAGAAGGTGTAAAAATGACAATCAACATGGAAGATTTGTTGAGCAGCATATTAGGCAGCCTGGACAGGCTTGAGTATATCCGTTCGGAGGATATTCCGGATATTGATTTGTATATGGATCAGGTGACGACCTTTATGGAGTCCCATCTGAAAAATTCTGTCAGAAATCCTTTGAGTGATAAGATCCTGACCAAGACAATGATCAATAATTATGCGAAGAATGATCTGCTGCCGCCGCCGGTCAGGAAGAAATATTCCAAAGACCATGTGCTGCTTCTTATTTTTATCTATTATTATAAGGGCATCCTGTCGATCAATGATATCCAGGAACTTTTAAGGCCGATCAAAGAACGGTTTTTTGACAAGGGAGCGGCCTTTAACCTGTCTTCCGTTTATGAGGAAGTGCTGGGGTTGGAATTGGATCAGACCGCGGTGATGAAGACGGATCTGGAGGAGAAGTTTCAGATCGCCCAAAAGTCGTTTGCAGATGCGCCGGAGGATTCGCAGGAGTTCCTGAGGATTTTCTCCTTTATCTGTATGCTGAGTTTTGATGTCTATATCAAGACACTCCTGATAGAGAAGATGATAGATGGATTTGTCACCAAAAAGAATGAGAAGGAACACAAAAAGACAAAGCCCCAAGAAAAGCAGGGCAAAAAGGAAGAAACAGGCCATTCCGGCATGGAGGACTAAATGAGACAGGTACGGACAATTGATGATCTGGCGGACAGAGGGTTTGATGTACAGGAAGGTATCGCGATGTGCGCCGGAGATGAGGAACTTTATCTGGAAGTGTTGCAGGAAGCGTTTGAAGAGGGGGAGGAGAAGATTCCCCTGATCAGAAAACTCTATGAAGAGCGGGATTATGAGCGCTATCTGGTGGAGGTACACGGGCTGAAAAATGCCATGCGTTCCATTGGCGCCATGCATCTTTCCGAGGCGGCCAAGGAGCAGGAATTTGCGGTAAAAGCACAGGATTACGGCAGGTTTGACGAGAAGGTGGAGACGCTGCTTGCCGAGTATCGGGATGTGGTGGATGCACTGCGGGAACTTCTGGATGACTAGAGGGAATGGCAGGGTTGGGGAGCGTTGCAGGATATTCGGAGGAGAAGCTGTAGTTTTTGCCAAAGAATTCTTTGATTTTATCTCCTGTAAGTTCCTTATATTCACTCGATATCTGCGTTGGTTTGTACTTACTGTGTTCTGCTTGGGTTAGGGCAGTAACAAATGAGTGGGCAAGCTGCGCATCTTTAACTTTCACATCTTTTAAGATACTTTTTGTTGCCATATACTTCACCTCCCAGATGCTTTGATTTGTTCTTCTGATTATATTCAATTCCCGTAATAGAGTTATCTGCGTATTTTTATTACAAACGAAAAGGTAGAAAAAGCAATGCAAAAGGAAGAAATTTTACATTTGCAGCATTGAAAATATATATATTATATAAATAAAATAAATACTCTTCCGCTGCACTTCACTTATTGCACCATACTGCATAGGCTATAATAAATATGTTTTCAGAAACTGTCAGAGTTTTTCTGGCAATTCGAGGAGGATCATGAAAAAAATATGCAGTTTATTCCTTGTGGCACTTCTGGTCATAAGCACCCTGTGTGGATGCGGCACTAAGACCGACAGTGGCAAGGATACATCTTCCACCGCAGACAAAACCCCCGTAGTACTCAACGAAGTGGCACATTCTATCTTCTATGCGCCGATGTATGTGGCCATCGAGGAAGGTTATTTTGCCGAAGAGGGAATCGAACTGACGCTGGTCACCGGATTCGGCGCCGACAAGACCATGACGGCACTTCTGACCGGTGAAGCGGACATTGGTTTCATGGGCAGTGAAAGTACCATCTATACCTACAAGGAAGGCGCTTCGGACTATGCTGTGAACTTCGCACAGCTTACCCAGCGTGCCGGCAATTTCCTGGTATCCAGGGAGCCCATCGAAGATTTCAACTGGGATATGATAAAGGGCAAAGATGTGCTGGGCGGCCGGGCCGGCGGTATGCCTGAGATGGTATTTGAGTATATTCTTAAGAAAAACGGGATCGACCCGTCCGCAGACCTGTCCATCGACCAGAGCATCGATTTCGGCGCTACGGCGGCCGCCTTCTCTGGCGGGCAGGGGGATTTTTCTGTTGAATTCGAACCCCACGCCACCTCCTTGGAAGAAAAGGGCGATGGCTATGTAGTCGCCTCCCTGGGAGAAGATTCCGGTTATGTACCCTACACGGCCTTCTCCGCCAAGAAGAGCTATCTGGCGGAAAACCCCGCTGTGATCGAAGCCTTCACCAGGGCTTTACAAAAGGGCATGGACTACGTACAGACGCACACCCCCGCAGAGATTGCAAAGGTAATACAGCCGCAGTTCGCGGAGACCGACCTTGCCACCATCGAGACCATTGTGGGGCGTTATGCCGCCCAGGATACCTGGAAAGAGGATCTGATCTTTGAGGAAGACAGTTTCACGCTTCTGCAAAATATCCTGGAAGAAGCCGGAGAACTGGATGGCAGAGTTCCCTACGAGGATCTGGTTGACACCTCTTTTGCCCAAAAGGCAGCGAAATAAAGTGTTTTCGACACATTAACTTCCCTGCCCCTCATTCATGAGAGGGCGGGGAGTTTTTTGTTCTTTTACAATATTCTAAATTTCAGATAAATTTGAGCGTTTTTGAAGCAAGCTGTTTTGCTCAGAAGTTCTCTGAAAGACCAACTTTCCTGTTTGACACCTTTCTTATCTTTTTGGTATTATGGATTGCATAGAAGATACATTTGATATATGATTCATTTTTCGTAAGTGGTAATTATATATGGAAATGGGAAAATGTATGATTGCCAATATGCTTACTATTTTAACTCATTATGTTCCTGTTGTACTGTGAATAACGAAAGAGATTATAATTGAAATGAAAAAGACAAACCGTATACTTCACTGGCTAACAATGTTTGTAGCATCAATTGGCGTCTGTGCTTTTTTGGCAGTCTGTTTTATATTAGTTTACTCTGAAGTTTTTGGGGGTTTCTCTCCAAAGGAAAAAGATGTTACATTGCCAGTTGACATTGCCGAAGCACATATTGATGATAAGATCCTTCCTGAAAAAACTGATAATATACAGGCCGCAGGTTATCAGGAAGATGTTCTTTCAGATACGCATACCGATAAAATAATAGTACCTGTGCAAGATAAAGATATGCGTGAAGACTGGGCATCCAAGGAGCAGGATACTGCCAAATTATCTGTAAATGAAGATGCCGGACAATCCGAAATTCCAGACGAAAACACTGTCGATATGATGCAGTCTGATTCAGAACAGCAAATGACTTCTGGATCCCCGAAAGAATTGTCTGGAGAAATAACTTATATTCCGGAACCCTCTCCTCAGGATAACACGGTAGGACTTGCTGCGAAACCAGCAGACATTTCCTCAAATAATAATTTTAATACTTATGATAATAAAGCGCAGCAGCAAACAGATGATTTATATGTACTAAATACCAGCAGCATGAAAATACATCATAAAACCTGTAACAGTGTCAGAAAAATTGCGCCGCAAAATCATTCTACTTCAAATGCCTCTGTCGAGGAATTGCTTGAACAGGGATATTCCCGTTGCGGCATCTGTTTTAAGTAACCCAGAAAAAATATAATGAAACTGCACAAACATCATAAATCTTTAACAACATAAGTAAAATATTTCATTGATTATAATATTTTCCATGCTGAATATATAGAAGAAATAAAAATTTTGCTTTCCTTTTTGGAAAGATAATGGTATACTAAGAAAGTCACAGAGTTTGCAGGCGTAGTTCATCGGTAGAATACAAGCTTCCCAAGCTTGGGAGGGGGGTTCGATTCCCCTCGCCTGCTCTAGTGTTCAGAGAAGGAAAACCAGTAAGATCAATGGTTTTCCTTGTTTTTTTTCAACGATTCCGGTGGTACGTTCGGTACGATTCGTACCAGAGAAAAGAGATTTCCAAGTGAGGCGGCTGGTATGGGAATGTTGTGGGTTGCACTGGTTCTTTTATACGGTGTCCTGAAGGGCGTTCGTGAAATTGTCAAGAAGAAAGCATTGGAGAAAAACTCTACCATAGAAGTACTGTTTATGTACACTTTGTTGTCTTTCCTGATAGTTTTGCCGGATGCTAAGAACGCAATGGGAGTTGAGCCACATTTTTATTTCTACATAGCCATGAAGTCTTTTGTCATTTTTCTGGCCTGGATGTTCAGTTTCAAAGCCATTAAGAAGATGCCGATCAGTCTATACGGGGTGCTGGATCTTTCCAGGGTGCTCTTCGCCACGCTGTTAGGAGTGGCGGTGATGCAGGAAGTACTCGGGCCTTTTCAGGTCATGGGTCTTGTGCTGGTGTCAGCGGGGCTTCTTCTTTTAAAATATCATCCCGGCGGACGGCAGGCAAAAGAAGCTGGTTCTGGCGGGATAGTGGAGGTCAGGTATGTGGTGATGGCCTTTGCCTCTTGTATGTTAAATGCCATCTCCGGTCTGCTTGACAAGATACTGATGCGAGATATCAGCAGTTCTCAGTTGCAGTTCTGGTATTTGCTCTTTCTGACTTCGTTTTATCTGTTATATATCTTATTCCGGAGAATACCGATGAACTGGGGCAGCGCAGTGCGCAATAAGTGGGTGTGGCTTTTAAGTCTGCTCATTGTCATTGCGGACCGGGCCCTTTTTGTGGCAAATGGAATGGAGGGCAGCAGGATTACGGTCATGACGCTTTTAAAACAGGCCGGCTGCGTGGTGACGATCCTGGCGGGACGATTCCTTTTCCATGAAAAGAATACCACCCACAAACTGGTCTGTGCGGCGATCATTATCGCCGGTATTGTGGCTGCCGTAATGTGATTGGATATGGCTGCTGGACGCACTGGATGTGACCTGATAAATCTCTTGTCCTATGGTAAGGGGGTATGGTATACTATTTAAAGGTTATTTTATGGGTGGTATAGGATACGGGCCTGTCGTTTTGAGGGTATCTGCTAACAGGGAAACAATAGTATGATAACCAGGAGGAAGACAGAATGAACAAAGAAGGCATGTTTAGTGGAGGAAAAGCCATGAACAAAGTGGCGCTGGCCTGTCATACGGTGCTGGCGGTTGTTCTTGCGTTATCTTATCTTCTTGAGGTGGTAAAAGGCGACAGAACGATAGGATATTATCTGATTTTTTTACTTTTGGCGGTAGGACCGGTAATTTTTGAATTCCTGATGTATAAGAGAGATCCGGAAGATGTCAGGCTGAAATATGCCATCGGTATTACATATACGGCGTTTTATATTTTTGTTGTATTCACGACCGTCAACATGATAGCTTTCACATTTATCATCCCGATCTATATGGTTTTGATTCTCTATTCGGATCTGAAATTATGTGTGAGCGTTTCGGGTGTCGGGTTTCTTGTCAATGTAATCTTTTTAGTATGGCAGGGCATACAGGGGAATATAGATGCGGCGGATTCTGCGACCTATGAGATACGGCTTTTCCTTCTTTTACTGATAGGTATCTTTATCTGTCTTTCTACCAGGACGCTGGAGCAGATTAATCAGGCGAAACTTGGGGAATTAAATAAGGAAAAAGACAATGTGTCAGAACTGCTTGAGCGGGTGATGCGTGTTTCCGGAAAAATGTCAGAAGGTATCATCGATGTGGTAGAGCAGATGAAGGAACTTGGCAGTGCGGTATCCGAGACCAGAAATGCGATGCAGGAGGTTTCGGCGGGAACCAATGAGACGGCTGAGTCTGTGCAGAACCAGCTGGGTAAAACGGAAGAGATCCAGAATCATATCGGACAGATGAATGATGTGATGGACTCCATTTCCAACAGCATGGAAGAGGCCAAAGGAAATGTGCGCCTCGGCAAGGAAAATATAGATACGCTGACAAAACAGATGGAAGTTTCCGAGAAAGCCGGCAGGGAAGTGGTGGAAGACATGAAAGCGTTGGAGGAATATACTTC
Source organism: uncultured Lachnospiraceae bacterium (assembly GCA_946566685.1). Lineage (GTDB taxonomy): Bacteria > Bacillota > Clostridia > Lachnospirales > Lachnospiraceae > UBA3282. The sequence goes on from CAMNXA010000030.1 coordinate 13,324, forward strand.
CAACATGCAGTCCATCATCGATCTGATCACCAATGTGGCCAGCCAGACCAGTCTGCTTTCTTTAAATGCAAGTATAGAGGCTGCCCGTGCAGGAGAGGCCGGCAGGGGATTTGCTGTGGTGGCATCAGAGATTTCCAATCTGGCGAATCAGACACAGAGCGCTACGGTCAATATCACGGATGTGATCCACAGTGTTTCTGAGAAACTGGGCATAGCCATGAATGCAGTGGAACAGTTGATGGCCAGCAATGAGAAACAGAGTGTGTCCGCCATGGCTGCGGCTGACAGCTTTGAGAAGATTGCAGACAGCACCAACCAGGTGGATGAGCAGAACAGGCGCCTTGACCGGGCGATGGAACAGCTGGCGGCAGCAAACAGTGTCATTGTAGAGAGTATACAGACGATTTCAGCTATTATGGAGGAAGTATCCGCACATTCACAGGAGACTTATTCTGTGAGTGAGAGAAATACCAAGATCGTGGCCGAAGTGGAACGGCTGGTGGAGGATTTGAGCGATCAGGCGACACTGCTCAACCAGAGTCAGAACAGGTAATGTAAGATGATCTGTGGGAGTAAACAATAATTTTAAATGGAGGGTAAGGTATGGGTATCATGACAAGGTTTAAGGACATTATGGCGGCGAATGTAAATGCGCTTCTGGACAAGGCGGAAGATCCGGAGAAGATGATCGATCAGTATCTGCGGAACTTAGAGTCTGATTTTGCCAAAGTGAAGGCGGAGACGGCTTCCATCATGGCGGAGGAAAAGTCGGCCAGAAGAAAGCTTGACGAGTGCGCAGAAGAGATTGGCAAGATGGGTGAGTACGCCAAAAAGGCAGTGGCGGCAGGCAATGATAACGATGCACGGCGTTTCCTGGAGAAAAAGAGCGAACTGACGCAGAAACAGGAAGTGCTTGCCAAGAACTATGAACTGGCACAGGCTAATTCTGAGAAGATGAGACAGATGCATGATAAGCTGGAAGGCGATATCCAGGCCATGAAGAGTAAGCGGGATATGCTGAAAGCCAAGGTGAAAGTGGCAGAAACCCAGAAGAAGATCAATGAGATGGGATCCGGTATGGAAAGCGCCGGCAATAATGCGGCGGCCTTTGAGAGAATGGAGGAGAAGGTCAACAGGATGCTGGATGAGGCAGACGCGGTGGGCGAACTGAACAATTCCAGCGCTGATGAGGATATTGACGATCTGGCGGCCAAGTATGACAGCACGGGGACGAGTAGTGCAGTGGACGATGAACTGGCGGCATTGAAGGCAGAAATGGGCATGTAGATACAGCGATAAAGATAAACTCAGAATAAAGGTTTTGAAGGGGAGGAAAAGATGGGATTTTTTAAGAATCAGTTTTCCAGTGTGATAGAGTGGAATGAGACTGGGGCAGGCGTTTTGTTCTATAAGTTTCAGAGTCAGGAGATCAAGAAGGGTTCCAGGCTGATCATCCGTCCGGGACAGGATGCGATCTTTTTGTACAACGGGCGTGTGGAAGGTATCTTTGAGGAGGACGGAGACTATGATATCGAGTCGGATATCATCCCGTTTTTGACCACGCTTAAGAGTTTTAAGTTTGGTTTCAGCACACCTCTGCGGGCAGAAGTGCTTTTTATCAATACCAAGGAGTTGTTGGTCAAATGGGGTACCAAGAATGCCATCAACCTGCAAGCACCGGGGCTTCCGGGCGGTATGCCTATCCGGGCATTCGGCACTTTTAACTGTAAGATCGTGGAGCATGATGTGGTCATTGAAAAGCTGGCGGGCATCCGTCAGACTTATACGGTGGATGATGTGAAGGAGCGTATCATCGCGAGCCTTGACCAGCTGCTCATGGGTTGGATCAGCAGAGAAGGCCGGGATATGTTCAATTTGCAGGCAGATGCCAGAAATATCGCCAAGGGCATAGAGAGTGACCTGGACATGGATATGCGTAAGATCGGCATTGGCATTACGGACTTTGTGATCGAGAGCTTTTCCTATCCGGAAGAGATCAAGAAGATGCAGGAGAAGGCGGCGGCTCAGTCCATGGTGGGCGATGTGGGCAGGTATACCCAAATGGCGGCGGCAGACTCCATGGGCAAAGGCAGCGGTGGCAGCCATATGGCGGCTGATATGGTCGGCTTACAGATGGGGATGGCCATGGGGCAGCAGATGGTCAATCAGATGAACCTGAACGGCAATGCAGGTGCAGGTCAGACACAGCAGGCAGCAGGGGCTGGCACGGGAGCCGGGCCGAAATTCTGTCCTAACTGCGGCACACCCACTACGGGTTCCAAGTTCTGCGGGAACTGTGGTAATCAGTTGTATTGATGTGTGTGGGGAAAGAATCGGGCGTCAGCATTGCAGACGTTTGTCGAAGGCAGAGAAAGTCTTGCAGATATGGTTATAAGTATTTGCATGAAGATTTCAGATAATAGGAATGAAAAAGCAGATAACAGTCTGTTTTGAGGTTTAAGAAACAATGAGTATATATGATACACTGAATGAGAGACAGAAGCAGGCTGTCATGCAGACACAGGGGCCGGTCCTGATCTTAGCGGGGGCCGGTTCCGGCAAGACAAGAGTGCTGACACACAGGGTGGCATACCTGATCGACAGAGAGGGCGTGGCGCCCTATCATATTCTGGCCATTACTTTTACCAACAAGGCGGCCGGGGAAATGCGGGAGAGAGTCGATAAGATTGTAGGATTTGGAGCCGAACAGATCTGGGTGTCTACCTTTCACTCTACTTGTGTCAGGATCCTGCGCAGGTACATTGACAGGCTTGGATATGACAATAATTTCACAATTTATGATACGGATGATCAGAAGGGTATCATGAAGGAAGTCTGCAAGAAATTGCAGATTGATACCAAGATGTTGAAAGAGCGCACGATCCTGAGCGCTATCTCTTCTGCCAAGGACGAATTGATCGACCCCATACAGTATGAGATGCAGAATGGTTTTGATTATAACGGCGGCAAGATTGCCAAAGCCTACCGGGCTTATCAGGAGACCCTGAAAAAGAATAACGCCCTGGATTTTGACGATCTGATCATGAAAACGGTAGAACTGTTTAAGGCGGATGCCCAGGTGCTTGCCAATTATCAGGAGCGTTTCCGTTATATCATGGTGGATGAGTATCAGGATACCAATACCGCCCAGTTTGAACTGATCAGGCTTCTGGCAGATAAATACCGTAACCTTTGCGTGGTGGGGGATGACGACCAGTCTATCTATAAATTCCGGGGTGCCAACATCCGCAATATTCTGGATTTTGAAAAGATATACCCGGAGGCCTGCGTCATCAAGCTGGAGCAGAATTATCGTTCCACCCAGATCGTCCTGGATGCGGCGAATGCCGTGATCAGTCATAATACCGGACGAAAGGATAAGGCCCTCTGGACGGAAAAGACAGAAGGGAATCGGATTCATTTCCGGCAGTTTGACACGGCCTATGAAGAGGCGGAATATATCGCCGGAGATGTGGCGAAGAAGGCGAGGAAGAAAGAGGCCCTTTACGGGGATTGCGCTGTCCTGTACCGTACCAACGCCCAGGCCCGCCTTTTGGAGGAGCGGTTTATCATGGAAGGGATTCCCTATGACGTGATCGGCGGGACGAACTTTTATGCGAGACGGGAGATTAAGGATATTCTGGCGTATTTGAAGACGATCGACAATGGCCGGGATGATGTGGCGGTCAAGCGGATCATCAATGTGCCCAGGCGGGGCATCGGCGCCACCACCATTGTACGGGTGCAGGAGTATGCGGACGAGAGGAATATCAGCTTCTATGATGCCCTGCGGGAGGCAGACCAGATCATGACCATCGGCCGAAGCGCCGTCAAATTAAAACCTTTTGTGACCATGATACAGAGTTTCAGGAGCAAACTGGAGTTTTATGGGCTGGAAGAATTGGTCAAGGATATCCTGGAGACTACGGGATATATGAAAGAACTGGAGGAGTCTGATGAGGAAGATGCGGCAGACCGTATCGAAAACATCGAAGAACTGGTCAACAAGGTTGTTTCCTATGAGGAGACACATGATGAGCCGCTCTTGAGTGAATTTCTGGAGGAGGTGGCTCTGGTAGCGGATGTGGACCGGGTGGAGGAAGGCAGCGACAGAGTCCTGTTGATGACCCTGCACAGTGCCAAAGGACTGGAATTTCCCCATATCTACCTGGCCGGCATGGAGGACGGCATCTTCCCAAGCTATATGACCATCACTGCGGACGACCCTCTGGAGATAGAGGAAGAAAGACGCCTTGCCTATGTGGGCATCACCAGGGCCAAGGATGACCTGACACTGACCTGTGCCAGACAGCGCATGATCCGGGGAGAGACACAGTATAATCCGGTGAGCCGTTTTATAAAGGAGATACCGCCCCTTTTGCTGGATAACACACTGCCAGCTCCTAAGCGAAAGGAATACGAGACTTATGAGGAGGATTCGGAGGAGAGAAACCGATTCCGGGCGAAGCCTTTTGAGCCAGCGACAGCAAAAGACGCTGCCGTAAAAGGATTCTCGGCAAAACCAAAGGCTGTGCTGCGTCCCAAGCGGACGGCGCTTGAGAACCAGCCTTATATTACTAAAATGAGCCAAGGCGTGGGCGCAGTGGAGATAGAACCGGTGACGGGAGGTACAAGGCTTGGCTATGAAGTGGGGGACAGAGTGCGTCACCTGCGCTATGGGGAGGGCACAGTACTCAGGATCGAGCCTGGGCCGAGAGACAGTCAGGTGACGGTGGTCTTTGACGAGATGGGACAGAAGATCATGTACGCCGGGTTTGCCAAACTGCAAAAAATATAATTTTTTTATTTTTCATAAAAATTTTATTGGTAACATATAGTAAAAAACGAGAAGAAGTGGTATATTAAATTCATAAAGTTCTGAGAATCTGATAACAGAAGGACAGGAAAGAGAGGGTATATCATGAGAAAAGCAGAGGTTTTGAATAAATTGGATGAAATTCTGGATAATGCGCATGTGAATGAACTTCTTGGCAGGAAGAAAGAAGAGGAGAAGAAGTGCAATAAACTGCTGTGGGTATTTGCAGTGATCGGTGCGATCGTTGCGGTTGCTGCCATTGCATATGCGGTTTACCGTTATCTGACACCGGATTATCTGGAAGATTTTGAGGATGATTTCGATGACGATTTTGACGATGATTTCTTCGAGGATGAGGAAGAGGAAGAATCCGGCGAATAGTCTGGTCGATTAAGAGCAGGTGGGGGATGTGCGCATCTCCCGCCTTTTTAGGTTGTGGCCAAAAGGCGTTTGGTCATGGAATAAGGCGAAAGGAACGGTTATAAGCATGAAAAAGGGACAGGTAATCGAAGGGATCGTAACGAGAATAGAGTTTCCCAATAAAGGAATCGTGGCCTGCGAGGAGGGCACCTGTGTCGTCAAAAACGCCATACCGGGACAGAAAGTGCGTGCCGCAGTCAATAAGGCAAGAAAAGGAAAGGCGGAAGGGCGGCTTCTGGAAGTGCTTGCGCCTTCGCCCCTGGAACAGGCAAGTCCCTGTCCCCATTTTGGGCAGTGCGGCAGCTGTATCTATCTGTCCCTGCCTTACGAAGAGACCCTGAAAATAAAGGAAGAACAGGTAAAACGCCTGCTTGAGCCAGTACTGTCCCGACAGGAAGAAGACTGGCATTATGAAGGAGCCAAGGCCAATCCGGCGGTTTTCGGATACCGGAATAAGATGGAATTTACCTTTGGGGATGAGGTCAAGGACGGCCCTCTGGCTCTGGGGATGCATAAGAGAGGGAGCTTTTATGATATCGTGTCGGTGACGGACTGTCAGATTGTGGATGAGGACTATCGCCGGATCCTGGCCTGTACCCTGGACTTCTTTCAGAAAGAGAAAGAAGCGGTTCAGCCAGTCAGTTTTTATCACAGATTGCGGCATGAAGGCTATCTGAGACATCTTGTGGTGCGAAAAGCGGCGCGTACCGGGGAAATCCTGCTGGCGCTGGTGACGACTACCCAGACTGCCGGACTTGCACAGAGCGAGATGCTGGCGGCATGGCAGGAGCAGTTATTGCAGCTTCCCTTACAGGGGGAGATTGTGGGCATTATGCATGTGCAAAATGATTCCCAGGCAGATGTGGTACGCAGTGACGAGACGCAGGTTCTGTACGGCCGGGATCATTTTTATGAGGAATTGCTGGGATTGCGGTTCAGGATTTCCCTCTTTTCCTTTTTCCAGACCAACAGCCTGAGTGCGGAACTTCTGTACAACACGGCAAGGGAATATATTTTGGAAGCCCTGGAAGCCAGGGAGGGACAGATAGTCTATGACCTTTACAGCGGGACAGGCACCATCGCCCAGATGCTCTCACCGGTGGTGAAGAAAGTGATTGGTGTGGAGCTCGTGGAGGAGGCCGTTGCGGCGGCCAGGGAAAATGCCGTCCTAAACGGTTTACATAACTGTGAATTTATTGCGGGAGATGTGCTGAAGGTGCTGGATACGATTGAGGAGCGGCCGGACATGATCGTTTTGGATCCGCCCAGGGATGGGGTGCATCCGAAGGCGCTCTTAAAGATTATCGATTATGGGGTGGAGCATATTTTGTATATTTCCTGTAAGCCCACCAGCCTGGCCAGGGATCTGGAAGTGTTCCTGGAGAAGGGGTATGTGGTGAAAAGGTGCGCGGCGGTGGATCAGTTTTCTTGGACAGGGCATGTGGAAGTTGTAGCGTTATTGACAAAATGTAAGTCAAGATGTATGTGAAGGATTGATGGGGTTAGGTATTGAAAAAGGTATAGTAGGTTTGAAAAGGAAGTTGTCAAAAGACAACTTCCTTTTGTGTAGAGACATTACAGAACATTTATAAAAATTGAAGACGGCGTATTGACATTTGAGGAAAAGAGTATATAATGATAGATGTAAATTATTAGAAGGAGGGTGAATACATGCAACTTCCAATTATGGCATCACCAGAGGATATGATACAGTTTGCAAAATATCTCAATACCAAAGTGAGTGGTAGTACAATTGAAGATGCCAGGGCTGCGGTTGACAAAAAATTGGTTGATCCAAGAAAAATAAATGCATATATTGCATGGGGAATGTTAATTCGTGATTCAGAAAAATTTAAGTTATCTGATAGAGGAAAAAGGCTGGTGAAGGCACAGAATGATGAGGAGATAAAATATATTTATCAAGAAGTTATTCGGGAACTTGAGGCATATTATGGTGTAATAGAATGGTTATCATATAAGAGAGATAGGCAGCTGTCAGTTACGAATGTTGAGGTTGCTGAATATTGGCATGATACTAAAAAATATGATATGGCTAATGAAAATGACAATACGATGAAGGATAGAGCGGTCTGTTTTTTTAAAGTGTGTGAAACGGCTGGATTTGGAAAACTGTATATTGGAAGAAGAGGGCAATATACGCGGCTTGAACTTAATTTGGAAGCGATATCTGATTTTATGCGAAATTCAGGTGAACTGCTAAATACAGAGGAAGAAGACATAAAGCGTTTAGGAGAAAAAGAAGCAGGGGGAGCAGATATTGCTCAGACATTGGGACAAAGTGCGGTGTCGGTAGATGTGATATCATTGCCAATACCATTTATAGATGGGAGAAATGCAGTTCTCAATATGCCTAAAAACGCTGATAAGGAAGATGCACAATATGTATTTGATATGTTGCATTTAATACTATCAAGGCAATATGGAATTGAAAATATATAGCTTCATAAGAGAAAGAAATGAGTATTAGACATTGTTTTAAAAGTTTTGTTTTTCTTGATGAGTATCATAGAGAAAGGTAAAGTGAATGAAATATAATATATATAGTGACGAAAGCTGTCATTTAAAAAATGATGCCTCTCCCGTCATGTTGTTAGGAGCAACATGGTGTCCGGAAGAAAGGAAAAGAAAAATTTTTGATGACATAAGAGAGATTAAAGTAAGGCATGGATTGAATAGCAGATTTGAGATTAAATGGACAAAGGTATCTGCCTCCAAAATTGATTTTTATTTGGATTTATTAATATATTTTGAGAATAATCCAGATTTATATTACCGCGGACTGGTTGCAACTGGGAAAGATTGTTTAGACCACGCAATGTACAATGATGGGGATAGTGATTTGTGGTATTATAAAATGTATTTTTTAATGCTTGACACTATAATTAATCCTATGAACGAGTATCAAATATTAGTTGATATTAAGGATACAAGAGGTGGAAAAAGAATACAAAAACTTAGAGAAGTATTGTGTAATAATAAATATGATTTCAGACAGGAAGTGATTAAGCAGATAGTTCAAATAAATTCAAAAGAATCGGAAATTCTTCAATTGGCAGATTTGATTAATGGAGCGCTTGCGTTTTATCATAGACAATTGGATAAAGTGGCAGATGCTAATGAAGGAAAGGTTTTGATGGTGAGAGAATTGCTAAAGAAGTATAATTTGGACAAGAGCACAGCCAAGAATGAACAGAAGTTTAATTTGTTTATATGGCGTCCCAGAGGTTGTGAGGAAAGAAAAAATGAGTAAGTTAATCCCTATAGATATCTCGGATCTTAATAATATGGAAGATATTATAAATCGTTGTCATGAAGTTTTTAAACATACTATGGCGCCAAAAGAAGATAAGCCTTTACTAAAGGGGAGAGAAGTTTTAGTGCCATTGAAATGGTTAGACTATAAGGCAGAAATATTTTGGCATTCAGCCAGCATAGAGCCAAAACGAAAGTTGGATATTTTGCCTTGTAATAACGATATAACATCTTCGCTATGTGATAACAATTGTATTACAGCAGAAAAGTCAATTATGTTAAATGGTATGGAACGTGAAAAGTGCATATATCGTGCGATTAGAGTTAATTGGATTAAACAGGTTCTTGAGATGTATAATAATGATGATTCAAGGGTTAAATATTGGGAAAAAATACATTCGAGAACGAAAAGAAGGCGTATTTATTTAAGATATCAGGAGGAAGAATTAGATTTTCTCGTTGTATTAGAAGATATAAGTGATAAAAGAGTAAGATTTATTACTGCATTTCCTATTTTCTTTCTTAGTGCAAAGAATGACTACGAGAGAGACTATTTGGATTATCAAAGAAAGATTGTATAAAAAAGCCGGTAATCGCTATGCGAAAACCGGATTCTCCTTCTAATCATGTTAGATGAGTTGCATTTATTATAACAAATACCGCGGCAAAGTCAACAGATTTTATAAAAGAAACAAAATCTGTTATTGATAGTATATACAAAAAAATGAGTTTAGTACATAAAGATTTGCTAAAGATAGCAAATTTTTTAATAAAATGAAAGGGGGCATCGCCCGATCACCAAATAGGATGATTTTGCGATACCCCCATTTCGTCTTCAGTTTTCTGTTATCAGCGATGACATCCGTGATGTCCGCCGCCGCGTCCGCAGTATGTGGTGGTCGTGCTGACAGCTGCACAGGTACCATCGCAGTATCCGTCCGCATGGTCATAACCGCAGTAATCACATCCGTCATGGGTATGCCTTCCGGTTTCGGTGCACCCTTCCACGGTGCATACCGGGCAGCTGGTATCGGTCACTGTTGCGGCTGTTGTTGTGGTTGATGTCGCCGCTGCTGTCTGACGATGATGATGCCCATGAGCAGAAACCGGGGTGACAAAAAGAACGGATATCAGTGTGACTGCCACAATCGTGCGTAACAGCTTTCTGATTGACATGGGAATCTCCCTCCTTCTTAAATAAAAAAGATTGTAGTTCTTAAGTATCAGTGTAGCACAGCGGATATCAGGATGCAAGACGGAAGCATTTTTTCTGGTTTTTCTCGGGCAATATTTTATAATTTTTTAAAAATCCTCTTGACCATACAGTTACTGTACGGATTAGACTGATGTTAAACCAAAACGTACAAGGAGGAAAGGTCATGATGAAAATGAAATGGATAGGTATTGCGGCAGCTGTTATCGTTGTTGGAATCGGGGTAGGATTATTGTTTTTTGGGGATAAGATAAAGACGATCTATGTTTCCCTAAACAGTTTCAAGGACAAGAATCTGGCGCACACCTTTCAGCACACGCCGGAGATACAGCCGGTGAAGAAGATAGCCAGGGGAGAGGAGGTTTTCCAGTTCCCGCGGGAAGAAAACATTGTGCTGGCAGACGGGTATATGTATGAAGACAGTTTCTATGCCACTGAAAAATTTATGGAAGATACGAAGACCACCGCCATGCTGGTCATCCGGGATGATGTCATCAAATATGAAAAGTATTTTATGGGCGGGGATGAAGATACGCTGTTTTCATCCAATTCCATGGGCAAGTCTTTTGTGTCGGCGCTGATGGGGATTGCCGTCTCAGAAGGGTATGTGGAGAGCATAGAGGATCCAATTGGGAAGTACGTGCCGGAATTTGTGGGCACATCGCTGGAAAATATCCCTATCAGGGCATGCCTGAAGATGGCTTCCGGTATTGATTTTAATGAGGATACGGATATGAGCGGGTTTTCCATGCGCACCCTGATGGGCAAGCCTGCCATGGAAGTGATCGCTGGGTATGGCGTACAGGAAGAACCCTATACTTATCGGAGATATTTAAGCATTAACACGGAAATCCTGGGAAATGTCATCACCAACGCCACCGGATACAGCCTGGCGGAATTTATGGAAGAGAAACTGTGGAAAAAGATCGGAGCCGCCCACGATGCCTACTGGACACTCAGTAACGGTACGGAACTGGCGATGGGCGGATTGAGTGTATCTTTAGAGGACTATGCCCGCTTTGCCAGATTGTATCTGCATGAGGGGAACTATCGCGGGGAGCAGGTGCTGCCGAAAGAGTGGGTGAAAGACAGCATGGATATCAGGGAAGCCTATTCCAAACCGGGTGCCAACTATGACGCCTATAATGCCATCGGCTATGGATACCAGTGGTGGGTGCCGGAGGGAGATGAGGGAGAGTTCATGGCGATTGGTGTCTATGGCCAGTGGATCTATGTGAATCCAACGAAGAGCGTTATCATCGTCAAGACCAGCGCAGATCCGGACTTTATGGCCAAAGGCTATGAACTGAAACATGTGGAATTTTTCAGGGCAGTTGCGGATGGTGTCTGAGGCTTTCTGCCCTGATACGTGCGAGGAGGTCAGGAAAGGATTGGAATTTCAATCTGTACTATGTAGTCTTCAATCCGGTCAACCACATTTTCATTGATGCCCATTTCATAAGCATAACCTGTCAAAGTCAGCCCCTGTTTTGCCGCATGATCAAAGATTGCCTGGTAACGCAGGGGCATCTTGTCCCAATCGCCTTTGTGAAAAGCCCTGAGATATTTTCCGGCGGGCTGTATGGGAAGGCTGTCATTTTGCCTGAGGAAAGGTATCTCAATAAAAAGTTTGGAATAATCATCGTACTTCCCATTTTGCAGGCTGGCAACAGGGATCATGGAACCATAGGAAGCGTGGTGAAGCCGTCCGAGTTGATATTTTAAGGTTTCAGCAGTGATCAGTTCCACTTCCTGTTCAAAGGTGGTGTCTTCGTCAATATCTACTGTGACCAGACAGCGTGCTTCCTTCTCTACAATATCAATCCGATCCAGATCCATGGTCAGCAGCGTGACCATATTTTGATGGTGGGTGCATAAAGTTTCCCGCAGCGCCTGTAGATGCGTGATATTGCGGTCCAGGTCGGTGATCTTCTCATCCAGAAGGGCTTTCAGGCTGGCGGCAGAGCGGTCTTCCATGAAACTTTGTATTTCTCCGATGGACACATCCAGTTCTCGCAACAAAAGGATGGTCTCCAAAATGGGACTCTGATAGTAGGTATAAAGGCGGTAGCCGTTTTCCGGGTGGATGGCGGCCGGTTTTAAGAGGCCGATCTCGTCATACCACATCAGGGTCTTTTTGTTGATGCCGTGCATGGATGCAAACTGGCCAATGGTGAGGAATTTGTCTTTCATTTGTCTGTGCCTCCTGCCTGTGGATATTAACTGTACAGTGACTGTGTTGAATATAAGTATAGCTGACAGTGATTGTATGAAATATAAACATACAGCAATCGTATAGAATATGGACATAACCGCACTGTTACTGTATGGTATATAATACCGGATTGGAGTGTGAAATACAAGAGTTGTTCTGTGTAAATTGAGATGTCTTGGGGGAAATGAGAATTCTTGCTTTCGATAGGGGAGTTTGCTATACTGTAAAAGAGACGGCACTTAATGGAATGGGAGGACGTAACCCAGTAACAGGAGGCGACATGCGATGAAAAATATACTGTGGCATCGTGGCAGGTCAAAGGATACACAGTATAAGGGACGGACGAGTCCCGCGAACCGATTGTTCGGTGACAGGGAAAGCGATGCGCTCACCGGCGTGGCGGAGCGGAAATATTTTCAAAAGACAGTGGAGGCAGCTTTGCAGGAAGAAGGCGTACAGGGGTGTCTCCTGATTCTGGATGTGGACTGGATGAAGGAGATCAATGAACGTTTCGGGCGGAATACGGGCGATCGGGTTCTGCAAAATGTGGCTGTTATGCTGCGGGAGAATTTCAGGAACTGTGATAGTATCGGGAGACTGGGGGAAGACGAATTTGCACTCTGGATCAGAGGGCTTTCGGTGGAACATGTGGATGGTATCCGCAGACGGATTGCGCAGTTGAATGATAAGCTGATGCATCTGGGGGAAGATATGCCGGTGGTTACGTTGAGCGCCGGGGTGGCGCTGGGGGAGGCCGGGGAGAAATTTAAGAGTCTGTATGGACGTGCCAGAGAAGTGCTCCAACGTGTGAAGGAGCGGGGACGGTGTGGCTGTGAGATTTATGAGCGGCATCAGCCGTGATATGGATGCACAGCGGAGCTGGCAGGCGGTCAATAGAGCAGTTGACGTAGGTTAGATTGAAAACAGGAGGACATCATGGGCGGTTTTTTTGGAGTGGCATCAAAGGAGAATTGTATATTTGATCTGTTTTTTGGGACGGATTATCATTCCCATCTGGGAACAAGGCGGGCCGGCATGGCACTTTACAGTAAGGAAGAGGGGTTTGACCGGGCAATCCATAATATCGAGAACACGCCTTTTCGTACCAAATTCGATAAAGATGTCAACAAGATGCATGGCACGCTGGGCATAGGGTGTATTTCTGATTATGAACCGCAGCCATTGATCATTCGCTCTCATCATGGTACTTACGCCATCACCACGGTTGGTAAGATCAATAATAAAGATGAGATCGTATCGGAGATTTTTAAGAATGGCAGGGGACATTTCCTGGAGATGAGCGGGGGAGATATCAATGCCACGGAATTAGTAGCAGCTGTTATTAATCAGAAAGACAATCTGATTGAGGGAATGCAGTATGCGCAGGAACTGATTGATGGTTCCATGACAATGCTGATCATGACGGAGAAGGGGATTTATGCGGCGAGGGATCGTTATGGCCGCACACCGGTGACCATTGGCATAAAAGATAACGCCTGTTGCATATCTTTTGAAAGCTTTGCCTATTTGAATCTGGGTTATAAGCCGGAACGGGAACTGGGACCGGGAGAGATTGTGGTTGTGACACCGGAAGGCGTCAGAACACTGGCAGCGCCGGGCAAGGATATGAAGATCTGCACTTTCCTTTGGATTTATTATGGGTATCCGACTTCTTCCTATGAGGGAGTCAGTGTGGAGGAGATGCGTTACCGTTGCGGCGCTATGCTGGCAAAACGGGATGACGTGAAGCCGGATATCGTGGCGGGAGTGCCGGATTCCGGGACGGCTCATGCCATTGGCTATGCCAATGAGTCGGGGATTCCTTTTTCCAGGCCCTTTATCAAATACACACCGACCTGGCCAAGGTCGTTCATGCCCACAATTCAGAGTAAGCGTGATCTGATCGCAAAGATGAAACTGATTCCGGTGCATGATCTGATCAAAGACCGCAGTCTGCTTCTGATTGATGATTCCATTGTGCGGGGGACGCAGCTTCGGGAAACCACGGAGTTCCTGTATCAGAGCGGTGCCAGGGAAGTGCATATCAGGCCGGCCTGTCCGCCGCTTCTCTTTGGCTGTAAATATCTGAATTTTTCCCGCTCCACTTCGGAGATGGAATTGATTGCCCGCCGGGTGATCCAGGAACTGGAGGGCGATAACAAGTATCCGAATCTCTCGGTCTATGCGAATCCGGAGAGCAGTGAATATAAGGAGATGCTTAAGAAGATTGGAGAAAAACTTAACTTCACATCACTTCGTTATCACAGGCTGGATGATATGATAGCTTCGGTTGGCATTGATAAATGTAAGCTGTGTACATACTGTTGGGATGGCCGGGAGTGACAGACGGTATTGACGCTGGGTTCCAGTTCCATTATAATAGAATACTATAATATATGAGGGAGTAGTCGGCGTCTGGCAGGATCAGACGCGGTATGCCAACATACTGATGGAGGCTGTTTGGGGCTGATATCTGGTATATCTTAATTGATGAGACTCATGTATGGCGGAGTGCTGTACGTGTGTCTTGAGCGGATTTTAAGGGATAGATACCGTATAGTATCTGTCCCTTTTCGTATGAAAATATGAGAAGACGCATGCGTAAAAACACCTAGGATAAGAAAGAGAGGATTGGTCATGATCATTTTTTTGACAGTGCTGGCAACGATCTTTATAGCAGAGATGGGGGATAAGACCCAGCTGCTTTTAGTGGCGATGGCGGGGAAATATAAGATTCCTCACATTCTGACGGGGACCTGGCTTGCCACGGCAGTGCTGAATCTGCTGGCAGTAGGAGTGGGAGCGGCCCTCGGCAGTTATCTGGATATGCGGGTCATCAAAATAGCGGCGGCGCTTGCTTTCTTCTGGTTTGCTTACAGTACGCTCAGGGGTGAAGATGATGACGGAGAGGAGAACGAGATAAAGCATCGTTTTGGCCCGATTCTTGGCATCTTCATTTCCTTTTTCATTGGAGAACTGGGGGATAAAACACAGCTGTCTGCGATCACACTGGCAGCAACGTACACGGATCACAATTTTGCTAACGCGAGTTATGTATTCTTTGGATGCACATTGGGACTGATTTTGGCGGATCTGATCGGCCTGATCGTGGGAGTGGTCTTAAAGAGTAAGATGCCGGCGGGACTTTTGAATAACCTTTCCTTTGCAATTTTTGCTCTCTTTGGAGCAGCCAGCCTGCGGGAGGCCTTTGGCCTGATCTTTGGGGCGGGCAGCAGGATATCTGTGATTCTTACGGTGGGGATTACCCTGGTATTTATGGGAATCTGTGTGCTGACAGTTTACAGAAAGGCAAAACGCGGCAGGGAATAAACAGTCCTGTAAAAGAAGGCTGTCATTTTATAGAGATATCTGATAAAATAGGATAGGAATCTGGCAGGACGAGAATATAGATAGTATGAAGCGAGATGAAATATCGGTATCCTGAGTTACGGATATCATAAAAACAGGGGGAGAATGGATGTTATTTAAGTGCAAAAACTGCGGCGGCAACGTGGTTTATGAACCCAGCAGGGGAATTATGTACTGTCCGCACTGTGAAGGGACAGACAGTGAGGACAGGATTGACAATCATTCCATGACACAGTGCGTCAACTGCGGCGCACCCATTGAGGTGAAGGATTACATATCTGCGTGTCGCTGTGAACACTGCGGCAGTTATTTGGTTTTAAATGAGCGCGTGGAAGGAGTTTATGAGCCTCATATGATCCTTCCCTTTTGTGTGAGCAGGCAGGCGGCGGTAGCAGCAATGGATCATGAATTTTCCAAAAGATTGTTTACGCCTTCGGATTTTATGTCCGCTAAGAGTCTGGAAAAGATGGAAGGAATTTATGTGCCTTTCTGGCTTTATGATTACGAAGCGGATTACGATTATGCCGGGGAGGGTATCAAGGTAAGGACTTGGACCAGCGGGGATACGGAATATACAGAAACTTCTTATTATGAGGTGCTTCGCAGAATGGCAGTGGACTTTGACAGGATTCCGGTGGATGCTTCCTATGCCATGGATGATGGGATCATGGATCTGATGGAACCCTATCATTATCAGAAACTGGAAGGATTTAATCCCAAATATATGTCAGGTTTCTATGGGGAGATTTATAACCAGAGCGCACCGGAATTGGAGGGCAGGGCGCAGGTCAAGGCCAGGAATTCCTCCCAGGAGATGATGCAGGCTTCTTTAGGAGGATACAGCCATGTGAGACCCTTTCGAAATGATCTGAACCTTTCAAGAAACGGCGTCCATTATGCGCTGATGCCGGTATGGCAGTATTTGTATCATTATAAAGGACAGACGTACCAGTATCATGTCAATGGACAGACCGGGAAGGTGATCGGTACCACACCGGTATCTAAAGCGAAAGTGCTCTCCTATGCGGCTTCCGTACTGGCAGCTGTGACGGCAGCAGGCTATATGCTTGTGTGGGCATTGGAGATTTTATAGGGGAGGCGGGCAGATGAGAGAGTATTTTCGATATTTTAAATGGATCTATATTATCCTGGCTGTGCTGGGAATCTTGCTGTTAGTTCTCCATGTCGGGCATTGGGGTATCGCCAGGGTGGCGGATTACCAGAGGACGAATCAGGAATGTGCCACAGAGCAGAGGGTATTTGATTACGGTGAGGTGCTGTCGGACAAAGAGGAGCAGAAACTTGAGAAGCTGATCGCCAAAAGAGAGAAACAGACCGGATGCGATATCGTGCTGATCACCCTGAACGAGTCCCTGAAAGAATATGCCAGGGAGATTGAACCGGGGGTAAGCTATGATCAGTTCGTGAGGGTTTATGCGGAACAGTTCTGGGAGACAAATGGATTTGGGTATGACAGGCCGGACGGTGACGGTGTGGTACTGGTGGATAACTGGTTCCGGGAGGATGATGGCAGTGTCTACACATGGTTTTGCACTACGGGAAAGGCCAAGTATGCATACTCTTCGGTTCAGGTAAATCATATTCTGGACAATGTTTACCGTTATGTGGAGAGAAATCCCTATCGGGCTTATAAGACCTATGTCAATGATTTCTATCACGATATGCTGGGAATCAATGTCTTTAGCCTTTATGTGCCGCGCATTGCATACTGGCTGGTTGGAATAATATCGGCTGTTATATTTATTGCAGGCAACTGGAATTCCAAGCGGGGTAAAAGAACCACAACGGCAGTCACATATGTGGCTGGCGGCAAGCCAACATTCCGGGTTCATGAAGACCGATTTATAAGAAAGACTGTGACACAGCGAAAGATTCAGAGGAGCAGCAGCGGCGGGGGCGGCCACAGCGGTGGAGGTGGTGGCGGAGGCGGCCATCACGGAGGCGGCGGTCATAGCCGCTAGCAGATCGAGCGTGGCTCGATCTCGAGGACTGCTTCGCAGCCTCGGGAACGGGACCTCGTTGTGGTGCTCGATCTGGGCATTAAAAAAACAACCCACAAGACGGTATGGGTTGTTTTTTATTTGTCTCAACTTTAGGTTCTCATCCGAGTCCGCGAAGCGGATCTCGCGAAGATAATTCCACAGGAATTTTCTTCAGGCCATTTTATTAACGGCAATCGCAAGACGGGATACTTTCCTTGCAGATGTATTCTTGTGGTAAACGCCTTTCTTAGTCGCCTTGTCAATAGCGGAAGTAGCAGCGAGCAGTGCGCTCTTTGCCGCTTCTTTATCATTAGCCTCGATGGCAGCATTCACTTTCTTGATTGCTGTCTTGACGCCGGACTTGATTGCTTTATTTC
This sequence comes from uncultured Lachnospiraceae bacterium, assembly GCA_946566685.1. Classification (GTDB taxonomy): domain Bacteria; phylum Bacillota; class Clostridia; order Lachnospirales; family Lachnospiraceae; genus UBA3282. The sequence goes on from CAMNXA010000030.1 coordinate 31,010, forward strand.
TGTCCGCTTTGGTCTTGTTTACCAGGATCCTCTTCTTTGCAGATTTGATATTTGCCATAATTACACCTCCTATGCTCCTTCTGTCAGGATTGACTGAATGTATTATAGACGTGTCTCATTAAAGCCGGACACGGACGTTTTAATGGAAACACACGTATATTATATTAGTTTATGGGAATGGTGATGTCAATACATAATTTGTTTATTTTTGCAAAAAATAGAAAAGAAAATAGGCAAGTAAAAGGAAAACGCATATAAATATAACATAAGATGCTGTAGGCAGCAGTTTTATGTAGGCGCGGGAAGGAAGGAGCAGGATATGAACAGCTGGTCAAATGTCAGGACGGACTTGGCGTTGGAAGCCAGAGAAGGTATTGGAGAAAAAGAGTCTGAACTACATGGTGTTATCGTAGAAGAAGAGTATGATGAAGAAGCAGATGTGCATATTACCAGGGTTCTCATTGAGACGAAGAACGGCGCCAAGGCGCTGGGCAAACCAATGGGAACCTATATCACGCTGGAGGCGCCGGCCATGACGGAACCGGAAGAAGATTATCATCAGGAAATTTCGGAGATTCTGGCGGCCCAGATTCGCAATATATTGCCGGATCCGGATAAGGAACAGTCCATTCTGGTGGTGGGACTCGGCAACCGTGAGGTGACTGCGGATTCTCTGGGGCCCAATGTGGCAGATAATCTCTTTGTTAACAGGCATATTGTAAAAGAGTATGGGAAGGTGGCATATAATCAGTCCAAAATGCATTTGGTGAGCAGTCTGGTGCCGGGGGTCATGGCTAAGACAGGCATGGAGTCAGCGGAGATCATCAAGGGCGTTATCAATGAGACGAAGCCGGATGTGGTAATTGTGATAGATGCGCTGGCGGCTCGTTCCACGAAGCGCCTGAACCGTACCATACAGATTACGAATACAGGAATCCATCCCGGTTCCGGCGTGGGAAACCACAGGAACGCTATCACACAGGAGACACTTCATGTGCCGGTATTGGCGCTGGGGGTGCCTACCGTGGTGGATGCGGCTACGATCGTGGGAGATGCCATGGGAGAACGGCCGGCAACTTTGACGGAACTGAATAATATGTACGTGACGACTAAGGATGTGGATCAGCAGATTCAGCAGATCAGCCACATTCTCTGTGACGGGATCAACAAGGCACTGATCTTCTAGCGGATGGCATGAAGTCATGTCCTTACTGCATATATCTTAGTATGGACATCAAAAAGAAAATTCCCAGGATAATTTTAATACTACTTGCGGCCATATCGCTTTTCTTTGTTCTGAAAGAGTGGGTTCAGGAGAAAGAGAAGACCCAAAAGGGACAAGGGCCGCTTTTGGACTGGGTGAAAGAAATGGTAATGGAGCCTTATCTTCCTGTGATCAGCAGGATGAATGAGGGAAAGAGCAGCGCTTTTCAGGGGGATATGCTTACCAGGGGAGTGCTTTTGGAATATCCGGTGTTTCTCTTTTATCTGGAGGAAGCAGACGATCAGGAGTATGTGACGGAGAGTGATTATGCCAGACTGCTTGTGCTGGAGGGCAGTGATGAGGATCGTAAGTCGATTGACGAGGGTGATTTGGAGTATGGGGATGACGCCATGCATCTGGAGCAGGGCATGGAAAACGAATTGCTAAAAGAAAACGAGCGTTATTTATCGGAGCAGTCCCAGGAAAATGTAAGCGATGAGTCAGAGGAGGCCATACTTTTTCAGCCGGCGGCAGAGAAGAGTTTCCGCTATCAGTGGGAGGGCCTTGCAGATTACGATGAACTGATCAAGGCCTTTTATGCGGTGGACAGCACTACGAAAGCCGGGGAAGATCTTCTGGAAGCGAAAGAACTTCTTTCCAGGGACATGCGTATCCATGGAAGCGCGGAAGAACCGCAGATTCTGATCTATCACACCCATTCCCAGGAAGCCTTTGTGGATTCGATACCGGGGGATGAGAACAGCGGGATCCTGGGTGCAGGCGAGTATCTGGCGTCTGTTTTGCGTGAACGGTACGGGTATAATGTACTGCATCACACAGCCTGCTATGATGCGGACAGGGATTATGCCTACAGCAATTCTCTGCCGGAGATTGAGCAACTGCTCAAGGATAATCCATCCATTGAGGTGGTGATAGACCTTCATCGGGATGCGATGCCGGCAGACAGGCGTCTGGTGATGAACCTACAGGGCAGACCCACCGCACAGTTCATGTTCTTCAACGGGTTGAGCCGTACCAGGAAGGGAGAGATATCTTATCTGGAAAATCCTTATCTGGAAGATAACCTGGCCTTTTCTTTCCAGATGCAGACGGTCTGTAATGAATATTATCCGGGGATTGCACGCAGGATTTACCTGAAAGCCTATCGTTATAATATGCATCTGTGTCCGAAAACGCTGCTGATCGAACTGGGAGCCCAGAATAATACGGAGGAAGAAATACATAACGCATGTGATCCTTTGGCCCATGTGCTGCATATGGTCTTAAGCGGGAAGGAGCCGGAGAGATGAGAGTAGACATCTTTTATTGGATTTGATATACTTTCTCCATATGAGAGTGATCAGGGAGGAAGTATATGGCAGACATAGAGCAGAGCAGAATCAGGAACTTTTGTATTATCGCCCATATAGACCATGGTAAGTCCACATTGGCGGACAGGATCATAGAGAAGACGGGACTTTTGACCAGCAGGGAAATGCAGGCTCAGGTGCTTGATAATATGGAACTGGAGCGGGAGCGGGGTATCACCATCAAGGCCCAGACGGTACGTATTATCTATCAGGCCAAGGACGGCAAGGAATATATATTCAATCTGATAGACACGCCCGGCCATGTAGATTTTAATTATGAGGTGAGCCGCAGCCTGGCGGCCTGTGACGGTGCGATCCTGGTGGTAGATGCGGCTCAGGGAATCGAGGCCCAGACATTGGCCAATGTCTATCTGGCGCTGGATCATGACCTGGATGTATTTCCGGTGATCAATAAGATTGACCTGCCAAGCGCTGAGCCGGAGCGGGTTAAGAACGAGATTGAGGATGTGATTGGCATTGAAGCGCAGGATGCGCCTTTGATCTCAGCCAAGAACGGTATCGGCATCGAGGAAGTCCTGGAAGCTGTCGTGCATAAGGTACCTGCACCCCAGGGCAGCCCGGATGCACCGCTTAAGGCGTTGATTTTTGATTCGGTGTATGATTCTTATAAAGGTGTGATCGTGTTTTGCCGGATCAAAGAAGGCCGGGTGCGCAAAGGCACTTCGATCAAGATGATGGCGACCGGCGCCACGGCGGAAGTGGTGGAGGTAGGATATTTTGGAGCGGGACAGTTTATCCCCTGTGAGGAACTGAGTGCCGGCATGGTGGGTTATCTGACGGCTTCCATCAAGAATGTGAAGGATACTGCCGTAGGTGATACGGTGACGGATCTGGACAATCCCTGTGCGGAACCTCTGCCTGGTTATAAGAAGGTCAATTCCATGGTCTACTGCGGTATGTACCCGGCGGATGGGGCCAAATATCCGGATCTGCGTGACGCGCTGGAGAAGCTGAAATTGAATGATGCTTCCTTAAATTATGAACCGGAGACATCCATTGCCCTTGGGTTCGGATTTCGCTGCGGATTTCTGGGACTTTTGCATCTGGAGATCATACAGGAACGTCTGGAGAGGGAATATAACCTGGATCTGGTGACAACCGCACCAAGTGTTATTTATAGGGTGTACAAGACCAACGGGGATATGATTGAACTGACCAATCCCTCCAATCTGCCGGATCCTTCCGAGATAGATTATATGGAAGAGCCGGTGGTGAGCGCCGAGATCATGGTGACCACGGAGTTTATCGGGTCGATCATGCAGCTTTGTCAGGAGAGGCGGGGCCGCTATATCAGTACGGAATACATTGAGTCCACCAGAGCCCTTTTAAAATACGAACTGCCCTTGAACGAGATTATTTATGATTTCTTTGATGCGCTGAAATCCAGGTCCAGGGGATATGCTTCCTTTGATTATGAGTTGAAGGGGTATGAGCAGTCCAGCCTGGTGAAGCTGGATATTCTGATCAATCACGATGAGGTGGATGCGCTCTCCTTCATCGTTCACGCGGACAGCGCCTATGAGAGAGGCCGGAAGATGTGTGAGAAGCTAAAGGACGAGATTCCCAGACATCTTTTTGAGATACCGATCCAGGCGGCGGTGGGCGGCAAGATCATTGCCAGGGAGACAGTCAAAGCCATGCGCAAAGATGTCCTCGCCAAATGTTACGGTGGCGATATCACGCGGAAAAAGAAACTTCTGGAAAAGCAGAAAGAGGGCAAGAAGCGGATGCGTCAGGTAGGCAATGTGGAGATTCCGCAGAGCGCATTTATGAGCGTGCTCAAACTGGATGATAAATAGAACGGAACATAAGGCGGACATTACAGATGAGAGATTTAAGCATATATATACACATTCCTTTCTGTGTCAGGAAATGTCTCTACTGTGATTTCTTGTCTTATGCTGCGTCAGCGGCAGAAATGGAAAGTTATGTAAACTTATTGTTGAGACAGATCAAAACGGATTCGGTGTTTTACAGAGATCACAGGGTGGTCTCTGTTTTTTTGGGCGGCGGTACGCCCTCTTTGTTGCCGACAGAGGAGGCAGGACGGATCCTGCGGGCTGTCAGGGAGAATTACCGGATGGCAGACGGGGCGGAAATTACCATAGAATGTAATCCCGGCACTGCAACAGCAGAAAAATTGAAAAATTATATAACATATGGCATTAATCGCCTTAGCATTGGCTTGCAGTCCGCCAGGAATGAGGAACTTGTGCGTATCGGAAGGATTCATAGTTATGAGGTGTTTCTGCATACCTATCAGGCGGCCAGAGAAGCAGGATTTGCCAATATCAATATTGATCTGATGGCTGCCCTGCCGGGGCAGAGCATAACATCCTACCGGGAAAGTCTGGAACGGGTGACAGCGCTTTTGCCGGAACATATCTCTGCCTACAGCCTGATCCTGGAAGAGGGAACGCCATTATATGACAGGAGAGAACAGTACCATTTTCCGACAGAGGAAGAAGACAGAGAGATGTACCAGATGACGAAAGAATATCTGGGGGAAAAGGGATACCGGCGGTATGAGATTTCCAATTATGCCAGAGAGGGGTTTGCCTGCCGTCATAATCAGGTATACTGGCAGCGGGGGGATTATGTGGGATTTGGCCTGGGGGCTGCTTCCATGGTGCGGGACGTGCGGTGGAGTATGCCGGAAAGCATGAAAGAATATAAGGATTATGTGACAAGTCAGGAGGATAATCTGCCCTACAGACATTTTCCGGGAGCCCATGTTCTTACGACAGAGGAGCAGATGGAAGAATTCATGTTTCTGGGCCTGCGAATGATGTGCGGCGTGGACGGCCGGGCTTTTTATGATAAATTTGGACAGGAAATGGAAGCCGTATATGGCCCGGTACTGGCCAAAATGATGTCTCAGGGACTGATGCAAGAGGAAAGCGGGCGGGTCAAATTGACCGACAGGGGGATTGATGTCAGTAATTATGTGATGGCGGAATTTCTTTTGGGGTAAGCGGATATGGGCATTCTCATAAAAATACCTGCGCTATATTGAATTTTACACCACATATTTGTATAATATAAAGTACAGGATTGATTTTCCAAAGGTGGAAAGGCACTTCAGATGCCGCCGGGTCATAGAATAGAGTAAATGGACTTTGGGGGCTTCTTTTGAAAACATTTAG
>CAMNXA010000031.1 GCA_946566685.1 uncultured Lachnospiraceae bacterium
TGGTCTCCTACTTTCTATAAATTGACGGCTGAACATAATTAAATTTCATCATACGGCGGTCCAGCCTTTCCGTCAGTCCGATGAAGAGATACCCACCCGGTTCCATATGATCATATATCCTCTGTATAAGCTGATATTTTGTGTCATCCTGAAAATAGATCATCACATTCCGCAGAAAGACAATATGGAATCTCTTTTTAAAGGGAAGCGGATCCATCAGGTTAAACTGTCTGAAGATCACTTCCTTCTTTAAATCATCCTTCACCACAAACTCTTCCGGGCTGATCTGCTTAAAGTAATGACGTTTCCAGTTCTCCGGAAGCGGCTCGATATGTTCTCCCAAATATACGCCTTTCATCGCATGTTCCAGAACACGTTTGGAAATATCTGTTGCTAACAGTCTGGCATCCCACGACTTATGCTCAATCCCCAGATAATCCTGAATGACCATGGCCAGCGTATAGGGTTCCTCCCCCGTAGAAGATGCACCGCACCAGATCCGCAGGTCTTTTGTCGCCATGGCCTTCGCTTTTGCCCATGGAAGCGCCACATTTTTCATAAATTCAAAATGTTCGCTTTCCCGCATAAAATATGTATGGTTAGTCGTCAAAATGTTGACCAGGTCAGTAGCTTCCGAACCTTTGGGGTTCTTCTCGACTTTCGCCATATACTCATCATAATTGGCATAACCGTTGCGCGCCAGATAATTTTCCAGCCGGCCGCCAACCAGAACTCTTTTCTGGCTTAAATCAATTCCGTAATTTTTCTTTACATAAGTAACAATCCGTTGAAATTCGCTGTCGGTAATCACTTCTTCTGCCTCCCCAAATTACCACCTTTAATTAAAGCACACTACGACATAAAAGTCAATTTGTTCTCATCTGTCTCCAAATCTTGTTAAAAACGTTCACAACATCCGGATCGTAAAGAATTCCTCCTTTCCCGTCAATCTGTTCTACACATTCCTCTACGCTTCCAACGCCGGTTTCCAAAGTCTCGGACACCAGATTGTCAAAATCATTGGCAAGCGCTACGATTCGTGCCTCCAGAGGAATCTCATCACCCGCAAGATCCGGATACCCTGACCCGTCCCAATATGCGTGGTGATACTTGGCAATATTGACTGCCATCGATAAGAAGTAACCGCCGGCCTGATCTCCGCAGAGTTCTTTCAAAATCTCTGCGCCTTCTTCGGAACAGGTCTTCGCATATTCCATGTCATGTCTGGTCAGAGGTGCTTTCTCCTCCTCTTCCCTGTCTGACATCATAAACCTGCCAATGTCATGCAATCTGGCTGCAATGCCGATGGCCTCCACAAACTGATCCGTGATCACATCCTCGTATGCCGGCAGGAATTGAAGTCCCTGTGCCAGAATACCGCAGTTATAACTCACATGATCCTGGTGTCTGCCCATATCATCGTTTCTTCTCTTCATGATCTTGGCCAGTGCCATCAACGTATTTGCCTGTGAGCTTTCTATTTGCTTTTCCTGATCCTCCACCAGATGATGCATCATCCGGTTATAGTTGGCCATCTCCTGCCGCATCCGATAACCGTTCAGATGATTGCTCACCCGCATAAGAACTTCCACATTATCGAAAGGTTTGGGAATGTAATCCACGGCTCCCGCCTTAAAAGCCTCCTCTTTCTCCATGCTGGTGTTAAGCACTGTGATGAAGATAAAAGGAATATCCCTGGTGGCCGGATCTCTCTTTAACATCTTACAAAACTCCAGGCCGTCCACCTCCGGCATGGATAAGTCAGACAAGATCAACGAAGGTTTGGTCTGCCTGATCAGACCAAGCGCCTCCTGAACATTCAAGGCACTCATTGTCTCATATCCCTCATGGGTGAGCATATTTTCCAAGATTGCCACATTCACACTGATGTCGTCCACGATCAGAATTATGGGAGTTTCCCGCTTAGCATATTCCGCTTCCATTCTTCTTCCTTTCTCTGTTTAAAATTCCCCAACGCGTTCCGTAATAGCTGCCTTCAGTTTCTCATACATATCCATGCTCTTATCATGATTGGATTTCCTGATAGCCATCTCCATGCGCAGCACCTGACGCTTCAGGTCATCATCCCCCTGCTCCACCAGCGTCTTGACTGTGGAAGCAAGCATTTCCGCCTTATCCCAGGCGCCAAGTTCTATGGACAGCACCAGTTTATCCATACGTTTCCTTAATTCTTCTTTGTTTTCCGCCGCACCGAACTGCATGATCAGGTCAGTGCCCTTACTGTCTTCCTGGTTCACCTGTTCTGCCCAGTTCACATAGACCTGACCCTGTTTGTCATCTGCCACCTGGTTCGTCTTTAATTTCACGGAGAAAGAGAAAGTACTGCCTCTGCCTTTCTCACTTTCCACGTGAATATCCCCGTTCATGAGTTCCACCAGCTGTTTGGTGATCACAAGCCCAAGCCCTGTCCCACCAAAACGTCTGGTGATCGAAGCATCCACCTGGCTGAAACTCTGGAAAAGTCTGTCCTGCTCCTTGGGTGAGATACCGATCCCGCTGTCCCTGACCATAAAGAACAGCTCCACCTCGTCATTCACCTGCCTGGTCTTGCCCACCATGACACTCACATATCCCACGGTCGTAAACTTGATGGCATTGGATAAAAGATTGTTCAAAATCTGCGTCAGCCGCAGTTCATCTCCGATCAGAAACTGTGGTATCTTCTCGTCAATATCCACATTCAGATGGAGTTCTTTCTTGTTGACCACCGCACTGTGCGTAGCGATCACCTTATCCATCATCTTATAAAAATCAAATTCTTTCTCTTCTATGGCGAATTTGCCCGATTCAAGCTTTGCAAAATCCAGCACATCATTGATGATGGCCGACATATTATCGCAGCAGCTTACAATAATATCCAGGGTTCTTTTCTGACTGTCGTCCTGCACCTCCTCAAGAAGTTCCAGGGCATGCCCCTTAATGCCATTGACAGGCGTCCGCAGTTCATGGGTGACATTCGCGGTAAACTGATTCTTAACGCGATTGTTCTCCCCTTCCTTTTCCTTCAGTTCCCGAATCCGCATATTCAGATTCTTCTGTGCGCTGATATCTTCCGCAAGGAGCAGATAAACATCTGTCTCCTCCGCAGGCTGGATACGGACATTGACGGAGAAACAGGAATTGTTACTCCGGTACATTGTCATCTCCTTGACGCCCTTCATACAATTTTTGACAAAGGTCAAAAACCCTTCACCAGTATCGGGGAAATCTTGCCGAAATATCTGTGACATGCTGCATTTGGTCAATTTATCCTTATCAAATTCGAGTTTAGCCGCCGCTGTCCTGTTCCCGTAAAGGATATTTCCCTGCTCATTGAAGAGCAGGACCAACTCAATTGTCTCATCCGCAATTCGAGAATTTATCCATTCAAATTCCATTCTCTCCACCCCAAAACACTTTGCTATTATTCTAGTACTAAATTCCCATCATTTCAAGCATTTACGACAGTTATCAGGGCATATTCTCTTTGATGATCGCAATGAACTGTTCGTACACCTTCTTGACTTCCTGCCACTCTTCTGCCGCACGCTCCGCGTTCACCTCTTCCGGGGCCTTGTTGCGCAGTTCCTCCACCAGGGTAGATACCCGCTCAAAAATGGGAGTAAGACCCAGATTGCCCACCACGCCCTTTAAGGCATGCGCGCATTCATAAGCTGCTACATAGGCGCCTTCTTCCAGATTCTTGCCCAGATTGACATAGTTCGGATCATCCGGAAACTTACCTAAAAATTTCTGGTATATAGCTTCATTCCCCATAAACCGCTTGAGCGTGGTCTCCACATCCGCGCCGCTTTCTGCCAACTGATTTTTAAATTTTTCTTCCATTGATTTACCCTCCTTTTAGAAAAAGACTGCAAAACAAAACCCTTCTGTTTTACAGTCCTCATCATCTGACTCACGTCACGTAAAATTAAACATATTTATGACTTCCACAATGTTAAAGAAGTCTTCTTTGGCTAGCTTAAAGCACTCGATGACATCATCCGAAAACTGTCCACATTCCCCATCCAAAATCATTTTATATGCCTCAGCATTGCTGTATGCGCTCTTGTATACTCTCTCGCTTACCAGTGCCTCATATACATCGGCAATGGAAACAATCTGTGCACTGATCGGTATCTCATCCCCTACCAGGTGATCCGGATACCCTTTCCCATCGCACCTCTCATGATGATAACGGCAGATATCATAGCAATACTGATAGAAATCATCCGTATATGACGTCCGGAAAGACTCTAAGATCTCACAACCGATCGTGGTGTGTGTCTTCATGATCTCGAACTCTTCCGGTGTCAGCCTGCCCGGCTTAAGCAGAATAGAATCCGGGATGCCAATCTTACCGATATCGTGCAGTGCAGAAGCCCTGGCAATCTGGTCAATCTGCAATGGCGTAAGATTGTACTTCGGGAAATACTTCGCAAGATATTTTAACAGGATCCTGGTCAGGTATTTGATACGCTTGACATGATCACCTGTCTCCACGCTTCTGAACTCCACCACGGAACCGAGCGCGTCAATCAGGAACTCATTGTTCTCACGCAGTGTCTTCTCCTGCTCGCGGATCGTAATCTCCTGCTCCTTCAGTTTGATCTCCATATTACGCTGACTCTGATAGAGCGCAATAATATTATTGGCACGTCTCTTGACGATGCTGGGCTCAAAAGGCTTGTGCATCACATCGGCAATACCATACTCATATGCCTTTTCTTCACTCTCCTGAGGCGTCTGGCTGGTAATCAAGATAACCGGTATCTTCTCTAACAGTTCATGTTCTCTCATGTAATCAAGCACGCCGAAACCATTCATGACCGGCATGATGACATCAAGCAGAATCAATACGAGATCTCTGCTGCTCTCGATCGCCTTGATCGCTTCTTCACCGTTGGGCGCTTCAATTATGTCATAATCAGCATCAAACATCATGCTGAGTATCGTCCTGTTTATCTCTTCGTCATCTACAATCAACAACTGTTGCTTTTCTTCACTCATACGTCTTGTCTGATCCCATCTTCCCGTCCAAAGATGAGGGGATCATTTCCCTCCTTTTTCTGATTTTTAATACCTATGTATGACTCGACAATTTCTAGTAAATTATACTATTCTTTGAAAGACCTGTCAATGACGGTTTTCGAGATACAGGGCATACCCGCATTATCAAAAATCAGTCCCTGCACACTGCTTCGATCTCTTTTCTGATGCCGCAGAACAGCCTGACCAGATTCGGATCAAAATGACTGCCGGAAGATTCTTCAATAATCTGAAATGCCATCTCCACGGACATGGCTTCTTTGTAGCACCGCTTGGATATCAGGGCGTCAAACACATCCGCTATCGCCATAATCCTCGCGCAGACAGGAATCTCGTTTCCTTTAAGACCTTTGGGATATCCGCTGCCGTCCCATTTCTCATGGTGTCCCTGGGCAATCTGTACAGCGATATCCACATACTCCTTCTCCTCGATACCGCTCATGACCTCCGTCACAATACGGCCGCCGGCGGTGGTGTGCTCTTTGATGGATGCAAACTCTTCCACGGTGAGTCTGCCGGGTTTGCGCAAGATCACATCCGAAACCACAATCTTGCCGATATCGTGCATCGGCGCCGCCTTAACCAGAAGTTCCACATAATCATCCGTAAGAATATCCCGGCAATATCCCGCCTGTTGCGCCGCACCTGCCAGAAGTTCCACATATCTGCTCGTCCGTTTCACATGCTGCCCCGTGTCCTCATCCCTGCTCTCGATCAGGTTGGCCATGCCTATGATCGTATTCTCCTGCAACGACAGCATCCTGTTTTTGTGTTCCACCAGCGCCTGGGATTTCCGCTCGTTTTCTTCCTCCAGCAGATTCTTATACTTCTCCAGCCGCGATGTGATATTCACGCACAGGAAGATGCACACTGCCAATGTCAGGCAGATACACACCATGCAGATCTTCTCGCACAGCCTGGCTATCATGATGCTGTGCTCCATCCTGCCTTTGGCCACTTCCATCTCCCTGGCTACATAACCGTCCATACTGTCAATATCATCGGTAATCCGATTGATAAAGTCGATCAGATAGGAGGTAATGTAGTATCTGGCCGTTTCAATGTTGCCGTCACGGCTCATCTGTATCGTTCTCTCCACATTGGTAAAATAGCTGACAGAATTAGAGTACACTGTGTGAAACAACTGTTCCTTTTCGTCCCCTGTCATACGTTCACTCATCTCATCCAGTTTTGCCGTAATCTCTTCCTTCAGCTGCGCTGCTTCCTGCTCGCAGGAATCCATAGCCTCCGGGGATTCTGACAGCGAATGCCAGGAAACAAGCATATAATGTCTGCTCATCATTCGGGAAAAGTCAGACATATCCAGTCTGTCCTGAACGCCGGTCTCTATATTGCTTTTATAGTTATATGTAATCTCATTTAGATTGTAGCGCATGATAACCATACCTGCGATACATACGATACTTGCAAAAAGATTCAGCACAAACATCTGAAACGGAATCCGTCTGACCAGTTTCATATTAAGTCTCCCTTTACGTCTCACCCGCACGCTCTGCCGCCATTAATCCGGGGTCGCCGTTATTCCCTCTACCATATCATCAAGCAGCTTTTGCAGATCCTGTCCGTCAGGATTGCCTCCTGCCATTGTGATCCCAAATACCGTGGCAGGATTCCAATAAGTATCCGCTACCCGCTGGGCGCAGGCATAGTGGGACTGTTCCACAAGCGCCGCCACCACCGGTGAAGCCTGCACAGTCTCGTCCGCAGCCGCCTTCACATTAGACGGACAATCTCCTGTCATCTCAAACCGCTTCCTCTGCATCGTCTCATCAGAAAGCCGTCTGGCCAGTCTCATTGCCCATTCATGATTATCGGAATTGGGATTCACCCCCACCAGCTTATACCCTGAAAAACTGCACATCTGCACGCTGTCGCCTGCCAGCGTATAGCAGGGAAGCTTGGCCGCCGCGAACCCATCTCCCCATTCCTTCTTAATGACTTCCGCATTCCATGCTCCATTGACGCCTGCAATAATGTCTCCACTCTTCACACCATCTATAAATCCCTGGTCATCACAATTTATAAAACCATCGTGACCTGCGATGGCAAGCATCGCCTCCGCCACATCCACCCCGGTATACGGTGTGTCCTCAGCGTTCCAGTTACATAAGTTGGTGACACCGTCTTCCTGCATTTCAAGTTCCAGACCAGCGCCTTTAAAAAAGGAATAGGTATACCACCCGCTGGAATAATCGATTGCCAATTTCTTCCCATTTTCGGCGGCCACCTCCAGCATCCTGTCAAGGCTCTTCACATCTTCCCCTGTGAAATAGTCAGAATTATAGTATAAAAAGTACCCATTGCCGGATGTGAAGGGATAGGCATAGAGTTTATCCTCATACATGGCCGCCTGACAGGCTCCATTATCCCTGCCGCCGTTTTCCGCGATCACCTGCTCAGCATCCTCTGTAATCTCACTGACTGCGCCCGCCTGCAAAAGCGTCTCAAACTGATCGTCTGCAAACACATAGACATCCGCAGCCGCAGCCGGATTTGCACGCACCGTCTCCCTGATGGTCACCACGTTCTCAATGCTGACCGTTATCTGAAAAAGCGCTTCATCGGCATATTCCTTCTGAAACGCTTCTATCGTCTGATCCAGCAGTTCCCTCTCATCTTCCTCACTCCACCAGACGGAAAGCTTTACTTCCGGAACTGATTTACTATCTGCATTTGAACACCCTGTCAATCCGAACGCAGCCATTATCAAAAATGCTGCCCCGACAATCTTTTTTCCAGCCCTGCGCATCATTTTCCCTCTTCATGTAATACTCTCAGCGTAATCTGTCAAACACGATACTCTCTAACTCTCAGAACTTTTAGATATGTAACAAATATGTGACAACATATACAAAAAAATAACAAATATATCATCATACACCACTATACAAATTACAATGTATGCAGCGCAAACAGCACGATTATAGCACAAACAGCACTGTTAGAATTTCCCTGAGTCAATTGTAAACCGAGGTTCCCGTTTTGTACACGGCTCTTCTGTAATACCCGTAAGCCTCCCGGACAATCTCCGTCCTATAACGGCTCAGCGGAATCTGTGTCCGGTCATCCAGGATGACCCGCCTGCTTTCGATGGCATGAATATACTGGCAATTCACCAGATAACTTTTATGTGTCCGTATAAACCCAAAAGGCTCAAGCTGCTTTTCCAGATCCGTCAGGCTGCCATAGCACTTCAGGTCATCCCCGCTCCTGGCACGCACATGCATCCAATGCCCATAGATTTCTATGTACATAATATCATCGACATCCCGATAAACAATTCCTGTGCCCGTCCGAAACGGAACTTTACTGCCCACACTGCGCCTTAACACAGCCTTCCCCAATTCTTCCACCGCTTCCGGCAGTTCTTCCATCAGGCGGGATTTCCTTAAGAAACGAAAGGGCTGGAATTTGATGGCATCATACACCAGTTCGTCATGCCCTGTCACAAAAATCAAAAATATCTCTTCCCTGCGCCTTAACTTCCGGGCAACGGTAAAGCCGTCCATACCGGCCATATCAATGGCCAGAAAAAGAGCGTCACATTCCGGCTGGTCAGCAAGAAAGGCAGCGCCGTCATGCCAGACAGAAACCATAAGGGAACCATTCGAGACATCATACAATGTCTCGATGGCCCCCTTTAATTCTCCTGCAAAATGGATATCATCATCACAAATGGCTATCTGCATATCGTAACCTCAACTGCTATAGGAAAACACCAGATTCCCCTGATGGGTTTTCACACTATCTGGATGGTATCAAGCCTATGATCCGGCCCGCAAACTCATTGAAGTTCTGTGTCTGCAAAATGACATTGCCCGGCCCCGTCAGCTTCGTCAAAAACAGGCCCTCGCCGCCCAAAAAGATATTTTTCAATCCTTTGACCGTCTCTACCTCATAACGCACACTTCTCTCAAAAGCCACTACATTCCCCGTATCGACCTTGAGCACTTCACCCGGCGCCAGGTTCTTAATCACCTTGTTACCGTCAATTTCCAGAAAAACCAATCCGGTGCCGCTGATATCCTGTAAGATAAAGCCTTCGCCGCCAAATAGACCTGCGGAGAGTTTTTTCGTAAAAGTCACATTCAGATTAACCGTCTCCTGGGCGCATAAAAAAGCGCCTTTCTGACAGATCAGCCCGCCGGTCTGCCCCACATCAACAGGCAGCACCTCTCCGGCAACTGTAGAAGCAAAAGCCACCATGCTGCCCGCACGTTCCGCCCTGTAAGTGGCCATAAACAAAGATTCTCCCGAAAACATCCTGCCAATACTCTTGCCCAGGCCGCCCCGCATATTAGAATCCATGGTAATGCCATCTGACATCCATGCCATACCGCCTGACTGGGTGTACATGGATTCTCCCGGCGCATCAAAAACAACTTCCACCGCCGGCATGGTGTCTCCAATAATCTGATACCGCATATTCCGTTCCTCCTTTGTCACACATTCATCTGCCTATTAGATTTTCTCATATTCCACTTTCCTTGGCAAGAATATATTGTCTTATCAACAGCGCTATTAAGGTGACAAGCGGATACAATACGGTCAGAATCACAAATAACAGGATACCGGCATCCAAAAATACATAGACAATATTGAAACCAAAATGCATCAATACCGAATAAAGCAGGTTATTGTGCCGTTCCAGCACAATATTCATGAGAACGGTGAGCGAGGTAATGACCACAATATTGGATACAATATAAGGAACTGCCCGCCAATCCGTAAAATCCGAATCTACCACCCACAAAAGCGTATGCCAGAAACACCACACCAGTCCCTGACAGATGGAAGACTTAAGAAAACTGTATCTTTGGTGAAATTCCTCTCTCATATATCCGCGCCAGCCCAGTTCCTCCCCTGTAGGTCCAGATGTAAAAGCCAGAAATACACTCAAAGGCAGAGAAACACTTCCCCAGTCTATGTAAGAAGCAATCGGCCTGTTCTCGAGCACGGAAAGAATCCCCAACGATACAATGCTGATCCCGAATATCAGGCCAAAAGAAAACAATAATAGGAGCGGTCTGATTCTGCCGGAAAAACATCTTTTCACAAATTCCATTCTCGTCTCACCCGGCCGAAACTTTTTCCAGCCAATCAACAGTAAATAAGTCGGTGACCATGAAATAAGATTGCGGACAATCCACATGACGACCGGCGGTGCATGAAAGATGAGACTTGCCGGACCTGCCACCAGAATAATGAGTGACCAGACTAAAATATAGGAACTGATAACATACTTCTTTAAATAATTGGTTTGCATTACACTTTTCCTCCTTCTTATGCGTCTATCATTGTCATTGGTTTATATGGTTCGCTACCGCACGCGATACCGTTCGGTTCCTTAATGAATAATTAACAGAAATTACCCGTGATATAGACCGTCAGTCTGTCGGTTGTGCTTGAAAAAGAAAGAGAACCTTAGTGTTCCCTCTCCCTATTGATGTTCATTCCGCATTGCAGAAGATATCTTTATTCTGGCTCATCACCAAACAAAGGCATGATCGCCTCCTGCATACTCCCCTGTTCCATCTTTAAAAGCCGCTCCAGATTGTAAATAAATGCCGCCCGTTTTCTCTGCCTTTCCTCTTCGCTGTGCACCGAAAGTTCATCAAAAGCTATGTTAGCATACAGAAAGGTCATCTCCGCAGCTTCTGACGGGTAGTCCGTCTGACAGATTCCCTGCTCAATTCCCTCCTCGATCAAAGCAATGAACAGGGGATTCATTTCAACTGACAGGCGCTCCTGTATTTTCTGATGCATCAGGGCATTCTGAGGCTTGTGCAGCTGTTCCATGATCTCATCACCGCAGCTTCCTCTCTCCTGCAGAGACTGAATCATCATGGTCAGACGCTGTAAGACCGGGATTTCCTTCTGCCCGGCCAGGGCCTTCGCCTGCGCCAGCATCTGCCCGATCATCCTGTCGATCATGGCATCCAGAATATCCTCTTTGGACTTGAAGTGATAGTACAGTGTCCCCCTGGCAATCCCTATCTCTTCCAGAATATCATTGGTGCTGGTATGATCATAGCCTTTGGCAGCAAACAGCCGCCCGGCCACATCCAATATCTCGTTTTTACGCTCCTGTGCTTCCTTTACGATACGCATATGTTTTATTTCTCCTGATATGCTGCGTTATTAGGTGGGATACTTTCATGCCTCGTTTGCTATAACGCTCTGCTTCGCTGGCAATGGTCTATATTTCTCTTATTATATACGCAACCGACTATCTGTCGGTTGTAATTGTAACATGAACTCAGGAAGCATGTCAAGTGTCCTCTGCCCTTACCTGGTAAATGATCCCCGCCGGACTTGAACCGCGCATCCCAGCCTTGAAAGGGCTGTGTCCTGACCTTTAGACCAGGGGACCATATACAATGATGTCATCTATGGTAACTCCCAGCACCGCTGCAAGCACTACCAGATTATCAATTGCTGGCATTGCCGTCCCGTGCTGCCATTTGTAAATGGCCTGGGGCGTTGCAAATCCAAAGATATCCTGCAGGTCTTTTACTGTCAGACCCGCTGCCTTTCGCAGAGTCATGATCTTCCTGCCGGTAGCTGCCATATCGATGGCAGGTAAAATAAACATTTCTTTCTCCATTTCCGGCCCTGCCTGCGTGCGAGCACGCAGCAGTCATATCATGCCGGTGCCCTGCACTACTCAGAAGCCTTAAAATTATAAACAGGTTTCATTACATCGATGATATCCACTGACTCCCTGATCACATTAATAATGTCTTCCAGGGATTTGTAGGCCATTGGCGCTTCATCCAATGTATTTTCATTCACAGAAGTCGTATAGACGCCTTCCATTGTCTTCTTATATTCCTCCAGGCTGAGGCTGTTTTTGGCCTTTGTCCTGGACATCAGTCTTCCTGCCCCATGGGGCGCAGAATAATTCCACTCCGGATTTCCCCTGCCGACTGCGAGCACGCTTCCATCCCTCATATTAATTGGAATCAGCACTTTTTCTCCATTGTGGGCCGCGATGGCGCCCTTTCTCAAAATCATTTCCTCTGTATCAATATAATTATGAATGGTATGGAACGCCTCGCCGCCAGTCATTCCTGTTTTCTCCAGAATAATCTCGGCCATCTTCTCCCGGCTTCTTCTCGCAAATGCCTGGCAGATTTCAACATCATGAAGATACTCCTCCAGATACTTGCCGGACAGATAGCAAAGGTCTTCCGGCATGCTGGTCTCGCTCTCGTAAACCTGAAAGTGGAGCTGCTTTAACGCCTCCTGTATTTCATTCTTACGTCCCTGCTCCTTGTAGGTCCTGATGATCTCGTCACGTTTTGCCAGATAATCGCCATAGCCGCGGTTAAGGTTGACAGCCAGCTTCTGGTAAAATTCTGCAACCTGTTTGCCCAGATTCCTGGAACCGGAATGAATGACCAGATACTTCGTGCCGTCCGCTGCTTCATCAATTTCTATGAAATGATTACCGCCGCCTAATGTGCCAAGCGACCTTTCCAGTCTTTTGGCGTCCTTCAGTTCTCTGTAACATGCAAGTCCCATCAGATCAAAACGCTCCTGCCGTCCTTCCCAGACATGCATCCCTGACGGAATAAAGTGCGCCGTCTCATCCACTTTGACAAAATCAATATCCACTTTGCCCAAATTTACCGTATACATACCGCAGCCGATATCCACGCCGACCACATTGGGCACTGCCTTATCGGTAATCGTCATGGTGGTGCCAATGGTACATCCCTTACCGGCATGAACATCCGGCATGATCCTGATCCGTGAACCCTGCGTCATAGGATAATCGCACATACGTCTGATCTGCTCTATAGCCTCATCCTCCACTACCTTTGCATAGCAAAGTGCCGTATTTACTTTTCCCTTGATTTCTAATGCATCCATAATGTTCCCCTCCTTACAGATATAATAAAAAACCGCCTACCCTGTGTTCCATACAAGATAAGCGGTTCCAAAATCTATGTATCCGGTTGTCTGAATCTGTCCCTGATCACAACAGGCCGACATCCTTCCCTACAGCATTTTGCACAAGTCTTATCTCATCTGGGCACATCGAAGCAAAGCCCCTCTCATTCCGAGTAAGGGACGCATTTTCCTGATTTTCCAGATAAAAAGAACTTTTGCGTATCACTGTAAACATCTGTTTTCCTTTCCCAGATTCTTCTTTGGAATCCGCTTTACTCTCTCTATATCGTACTGTATCATAAAAATCTTTAGCTGTCATTATACTTGTGGTATAAAAAATCGAGCTCACTTTTGAATCCCGTTTTGAGAAAGCCACGCCTCACCCATATTCTCTACCAGAATATTCCATACTGCGTCATATCTGTTCTCAAAAAAGGTCGTCAGGCATTCCAGATAGTTGTCAAAATCCTCTGCCTGCACTGCCGGATAAAACCGCTTGTTACTCTCCGCAAGCGGCACTGCCATCGTCCTTTTATAATCCTCCAAAAACCGGCCACAGTTTTCTGCATTTAAAACTTCTTTTCCAATATATAAGATCCGTTCCGCAAACTGCTTCCGAAATTTCTCATTTTGATAGAGAGAATAAAACATCTTATCATCGCACAGTACTTCCAGAAGAGAATCATTAGTGAAAGAATCCATTCCCCCGGAATTTACATCAAACAGCATCCACCGCCATCTGCCGTCCCCAAATGCGGAACCCTCATCCTCCCTCGTCTTCCAGAGTGCATAATTCGCACTTGGCCAGTCCTCATGCCGCTGTATATAAATCTGCAAGGCATAATAATCAATAAAGCTGTCTATGTCTATCATCTGGCAGGCCGCCTCATAATTTCCGTCTAAAGACATATCCTCCTCTTCTATAAACCGCTTCATCCCCAGATATTCCTCGTAATCCTCGTACTCTCCCTCTTTCAGCACGCCGGACTTGATCATGACCACATCCTTCTTTTTCGCACCATAGTGATCACTGATAAAGGTGTCATCATATTCTTCCGACAGAAAATATATCCCCCAGTATTCTCCGTTCAAAAACAGGGCGCAGGGCATGAAACGCATGGTAGCGAAGTTCAGATCTTCCGTCAGTCTATGGATCATCGGGTCTTTGACCTTGCAATAATAATCATTTCCTCCAGCGTAAAAGACAATCCTGTGCGGGAGCTGTCCCTTATAAAAAAGTTCCGCCTTGAATTTATTGTCGCCGCCATACTGATCTCTTGCATAACAACGGATACTTTTCTGGGCCAGCCTTCTGCTCACGCCTCCCTTGATCCGGATCCCGCATTCCTGCTCCAAAATCTGCCTTTTGTGGTTATCGAATATGGTAATCGCGGCCTCCCGCTCCCAGTCCGTTCCTCTTTGTGTATAATTAGGATTCTCATTAGAGCCCTCCACATAAATTCCCTGCTCCGGATCAAAAAGATGATCAGGATCCGTTACAATAGAAGCCATGTATATTTCTTCATAGCCGCTTTTATCCTGGAATCCCACAAAATAAATGCCGGTGATGGAGTCAAGGCAGTTGCCCTCTTCGTCAAAAAGCGCTGCCCTCACAACATTACACTTATCAATCTTATAGTCGGGCGCTTTATATGCCGTTGCATTGATCAAACGTTCAATACCCACGTCCTCTCTGGCGGCATATCTGTTTTCGTTATCCGTTGCATCACTTATCAATATGGGGTTATTCTTGTCGTAAAGATAATCCTCCTGCGTTGGCTCACTGCCATCCAGCGTATAGTAAATATTCCTTTTTAATACCCTGCTTCCTCCATGGATCTTAAGGGTAAAGGCATCCTCATAGTACCCGGAAGTCTGCGAAAAATAAATATGACCGTCAGACGACAGCCATACAATAACAGCCAAAATCAGTGACAAAAGAACGATTCCCGAAATATCATATATTTTACTAAAACGCCTTTTCATGAAATCTCCTCATTTACAGGACAATATACCCGCCATGGTTCCCTTTTTCTTTTTACATCTTATGCTATCTTTCTTATAAAATCAAGCCTTTACAAACTTCTACTCTTTACTTCCATGACTATTCGGGCATTACCATATCGTGATTTGTCTTATAGTATATAGCACGTGAAAGTTTACTTTTCTCTAAATATCCGTTCCTCTCAAGATTGCCCAGCACCGTTTTTCTCAGATATGTCGAATCACTGACACCCAGATACCCAGCTATCTCCGAAACCTTATGCGCCTGACGATAGCAAAATGACAAGACCCTTGCGTCCAGTTCCGTACCTTCAGGAACCGGAACAAAGGTAAGTACTGTAATAATCCCTATGTGCAACCGCATTGATCACGCCTTCAAACAAAGCGCGCTGAGGATATGCATCAATATTTTTTCTGGTATCATCTAATTTTACCATGGAATGATTCATTCTCTGATTTACAAAATCCATAATATAATTGATCGTAGATATTATATTTCCGTGATACCTGTTTATAGTTACGATTCTCTCACTGCCTTTGTTAAAGCCTGAAAAAACAGAACATTGAACTTCTGTCTTTTTCTCTTTATAATCATCCAGAAACAAAACCGCTCCGTTTCGTAAATAACCGTCTTCCTTATAAAATCCCATTGACTGCAAGGCTTTTTCCTTAAGTTCTTTTCCTTCATTATGCTCCCTGTAAAAGTCTCGCAGCATGGAAATTTTCTCCGGATTATACTTGATATCCGAAAGCAGAATGTCATACTGAGTGTTTTTACTTTTGACACTCATTTCTATAATCTCTTCATAGGTTGCTCCATTTGTAAATCCGTCCCTTCTCATAAAAATGGAAGGTATATTTTATATTTTAAAATTACCGGCTTCACAGAAGATTCGGGAATCGTAACCCTGATAATGAAACGTTCACGATTTCTTATTTCATATCTCACAAAGGAAATTTTCATCTGCGGTCTCGGTGTTAAGTGTTCATTGATTATGTTATTAAAATAATTACGTTCATTATCCGCCGCTTTTCTGTCAAACCCAATCAATTTATTTGTCTTGTCTTCTACACCTATATAGAAATCTCCGCCCGATGCATTCGCAAACCCGGCAATGCTTTTCAGCCATCCCACAATATCATCACGGTTTAAAATGCTTTTACATTCAAATTTATCACCCTCTAAATATATATCCTCAATAATCTCTTCTAAATACATAGGAATACCTCTTTTTTGAATCACTTCAATCTTTACTTCAATATTACTTCAAAGTCACTTCAAAGTCACTTCAAAGTCACTTCAAGCAAGCTTCAATATATCTTGAAGTAAATAAATCATTCCACATATCATCGAGGTTTATACTCTCGTCTTTGACCGGACAGAAAAACCGCCTGCCATGTACCATCATACAAGACAGGCGGTTCTAACATTCCTATATACAATCTGCCTATGCTTCCTTCTCCATCGCTTCTGCCACAGAAGCCTCACAGCTTCTCATGGCCTGGATGGTCTTGTCGAACAGATCGTCCAATTCCCAGCCGAGCAGTTCCGCACCCTGTGAGATGATATCCCGGGAACAGCCGGCCGCAAACTTTTTGTCTTTAAATTTCTTCTTCAGGCTCTTGACTTCCATATCCATGGTGCTCTTGGAAGGACGCATCAGGGCGCAGGACCAGATGAGACCGGTCAGTTCATCGGCCGCAAAGAGCACCTTTTCCATTTCAAGCTTAGGCTCCTGTTCACTGCAAATACCATAGCCATGGGAACAGATGGCATAAATCATATCCTCTCCCACCCCTGCTTCCCGCAGAAGTTCCGGGGCCTTCTTACAGTGTTCTTCCGGATACAGTTCGAAATCAATGTCATGCAAAAGTCCGGTAATGGCCCAGAACTCTTCTTCCTGAGCGTATCCTAATTCTTTCGCATACCAGCGCATCACGCCTTCCACCGTCAGGGCGTGCTGGAGATGGAAAGGCTCTTTGTTATATTTCTTTAACAGTTCTAACGCCTGTTCCCGGGTCAGGCTGCTCTTTTTGGATTCGGAAGCAGGCTGTTTGTCCGCACTCTTTGTCTGGTCGGATGTCTTCTTTTCCAGACTCTTCATGGTCGGGAACAATAAAACATCGCGAATCGCAGGCGAATTGGTGAGCAGCATCACCAGTCTGTCGATGCCATACCCGATACCGCCGGTAGGCGGCATACCTATCTCCAGCGCGTTCATGAAATCCTCATCCGTAGTATTGGCTTCCTCATCGCCAGCCGCAAGCGCCGCTTCCTGAGCCTTAAAACGTTCTCTCTGGTCAATGGGATCGTTCAACTCCGAATAAGCATTGCACATTTCTCTTGCGGTAATAAAAAGTTCAAACCGCTCCACGTATTCCGGCTTGTCCGGCTTTCTCTTGGTGAGCGGGGAAATCTCCACCGGATGATCCATCACAAAGGTAGGCTGTACCAAATGCTCTTCCACAAATTCCTCGAAGAAAAGATTGATGATATCTCCCTTCGTATGCCTGTCCTCATAGTGGACTCCCTTTTCATCCGCCAGCTTCTTAGCCGCTGCGGTATCGGGTACTGTCTCGAAATCAATCCCCGTATATTTCTTCACAGCCTCCACCATGGTGATCCGTTCGAAAGGACTGCCCAGGTCGATCTCCACGTCCCCATAAGGGATGGTGGTCGTACCGCAGACCTCTTTCGCTACATGGCGGAACATGTTTTCTGTCAAATCCATCATGCCATTGTAATCCGTGTATGCCTGATACAGTTCCATCAGGGTAAATTCGGGGTTATGTCTGGTATCCAGGCCCTCATTTCGAAAGACGCGGCCAATCTCATAGACACGCTCCATGCCGCCCACGATCAGCCTCTTTAAATAAAGCTCCAGGGAAATGCGCAGTTTCACATCCTCATCCAGCGCATTGTAATGGGTCTCGAAAGGTCTGGCTGCCGCGCCGCCCGCATTGGACACAAGCATCGGCGTTTCCACCTCCAGGAATCCCTGGGCATCCAAGTACCTTCTGATGGAGCTGATGATCTTTGAACGCATGACAAAAGTTTTCTTGACTTCCTCATTCATGATCAGATCCGTATATCTTTGACGGTAACGGATGTCTGTATTCACCAGGCCGTGATATTTTTCCGGCAGGATCTGTAAGCTTTTTGACAGTAGTGTCACTTTTGAAGCGTGGACGGATATCTCACCCGTCTTGGTCTTAAACACCTCACCCTCAATGCCTACAATGTCACCCACGTCATATTTTTTAAAATCGGCGTATGACTCTTCTCCGATACTGTCTCTCGCCACATAGCACTGGATATCGCCCTGTAAATCCTGTACATTACAAAAGGACGCCTTACCCATGATACGCTTGCTCATCACCCGTCCCGCAATGGATGTCTTAGTGCCTTCCAGTGCATCAAACTGCTCTTTGATCTCCTGGCTGTGATGGGTCACATCGTATCTGGTAATCTGGAAAGGATCCCTGCCTGCCTCCTGCAAAGCCGCAAGTTTCTCTCTCCTGACCTTTAACAACTGGTTGATATCCTGCTCCTGATTTGCGTTTTGCTGATTCTGTGTCTTAGCCATACTGCTGTTCATCCTCCATCTGTGATTCCCGACAAATATCTCTAGTTGGATCTCTGGATCTCCAATACCTTATACTGAATCGTACCTGCCTGTGTCTCTACTTCCACAGTATCACCAACTTTAGAGCCAATCAGGGCTTTGCCTACAGGGGACTCATTAGAAATCTTACCCTTCAGACTGTTGGCCTCGGTACTTCCCACAATCTTATACTCTAATTCCTCTTTTAATTCAACATCCAATATTTTAACCTGACAGCCAATGTTGATCTTGTCAAGGTCTACCTCGTCCTCCACCACGACTTCCGCGTTCTTTAAAATCTTCTCCAGTTCTTCGATCCTGGCCTCGATATCACGCTGCTCGTCCTTGGCTGCATCATACTCAGCATTCTCAGACAGATCGCCCTGTTCTCTGGCCTCCTTGATCTTCTGCGCCACTTCCTGACGCTTTACTACTTTCAGGTTGTGCAGTTCCTCTTCGTATTTCTGCAATCCTTCATACGTTAAGATATTCTTTTTCTCCTGCATGGTAAATCTCCCTCTTTCTCTATTTATTGCTAATTATTCTATTATTCCGTCTCAATGAACTAATCTATCATAACTATTTTTTACCATAGTGTCAAGATAGTTAAGCGGTGAAACGTAAAGAATCTGCCCACTCCTTCTGGCATACATCTGCTCCTTTTGCAAAGAAGACGTCATATCGATGTATACACTCGCCTTAGCGGACTTATTGCAAATATAGGAAGTACTGCCGCCATAATCCAGAATGACACCGGCCTGCTTTCGTCCACCGCCAGATCCCTGTCTGGTTTTGTCCTGATAGGGTATCAGCTGCGGCACAAGGCCGTACTCATAATAATACCGTTCCAAATGAAAGGATAGCGCTTCCCCGATGTCTATTCCTTCCATCTCTATATAATAGAAGACAAGCACATTTACGCGGTCAAGATACGGTTCCAAAAGCCGCCAGGTCATTTCCATCTGCCACTCCGTATCCTGCGGCGCTCCCAAAAGTACCACCGCCTGTCCCTGTTCCCGCAGGCAAAAGGCGCCATAGTCTGCCAGAAGATTTATCAGCAGCAATTCCTGGGTCTCCCGGCAGGTCTCCCACCGCTCGCCGTACATTTCTGACATATATGTCATAATCTGTGGATGTAGATATACATCAGCCATCCCGGATGTGCGGTGCAGTACGTTCTCCATGCACTCTGCCAGTTCCGCCGGTTTCCAGGCCTTCTTTTTATAGGAAAAAGGCGGTACCGGACAGTCCACCAGGGTAAAAGGCTTCTTCCTCTCTGCCGTCCCCAAGGTCTGCGGCGGCAGGATTCTTTCCTGCAGCGCGGCATCCTGCCACCAGTGCCTTTTCGCGGCACAGCACTGGTGCTGCTGTATCATGGGATGATAATATACGATTGTCTCCGCTTCCATATCCACTGCTCCCAGACTATCTGATCCCGGAACCGCGGCAGCCTCCCATTTCTTATACAGGTCTGCTCCCGGCCATTTCTGAGATAGTATATGCGGTAAGACTCACATGGATTCCACCAATTCTTCCAACTGAGCAAAACTCTCTGCCAGATTTACGCTCTGTCTGAGTCTTGCAGAATTAGGCATGCCTGCCGTATACCAGGACACATGCTTGCGCATCTCCCGAACGCCGGTGTATTCTCCTTTTGTAGCAAGTTGCAGCTGCGCATGCCGCAGTATCATGGCCTTGCGCTCCTCACTGTCCGGCCCCGGAAGGTTTGTGCCATCCTGCAAGTAAGCGGCAACCTGCCGAAACAGCCAGGGATTGCCTCTGGCCGCCCGTCCGATCATCACCGCTGCACAGCCGGTCTGCTCCAGCATCCTGCGTGCGCCTTCGCCATCCGTCACATCTCCGTTTCCGATCACCGGAATGGATACCGCCTCCACCACCTGCCGTATGATGTCCCAATCCGCCTCTCCGGCGTAATACTGTTCTCTGGTCCTGCCATGTACCGCCACCGCGGCGGCCCCGGCTTCCTCCGCGATCCTGGCCATCTCTACTGCATTGACATGGGCTTCATCGAATCCTTTCCGGATTTTAACGGTTACCGGTTTGCGGATGGCTTTCACCGTGGCCGCAATAATCTCCCCGGCAAGTTTGGACTCCCGCATCAGGGCCGATCCTTCCCCGTTATTCACCACTTTCGGCACGGGACATCCCATGTTGATATCCAACACCTGAAAAGGTCTCTCCTCGATCCGTTTGGCCATCTCACTGACAATCTTCGGATCCGAACCAAACAATTGCAGAGAGGTCGGCCCTTCATCGGGATGAATCTCCAACAGGCTCTCGGTGTTTTTATTCCCATACCAGATGGCTTTGGCGCTCACCATCTCCATACAGGTAAGTCCTGCCCCCTGCTCACTGCACAGCAAACGAAATGGCAGGTCAGTCACCCCTGCCATAGGCGCCAGTATGATATTGTTCGTAAGTGTAACACTGCCGATCGTAAGCGGCTGTAACCAATTTGCCATAGTATAATCTTCAGACGTCCTCCTCCAGTGACTCGTGCAGAATAAACACCCTGTAATATAGTTGCAAAGATGCAAACATCTCCTGTCTGTTCCTACGTATCTCGCCCACCAGCAGGCCGCTGCTGATCTCATCGTAGAGCAGGTCGTTCTCCTCGGCATCCGTCTCTAAAGAAATACTGCCGTCCTCCTCAAAGACAATGGTGAAGATACCGCCCACTTCCTCTGTAAACAGCACACAGATCACATGCAGTTCATCCTGAATGGACTGCGGAATCCCCTTGAATTTCTCATTAAAATAATATTTCTGCTCATAGGCATTGGCGCCGCAGAGCACAATCCTTGTATCCTCCATAGCTTTTCCCACTCTGTCCTGTCTATCCGCACTATACATATCCGTACAGTCCTCTCACCGACACTTCTCCGGCATACACCAGTGTCTGCTCTCCATTGTCCCGTTCCACGATCAGTTCCCCGGTCTTAGTGATACCCCTGGAGATACCGGTATATTCACCCGCCGGATCCAAAATCATCACCTGGGCATCCATATTGATCAAATGCGCCTGATAGGCTTCCTGTAGACCGGATAAATCCTCTGTCTCGGCAAAAAAATCATAATTCTTCTCAAAACGGGCCAGGATTCTTTCCAAAAGCCCCGCCCTGTCAATCTGCTTTCCGGATTCTATCTTAAGGGATGTGGCCGTTTCCCGAATTTCCTCCGGAAAATCTTCCGGGCTGTCATGATTGGTATTAACACCCACCCCTGCCACCACGAACTGGATCTCATCCATTTCCGGCGTCATGCTCATCTCCGTCAGGATGCCGCAGACCTTCTTCTTATGCACCACAATATCATTCGGCCACTTAATCTGTGCCCGCAGTCCTGTAACCTCCTCAATGGCCTGCGCCACACTAAGCGCCGTTACCAGGGTGATCATAGATGCCTTATCCGGTGCAAATACCGGCCTGACCACTATGGTAAAGTAGATGGATGTGCCGGCCGGAGATGCCCAGGATCTCCCCCGCCGCCCCCGGCCCGCAGTCTGTCTGTCCGCCACCACAATGGTTCCGTGTGGCTCTCCTTCCTCCGCAAATCGTTTGGCATCCGGGTTGGTAGACCCCGTGGATGCATAAAAGTGCAGGTTCCGCCCGGCCCATTCGGTATGCAGCCTGCTGGCAATCTCACTGGCAGAATATACATCCGCCGGACTCTCCACCAGCCGATACCCTTTGCGCGATACGGACTCAATCCGATAGCCCTCTTCCTTCAACTGGTTGATCACCTTCCAGACTGCCGTCCGGGAAACGCCGAAGTGATCACACAACTGCTGGCCCGACACATAGTCCTCACTGTTTCTGAGCCATGTCAAAATATCTGATTTATCTGTTTTCATTTTTGCCGCCTTAATCCAGTTTATATTCTCCCAGTGTCACTGCCATCACTGCCTTGATGGTATGCATGCGGTTTTCCGCCTCGTCAAATACGATGGACTGCGGAGACTCAAAGACCTCATCTGTCACTTCCAGTTCTTTCAGACCATACTTTTCGCCAATCTCTTTTCCAATGTCGGTATTATGATCATGAAATGCCGGCAGGCAGTGCATAAAGACAGCATCTTTTCCTGCAAGTTCCATTACATGGCTGTTGACCTGATAAGGCATAAGGTCATGAAGCCTCTCTTCCCAGACCTGCTCCGGTTCTCCCATGGATACCCATACATCCGTGTAGATCACATCGGCGCCTGCCGCTCCCGTCTCCACATCTTCTGTCAGCCGGATACTGCCGCCGGTCTGCGCTGCAATTTCCTGACAGGTTCTGACCAGATCTTCTTCCGGAAAATATTTGCTGCTGGTGCAGGCCGTGAAATCCATGCCCATCTTGGCGCAGGCCACCATCAGCGAGTTGCCCATATTGTATCTGGCATCTCCCATATAAGTCAGTTTAATGCCTTTCAGATATCCGAAATGTTCCCTGATGGTCAGAAAATCCGCCAGCATCTGAGTGGGATGAAACTCATTGGTCAATCCGTTCCACACGGGCACCCCTGCATATTTCGCCAGTTCTTCCACAATATCCTGCCCGAAACCACGATACTCAATTCCCTCAAACATACGCCCCAGCACCCTGGCCGTATCTGCAATGCTCTCTTTCTTGCCAATCTGAGAACTCTTGGGATCCAGATAGGTAGTGCCCATACCCAGATCATGTGCCGCCACCTCGAAAGAACAGCGGGTTCTGGTACTGGTCTTTTCAAAAATCAGGGCCACATTCTTACCCCGGTGGATATCCATCAAAATACCCTTTTTCTTCTTCTCCTTCAAATCTGCGGCCACATCCAGCATGTAAGCGATCTCTGCCGGCGTAAAATCCAACAATTTTAAAAAGTTACGTCCTGTCAGGTTCATCTTTTCCTCCATTTCCCGTCTTCATACATGATACACCAAACAGGACGGTCTACAGAACCGTCCTGCTGGTTTATATAATTTAGAAATTATTCAATTGCATCTTAACAAACTTCCGCTTATCCGAGGCCGCGAAGCGGATCTCGCAAAGTTAATTTGCGAAGCAAATTTACTTTTGTTATTTTAATATCTCCCTCGCAGAAGCTGCCAGCCCGGCAAGTCCCTGAATCTCTGAAGGAATAATGATCTTGGTTGCCTGACCATCCGCAGCCTTCTCAAAAGCTTCCAGACTCTTAATCTTCAGCACAGCCTCATCCGCACCGGCTTCACGGATCATCCGAATACCGTCTGCCGTAGCCTTCTGCACCTTGAGGATTGCCTCAGCTTCACCTTCTGCCTCGCGGATCATCTTCTCTTTCTGCGCCTCTGCACGAAGGATCGCGGACTGTTTCTCCGCTTCAGCCTCCAGGATTGCGGACTCTTTCTGACCTTCCGCTACCAGGACGGTGGACTTCTTCTCACCTTCTGCACGAAGAATCGCTTCACGCCGCTCACGTTCCGCCTTCATCTGTTTCTCCATCGCATCCTGAATGGCCGCCGGAGGAATGATGTTCTTAAGTTCCACACGGTTTACCTTGATACCCCAGGGATCCGTAGCAATATCGAGAGATGCACGCATCTTGGTATTGATGACCTCTCTGGATGTCAAAGTCTGATCCAGTTCCATTTCACCGATGATATTACGAAGGGTGGTCGCTGTCAGATTCTCAATCGCCATGATGGGATTTTCCACACCGTAGGCAAAAAGCTTGGGATCTGTAATCTGGAAAAATACCACCGTATCAATTCGCATTGTAACATTATCTTTGGTAATCACGGGCTGAGGTGCAAAATCCACCACCTGCTCCTTCAAAACAACCCTCTTGGCCACTTTATCAATAAAGGGAACCTTCAAATGCAGTCCCACAGACCAAGTCTGCTGGTATGCCCCCAATCTCTCCACAACATATGCATGTGCCTGGGGAACGATCTTGATGCAGGATAACAACACCATGACAATCAGGATCAGTATTACCACTAACGCAATAAGTCCACCCATTTTTTCCTCCATTCCGAAGTATGTTTATACCTCTTTTCTCTCTTCCACAATTAGTTTTACGCCATTGATAGCCAGGATTGTGGTCACAGTGCCCACCGGCAGCTTCACGCCGTCCACTCTGGTTCGCGCAGACCATTCCATACCGCCCACATTGACCTGTCCGATTCCCTGCAGGTTATCGATCTCACTGATCACGATCGCCTGACGCCCCACCAGACTCTCCGCATTGGTACGCACCCTGTCTTTGTTAAAATATTTAACAGCTACAGGTCTGGTAAAATACAGAAGAAGTGCAGAAACCACCAAAAACAGGATAATCTGCAACACCAGGGGTGCTCCGAACAGGGACGCAATCGTTGCAACCAGGGCGCCACCCGCAAACCAGATAGTCGTGAGCCCCATTGTGAGAAGTTCTATGACTACAAGCGCGACCAGAATAGCCAGCCATATAACCGTCATACTCATATCCATAATATAGATCATGTGTGCTCACTCCTTTCCCTGCCATAATTACGTCAATATATTTATTCTACTATATTATCCCCAAAGTAGCAAGAAATATCGACACTTTCTGCCTTGCTGCTTTCTTCTTACCAGAATACCTGATGGTCGATGAGCAGGCCATCGTGGTTGCCGGCCCGCCTGAAATGGGTCGCACCGCCCACATTTGTCTCTCCGTTAATGGCTGCCTGCGCTGCCTGATAACAGCTTTCCGGAATATTACCGCCATAAACACGCGCTACTTTGCCGTTGATCGCCGGCGTAAATTGCCCGGAAGCATAAATAACACTTGATATTGTATTTGGATAAGCAGGACTTCTTACGCGGTTCATAACTACTGCACCCACAGCCAGTTTTCCTTCATAACTCTCACTGCCCGCCTCACAATAGATCAAAGCCGCCAACAGTCTGGTATCATCGCCGCCTACCACGACTGCACCCTGATTAGCCGTCAGTTTCGCCTTCCGTTCCTCTTCCTCACGCTTCTGGATCGCCACCATGGTCTCGCCTTCATCAATGTGGAAGTCTATATCCACATATTCCGCCGAGACATAACCGACTTCTTCCTCATATTTAACGCTGATCCAGTCATCGCCTATCATCTCTATGATTTCCAGCTCTTCATCTTCCGGTATAAATCCCATGGCCTGTGCATCCCCATCGGGTTCTTCCCTCACGCACAGCGCCTCTGTCTTTATCAGCACGATTAGATTGCCCACCTCATCGGCAAGTTCTTCCGCATCCTTACCAAAAAGAAGATATTCGTCACTGGCCCAGCCTATCAGATCGCCGCTGCGAAGCCTTGTCCAGCCGTCCTTGCGCTCCAGAATCCTGCCGCCGCAATCCTTATAGAGCAGTCCTACTTTTTCGGATTTTTCATCTGCCTCTGCACGTACATTCATCGCCACCTGTACATTGACCATGACAAGGTCAGACTCTTCCTCAGCCCGGGCGCCGTCTCTTTGTGACAATTCTGTCAGTTTCTGGATTGCCTCCTCATCCGCAGAGCCGGCTGACGGATCAAGGATCTTCGTAATCCCCGCGTTCAGGGAATCCAGATACTCTTTCCTGCTGGCTGCCTCTGCATCCATACGTGACACGCCCAATATACTCACACCGAGAATAAGCCCGACAAGCAGAATCCTGCATCGCTTTCTGCCTCTCAGCATAAATGCTCCTCCATCCTCCCACAATAAGATTGTTACAAAATTGTTACAACTTAAGTATGGATAATTTTAGCAAAACACCTATTCTTTGTCAAGTTTACGCAGCATGTCCCCTTTTTATGCTACTTTTATGCTACCATTCTGTTACTAAATCTTTACAATTTCTTTGTCTTTTCGACCGCTGCAATGAGGGCATCCATGACCGCCCCGCGGAACCCTCTTTCCTCCAGGACACGCACCCCTTCTATTGTAGTGCCGCCGGGAGAACATACCATATCCTTCAACTCACCGGGATGCTTACCGGTCTCCAACAAAAGCTTAGCGCTTCCGTATACGGCCTGTGCCGCAAACTCATAGGCCATCTTCCTGGGCATACCTGCCGCCACTCCCGCATCCGCCATAGCCTCAATCAACATGAAAACATAGGCCGGCGAACTGCCGCCCACAGCACCCACAGCATCGATCAGGCGTTCCTGCACAAAATCAGCCCTGCCAAAACTTTCCATCAGACGAAGGCTGTATTGCCGCTCCTCCTCCGAAACCGCCTCATTCATGCAGATTCCTGTGCAGCCCGCCCCCACCAGCGCAGGTGTATTGGGCATACAGCGAACCAGCTTCATCCTTCTGCCAAAAGCCAGTTCCAGCCAGGCGAGAGTTTTGCCCGCCGCAATACTGATCACCAGCGTATCCTCCCGTACCACACCGCGAATCTCTTCTATCACCTCTTCCATGAACTGCGGTTTCACAGCCAGAATCAAAATCTCCACCTGCTCCGCCACCGTTCGGTTAGATTCTGTCACGGCAATCTCATACTCTTCCCGTACCGCCTCCAGAGTCTTCTTCGTTTTCGCAGAACCAATGATGTCCGCCGGCTGGACAATCTCCTTCTCCAGCATCCCGCCGATAATCGCCCTGGCCATATTACCCAGTCCAATAAATCCAATCTTCATAGCTTGTATCATTCCTTTCTCTTATATAATATTTGAAATTTGTTTTCCTATTTTAAATCTATTAAATCTGCATAAATATGTTATGTTTTCAATAAATATATTTTTGGGAATATGCATTTCTGGAATATTGTACTCCCTAGAATGTACGCTTTCTGAAATGCACGCTTCCTGAAATATATAAAATGAAAAATATGTTCATTATAATTATACCTATCTCATTTCCATAACGATTAGAAAGACAAAAACATAGGGAAACAGAAAATGCTTTCACAAAATCTAACTGGCAGATGACACAAAATGTTCACGAAGTTATCCTGCGCAGGAATATGCGATTTTCTTGATATTCCGTTCCATCCCCAGAAATTTCGGGACATGGATGTCCCGAAAAGCCCGTTATGAGCCCGGACGGCGAATAGAGGGCGGTTTCGTCCGCTGACACAGCTTCACCGGAATATCATAGAAAATCCATATGACGAAGCCCGATGCAAGGGAACATTTTGTGTCATCTGCCAACTCTATATGAACATAAAACATACAATTCCAAAACGCACGTCACGCAATATCATGTTATATTGTATACTTATATCAGTTAAAAATAACACAAATAATTTATCTCTCATAATCATGTCGCACGTTATCACATTGTCAAATCACGATTTAATTTATTACATTTTCAAATTTCTAAAATTCTCCCATCCCTTTCCCCAAACCAGAAAAACCATGCAAAACAATCTCTCAAAAGCATTACGTAACATCCGTTTTTAGCAGAATCACACCCGTCTCTGCCGATATGCTTCATATAATAACACCGAAGATGCTACCGCCGCATTCAGCGATTCCACACTTCCTTCCATAGGAATCCGGATCAGGGCGTCCGCACAGTCCGCCGTCTCCTTTCGCAAGCCATTGCCCTCATTGCCGATCAGAAAGGCCGTGCTCTTCCTGTAGTCAAACGCCTCATAATACACTTTTCCCGCAAGATGTGCGGCATACACGCTGACACCTTTCTCCTGCATCTGTTTTATAACAGGAGAAATATCTTCCACAGATACAAACGGAACCCGGTAAACGGATCCCATCGTGGAACGTATTGTCTTTGGATTATAGACATCCACCGTGCGGCGGCTCATGATAATGCCGCTGGCGCCGACTGCCTCCGCCGTCCGAAAGACAGTTCCCAGGTTTCCCGGATCCTGAAGGTCTTCCAATATAATAAATAACTTTCGTTCTTTTATGACATTTTCCAACATAAAAGTTAAATCGTGATGAAATTGTCTGATCAAACACAAAATTCCCTGCGGTGTCATGGTGTCGGACATCTTTGCAAAGACCTCATCGGACACCAATTCATAGGAAAGTTCTGCCAGCTTTTGCCCGCACGTTTCAAACAGTCCCTGTTCGGCGCTCCTGGACACATATACCCCGCAGATTCTCTCCTCAGGGGCCTCCATAAACATCTTGACGCCTTCTACCACGAAGACATCTTTCTTATTCCGCTCTTTCCCTTTCTGGGAGAGCGCCGTGACTTCCTTCACGGTCTTGTTATTGAGACTCGTAATCATCCAAACCTCCTGACGGCATTTTATATCGGAAGATCCTGGAGGGGCGGTGCCCGGCATTGGATGTCATTTTGCCCGTATCCTCCAGTTTGTCGGAAATAGTGCGCCGAAATGCTGCGGGAAGCAGTTTCTTACCAAGAATGAGTTCATATACCTCCTGCAATTCGCTGATGGTAAACTCCACCGGCATCATATGGAAAACAATATCTGTATAATCAATCTTTCCCCTGAGCCGTTTGAGCGCTTCCTCAACAATCTGGTTGTGGTCGAAAGCCAGATCCATCTTCGGAATCTCTTCCACAGCAAACCATTCGGCGCCTGTAATGTTCGTCCGGCTGATATCCACCAGGGAAATATAGGCACAGCTGACAATCCGCATCCGTGGATCACGCTCCAC
Organism: uncultured Lachnospiraceae bacterium; assembly: GCA_946566685.1. Taxonomy (GTDB): domain Bacteria; phylum Bacillota; class Clostridia; order Lachnospirales; family Lachnospiraceae; genus UBA3282. Next base: position 29,134 of record CAMNXA010000031.1, read on the forward strand.
ACTGCCAAAGGTATAGAGCTGTTCACTGTAAATATCACTGAGTCCGGTCTTAATAGATAACACCCGTTTCAGTGTATCCTCAAAAGTCTCCTTCTCTCCCACGAAACCGCCGGGCAGGCTGTAGCTGCCCTTATAGGGATAGTTATCCCGCTTCACCAACAGAATCTTTAAAGATTGTCTGTCTAACTTTCGATAATTATCGGTGATATCTTTTGCCACCCCCACTACGATCGCATCCACCGTGATCGAGATAGAGGCGTATTCTTCCGGACGATACTGGCTCAAAAATTCTTCTTCCCCCGGATCCACTGCCCTGTTTTTGCTGCTCATGTATCTTGTCCATCCTTTCCGGACATCCTGTCTCCATTCAATATAGTCTCTCATTTTCAGCGCATGACATTTGCGTCATATTTCAAAGCAAAAACTGCCATACACACTGCTATTATACTTCCTCAACTGTTCTTTGACAAATACAATTAAAGAAACGAAAGCAGGCTAATGGAGATTTCTATATCTGTCCGCGCAGTCACTTTCGGCTTATATCCGATCAATAGCAAAACTTCGGCATCAACTCCAGCTTAAACAAATTCTTCTCATGCAATTTGTCAATCTTCTCCTTCACGGCAGCGTCTTCAATCTCCCCGGTGCGGATGTATCTGTCCAGTACCTCATATGAAAATCCCAGATTCTCCTCGTCACTCTTGCCGCAAAGCCCATCGGAGGGCACTTTCTCAATCAAATCCTGGGGAAGTCCCGCCGCCTGACCGATCAGCTTTACCTCTCCGACCGTCAGGTCTGACAAGGGGCTGAAATCTCCTACACTGTCTCCATATCGTGTGGAATATCCCACCCAGTCCTCCGAGAGATTGCAGGTGTTGGCCACCCGGCCGTTTTTCGACTGTGAGACCGCATACAGCATCGTCATGCGCAGCCGTGCCGGCAGATTGACAGCAGCCTGTTTGCTCATGCCCTCTGCCAGTGCATTCTGTATGCCCTGTGCCGCCGCCTGGACAAGCGGCCCAATATTAATGGTAACCGCCTGGATTCCCAGAAACTCCACCAGCTTTTCAGCCATATCAATATCGGCCTGTTCCCCGTTTGGGAGAAGAACACCGATCACCCTGTCTTTTCCCAGCGCTTCCACACACAGAGCCGCCGCCACAGAACTGTCCTTTCCACCCGAAATACCAATGATGCAGTTACAGCCTTTGCCATTCTGTTCAAAAAACTTCCTGATCCACGCCACACACTGTTCTTTTACCTTCCCTGCATGAAATTCTCTCATATTTCCATCTTCCTTTCTTTCTGCGCCATACTACTTCTGCTCGTGGATAACTTCTCATCCTCTCTCTAAAACATACCGTCATGCAACCTGTCTCTTATCTCCTGTAACGACTGTTCCTTTACCAGAACACCGTCCTTAAAGACCGTCTGCAAAAGATTATCTGCCGCCGCAGCTGCTTGTTCCCAGTTCAGGTTATCCCGGTACTGTAACGCGCCGTTTTCCTCAAACACCACACAGCATCCTTTCTGGCTCTTCTTGAAACCGCCGTCTTTGGGATCTTTAAAAATCGGATAGGGATTCCCTGCAATCTCACAATAGGTCGCCTTAATGCAGGAGCTGAAAGTATCTCTCGTAAAAGGCTTTAATATGCCGTCTTCCTCGATACACTGGAAGGAAAAGGAGCCCACACCCAGCGCCACGTTGGAGCATGCAAATCCATTCTCCATCAGGATCTGGTAAATCTGTTCACAGCGCTGTACCGTGATGGAATCACCGTATATCGCTTTCACATGGGGATCCAGGACTTTATACCCTTTGCTGTTGACTGTCCCGCCAAACTCTTCCCACAACTTAAAAACCGTCTTTGTGACCACTTCCACACAGTCACCGGAATCTCCTCGCATCAGCATACAACCCTTATGCGCCATAATCTCCTCTTTTAACTGCGGCAGCAAAGTATCGATCACATGCCAATAATCGTAGGAATCCAGGACCACCGAAAAACTGGTGTTGGGATAAATCTCAGTCAAGAGCCTGCGCAGCAGGGTAATCTCATCGCCGTCCACCGCAAAGTTACTGCACATCACCGCATGTTCCGTGCTGGGACTGCCAAAGGCAACCGGCTCTTTCGTGCAGTCACAGGCATACATCTGTTCCAGATAAGGCACCACAGGCACCGTAGCTGTATTTAAGAAAGACATGCACCACCCTGCCCCCGCCTTAATCGCCGACTCCGTACACTCCTCTCCTCTGAAATCAAAAGCCCCCAGCGCCTTTGCCCTCTCTATGGTATCATCGCAGGTAAGGGCATAATATTTGTTTACAATCTGCCGGTACGTGTAGCCCACCGTAGCGGCAATCATGGGATGCCAGTTCTCCGCACTGATCAGGCTCTCCAGCGCCTGGGGCAGCCATGCAAATTCCGGATGCGTGTTGGTAATGCCGAACATCGGTACATGGACCGGCACCCTCGTTCCTTCCGGCAGCGCCATGATCTCAATGGGCAGATAGCCAAGTCTGTGGAGTTTCTCAATCTTTTCAATACCATATACATTCTGTCCCAGTGTATTATCCAATACCCGCTTATACTCTCCGATCACTTCTTCAAACGGTCTTTCAAAAAACTCCCGGTTAAAGTAGTCGATCAGGTATGTCCTGATCATTCCCTGCAAGCCGAACATCACCACCTTATCCCACCTGTCAATCCTGCTCATTCTCGGCGTGAAATAAGATACCGACTTTGTCATGTTCTGCGGGAGCATCTCCGCATGTACCGCCTTGTAATAATCAATCAATAACATCGGATTCGTCTTATACATAATCAAACACCTCTATCCTTTCATGCTTTTTCGTAAAAATGCTGTTGGTAGTAAACACCTTCTCAATCAGTCCGCCTGTTAATACATCTCCTTCTAAAATCGTATTCTCGCAATGAGATACGTACAGATAAATCTCCTTCGCTCCCAGTTCTTTGAGTTTTTTAGCGCTGAAATAGAACGTGCCTCCCCTGCTGGAAATATCATCCATAATGAGAATCTTCCTATCCCGGATACAGTCTGTCATGCCGGATACGGCAAGCTCTCTGATCTCCCCTGTCTCCCAATCCCGGTTCTTGATACCAAAGGCGTAAGGAAGAGGAAACATCCCAGCATAGCGTTTGCAGGCCCCCTCATCGGGATAGAACATCGTCAGATTCTCCATACCGCCGATTCTGTCAATGACCTTTCGGACATAAGCCTCCGGCGTCTTTACCCGTATCTTGTCAAACAGGGCCTCGCTGACCGAAGAATGAGGATCCAGCACTGTGACGGATGTAAATTGCAGCCAGTTGATAACCTGTGCAAAATATTTCAGAGTAAATACATCCTCTTTTGTTTTTACCCTGTCCTGACGGGCATTGGGGATATAGGGCATCTCGAGGGAAAGATCCATGATGCCGTGTGACCTAAGATGTCCCGCCAGATAGATCAGGGTCACCAACTCCTCATTATTTTCAAACAGCCAGGTAATCGTTGCCTTTTGCAACTGTTCCTTTTTAGCTTTGTCTTCCGGAATTGCCTCCTTTAACAAAAGGGTTCCGTCCGGAAATTTATTGACACTTATGTCATTATTATTGATTCTGATCATAGCGCTTCCTTTCTTTTCATAATATCTCTATCTGACACATCTTCATGGTCAACAGCGCTGCCTCATGGCTTTCCGGCGTAACCCCCGCACAGCAGTCTGCCCGAACCGTAATGTCCGCCTCCGGGAAATTGGCCTTCAATAACAATACGTTAGAAACGACACATATGTCAGTACAAAGACCAAAACATGCAATCTGCAACGCCTCCGGAATCCCCTCTTTACGGATTTCTTCCGCTAATTGCGTAGAGCCAAAGGTGCCCTTTTCAAGAATTCTGTACTCCTTACCTGACAGTGCTGTCATTATCTCTTCACGCAGACGCCATCCATCTGTCCCTTTTACACAGTGTACCACCGGCAGCTTCTTTCCCTCTGCTGTTTCTAGATAGTCGCTCTGGTGTGTATCCATGGTCACATAGATGCTGCCCTCAAACTGTTTAATCTCGGCTGCTGCCCGCTCTACAATAGCCCGTGCCTCCTTGGTGCCCAAAGCGCCATCAATAAAATCATTCTGCATATCCACAACCACTAAAATCTTGCTCATACTTTTTTGCCCCTTTCTCTTTTCCTTTTTTGTCCTGTTCTTTGTTGTTTCTTTTGTCCTTTTTATTATTATCTATTTGTTAATAACAATATTATAATATCATCCTGCAAATGTCAACCCCTAATTTATCTTTATATTTAAAAAAGGAATCAAAAATATTTTCTCTCCGGAAAACAGGACAGCAAAAACCCCGCAGACCATTCGATCTGCGGGGTATCCATATAAATAATCTATATTACTGGGAAAGCACCTTTGACATTTCAAAGGCATACTCAGGAATCCCTTTTTGCATATTCAGGGCTTCCTCAATATCAAAATCCAAAAATTCTCCATGCTGGTATCCCACCACCCGGTTGGTCTTACCTGCGCACAGGATGTCAGCTGCATAACAGCCCATGATGGAAGCATAATACCTGTCCTTACAGGTCGGAGAGCCGCCGCGCTGCATGTAACCGAGGATCGTTGCCCTGGTCTCAATACCCGTAGCCGCCTCAATACGTCTCGCCATGGAAGTGGAATGCCCGATGCCTTCCGCATTGATGATCAGATGATGGGTCTTGCCCCGCTTCCTGTTGGCGATGATATTATTGATAATCTGCTGTTCATTGTAATCGTATTTCTCCGGAAGCAGAATATCTTCCGCTCCATTGGAGATACCGCACCACAGAGCGATATAGCCGGCATTCCTGCCCATAACCTCGATGATACTGCACCGTTCGTGGGAAGAAGAGGTGTCACGCACCTTATCTATAGCCTGCATGGCTGTATTGATGGCCGTATCAAACCCAATGGTATATTCCGTACAGGCAATATCCAGATCGATCGTACCTGGCAGACCAATGGTATTGATCCCGTGCCTGGATAACGCCTGCGCACCGCGGTAAGACCCATCACCGCCAATAACCACCAGACCGTCAATCCCATGCTTGTGGCAGATATCAGCACCCTTCTGCTGCCCCTCTTCCGTGCGGAACTCATGGCACCGGGCCGTCCCCAGAATGGTGCCGCCGCGCTGAATCGTATCCGATACAGTCCATTTCTCCATATCTATGATTTCTTCATTTAAAAGACCCTGATACCCTTTTTTAATCCCCTTGACCTTGACGCCATTGGCAATCGCTTTCCGAACCACTGCACGAATGGCCGCGTTCATGCCGGGAGCATCGCCGCCGCTTGTCAACACACCGATTGTCTTGATCTGCTTTGCCATACCAATAACCATACCTTTCCGCTTCGCCATGTGCTTCTTTGCCATAACAGAAGCCTGCATTCATATTCCGTTCGTCATCATTACACATGGAAACAATTCCTACCTGTATTTTACATTATCAATACAGGATTTTCAATATCTTTCCAACAGAGCTGTCTACTCCCAAATCGTAACCTGAAGTGAAAAGTTTATTTCCACTTTGAAGGGGGCAGAGTGGATCTTAGTC
>CAMNXA010000032.1 GCA_946566685.1 uncultured Lachnospiraceae bacterium
CGCGCCAGATTGTGGCTCTGGAGGCCGAGGGTTCGAGTCCCTCTATCCACCCTTAATATAGGAGTGTGCGGAGCACGGTCTGGTATTACCAATAATGGGCTATCGCCAAGGGGTAAGGCACAGGACTTTGACTCCTGTATTCGCTGGTTCAAATCCAGCTAGCCCAGTTACGGAGCACTAGCTCAGTCGGTAGAGCACCTGACTTTTAATCAGGTTGTCGGGGGTTCGAATCCCCCGTGCTTCACTAAGCGGGAGAAGAAAAAGTAAATGGGGATTCGAACCCCGTTGACATCCCCCGTGCTTCACTTAAAAGGAGCTACAAACTTTGCTAAAAAGGTTTGCAGCTATTTTTATTATGGAAGAATAGTATGGCTGCAAGGCCTGCTTTTTTTCTGCTGAAAGGAGAGTACTATGGAACAGACCAAAGAAAACAAAATGGGCACTATGCCTGTTAACAAACTTCTGATCAGTATGTCCCTGCCCATGATGGCGTCTATGCTGGTGCAGGCTCTTTATAATGTGGTGGATTCTATCTTTGTGTCGCGCATCAATGAAAATGCACTGACTGCGGTATCCCTGGCATTCCCGATCCAGACTTTGATGATCGCTGTGGCGGGCGGAACCTGTGTGGGTATCAATGCGGTATTGTCCAAGGCTCTTGGGGAAAAATTGCAGAAGAAGGCCAATGATACGGCTGTAAACGGTATTGTCCTGATGGGGATGAGTTATGTGCTCTTCCTGTTGATAGGATTGTTTGCGACCAGAGCCTTTTACTTAAGCCAGACGAAGGATGCCCAAATTGTGCAGTATGGCGTTGCGTATCTGAGTATTGTGTGCAGCTGTTCCATCGGGTTGTTTGCACAGTTTACCTTTGAACGTCTTTTACAGTCTACAGGCAGGACATTTTATATTATGATAACGCAGGGAACTGGCGCTGTTATCAATATTATATTGGATCCCATTTTTATCTTTGGTCTGTTTGGTGTGCCCCGGATGGGAGTCGCGGGTGCCGCGGTGGCAACTGTGACAGGACAGATCATTGCGGGTACCTTTGCGATATTGATCAACTGCAAGAAAAACGATGATATTCAATTACAGTTTAAAGGGCTGCATCTGGAGAAGGAGATCGTGGGGCAGATTTATAAGATTGGTATACCTTCCATGATTATGCAGGCTATCGGTTCTGTGATGACTTATGGCATGAACCTGATCCTGATCTCTTTTACGTCCACGGCAACAGCAGTATTCGGTGTATATTTTAAATTACAGAGTTTTGTATTCATGCCAGTGTTTGGTTTGAATAACGGCCTGGTGCCAATCCTGGCGTATAATTATGGGGCGGGCAGGAGAGACAGATTTATCCAGGCTTTGAAGTGTGGTATTTTGTATGCGGTGAGCATTATGTTCGTGGGACTGGTGATTTTCCAGACCATTCCACAGGTGCTTCTGGGATTTTTTGAGGCATCGGATGAGATGTTGAGAATTGGAGTGCCGGCGCTTCGCATTATCTGCTTAAGCTTCCTGCCAGCGGGATTTGGTATTGTCTGTGGTACGGCTTTTCAGGCGCTGGGCAACGCAGTCTACAGTATGATGGTGTCCATAGCCAGACAGCTTGTGGTTCTTTTGCCGGCGGCTTACCTGTTATCCCTTCTGGGTGATGTGAACTATGTGTGGTGGGCATTCCCTATTGCAGAGGTGATGTCGCTGACAATGACGGTGATATTCCTGATTCGTATCAACCGCAGAGTGATCCGTTATATTGACACTGTACATTGAAAATGATATGATACATGAGCGGGTTCATTAGACCCGCATAAGCGGATGTGGCGGAATTGGCAGACGCGATGGTTTTAGGTGCCATTGGGTGACCGTGCAGGTTCGAGCCCTGTCATCCGCATTGTGATATGCCCTGATGGATGAGTGGAATGATTCTTCAGGGCATTTTCTCTTCTTGTTGGGAGTATTTGCTTCTAATTTTGTAAGCTGTTGTCGCTTTTTCGCTCATTGTGGTGTATAATCAAAATACAAATCAAGAGAGCGTGGGGGTGATGTTATTAAAGAAAAGCATATTGCACAAATTTACTATAATATGAATATTGGCGTTACAGAGCCTAAATATGCAATTTTAGATGATGGCTCCCAGATTGTGGTAAAATTACCTCATGGTCCAGAGGGAAATTTAGTGCTTTTTAATGAGTATGTATGTTATAGATTAGCAATACTAATAGATATCCCGATGCCGTATTGTGGAATATGTGTAATGGATGAAAATACAGAAGTATCAGATCCTAATATTGCTTCCAGTATTAATTATGGATATGCGTTCTATTCAACTTTTATGCCCAAAACGACAAAGCTATTATCATCTATTATTAGGTTGATGAAGAACCGAGAAGTTTTCATCAAAGTCCTTTTATTTGATCATATGATCTTTAATAGAGATAGAAATGAAGGAAATTTATTGGTTCGGTTTTATAAAGATGATGTGTCACTGAAAGTTATTGATCACACACATGTATTCATTAACGGTGCAATTTGGAATTCTGGTTGTTTAAAAACAGCAATGGAAGAAAACGATTTGCTCAGTACGGAGGTTCTTGAATACAATGAGCGACTATATAGTATGTTTTATCGAAATATTTCTGTTACAAAAGAGGCTTTAGAACAAGCCAGTTTAGAATTTAAAAATAGAATTAACTGTGATGTGATAAACAAAATTATAGAGGAATGTCCACAAGAATGGCGACCTCTGAAAGAAGACGAAAATGTGTTGGTTGAATATTTAATGTATAGGATAAATAATTTTGATGTTATAATAGCAATGATTATGAATTACATAAAATAGAAAAAGGAGGTATATCATGAGTCATATCGAATATTCGGCTTTGAATTACTATCATTCGCCTATATCAGATGAATGTTTATGTCTTGGAGTGTTGTTTCATAATATTACTACCGGTCAGCGTGATTTTAGATATATTTCCAACTTCAAGAGATTTAAGGTGTTTGATGACGAAGCAGATGTCAGTTTTGTGAGGGCATATCTTGTAGGAATTAAGGAGGATGTCGAAGCTTCTGTTTTGAATTATAAGGATTCATTTGATTTACAATCCTATATTAAAGTATTTGCTAATGAATTTAGATTTTCTACAATTAAGAGGCTAAATGTTGGGGAAAATGAAGACTATGTAGATGCTCTTACGAAAGTTTATTTAAAGTATGATTTAGCAAAATCTCAACGATTGAATAGTAATGAAGAAAAGAAGTTAATTAAACGAGTGCTTGATACTAATAATTTGAAATATTCAAATGGGAGAGTTTCGGGAGAGTTTAATGATGAGATTCCATTTGATTATCAAGTAAATAACTTGTGTATTAAACATTTTTCATTCAAGGGAAAAAATTTGCGAAGGGTTATTAGTAATGCCAGACAGTGGGCCTTTGCAGCAGGTGAGATGGCCGGGATAAAAAAGGTATTATTCATTTATGATAGCGATTTTGAGGATAGAGATAATTTGAAAATTATTGTTAATATTCTGTCTAAGCATGCAGAAGTTCTTCAGATGGATGAGGGCATGGATTATATATTAAAAGCGTGTTCAACAGGCAAGGATAGGTGATGATAAATTTAGGTAACAAAAGGAGTGTCCATTCAGGCACTCCTTTACATGGTTACAGATTACATTGTCCATTGTCTTAAAGAACTGAAGAAGCCATCATCAAACCTACGAGCTGGTCGCGCTGTACGGCATCCTGCGCGCCTTTCACACCGGAAGCCATACTGTCAAGTTCTGTCTTGGTGGCGGCAGCGAGCATTAGCTTTTCCTGAAAGTCACGTTTGGCTCTTTCTGCCTCTTCGGCTCTGCGCTCGGCCTTTGCCTGACTGCGCAGTTTCACTGCGGTCTCCATGGAATCTAAAACCTGTTTCATAGCGTCTATTTCATACATATTCATAAGCACTACTCCTATTCTGGGTGCATGTTTTCTTTGCAATATGTATCGGTTGTGTTATCCGGATTCTGAACCTCCACCTGATTCTAAAGAGCAAATTTTTGATGACAGAAATCATGTGTTTCGTTACAATGCCATGGGAATTGAAAATCATTTTGCTATAATGATTCCTATAAGAAACAATGAATCGGTAAAACGGAGGACAGCCATGGATATTGGAAATATCTGGAACAGCCTGTATACGGGTCAGATGATCGGAACGCAGATGTATGGCCTGCAATCGGATCCATTTAGCGCCTATGGTTCCTATGCGGATGCCTGGCAGGCAAGCCCCTGGCAATACGGTCTCTGGGCAGGCGGTGTGTATGGGAATCCTTTGCAGCAGACGTGGCAGAATGCTGGATTTATAGATACTTTAAATGATGCACTGACAAAGTACGCGGAGACCTCGCAGGACGGGGACCACGCAGATACGGGTATGGACATATCCACACACGAGGGGAATGTGTTGCAGCTTGGATATGATAAAGCCCTGGTGTATCTTCCAAAAGAGCAGAAGATTATGGTCGTGCAGACAGCCGGGAGCAACAGCACGGTTCAAAAAGGCAGTGCGGCTGGGAATGGAAAGGCCGATGAAAAGGGAATCATGGTCAATCAAAGACATGCCAGGGCATCCGCCGCATACCGCAGGACACAGTCGGCAAGGCAGCGAAATTCTTTGTGGGCAAAAGAGCAAAACGATGTTTAAAACCCTTTTGCTTTCAGATCGCTGACCAGACTCACATAGAATTCCCGGACATCAAAGCCGAGGATATTTTCCCGGTTCAAATCAATCATATCGCCGTGAGAAATGCCTCGCCCCTTCGGAGTGGTCAATAGGGTAAAGTGTTCCCCGAAACGGGCGCTGTCTGCGGAGACCAGGCCATCATTGGCGCCATCGAAATGCCTGACCAGGGGATAAGCCATGTTCAAAGGGAATCTACCGCTGGAAGCACAATTCATCTGACTGCCCACACTCTGATAATAGACATCGGGGTGGTTGGGCAGTTTTTCATTGATTTGATCACAGGCGGAAGCAGTCAGGTCACGCACCGCAGATAAAAAGTCGGGATTGGAGTCTCCAAATTTCCGCAGGGCTGCATTGTATTTGCGGGCCACACTCTTCTGCACCTTTTCAGGGATTTTATCCAGCAGATAGTCAGCAAAAATGCAGCCTCTATGCGGGGTGTTGATGGTGGTGAGGGAGGCTACGTAAGGTCCCATTTCACAGGCGCTGATGGCGTAACGACTGTCCAGCCCGCCTTTGGAATGGGCGATGATATTGACCTTTTCACAACCGGTCTGTTCGATGATGCCCCGGATACGTCCTGCCAGTTCCTGCCCGCAGGCAGCTACGGAAGCGGCAGATTGCTGACTGCCGTAATAGATGACAGCCCCGTTCTGTTTCAGGGCATAAGGAATCCGCCCCCAGTAATTAAAGAATCTGAAATCCCGGAAAAATACGCCGTGCACCAGAAGCAGAGGGTATTTGGTCTCACAGATCCGGCTTTCGGCACGAACCTGATCCAGAAGATATTTTTCATTTTCAAACGCTGCTTCCCTTGAAGTGATAGAGATAATACGGCATAGCGCCCAGATATGGACGAAGGGGATCCATCCGCAGACAATGCCGATGACGCGCCATTTGATGCCCAACTGGACGGAAGTTGTGTATACACGGATGATGCCGTTCCAGAACAGAATGGATTCCATCAATACCAAAAGAAGCAGGATTCCGAGGTAACTGACAATCTGCGCAAAGCCGCCCGAAGTATGCGGGCGCAGGAAAAGCAGATACAGGATAATGAGTGTGGATTCTATTATGGAAGTTGCGAGGAAAATCTGTAATAAGGCGATGCCGTCCTCCAGAATTTTATTTCGTCTGGTGGAAGTCTTACGGATGGTCAGGCTGGGGAACAGATTGATATAGAGAAAAGGAAGAAATCCCACTATGCAGGCGGCGATAATGGCCAGTATACGGACAGGGAGAAAAAAGCGGCTGCGCATGGCAAGGCCAATGATGTAAGGTATTATGATATTAAAGTCTACGAGGAATATCAATGCGGATAAGGCTTTGCGAAAGTGTTTCATGGGTGTGTTATCTCCTGTGGGTTGTATAGGCCGGGTTTTTGAATATTGTGTAGGTTTTTGTTGAATGGATAATTAAAATATGATATGATGATGCTGTGTAGTTTAAATAAAAAGGGCTTGCATGCAAGCCCTTTTTATTTTTTCTACACCATGTAGAGTCATAAGACGATTTCGGATAAACCTTATTTGCACTCGTCTTGTAAGTTCTCTTTAAAGATAGCATTATGTTTGGATAAAGTCAAGAAATTAATTGGAGGAGGTATGAAAATATATGGAAAACAGAGAATATTTTTTGGGATTAGATATGGGAACCTCATCAGTAGGATGGGCAGTAACAGATGAAAAGTATCAATTACTTAAAGCAAAGGGTAAGGATTTGTGGGGAATTCGAGAATTTGAGGAGGCACAGACAGCTGTCGACAGAAGAAGTCATCGAGTATCCAGACGAAGGAGACAGCGTGAGATGGTAAGGATAGGATTTTTGAAAGAATATTTTCATGATGCAATTATGAAAGTGGATCCTTATTTTTATCAGCGTTTGGATAATAGCATGTATTGTCTGGATGATAAAGAGGCATCCGTGCGGAATAAAAATGGAATATTTCATGATGCTGATTATACGGATAAAGAATATTTTACACAGTATCCGACAATTTTTCATTTGAGGAAAGAATTGTTGGAATCTGACCGAGAATACGATGTAAGATTTGTGTATCTCGCAGTGTTAAATATGTTCAAACATAGGGGACATTTCCTAAATGCTTCTCTTGGCATGTCTTCAGGAGAAAGAAAAATGTCTGAGGTATATGTAGATTTTTGCGGTCTTACATCCGATTTACTGGAAGTTGATTTCCCGAAACTTGATGATTGCAGCATGGTTGAGGATATTTTAAGCATGCGTGAATTTTCAAGGAAACGAAAGGCAGAAGAATTGGCTGCTCTTTTTGCCATATCAGCAAAAGAAAAGCAAAAAAGAGCACTTATAAATTGTATCTGTGGATTAAAGGCAGATTTAAAAGTGCTTTTTGGAGATAGCATAGAATATGACGCAGATAAAAAAATATCAATCAGTTTTTCCGAATCTGGATATGAGGAAAAGATACAGGAAGTAATGGAAATCCTGGGAACTGATTTTTTTGAACTGATTCAGGTTATGAAGGAGATGTATGATATTGGTTCCCTGGCGGGTATTATGAAGGGCTATAATTATTTGTCACAAGCGAGAGTGGCACAATATGAAAAACATGCCTATGATTTAAAAGTTTTAAAATCACTGGTTCGAAAATACTGTGCCAAGGAGGAGTATAATCATTTTTTTAGGGACGCAGAGAGCGGAACTTATAGTGCCTATGTCAATTCTACAAGCGTAAAAAGGATTATACGCCGGGATATGAAAGGAAGGAAAAGAGAGGATTTGTATGCAGCGGTTAGAAAAATAGTTAATTTTATGCCAGCAGATGATCAAAAGGTGCAGTATGTCAAAGAAGAAATGGAGAAAGAAAATTTTCTTCCTAAGCAACTGACGGCCTCTAATGGAATCATTCCCAATCAGGTACATCTTGTGGAATTGAAAAAGATTCTGGAAAAGGCGCAATGTTATTTACCCTTTTTACAGGAAAAAGATGAGTCAGGATTGACAGTTTCCGAGAGAATTATCCGGTTATTTTCTTTCCAAATCCCATATTATATTGGGCCTTTAAGCGAGCGCAGTGCTGCGGATGGCGGCAACGGCTGGGTAGTGAGAAAAGAGTCGGGGCAGGTTATGCCTTGGAATCTTGAAGATAAAGTAGATGTCAAAAAGACAGCGGAAATATTCATTACTAAAATGGTGAGACATTGTACCTATATGAATGGAGAGAATGTATTGCCGAAAGCTTCATTGTTGTATGAAAAGTTCAGCGTTTTGAATGAGATAAATAACATCAGGATCTATGGAGAAAAAATTTCTGTGGGTGTTAAACAGGATATTTATAACGAACTTTTTAAACGGGGCAAAAGAGTTACCCGTAAACAGTTATATCAATATTTCCTTGGTCGAGGATTGATTCAAGAGGGGGAGATGGAAGAGATTACAGGAGTTGATATAACAATCAATAATTTCTTGGCAAGCTACGGTAAATTTAAAAACATTCTTGGAGAAGAACTGGATACTGATAGTGGCAGGAAGATGGTAGAAAATATTATCTTCTGGTGTACAGTCTATGGAGATTCCAGAAAGTTTCTGCGGGAGCAGATAGAAGAAAAGTATGGGACAAGACTTAGCAGAGAGCAAATTAAGAGGATAATGGGATTAAAATTTAATGATTGGGGAAAATTATCAAAAACATTTTTGGAAATGCAGGGGTATAGTAAGAGTACTGGTGAGATTCTTCCCCTGATCAGTATGCTGTGGGAAACCAATGATAATCTGATGGAATTATTGGCGAAGGATGCTTATTCTTATCGGGAAGAACTGGAAAAATATCAGGATGAGTCTTATAAAGTATTGGCAGAGATTCAGGCGGAAGATTTAGAGGATATGTATTTTTCTGCACCTGTGAAGAGAATGGTCTGGCAGACGATTCTTATCATCAAGGAGGTTGAGAAGATCATGGGGACGTATCCGAAACGTTTGTTTGTGGAGATGACCAGAGACAAGGAGAGCGAAAAAAGTCGAAAGGTATCACGAAAACAGCAGTTTTTGGAATTATATAAAAATATTAAAGATGAGGAGCATGATTGGAAAAATATCATTATACAGGCAGATGAAAAAGGATCACTGAGAAGTAAGAAAATGTTTTTGTATTTGACACAGAAAGGTCGATCGATGTATACGGGTAAACCAATAGACTTAGATGATCTTTTTAATGATAATCTCTATGATATTGACCATATATATCCCAGACATTTTGTAAAAGATGATAATCTGGCAAATAATCTGGTGCTGGTCGAAAAAGAATTAAATGCACATAAAAGTGACACCTATACGTTAGAACATGATATTTATGTATCCCAGTTGGCTATGTGGAAGGAATTGCACAGGCAGCATTTAATATCAGACGAGAAATTGAAACGTCTGACTGGGAGAAATCCTTTCACTGATGAACAGAAGGCTGGATTTATTGCCAGACAGCTGGTAGAGACCAGTCAGGGCGCAAAAGGAGTAACGACTATTTTACAGCGTGCGCTTCCGGAGACAAAAATCGTATATGCAAAAGCTGCCAATGTTATGGAGTTTAGAAAAAATCGAGGGTTGTTAAAGACGAGGGTAGTCAATGATTTTCATCATGCACAGGATGCGTATCTCAATATTGTGGTAGGAAATGTATATTACGTGAAATTCACGCAGAATCCGTTGGTATTTATACAGAAAGAGTATGCAAAAGACAGTAGAAAAAATCATTATAATCTCAGCAGGATGTTTGATTGGGATGTCAGGAGAGGTAATGAAACAGCCTGGGTTGTTCAGCATGACAAAGAAGAGAGTGGAACGATTGTGACAGTTCGGAAAATGATGGCAAAGAATACACCGCTTCTTACAAGATTAAATTTTGAAGGACATGGAGCTATTGCTGAACAGACACTCTACAGTGCGAAGAAAGCAGCGGGAGAAGGATATATTCCGTTAAAAGAAAAGGATGCTAGGCTGCAAGATGTAACAAAATATGGCGGTTTTAACAGTGTGACCACGGCGTATTATATACTGGTAGAACATGGGCCTCAAGGGAAAAGAATACGAACACTGGAGACAGTTCCCGTGTTGTGGAAAGACAGGATAGCGAAAAAACCGGAACTATTACAGGAGTATTGTGAAAAAGAATTGGGATTAATGAAACCGTCTGTGCGCATGAAAAAAATCAAATTGCAGTCGTTGATAAAAAAAGATGGATATTATATGCATCTTGCTGGGAAGACAGGAAATCAAATTTATGTAAGAAATGCGATTCCGGTCTGTCTTGGGCAGAACTGGTTAAATTATATTAAAAAGTTAGAGAAGGCCGAGAAGGACGTAGGAATATCGACTGAGAAGAACTTGGAGTTGTACGATATATTATGTGAAAAGCATTCTACGAGTATATATAAAAGAAAACCCACTCCTATGGGTGAAAAATTACAGAAAGCAAGAGAGCGATTTAAAATTCTACCTTGTTTAGAACAGGGAAAAGTTATTTTGGAAGTTCTAAATCTGACAAAAATTGGATTGACAATAGCGGATCTTTCATTGCTGGGGGGAGGCGCAAAAACTGGGATTATGCGAATCAATAAAAAGATTTCTGAGGCAGACGAGTTTATATTAATTAATCAATCGGTTACAGGTGTGTATGAGAACCGTATTGATTTATTAGACTTATGAGTTGGAGAACCGTAGTAGTGTCAAATAGCGCGAAACTGGATTATCAGATGGGTTATCTGGTGGTACGCAAAGAGGAGACTATAAAAGTACATATCAGTGAAATTTATATGCTTATCATTGAATCTACAGCAGTTTCTCTGACGGCAGCGCTACTATGTGAATTAACAAAAAAGAAAATTAAAGTGATTTTTTGTGATGAAAAAAGAAATCCCTCCTCTGAATTGATTTCATATTATGGAAGTCATGATACAAGTGTAAAAGTGCGTAACCAAATGGGATGGAGCAGTGAAATTAAAGCAGCAGTCTGGACAGAAATTGTAACGGAAAAAATCCGAAAACAGGCTGAGGTATTGTTGACATGGCATAAAAGTGAAGCCGATATGCTGTTTCAATATATCGAAGAGATAGAATATGGAGATACAACAAACAGAGAAGGGCATGCTGCTAAAGTATATTTTAATGCCCTCTTTGGGATGGATTTTACAAGAACTGAAGAAAACAGTACTAATGCTGCGTTAAATTATGGATATGGCATTATTTTGTCAGCTTTTAACAGGGAGATTACGGCAAATGGATATATTACACAGATAGGATTATTTCATGACAATATGTTCAATCCGTTTAATCTTGGCTCAGATTTGATGGAACCTTTTCGGCCTATAGTGGATCAAAAAGTAAAAAGTATGAATCTGCAACGATTTGAACATTCGGAAAAGATGGAGATACTTACAATTTTACAACAGGAAGTTATCATTGCAGAGAGAAGGGAGTATGTCAACAATGCAATCAAAATTTATTGCAGGAGTGTCTTTGATGCCCTGTTAGATAATGATGTATCGTTGATTAAATTTTATAAAGGTGAGTTATAGATATATGAGAATACTTGTTTTCTTTGACCTGCCTGTGTTAACAGCGAAAGAGAGGCGGGATTACAGACAATTTCGTAAATTTTTAATCAAGAGCGGATTCATGATGATGCAGGAATCAGTGTACTGTAAACTGGCCCAAAATTCCACAGTGGCAGAGATGATGATTGATAATATTAAAAAGAACAAACCAAATGACGGATTAGTACAGATGTTGAAAGTGACTGAAAAGCAGTTTGCAAAAATGGAATTTATTGTGGGAGAGTCTCGTTCAGACGTGTTAGACAGTGATGAAAGGTTGGTTATCTTATGAGACTGATATGCAGTGAGTATGGTATTGATTTGGAGATACAAGAGAATAGAGTAAATATTTTGGTAGTAGAATCTCCAAATGTATTTTCCAGCATGATAGATGAATTGATATGTCAGGTAAAAGGAGAGCCGGGCAAATTTATTTTATCAGAGCAGGATGTGATTAAGGTCATCAGTAAGGAGACAGAGTTTATTGTTAATCCATTTGGAGTAGATTGTAATGAAAAAAGGATCCAGCAAAAACTATATCAGGAATTGTCAAACGAAATGAATGTGTCAATGATTGAGGAAACAACTCATTTACAAGGGCAGATAATATCTTACCTAGATACGTTATTACAAAAGGCGCCCTACCCTTTGGAATATGACATTGAGGAAAATATGACCGGTTTTTTAAAATGGTGTCATGTTGGCATTGATAATCAAGGAGAAACACTAGCGGAACGATTAATAAATTATATCAAAATATTAAACTATTTTTGTGGTTTCAAGATTATATTTTTCGTGAACTTAAAATCGTATCTGTCGCAGTTTGAACTTGAAGAAATATATAAATGTGGATTTTATACGAAAACGAATTTAGTACTATTAGAAAACATACAAAAAGAGAAATTGGAGAACGAAAGCATTTGTATTTTGGATAAGGATTTATGTATAATCAATATAGAATAACTTACAATGTATGTCGATACAGAAGCTCGGTGAGAACTTTAAATTTGGTTTGGAGAATGTGATTTTGAGGTTTGAGAGTATTGTAAGTTTAGAAGGAAACAAAACTTCCATCTTTTGCGTAGCATGAATTGTGTGGTTTGAGAGTATTGTAAGTTTAGAAGGAAACAAAACCCAGAAGTGATATCTCTTTTGCTTCGGAAAGTTTGAGAGTATTGTAAGTTTAGAAGGAAACAAAACGCAGCAACTAGGTCAGTGGTTTCCGCAAGGGTTTGAGAGTATTGTAAGTTTAGAAGGAAACAAAACAGGTGTGCGTGGTCTTGTGAGCGCCTTTCAGTTTGAGAGTATTGTAAGTTTAGAAGGAAACAAAACAAGTGTTTTGGCCTAAATCCGCAGTCTATGGTTTGAGAGTATTGTAAGTTTAGAAGGAAACAAAACTTTATATGGTAGCACGATATGGAAAACTTGGTTTGAGAGTATTGTAAGTTCAAAAGGAAGCAAAACGGAAAAACTCTACGAATTCATTCATATTGGTCAATGAACTGTATGATTATTATGTCAAAATGATAAAGCCAATAGATAAAATTACATATAATCAGGCATGGAGATGGTATGTGGAAGATATAACCGAAGCAGAATTTTATGAAGAACAGCAACATCTGATTATGAAGAGCCTTGCAAAGCGGGGTATTTGAAATATGAGAGGACAGTTGGCAGAGGATTAACAAGTTAAAGAGGAAGCGATAGAGGAAGTCAACAAAATTCCGGAAGGTCCGGACAGAATGGTTCTTGATGGAGGATGTTCAGAGCCATATTATTCAATGGGTGAAAAACTGATGGCAAATATAAAGGCTATTATGGACGAGTAAAGGACAAAAGACAGAATCTAAAGAGAATTCGATTAGAGAAAAAATTCGCTATTTATAGAAAATATTGACGTTGCACGCAATTGATTTCAATAATGCGATGATATACAAGGAGAAACGAATGACTGAAATATTAACACAGGAAGATATTGAGTATATAGTTGCAAGATTACTTAAAAATGCCAATGAAGCTGTTGGAGAATATCAAAAAGACACCAACAATCTGTTCATGGTAGGCAGGAAATTAGCATATTATGAGATGTTGGATATTTTACGGACAGAACTTGATGTCAGGGATCAGGATTTAAAAGAACTTGGTTTAGATATTGATCTTGAGCAAAAATTTGCATAGTATGTGGATATAATTTACTCGGTGTATAAAGAATTCCGCTAACCAGTTGCAATTCCACCCTCATGCGAGTAAGATTACAGGTGAATCTTATGAAAAGCAAAGGGAATCCACATTATGAATACGACACAGACAATGACGCGCGAGGAGCGCATGGCTTCGGAATCCATAGGCAGATTGATGGTGAGCATGACGCTGCCTTCTATTTTTGCGCAGATCATAAATATCTTATACAGCATTATCGACAGAATCTATATCGGACATATGGAGGGCGTGGGCGCCAATGCCCTGACAGGTGTGGGTGTCACTTTTTGTATTACGGTATTTATCTCCGCCTTTTCCGGGTTTGTCAACAGCGGCGCGGCACCCCTGGCAGCCATTTGGCTTGGCAAAAAGGACAGGGATCATGCGGAAAAGATACTGGGGAACAGTGTCAGCTTCCTGGTCTTTTGCACGGTGGTATTGATGGCTGTCTTCTATATCTTTCAAAGACCACTTTTGTATCAGTTTGGAGCCAGTGATGCTACCATAGGGTATGCCATGGATTATCTGACCATCTATCTGGCAGGGACTCTTTTTGTAGAGATAGCGCTGGGATTAAATGCCTTTATCATCTGTCAGAGCCAGCCGCGTACAGCGATGTTTTCAGTGCTGATCGGGGCAGTGGCAAATATTATTTTGGATCCCATCTTTATCTTCGGATTGCATATGGGGGTGAAAGGTGCGGCAGTTGCTACGGTGATCTCTCAGGCGCTCAGTGCAGCCTGGGTGATGGCCTTTTTGATGGGAAAGAAATCTTCCTTAAAGATACGGGCCAGGTTTTTAAAACCAGATACCGAGATTCTGATCAGCATTTTTTCGTTGGGGATATCGCCCTTTATCATGCGGGCCACAGAGAGTTTTATCAGTATTGTATTAAATCACGGCTTACAGGCATATGGCGGGGATCTTCATGTGGGGGCGCTGACCATCATGCAGAGTGTGATGCAGCTTTTCTCTGCGCCAATCGGCGGCTTCACCCAGGGAATGACGCCCATTGTCAGTTATAATTATGGAGCCGGGAATTTTGAGAGGGTTAAGCAGCTATATCGTTGGATGATCGGCCTGTGCTTCGGGTTTATGCTCGTGACTACCGCAACGACCATGATCTTCCCTGAATTCTATGCGGGCTTTTTCACGAATGAGAGTCAGCTGATCGAACTTGTGGGCAGGGTGATGCCTGTCTTTATGGCAGGGATGCTGGTCTTTGGACTGCAAAACGGCATCCAGCCTACCTTTCTGGCGCTGGGACAGGCTAAGATATCTCTTTTTATTGCGGTACTCAGAAAGATCATCCTGCTGATCCCGCTGGCGATCATTCTGCCGCATTTTATGGGGGTTATGGGAGTTTACTATGCGGAGCCGGTTTCAGATATCCTGTCCGCAACCACTGCCAGTGTGCTTTTCCTGTTGAATATTCGTAAGATATTGTCTATGGAAGCTTTGGAAAAGATTAAATAGGTGTCGGATGGGAAACGGAAGGAATTTGCGCGAAGTTCGGGTAAAAGTTTTGCAGGAGATTATAAAGCGTGTCTTGACAGCTGGATGGCTTTTGTGGTACATTAGTCCCAAGTTAAGAGGGAGTAGTTATCCTGTGTAGGCAACATACCCTGGCAAGAGCCATGTTTACACGCTTTCTAAATAGGAAATGATAGAAAGAACGAGACTTTTAGCATAACAAAAGTGCTGGAGGTCTCTTTTTTGTATCTTAAAAAAGATGCATGGGAAAAGAGATTTTCGGGGAACGGAGGATGTTATGGAAGTTGTAATGCAGTTGGGATTATTGGCAGTGGGATTTGTATTGTTGGTGAAAGGCGCGGACTGGTTCGTGGAAGGGGCCAGTAAAGTAGCGGAAAAGTTCGGGATTCCGCAGCTGGTCATTGGACTGACGATTGTGGCTATGGGTACTTCCCTGCCGGAGGCGGCAGTCAGTGTATCAGCGGCCCTGAAAGGCAGCGCAGGGATTACCATCGGTAATGTTGTGGGAAGTAATATTTTGAATATTCTCCTGATTCTGGGAATCACCGCCGCTATCAAACCTGTTGCGGTGCAGAAATCTACGGTACGGTATGAGATTCCTTTTGTGATCCTGGTGTCTGCCCTGCTTATGGGGATAGGCTATACGGATCATACGGTAGGGCGTGTGGATGGTATCCTTTTGTGGGTTTTGATGATCGGTTATCTGGTATATCTGCTTGTCATGTCAAAGAAAGGAGCGCCGCTGCCGGGCGAGGAAGGAGCGGCAGAAGAGAAGCCCATGCCTGTCTGGAAGATGCTTGTGCTGATTGTTCTCGGCGGTGCCATGATCGTAGTCGGCTCTGATGTGGCGGTAGATGCAGCCACAGAACTGGCCAGGATCTTTGGCATGAGCGAGCGGCTGATCGGACTGACGATCGTAGCGTTCGGCACTTCCCTGCCGGAACTTGTGACCAGCGTGACAGCGTCCATTAAGGGAAAAGCAGATATTGCGGTGGGTAACATTGTGGGCAGCAATATCTTTAATATTCTCTTTGTGGTAGGTACCTCGGCATTGATCACGCCGGTGGTTTATGCTTCCGATTTTCTGGTGGACAGTCTGGTATGCATTGCCGCCGCAGTCCTGCTCTGGCTGTGTGTTTTCAGGAACAGGAAACTGGGGCGTATGGGCGGTCTGCTGATGCTGCTTGGTTATGGGGGATACTTTATGTATCTGATGCGGTAAAAAAAATTAAATTATGTTATGTAAACTAGTTAAGAGCGAATTATACCCTAAAAAGTGCGATGTATACCGAAAAGGGTGATATGAGCGCTTGTGTATAGTAAAATAAGGCCATGAATGCATTGATTACAAACATTATCAATAATCTAATTCATGGCCTGTGGTTTTATAGCCTTGTTCTGGAACCGAAACACAGCCGTAAGGTGACGGCTCTGATCTCGGCGGGAGCTGCTGTGGCATCCCAGCTGGTTATGGTGGTTCTTCTTTTATGGATGCGTTGGGCAGATGGCTTTTTTGGACAAGTGGTATCTGCCAGGTGGCTTTTCTTTTGCGGTTATTGTTTAACGGCTCTTATCTTCGGGATAGCTTTTGTCTTTTGGATGTCAGATTCTGAACCGGTAAAATCCCTGTTTTTGATGTCTGCATATTATAGTCTCTGGACGCTTGTTTATCTGCTGATTTCAGTTGTCACGAAAACTTTTGCCGGAGCGGGCAATCTGGCGGTCTGGGGACTTCGTATCGGATTGAACCTTTCGGTGTTGGTTGTATATCATAGCGTACTTAAGAAAACGATGCAGCGTATGTATAAAGAAATACAGCTTGATTACAAGATGGTGTCTGCGGTCTCGGTTTTTACGTTTATCATGATGACGATCATGATCATTTATAATGAGAAAGTAAAACAGCACAGTCCGCTTTATGTAGCGATGATCCTTTCTATGGGAAGCATGATGGTGATCATACATATACAGCTCTTTCGTTTAATTGCCCAGGCGGACTATGCCAATCAGTTAAAACAGATGCAGCTCCATGAGAAATACCTACAGGCACAGATAGGAGCCTATGAGCAGATGGAGCAGAGCGTGAGGCAGACAAGGCATGATTTCAGGCATCATAATATGGTTGTGGCGGAGTATGCCAGAAAGAAAGATTATCAGGCGATTTTAGATTATCTGCAAGAGTATGAGCGGCAGGAGGAAGAAAAATACGGCAGCGATTTTTGCAGGAATCATGTAGTGAACAATGTGTTGAGCGCCTATGTGAATAAGGCGAGACAGGAGCGGATTGAGGTGACGTGCGATATCCGCCTGGGAAATACAGCGGGGCTATCTGATTATGATCTGGTGTCAATTCTGGCAAATATCCTGGAGAATGCGGTCAATGCCTGTAAGCTGGAATCGGGAGAGAAGCGGATGGAGATTTCCCTGTGGCAGAAGGGAAATAAACTGATCTTTGTATGCAAAAATACCTGTACTGCGGAAGTGAAATTTAAAGATGGGCTTCCCAGCAATCAGGAACGTGTCGGTGTGGGTATCAACAGTATCAGAGCAGCTGCACAAAAATATGACGGATCTGTCAATTTTACAGCAGCGAATGGTATTTTTACTTGCAGGGTGATTTTGAATCATGCAGGAAGCGGGCAAAAAGAGGAGGATGCGGTGTCATGTTAGGCGGTTCTGTGGTGGTTGCGTTAATACGGATGATAATCAGTATTGGGGGAACGGTTCTTCTGTTTTTCCTGATCAGTGAGTCCAAATTTGATAAAAGAAAGACGGTGGTCAGATGTGGATGCTTTTATGTGGTGCTGATCATCTTAACCTGCATCTGGTATGCTGTTTCCCAGGAAATGTTCGCGCGTATGGGAGCATTTACGGCCTATCTTTGCTTTGGGGTTTTTGCTGTCTGGATCAGTCGTGATTCTATTTATGTGTCTTTATATAAACTGGCGCTTGTGTTTTATCTATTGTCCGTATTTATGATCGGCGGTATTGAAATTGCAGTTATTTTCTTCCACGGAAATGTGTGGGTGGATATCATTGCCCGTGTCATACTGCTCGGGATAATCGCTTTTGCAATAGATAGGAAAATAAAAAGTTCTATCCGGGGGTTTTCCGATTATGTGGAAAACGAACTGGATCGGTTCAGTGTGGCGGTCATGATGCTGAGTCTGTTTCTGGGAATCGGTTTTATTCTCAATCCATCGATTCATGATCAAACACCCTATCGTCTTTTTCAGATCGCCATGAACTTCTTCCTGACAGGTATCCTGCAAGTGCTGGTATTTCGGCTGTATCTGCATATCGGAAGGGAAAATGAGTACAGACAGGAAACGCAGCTGATGGAGATGAATCACCGGCTGCTGGAACGGAATCTGGAATTGCTGGGAGCCACGGAGGAAGACTCGGAAAGAATTTGCGGCAATTTGGCTGTCAACCGGATCCTGTCAGCCTATGCAGAGCAGGCGAGGAAGGAGCAGATCGAGGTCTCTCTGGATGTGGAACTTGACAGGGAGATCGGAATCCCCAATATTGATCTGCTCACCATACTGGCCAACGCCTGGGAGAACGCCCTCTATGGCTGTAAGGAAGCGAGAAAGGAAGATGAGCAGCGGGAGTGTGCGATTCGCCTGTCGATCAGGAAAAAGAAAAATAAGCTGGCCATTTATTGCAGTAATACCTGTAAGATGGAGGCTGGAATTGAGAAGGGATTGCCGCGGCCTGAGGATTCGGGCGGCCTGGGCGCGATGAGCATTGTAAAGACGGCAGAAAAATTTGAAGGGGAGTATGACTTTAAAAATGACAATGGAATGTTTGTATTTCGCCTGGTCGTAAACATTCCGCCTGACAGGGATATTCCGTCAAAGATGTGACAGGAGAAGGTACATGTATCTGATTGCGCTCTGTGATGATGAAGTTGAACAATTACATAAAACGGAACAGATATTTACAGAATACCGAAATAGTCATTCGGGAGAGGATTTTCGTGTGGAGAGTTTTGAAAGCGCCGAAAAATTGCTTTCGTTGATGGAGCGGCAGGAATATCTGCCGGATTTGATCATCATGGATATCTATCTGCCGGATAAGCTTGGCATTGAGGCAGTAAGAGAACTGCGGCGCATGGGCAACCGGAGTCAGGTTGTGTTCCTGACCGCTTCCAAGGAGTTTGCGCTGGATGCGTATGAGGTGGATGCGGCGCAGTACCTGGTGAAGCCCCTTTCGGGAGAGAAACTGTTTCCGCTTCTGGACAGATTTCTGAAGGAGATGGAGGAGGAACGCAGGAAATATATCCTGCTGCGGATCGAGAATGCGCTGCAGCGGATAGCGGTGGATGATATCGTATACTGTGAGGCACAGGGCAAAGTCCAATGTATGCATTTTGCAAACGGCACACAATGTATGCTGCGTATCACGATGGCAAAGATTGTGGAAATGCTGTCTCCCTATTCTGCATTTATGCGGGTGGGGATTGCCTATCTTGTCAATATGGAGCATATAGAATACCTTAATAAGGCAGAGATTCAGATGGATACCGGCAAAAAGATTTATCTGCCCAGAGGGGCTTTTCAGGCGGTGCGGGAGAAGTATTTTGCATATTATTGCGGCGGATAAAAAAGGTAAATTTCTTCGAAATTAACCTTACGAGGACCGCTTCGCGGCCTCGGAGTACACGGAAGGTACAAAGGGTTGACTAATCTAGTCAACCCTTTCTTTTCCCCAGAAGAATACGGCTACCGTGCCGGGGCCGGTGTGGGCGCCGATGGTGGTGCCGATATTATTGATCAGGACTTTGCCGTCAAGGTGCGGGAAACGTTCTTCGATCAACGCTGCGACAGCCTTGGCGTCTTCATAGCAGGCTGACTGGGAGATATAGCATTTGCCGCTGTAGCTGCACCCCTCTTCCAGACATTCTTCCATCTTATCTACGATGGTATGGATGACCTTGCGTTTGGTGCGGATTTTGTAACGGGGAATCAGCTTCCCCTGATGATCCACGTTGAGTAGCGGGCAGATATTTAACATGCCGCCGATAAAACCGGAGGCCTTGGAAATACGGCCGCCGCGTATATAGAAGGTAAGGTCGCTTGAAAAAAACCAGTGGTTGAGTTTCAGGCGGTTCTCCATTGCCCATGTATAAAGTTCATCCACAGACAGGCCCTCATCGCGCAGATCCGCCAGTCTGTCCATTAGCAGTCCATAACCGGAAGAAGCAGCAAGGGAATCTACAATATAGATCTTTCTGTCCGGATACTGTTCTTCCAGATTGTGTTTGGCCGTCATGGCTGAGTTGACAACGCCGGAGATGCCGGAGGACAGGCTCAGGTGCAGGATATCTTTGCCCTCTTTGAGAAAAGGTTCGAAATATTCTGTGAACTCCGACACATTGATCTGAGATGTCTTGGTGTCTGCGCCATCTGCCATAGCCTGGTAAAACTGGTCAAAAGGCATGGACTTTCCCAGATCATCGCTGTATTGCACGCCGTCCAGTTCGTAGTGAAAGCAGATATAGGAGATGCCTCGTTTCTTGAAGTGTTCCGCTGAAAGATCCGCAGTGGAACAGCAGCTGATAATATATTCGTTCATAATGCTCCTCTTTTAAGTTAAAATCACGATAACTACCTTTTTGAGTCTAACATGTTTATCAGACAAATACAATGTAGAACTTGTCTTGCCTGAGAATATTTGGTATAATCTTGGTGGTGTCCGGTGGACACCGGCGATAACCTATAGTAAATCAGAAAATAATCAAAGGAGAGACAGCTATATGAAAGGAAATATTGTTGTTGGTCAGTCTGGCGGCCCTACAGCCGTTATCAATTCTTCTGTGGCAGGTGTATACGCAGCCGCAAAGAAACTGGGTGTGAAGAAGATTTATGGTATGGTGCATGGCATCGAGGGATTTTTGGAGGACAAGATGATCGATCTTGCCGAGTATCTGGATGATGAGACAGGTATCGAACTGCTCAAGAGAACTCCCTCCGCATTCCTGGGTTCCTGCCGTTTCAAGATGCCTAAGATTGAGGGGCACGAGGAAGTTTATGAGAAAATATTTGAGATCATGGAGAAACATGATATTGAGTGTCTGTTCTACGCAGGCGGCAATGACTCCATGGATACCGTTAAGATGCTGTCCGATTACGCGGCTGCACACAATAAGCCCCAGAGATTCATGGGTGTTCCCAAGACGATCGACAATGATCTGCCGGTGACAGACCACTGCCCGGGCTATGGCTCCGCAGCAAAATACATTGCTACTTCCCTGAAAGAGATTATCAGGGACAACTCTTCCTTCGGGGCAAAGAAACCTACCATCTGTATCGTGGAGATCATGGGACGTAATGCAGGCTGGCTGACAGCGGCAGCAGCGCTGGCTAAGGGGGATGACTGCGAGGGTTGTGATGCGATCTACCTGCCGGAGAAAGTATTTGATATTGATCAGTTTGTGGCAGATGTGAAAGATCTGGCGGAGAGGAAATCTTCTGTTGTCATTGCAGTGTCTGAGGGCGTGAAGGTAGCAGACGGCAGATATGTTTGTGAGATTGGCAGAGAAGTGGCTGTGGATGCTTTCGGCCACAAGCAGATGTCCGGAACCGCTGTTATGCTGGCGGAGAAGATTGCGGCGGAGACAGGCTTAAAGACCCGTGCGATCGAGTTTTCTACCTTACAGAGAGCAGCGACACATCTGGCATCCCTGACGGATATCAATGAGGCGTTCCAGGTTGGTCATGACGCAGTGATGGCTGCCGAAGAAGGCAAGACCGGTATGATGATCACCCTTGACAGGAACGGGGAAGATCCTTATCAGTGCGGCACCAGCGCATATGATATCCACGCGATCGCCAATGTGGAGAGAAAGGTTCCCGATGAGTGGATCACAGCAGACGGCAAGGGCCTGACAGAAGGCTATGAGAAGTATGCAAGACCGCTGATCATGGGTGAACTTCGGCCTCTGTTCGTGAATGGTACACCGAGACATCTGGTAAGAAAATAAATTGGAATTTTTTTCAAAAGAGTGGTTTACAAAGCCGCTCTTTTGTTATATGATAATGGAAAACGATTTCCGGAAAACATTTTCTACAAAGGACTTAAAGGGGAATAGCAGAGGACAGCGGAGCGCATTCTTAGCAGGGGTTGTCTTCAGAATGGAAGGAATTATGGTATCAATCAAAGATGTCGCAAAACATGCAGGTGTGGCGATCTCTACCGTATCCAAAGTATTGAACAATTATCCCAATGTCAGTGAGGCAACGAGGAAAAAGGTAAATGAGGCGGTGGCAGAGCTCAATTTTGTACCCAACTCGGTGGCGGCAGCGCTGTCCTCGAAACAATCGGGAAGGGTAGCGCTTTTGATGAATCTGGATAATGTATCCCAGGCGGTGGATGAGATCAACATGCAGTATATGGCAGGGACCATTGGCCAGGCAGTGGAATTAAACCTGGATGTGATCACGGTATTTTATTCCATGCTGAAGAATAAAAGTCTGGAAGAGGTGATACGCTATCTACAGTCCCAGAGCATTACGGGACTGATCATCTTCGGGATGTCGAAGGACGATAAGGTGCTGCATAAGCTGATAGATGCCAGGATTTTTAAGATTGTGACAGTGGATGTTCCTCTTGTGAATGAAAATACATCTTCCGTATGGATCGATCAGGCCAGGGCCCAGTATGATGTGGCGAAGAAGACGCTCTATGAGAATAAGGGAAAGAGTATCCTCTATCTGGCAGGCAAGAAGAACGGGTATGTCACGGAAGAGCGGCTGAAAGGGATCAGACAGCTTGCGGAGGAGAAAAACATTTCTCTGCTGGTGAGAAACGGAGAGTTTTCTGAATTGCAGGCCAGGAATCTGACCTTTAAATATGCGAAGAAAAAGGATATCGTAGTCTGCGCCTCAGACCTGATGGCGATCGGGGCGATGAAGGCGCTGATGGAAATGGATATTTTCCGCCCGGTGTGTGGATTTGACGGCATTACCCTGATGGGATATGCGGGCAAACAGATGAACACGGTGCGGCAGGATTTTAAGAGGATCGCCCTGGAGGCGGTCAGGGAACTGAAACGTCTGCTTGAGGGCGGTGAAGGACAGCAGATCGTGTTGGATTACGAACTGGTGAGAATCAAATATATGGATATTCTGGCGTAATATGCGGGATGCGTGTCTGTGCGCTGTCAGACACGGTCCTGTTAAGACATCAATACAGCGCAGAAATGAGGGAATCATATGGCACAGGCAAGCAACCTGAAAAGAGACGTACTGGTGATGAATCTGGAAAAGGAATTGGAACACCAGACACAGAGCGGTTACGGCAAGGCAATTGCCGACTGCACCAACGAGGAACTGTATTATAGTATCCTGCAACTTTCCAAGAGACTGATGGAAGTATCGGAACCGATTGAGGGGGAGAAGAAAATTTACTATATCTCCGCGGAATTCCTGATCGGCAGACTGATGTCCAACAACTTGATCAACCTGGGTGTTTATGAAAGTTTGGAGAAGATTCTTCAAAAGAATGGCAAGCAGCTTTCGGCAATTGAGGAGGTAGAGCCGGAACCATCTCTGGGCAATGGCGGCCTGGGGCGTCTGGCGGCATGTTTTCTGGACTCCATTGCCTCTCTCGGGCTTCCCGGTGAGGGCATCGGCCTCAACTATCATTTCGGACTTTTCAAGCAGGTGTTCAAGGATAAACTGCAAACGGCGGAAAAGAACGACTGGATTGAAGAGCAGTCCTGGCTTACCAAAACTGACACTACGTTTGAGGTATCTTTTGGCAAGAAAAAGGTTACATCAAGACTTTATGATATCGATGTGATCGGATATGACAATGGTGTCAATAAATTGCGGCTGTTTGATGTGGAGACACTGGATGAGGATCTGGTGAAAAAGGGAATTGACTTCGATAAGGAAGATATTGAGAAGAACCTGACCTTGTTCCTGTATCCGGATGATTCTGACGAGGCGGGCAATCTGCTGCGTATCTATCAGCAGTATTTCATGGTGAGCAATGCGGCACAGCTGATTTTAAAAGAGATGAAAGAAAAGAAATATGATCTGCGAAGGATGTATGATCATGCAGTGATCCAGATCAATGATACGCATCCCACCATGGTGATCCCGGAACTGATCAGGATTCTGGTGGACGAGAAGGCATTTACCATGGATGAGGCGATCGAGGTTGTGAGCAAGACCTGCGCTTATACGAACCATACGATCCTGGCGGAAGCGCTGGAGAAGTGGCCTTTGGCATATCTGGAGAAGGTAGTGCCGCAGTTAGTGCCCATCATTAAGGAACTGGACAAGAGAGTGAGAGCTAAGTATAAGGATCCGAAGGTACAGATCATCGATAAGGATAAGAGAGTGCATATGGCCCATATCGATATCCACTATGGGTTCTCCGTAAATGGTGTGGCTGCCATTCATACGGAAATTCTTAAGAATACCGAGTTGAACGCATTCTACAAGATTTATCCGGAGAAGTTTAACAATAAGACCAATGGTATTACATTCAGAAGATGGCTCTTATCCTGTAACCGGGAACTGGCAGGCTTCCTCTCTGAGACCATCGGGGATGGTTATAAGAAAGATGCCGACAAACTGGAAAAACTGCTGGAGCATATCGATGACGAGGCGGTGCTTGAACGCATCGCACAGATTAAGATGAACCGCAAAATGGATCTGGCAGCCTATGTGAAAGAGGTGGAAGGCGTGACCTTAAATCCCGATTCCATCTTTGACATCCAGAGCAAGAGGCTGCATGAATATAAGCGCCAGCAGATGAATGCACTCTACATCATTCATAAGTATCTGGAGATTAAGGCTGGCAAGAAGCCTGCAAGGCCGATGACTTTTATCTTCGGCGCTAAGGCAGCCCCTGCCTATGTGATCGCCCAGGATATCATTCACCTGCTTCTGGTGCTCCAGGAGATTGTCAACAAGGATCCGGATGTAAGTCCTTACATGACAGTGCTCATGGTAGAGAATTATAATGTGGCCTATGCGGAGAAGATGATTCCTGCCTGTGATATTTCTGAGCAGATTTCCCTGGCTTCCAAGGAGGCTTCCGGCACAGGCAATATGAAGTTCATGTTAAACGGCGCGGTAACGCTTGGGACATCTGATGGCGCGAACGTGGAGATCCATGAACTGGTGGGCGATGATAATATTTATATTTTTGGCGAGAAATCCGAAGCAGTCATCAAGCATTATGAGAAGGCAGATTATGTGTCCAAAGAGTATTATAAAAAGAGCCCCGTGATCAAGGAGGCGGTTGATTTTATCGTCAGCAAGCAGGCTTTAAAGGTGGGACACAAGAAAAATCTGGAGCGGCTTTATAAGGAACTTCTGAACAAAGACTGGTTTATGACACTCTTAGATCTGGAAGATTATATCGCTGTGAAAGATAAGATGATGGAAGACTATGAGGATCAGAAGAAGTGGAGAAAGATGATGTTAGTCAACATTGCCAAGGCAGGCTTCTTCTCCTCCGACAGGACAATCGCGGAGTACAACAGGGATATCTGGAAGTTAAGGTAAGTCATTAAGAAAGCAGTCAGTATAAGAAGGAAAAGAGCACCGCATGATAACGGGATGGAACGGATTCGTTAGGCGGTGCTTCTTTTTGGCTTGTGCGTCAGGAACGCGTCTTGAGGGGTGAAAGTTTGTATGGGATATGTCTCGTCATTCAGGCTTTGTGCAAAAGCTGTTGAAGTCTTGCCAGGGCCGGCTCATAATCCCCGCATTTACGGTAAGCTTCTACCGCTTCCGGGATATGATGGCTGCACTCATAGATTACGCCGATATTATAATAGGCTTTATAGCTGTTCACACCCTCCACGGCGAACTCTTCCATTGAGGCAGACTTTTGAAATTCTGCTACGGCCGCATCAAACAATCCATTATTCATATAGATCAGTCCCATCAGAAACACAAAATCCGCCCGGCCGCAAAATGCATCATAAACACCGAGCAGATGCAGGGCTTCCTTATATTGTTTCAGGTCTAAGAGCGTGTAGCCGTAGGATTCCACCATGGTCTGCACATAGTCAAGCGCCGGATCCACATCCATGGAGAGACCGGCATCCAAATAGCGGGCGGCCTGTTCGTAATCTTTCAGTCTCCGGTAACTTTGTCCCAGCTGGTAGTAAAGATAGGGATCCGGTCCCTGGGTTTTTAGTTCCTGTTCCAGCAGGGTAATGTTGCGCCGGCATTTCTCCTGCATCTTTTCTTCGGAGATATCGTAGCCCACGTGAAGGATGGTGATGGGAGCAGGATAAACCCTGACAGGGGCAGGATTTATGTCTTTTCCGGAACAAACAGGAGAAGCATTGGTATCGGCAGTGCCGGATGCAGTGGATTTGGGGCGGTGCACAAGCTGTTCGTGCACGGTGCCTGCAAATTGAAAAGAGCGCCGGTTTACGAAACGGCTTACCCGCACCTGCTCATAAGAGGTCTGTCCGTCCAGGGTAAAACAGTTGCGGATCAGGATCCGGCCGGCGGCCTCCGGATAACATTCCATACAGTGGAGTAATCCCTTTTCATCAAGCGCCTCTATATATTCGTCACAATCAATAGAAAGTATCCAATCATGGGAGGCTTTTTGCATACAAAAATTCTTGGCGGCGCTGAAGTCATTACACCAGTCAAAGTGGTAGATGTGTTCGGTGTACTTCCTCGCAATCTCCACGGTACGGTCAGTGGAACCCGTATCTGTCAGGACGATCTCCAACCCATAGGCTGCAAGACGCCGGCAGCACTCTTCGATGTGTTCTTCTTCATTTTTGGAAATGATGCATACGGATATTGGAAGCAAAATAGTCCTCCTGCTAAATGTTACAGCCGGACAGCAAACGTCCGGCTGTGTTCAGATTCATGTTCAGGAAGCGGAAGCTGCGGCCGACAGTTCTTTCAGTCGTCTCTTGGCCGGTTCATAGTCTCCGCATTTCTTATAGTAATTCTTGGCCTCATCCGGCTGTCCCATGGTCTCATAAATACTGCCGATATGATAGTTGGCACGGTAACTGTTGACACCTGTGCGGGAATAGGAGGAGAGGGTGGTTGCCTTCTGGAATTCTTCGAGGGCTTTGTCGTAGAGTCCCTTTTTCATATAAACTGTGCCCATCAGATACACAAAATCTGCCCGGTGGGAGAATTGCTCATATTTATCTTTTAAGGACATGGCAAGGTCATATTTGGCAAGATCCATCAGGCAGTAGCCATAAGTTTCTGCCATACTCTGGACGAAGGCCGAGTTCGGATCCGCATTGAGGTCAAGCCCCAGCTTATAGAAATGAGCGGCCTTCTCCATATCATTTAAGGAAATATAATTCTGTCCCAGCTGGAAATATATGTAGGAGCTGGGGCCTTTTTCTTCCAGATCATGTAAGAGCATTTCCAGATTACGGGTGGCACGCATGCGCTTATCCGATTCGGATACGTAACCCTCGTGGTAGAAGGTCAGAGGAATCTGGAAGCTTTCCGGCTCCTTACCGTCCAGGGTACGAACCCGTTCGTGGATACTGCCCTCAAAATGACAGTATTTCCGGTTAAAAAGCCTGCCGATACGCTCGGACATGATGGAACGGGAACCCTGCACTGTGTAGGGATTGTTGCGCATGATCATACCCACGGAATCCTTGTTGTGGGAGAGGGCTTCTTCCAGATTGGCCAGATTGACATTTTCCAGGTATTCATCGCAGTCTATGATCAGCACCCAGTCATTGGATGCCTGTTGAATGGAGAAATTCCTGGCGGAACTGAAGTCGTCACACCAGGCAAAATGAAATACCTTGTCGGCATACTTGTGCGCCACTTCCACGGTACGGTCCACGGATCCGGTATCTACCACGATAATCTCGAACCGGCAGGGCCGCAGTCTTTTCAGACATTCCTCCAGATGATTATCCTCGTTTTTGGCGATCATACATACGGAAACGGGTAACATAGAAACACCTCTTTATCATTTAGAATATATAGGGATGGAGAATCAAATCTCCTGGCTATATTTTATCATTTTCCCCGTGACTCGACAACTGCATATTTTGAGTATTATGTGGTAGAAGTACTAGACTTTTTGTACAAAAACAATTGAAAAAAATAGTAAAAATTGACAATGATGACGATATTTCGTTAAAAACAGGGTTTTGGTGGTTCCTTTTCGGCAAAAGCTGTGTTACACTAATAAACAAGGGGAGGAGAAAATTCTCCTGAACAGACAAACAGTATAACACGAGGAGGTCTTATATCATGACAAAGGCGGAAATTTTAAAGGCGGAAATTTTAAAGCAGTACAAGAGTGTAAGACAGTTCGCGATCGAGATGGAGATCCCATATTCCACGTTAGTCACAGCATTGGATAGAGGCATTGAGGGTATGGCCTACGGTACGGTGATCAGAATGTGTGACAGACTGAATTTAAATCCGGTGGACTTTACACCACTCAACCAGAAGAGCCTGCTGGGCGGCAAGATTATGGAGAACCGCGTGATGCAGTATTATGTGAAGCTTAACAAGACAGGCCGTAAGAAAGCGCTTGAGTTGATGGAAGATTATGCACAGCTTGAGAAGTATAAGGCGGCAGAGGAAGAGTAGTAATGAAATACGATTATTTAGTGGTTGGCGCGGGGCTTTTTGGCTCCGTGTTTGCCTGTGAAATGAATCGACATGGCCGGCGGGTGCTCGTTATCGACAGGAGGGAGCATATCGCCGGTAATGTTTATACAGAACTCGTGCAGGGGATACAGGTGCACCGGTATGGAGCACACATCTTTCACACGTCCAATCAGGAAATTTGGAGTTATGTAAACCAATTTGCCGAGTTTAACCATTATATCAATTCTCCCATTGCGCGCTATCGGGAGGAGTTATACAATCTGCCGTTCAATATGAATACTTTTAGCAAAATGTGGGGAGTGACAACACCTGCGCAGGCGAAGGCAAAGATTGCACAGCAGATTGCAAGCCTGGGAATCACAGTCCCCCAAAATTTGGAAGAACAGGCGCTTTCCCTGGTAGGGACAGATGTGTATGAGAAGCTGGTAAAAGGGTATACCGAGAAGCAGTGGGGCAGGGAATGTAAGGAACTCCCGGCTTTTATCATCAAGCGTCTGCCGCTTCGTTTTACGTATGATAATAATTATTTCAATGACCGATATCAGGGGATTCCTATTGGAGGCTATACCATAATGGTAGAGAATATGCTGAAAGGGATCGAGGTCAAAACAGGTGTTTCTTACAAAGAGTTTGCGGCCGAGCAGGAGACAGATGGCCGTGTTTGGGTGACAGACCTTGCCGGAAACACTTATGAGAAGGTAGTCTATACGGGGATGCTGGACGAGTATTTTGATTTCTGTCTGGGACATCTGGAATACCGGTCTCTTCAATTTGAGACAGAGATACTCCCCGATTGTGACAATTATCAGGGCAATGCGGTGGTGAATTATACGGAGCGGGAGGTTCCGTATACAAGAATCATCGAACATAAGCATTTTGAGTTTGGCACCCAGCCCGGTACAGTGATCACCAGGGAATATCCGGCACACTGGCAGGAGGGGATGGAACCCTATTATCCTGTCAATAATGAGGTAAATGATGCAATGCTTGGCAGATATCAGGAGCTGGCGAAGTCGAAGCCGCATCTTATTTTCGGCGGCCGCCTGGGGCAGTATAAATATTACGATATGGATAAAGTGATCGAATCGGCGCTGGCGGCGGTGCGGGAGGAATTGGGAGAAGCATTATAAAAATTTAGGATTAAATGCGGGCAGAGTATTGACAAGAGACAGTGCTCTGCCTATAATACTGTTTGATAGTTTGAATATCAAAGTATTGGAGTTTCAAATTTTTATATGAAATGAGAATCAGGATATCAGATGGAGGCATTATGAACTGGAACGAAGCGATTAAGGAACTGGATGGAAGAAGAGAGAAAGCCCTGCTTGGCGGTGGCCAGAATAAGATTGACAAACAGCACGCGACAGGCAAACTGACAGCCAGAGAGAGGATTGAGATTCTGCTTGATCCCGGCACCTTCGTGGAGGTGGACGGATTTCTGGAATCACGTATCGATGATTTTGATCTGGATAAGAGACGGGTGCCCGGTGATGGTGTAGTGACGGGGTATGGAGAGATTGACGGAAGACAGGTCTTCGTGGCCAGCGAAGATTTTACGGTGATCGGCGGTACTTTGGGAGAGTATCATTCTTTTAAAATCTGCCGGATCCAGGATATGGCGATGGAGATGAAAGCGCCTCTGATTTGTATCAACGACAGCGGCGGCGCCCGGATTGAGGAGGGGATTTCTTCCCTGAGCGGTTACAGCGGCATGTTCCTGCGGCATACGAAGGCTTCCGGCGTAATCCCGCAGATCGCGGTGATCCTGGGGCCCTGTTCCGGCGGCGCCTGCTATGCGCCGGCTATCTGTGACTTTATCTTTATGGTAAAAGATATTTCCAAGATGTTCATCACGGGGCCGAATGTGGTGAAGACCGTTATCAATGAGGAAGTGTCCGTGGAGGAACTGGGCGGCGCCGAAGTGCATGCCAAGAAGAGCGGAGTGTCCCATTTTACGTATGATACAGAGAATGAGTGTCTGATGGGTGTGCGTAAGCTTCTGTCCTATCTGCCCAGCAACTGGACAGAGAAACCGCCGGTGATCAATACCAAGGAGAGACAGAGCATACTGCCCCGGGTGGGTAAGGTGTTTGGCAGAAGTGAGGGTGGTAAGGCGGCAAGCGCCATGAGGGCGAAGGCGGCCAAGATCATGGATATTGTGCCGGACAATTCCCGCCATGCCTATGATGTGAAAGAAGTGATAGATTGTATTGTGGATGAAGGCAGCTTTTTTGAGGTACAGAAGGACTTTGCCACCAATGCGGTGGTGGGCTGGTGCCGGATGGAGGGCAAGGTGGTAGGTATTGTGG
The DNA here is from genome assembly GCA_946566685.1 of uncultured Lachnospiraceae bacterium. GTDB lineage: Bacteria > Bacillota > Clostridia > Lachnospirales > Lachnospiraceae > UBA3282. Next base: position 30,908 of record CAMNXA010000032.1, read on the forward strand.
CCAACCAGCCCAACTCCATGGGCGGTTCCCTGGATTATCATGCCTCCGATAAAATAGCGAGATTTATCAGGTTCTGTGACTGCTTCAATATACCGCTCATCACGCTGATCGATGTGCCGGCATTCTTGCCGGGCACGGCGCAGGAGCACAACGGCATCATCCGCCACGGAGCGAAGATCCTGTATGCTTATTCCGAGGCTACGGTGCCTAAGATTTCCCTGATCATGCGCAAAGCTTATGGGGGCGCTTATATTGCCATGAATTCCAAGGAGATGGGAGCGGATATCGTCTATGCCTGGCCCATTGCGGAAATCGCGGTGATGGGGGCAGACGGCGCGGTAAACATTGCTTTCAAACGGAAGATTAAGGCGGCGGCAGATCCGGAAGCTATGCGGGCACAGTGTAAGAAAGAATATGAAGACCGGTTCTTAAATCCTTATGTGGCGGCGGCCAGGGGCTATGTCAATGAGGTGATCAAGCCGGAGGAGACGAGAGAAGCGCTGATCAAGGCGCTGCGGGGACTTAAGAATAAGCAGATGGAGTCACCGAAGAAAAAACATGGGAATATACCGCTCTAACAGGGGCAGGTTCCGAAAAAGATTGCGCAGTACTTTTGAATAAAAAAGAAAACGAGGCAGATTTGACTGCCTCGTTTGTGTTAGCAATAACTGTTGAACATCATGCCGCTGTATGCGCTGGTGATATAAGGAGTGGCAAAGTTCTTGCCGGGATTCTTATATGCAACGATCACGTTGTTGACATAGTTCATCGGGTTCAATGATACCTGATTGGATTTGCGCAGGATGGAATTGGTAAATCCTCTCATGGAAGAGAAGGCCTCTCTGGCGTCTTCGCTGGTGGCTTTCTGTCTGAATACATCGCTGTCCACTTCCAGGGTGCCGTCCAGATTTAAATTCAGCCCGGCCTGCGTCAGTCCTTTGGCATAGAGCCTTGCCACACTGCTCATCTCATTGAACAGGCGGTTGCTCTTGGGATGATTCTCACCATATTCCGAGACTGCCTGGAGGAAGGAGTTATATCCCCGCACCAGTGTGTTGATATTTTCAGCCAGGGATTCCACATCCGTCTTAAGGCCGATGGAAGCTGTCTCGCCTTCCTCACTGCTGACCCCTTTCAGTTGCAGATGATAAGTATTCTCTATGGTATAATGGTTCGAGGTAGAAGCAATCTCCTCGCCATTCACTACAAAAGAAGCATTCGTGGGTGGTGAAGCGATATAGTCAAGGCCAAGATAATCAACTGCGCCGGAGGCTTTACTGGTTCTGTTGTCGGATATATGGAACTGATTGTATTTGCCGTTCTTTAAACCTGTAGCAGCAGATTCTATCCTGAGGCTGGAATTACCGTTGTCATCCCTTATGACCTGTGCAGTCATGCCGATGCCCGCATTGTTGATCAGACGGGACAGGCGATCTTGTACATCCCTGTTTGTATCCGTTGCCTTGATGCTGAACTGAAATTCATAACTGAGATCATCTATACTCACATCGAAAGAGTAGGTATCCGGCGGGAGCGACACATTTTCCTCATCGGCAAGGAAACGTCCCATGTTAACCTGTGTGGAAGCCAGACTCTTTACCTCGACCTCATAGGAAGGGGTATCGTCCATGGGTTTGGAGGAACCGATATAGGCAGCCGTAGCTATGTTCTCATTGCTGGAGTAAGCCACCTTTTTGTTTAAAAGTTCTTCCTCGTCCAGACCACCAAGGGAAGCGATCGTATTGCGCAGTTCCCTGGCATTTTCTTTCATGCCCACCGCAAAACGCTGAGATTCCTTGCTGGTATCCAGAATAAATAGAGGGGACTCCTTATTCATTTTTACAATGGAATTGTATACACTGCGAAGTTCGCTCTTCTTATGCGTATCGTAAGGCGTACTCGACTTGGGCGCATAAGTGGTCAGATAAAAATTGTAGACATTTGTTAAATTATGAACAGAATTATAAGCCATAAGCCCCTCCTTTCTTCCATGAAATCTTCGCGGATGTCTTCTTGGGCTATCCATTGCCTGCAAAACATCGTTGAGGGCGTTTCTACCTATATATATTATCAGTAAATTATAGTCTTATTGTAACATTATACATAAGAGAAATGCAAGTATATATAAGGCTTTTTATGGACTTTTCCATCTATTTTTGGTATAAAAAAAGTGATTTATATATATATCGTAAACTGGCTGCAAAATATAAAGAGGAAAAAGCAAAAAAAGTAATTTACCATCGTTAAAGTGAGAGAATTATCTGAGCGGCATATGGATATTGGCAGGGAAAAGACAGAAAAATATTTGACATAATAAAAATATTTGACATAATGGGAAAAAGCGGTTGACTTCGTTTCGCGCATATGATATATTGTGTGAGCGAGATAAGATTTAGGTCTTTTTTTTATGCTTAAAAAATCGGGCGGGCCCGGTGATTACAGTAAATGAAGAGTAAATGCACGTGGAGGTAACAAGATGCGCACAAGAATCACATTAGCATGTACAGAATGCAAACAGCGTAACTACAATACGACAAAGGACAAGAAGACTCATCCCGACAGGATGGAGACGAAGAAGTATTGCAGATTCTGCAAGAGACATACCCTGCATAAGGAGACGAAGTAATCGTCTGTCACTCTTTCAGAGGGAAAGGAGAATAGCTATGGGAGATTCTGCGAAATCAGCAAAATCGGACAAGACAGCTAAAACGGTCAAATTTTTTGACGGTGTGAAAGCTGAGTTTAAGAAGATCACCTGGCCGGATAAAGATGCCCTTTTGAAACAATCCGTGGCGGTTGTTATTATTTCCTTAGTAGTAGGAGCGATCATTACGATACTGGACTTCGGTTTGCAGTATGGTGTGGATTTTATTACCACATTCACATTTTAAGCAGCTCCAAAACAGGTTGATAAGAGGCATGGAGGATTGGTATGGCAGAAGCGAATTGGTATGT
>CAMNXA010000033.1 GCA_946566685.1 uncultured Lachnospiraceae bacterium
AAAAGGCCGTTGCCAAAAGATTCTGTCTCGGCCGACTCCTCATTATGGAGCACCCCCGGCACCAGTCTGGCGATCGCATCCACCATCACCATTGCCGCCAGTTCCCCGCCTGTGAGTACATAATCGCCCAGGGAAATCTCATCCGTCACGATCTCCTCCAGAACCCGTTCATCAATCCCCTCATAATGGCCGCATAAGAAAATCAGATTTTCTTCACGGGACAACTCCCTGGCCAGCTCCTGATGAAAAGTCCTTCCCTGGGGCGATACATAGATGACCCGTCTCTTTTTGTCTTGACCAATACGGTCAATTATGGCCTGGTATGTATCATATATCGGCTGTGCCTGCATCAGCATGCCTGCACCGCCGCCGTAAGTATAATCGTCCACCTTACCATGTTTATCCAGCGTATAGTCCCTGATATTAACCGCTTCGATTGAAATATGACCTTTCTGCGCCGCCCGGCCTAAAATACTTGTATGAAGTCCGTTTAATACCATTTCCGGGAACAGCGTCATGATATGGAAATTTACCATACTTCTCCTTCTATTTTCCTTCCATTTCCCACTTCATCAGTCTCACATTACAAAAGACCATCCATAATATGCACTCTCATGATCCTCTGTGTCATATCCACATCGAGAATACAATCTTTGATGGCTGGAAGTAAAACCTCCGTGCCGTCCGGCCGCGCCGCCACATAGACATCATTAGCGCCGGTTGCGAGGACATCTTTCAACTCTCCTAATACCTCTTCCTCGTCCGTCACAATCTGAAGTCCTATCATGTCAGCCACGAAATACTCATCTTTCTTTAATTTCACAGCCTGTTCTCTGGGCACCAAAAGCCTGGCCCTCTTATATTTTTCAATATCGTTGATAGAATCATATCCCTGAAACTTCAAGATAACAAACTGCTTAAAAAACTTGACGTTCTCAATCTTGAGCGTAAGGCGCTCCCGCCCCGTATCCAGAATCACTTCTTTGAGTTTCTTAAACCGGGCCGCATCATCCGTGGTGGGAAAAACCTTGACCTCGCCCCGGATTCCATGGGTCTGGGTGATCACACCCACCTGTAATTCATCGTTCATAGCCACCTCGCACAATCCGCATCGTCCGCCCTTCCTGCCCGGGTCTGCCGCAATGCACATATCATAAAATCAGCCCCACAGATAAATCTATGAGGCCGATCTGTCAGATGATTTCAACATCCACTCTCTTATTGTCTTTAGACGATGCCGCCTTAACGACAGAGCGGATTGCCTTGGCAATACGACCCTGTTTACCGATCACTTTCCCCATATCTGAGGATGCAACATGAAGTTCTATGGTAATGTTCTTACCCTCTTCCTTCTGTGTCACGACTACTTCATCCGGGTTTTCGACGAGAGCTTTTGCGATCACTTCCACTAATTCTTTCATGGTTCACCTCCAAAAGCCAAACTATTTCGTCACTCCTACCGTCTTGAAGATTCTGCTGACAATCTCTGTAGGCTGTGCGCCATTGGCTAACCATTTCTTGGCCTCCTCCTCATTCACCTTATAGGTGCTGGGATCTGTGTTGGGATCATAAGTCCCGATCTCTGCAATACATCTGCCATCTCTGGGGGATCTGGAATCTGCAACTACGATCCTGTAAAAAGGATGCTTCTTCTGACCCATTCTTCTTAATCTGATTTTAACTGCCATTTTTCTGCCTCCATTGTAAAATTAATTGTTTATGATTGAAACCCTAAAACGGGAATTTCATACCACCCATACCGCCGAACATGCCGCGGCCTTTCTTACCGCCCATCATGCCGGGAATCTGTTTCATCATCTTCTGGGACTGTTCAAACTGTTTGATAAACCGATTTACCAGCGCAATATCCACCCCTGCTCCCACCGCTATGCGATGTTTTCTGCTGGGATTTAAAAGCTTGGGATTCTGCCGTTCTGCCGGTGTCATGCTTAAGACGATAGCCTCCATGCGGGCCAGCTGCTTCTCGTCCACCGCTGACTCAATATCCGCCATCTGCTTTCCCATGCCGGGCATCATCCCCAGGATACTGGAAAGCCCGCCCATATTGCGCATCTGCTTCATACTCTCCAGATAATCCTCAAAGTCAAACTTGCCCTTCTTCATGCGGGCTGCCATCTGTTTTTCTTTCTCTTCGTCTATATCAAGGTTCTGCTGTGCCTTCTCGATCAGCGTCAGCACATCACCCATCCCCAGAATCCGGTTCGCCATACGATCCGGATAGAACTGCTCCAGATCAGAGAGTTTTTCACCCATACCGATGTAGAGGATCGGTTTGCCCGTCACAGCCTTGATGGAGAGTGCCGCACCACCTCTGGAATCTCCGTCCATCTTGGAAAGAATCACCCCATCGATGCCCACCTTCTCATCAAAGTCTTTGGCCACGTTAACGGCATCCTGTCCGGTCATGGCATCCACCACCAGGAGCGTCTGATGTACTGCCACGTTCTCCTTGATTTCTTGCAGTTCCGCCATCATCTCTTCATCAATATGGAGACGGCCCGCAGTATCTAAGATCACCACATTATGTCCATTCTTCTGGGCATGTTCTATGGCTGCCTTCGCAATATTTACCGGTTTATGGTTCTCTCCCATGGAAAAAACCTCTACCTGCTGTTTCTCACCATTGATCTGTAACTGTTTGATGGCCGCCGGCCGATAGACATCACAGGCAACTAACAGGGATTTCTTACCTTTTAATTTCAACTTGCCTGCAATCTTGGCTGTGGTGGTGGTCTTACCTGCACCCTGCAGGCCGCACATCATGATCACCGTAATGGCCTTCCCCGGCTGCATGGCAATCTCCGTGGTCTCTGAGCCCATCAGGGACACCATTTCCTCGTTGACGATCTTGATGACCATCTGCCCCGGATTGAGCCCATTTAGCACATCCGTGCCGACAGCCCGCTCCTCCACAGACTTTACAAACTGTTTGACTACCTTAAAGTTGACATCTGCCTCTAAGAGCGCCATCTTTACTTCTTTCAGGGCAGTCTTGACATCCGCCTCCGTAAGCCGGCCTTTGCTTCTCAAATTCTTAAATACATTTTGCAGTTTATCGGTCAGACTTTCAAACGCCATATGGCCACGCCTTTCTGCACTTTTTACAGTTCCTGCAATATCCTTTCGGACAGTTCCTTAATCTGGGTTCCATAGAAACTCCAGTCCCTGGAATCGCTGTCCTCATACTGTGCGGAGAGTTTACTGATCTGTGATATCTTTTCTTTGATGCTCATAAACCTGGCGATCAACCGCAGTTTCTCCTCGTATCCCTGCAATATCCTGTCACAGCGCTTTACGATATCATGCACCGCCTGCCTGCTGACGCCTTCCGCCTCGGCAATCTCCCCCAGGGAAAGGTTATCATATACCACACTCTCATAAATCTCCTGCTGATGTTTGGTCAGCAGTTCTCCGTAGAAATCATATAATAAGCCCTGTTCAACAATCTTCTCCATGACTAAGCCTCTGTTTCATAATTGCCGACTTATGCATTTTACTATAGCGTTTATCCTGTGTCAAGTATTTTTTCTTGACAGGAAAATAAAAATATTAAAAACAGATAGGCAGACATCCCAAAAGATGCTATAATAGTTTTATTATTTGGGATTTATTCTTACTGGATATAGCAATACAATATCCTATACTAACTAAGGAGGGCTACTACTACCATGAAACTTGTTGATTTTATGGATATGGCGCATCTGCAAAAAATTCAGGACGCTTTTTCCGATGCTACGGGTCTTGCTGCCATTGCCGTTGACGCAGAGGGGAATTATATCACCAAGGGCAGTAATTTCACAGATTTTTGTATGAAACATACCAGAGGGTGCAGTGAGGGCGCAAGACGCTGCCAGCAATGTGATGCCACAGGACAGGGTACCTATGAGTGTCATGCCGGGCTGATGGACTTTTCCATTGACATTGTCCTGAACGGTGAGAAACTTGGCAAAATGATCGGCGGCCAGGTGCTGCCGCAGGAACCGGATGAAGATAAATTCACTTCTATTGCACAGGATCTCGGCATTGATCCCGGGCAGTATATCAGAGCTGTCAAAAAGGTGCCTGTACGCCCCGAAAAGTCAATCCGCGCTGCTGCTGCCTTGTTGGATGATGTGGTAAATCGTGCTGTCTTACAGGAATATATGGACAAAACGGAGTACCAGAAGATTCATATCTGGGAAGAGGAACTTGCCAACGCCACAAGCACAGTCGCAAGAATCAAGGAAAATACCAAGGAATTGCAGTCTATTGCCTCCAAACAGACTATCATGGCTTTAAACGCCTCCATCGAGACGGCAAGAGTGGGCGCCGTGGGCGCCGGCTTCGGTATTATCGCCAAGCAGATGGGTGATTTCTCCAAACTGTCTGCTGATATCTACAAAAAGATTACAGAGGACGCCAATAAGATTTCCGAATCTATTAACAAGATGAATCAGACTTAAAAAGCTTTTTGCGGACTGGGATAAGATGAAGAATTTGCAGGGGCTGATACACGATTCGTTTCGTGTTTGGCCCCTGTTCTTTTTATGGTATAGGAAATTACTCCGGATTTACGAGGCTGCGAAGCAGATCTCGCAATCGAGCTCTGCTCGATTTTTTACTTTTCTGCCTGCTTCCCGAATGGTCATATCTCCTATTCACGCACCACCGTGAGCGTTCCGTCCCACATCCCGTAGACCACATCCGCCGCCGCGGCCACCGCTTCATTGTGGGTGACGATGATCACCGCATAATTCTCCTCATGAGCCAGCTTACAGAGCAGATCAACGATCACGCGCTCATTCTGGCTGTCCAGATTGCCCGTAGGCTCATCGGCCAGAAGGATCTCGCCGCCGGCAGCCATGGCCCTGGCGATGGCAACCCTCTGCTGTTCCCCGCCGCTGATCATATTGGGCATCTTCTTATAAAGCGTATCCGGCAGTCCCACCTTCGCCAGATGTTCCTTCGCCCTGGCTTCAGCTTCCTTCTGGGGAACATGCTGTAACTCCATGGGAAACATCACGTTTTCCTGGACTGTCAAAAGAGGAAAGAGATGAAAGGCCTGATAGATAACGGAAGCCCGGTTCATCCGATAAGCATCCCTGTCCATCTCCTTCATGTCTTCGCCATCCACATACAGCGTCCCTTCCGTAGGCACATCCAGACCCGCAAGCAGGGACAGAAAGGTACTCTTTCCGCTTCCGGACTTACCGGTAATGGCATACACTTTTCCTCTCTCGAAAGAACAGCTCACCTCCGAGAGTGCCTTTGTTTTCTGATACTTGGTCTGATAAATATAACTTACCTTCTCCGCTTCGATTATTCTGCTCATATTTTCTCCATTTCTGTGCTGTTGCGATTACTCTGACGCCAAAAGTTCCAGAGGCCTATTCCCGGCCAACCATAACAGTGCCACAGTGGTACCCAGCATATAGCCGCCAAACGCTGCCCCGCATACTGTCAGGATATCCTGTAATCCCACCTGCCCAATCAACAGGGCCGTCAGGCATCCCAACACATTCCCTGCCAACACCAGAACCAACTGTTCGCTCCAGAACACCCACACCGCACCGGACTGCTTCACTCCCAGCGACCGAAACAGAGCAAATTCCTTTACCCTGCCATTGACCAGCAGATGACTGATCACATACCCTATGATAAAGACCAGAATCCCCATGGGAATCAGAAAGGCTGTGAGGATGCGGAGCGCCGTTTTCAACCTGCCCGCCATGGTGATAAAGATACCGTCCTGCACATACAGGGCACTGCCTTTATAGGAAAACCGCGCACCCTCCCCTTTATAAACTTCTAAAAGACCGTTTCCCCCAATCTGCTCCATTTCCGCCTTAAAAGCATTGAGCGCAAGGGGATCTCTGACATAGAAAGAAACCGCCTCCGCCGTAAAATCTACCCCTCTCTCATCAAACGCATCCCAGATGGTCTGGAAGGGCACCAGCATATCCGGATATTCATGGGATTCCACCGAGTCAGAGTCATCGATCTGTCCCACTACTTTCAGATTCATATAACCCAATTCCAGAATATCCACATCCCGTCTCTCATCAATATACACATAATGATACACCGTAAAGGGTATCTCATCCCCGTAAGAAAACCCCTGTTCTTCCATGTCAGACTTTTTTAACAGGCACACCTTTTCCGATCCGGCAAAAAGACTTTCATCCCATCCCTCCTGATAATTGACCCTGATATGGTCAGGCAGGGCGGAACTGTCTATTCTATTGACCACACTCACGTCCAGATTCAGATTCTCCTCCCAGCGGGCTATCTCGAATTCCCCAAACCCTGCCTTCAACTGCGTGGAGCAATCCAACTCCTTAATCTGCTGCGCCGCCTGCAAATCCCGCAGGATGTCGCTCTTTACGGCAATGCCCACTTCCCTTGTCCCATCAGGATTGGTGATGGTGCATCTGATGGGGGTATTCGCCGCCAGATCCGTAAGCTGTGTCCGATAGCTGTCTATCAGTCCGAAATACAGATTCAGCAGAACAGCCAGCACACAGTTGACAAGGATTACCAGTATACTTCTGCTTTTCAGCCGCCTGATACTCTTTGTAATATAGTGATACAATGTACTCCCTCCTTATCTCCCCGTCATCCCATCCTCCAACAGATATAATGGTGCCCTCCTCAACGTTTGCCGTACCTTGATGCCAGAAATGCCGATTCCCAACACAATGACCAGACATCCCATCACAAGAGAAACCGCCAGGTTCCCTTTGGGCTGACCAATTAAGTCAACATCCATTTCCACCGCCGTGCCAAGATTACTGTACTTCCAGCTGAACTGCTGAAACAGTGTATCTGTCTCTTCCTCCATGCCGATCATACCAGACAGGACAGTACCAGCTGCCACGCCGGGAACAGTACCTAAAAGCAGGAGGACCAGAATGCCTGCCAGACTGAGGCGCCGGCACATCTTTCCCGTCATGCCCATCATCCTTTCGATGGACAATCTCCTTTTCTGCTTCGTGATATAGATATGGGAAATCTGCAGGGTCAGCAAACCCGCCGCAAGCACTCCCATAACGAGCAGGGCAGCCGACATATTTTTGAGGTTCCATATCCCCTGATGCAGCGCCGAATACCCCCTGTCGTAAAAGGTAAATCCCAGATTATCCATCCCATACTTTGCGCTGATCTCCAGAAATTCAGCAACGGTTCCATTCGCAATCTGAAAGGAAGTATTTTCATCCGCCATCGCCCCATAATCCACGATATTTGCCATCTGGTCCTGCACCGAAAGAAGCGGCACAATCAACTCATCATATCCAATCCCCTCCGCAAGCTGCTTATGGTCATACAGTCCAACTATCGTGTATTCCTTCTCCTCAAAGGGCTTTAACAGTTCCCCATCCGAACCCAGGAGCCAGAAGCTAAAACTCGGAAGTATGTCCGGTCCCCGTCTGGCATCTGTATAATACAGTCTGGTGATGACCTTATCTCCCACTGTCAGGCCATTGTTCTCTGCAAAGGCCCGGGGCGCCAGACATACCGCGCTTCCCTGGGCATACTCCTCCTGCGTGGGATAACGCCCCTCATATACCCAGGCATTCTTCTCATAAAAGGGCATGAGCAGATCCGTATTGTTGGTTCCCACCACAGGCTGCGTATCAAATATGATGTCCTCCATGTCCATCACTGCTAAAAGCCTTTTCCCGGCCGCAGTATCGTAAAATCCTTCCGTCACTTCATAAATACTCTGCCCTTCCAGAGAATCCTCTATCTGATCCCCCTCCGGCGTGTACAGTGTCAGAGGCACAGGCTGTGCACCATATTCCAATTCTTCCGGATACGATTTCTCGGCTTCTTCCCAGCGTTTTCCATGCCTCCATGCCCTCTCCCCGATCCATGCCGCATAGGTTTTATCCGCTTTCAATTCCATCGGTTCCTTATTATAGTGATCGCAGAGCCAAATCACACTGCCCTCCATTTTCTTGTCACTCCCCAAAACCTTCGTGACAGAAACTTTCACGCTCTCATCCGGCACGCAGTCTTCCATGGGAGAAAACTCCACCACAATAGCCTGCCGCCCTCTGGAATATGACATGGTTTCAACCTCATGCAGATATTCCGGTGTATAGGATCCCCAGTACACTCTTTTTTCCGGTTCCGTAAGATAAGTCACCTCCGGGAATTTCAGATCTTCCGGTGTGACATAGTGATGATACCGCTCTCTCTTACGAATCCGATAATCTTTCAGCTCCGCATCCCAACTCGGTTCATCCTCCACCGTATCCGGCTTCTGGGTGACAGTGCCAATGGTGATAAAATCTTCCTCATAGGCTTTAGCGAGCCTGTCGCTGGTAATCCAGAGATTACCGCCTACCACGAGCATCACTGTCACGATCATAACCAGCACAATGATAAGCACGAACTGTACCGGATTACGCAGCATCTGTCTGATATGATTTTTCATGCCCCGTCACCCATCCCTTTCTACAAATAAAGTTTCCTGACTTATCCTGTCATGTGGACACGCCATATACTGATACGAACTGATTTCCTGACCATAGAACAAATTACCACATACGCGGCATCTTCGTGCCCGATATGCAATCCCTGTACAGCTTCCGTCCGGATTCTTAACATGCTCCATTGCCGTACCCGTAACATAGGTATGGGTATTTCCTGCCCTGAAAGACCTGACCACAGGCGCATTCCTGGGAATCCGATAAATAGTCCCCTCTGCATCGACAAACTGCTTCTCATACAGAACCACCGGCTCATCCAGCAAAGGATACTTCTCTTTTTCCGCTTCACCGGTGCCGTCAGGCACAAAGACAGCCATATCGCTATGGAGGATGCTTTCTATTTCTTCCTGGGAGACTCCCGCCGGCGCCATCTCACAAACCGTATCCCTGTACGCAAACACCGTTATGGAATTAGCAAAGGCCAGCACTGCCAACAACGCCCCGGCAGCTGATCGATTCCAACGTTTTCTGGCTTTTAAATAATCAATCCTCTCCCTGATTTCATCCCTGTTATCCGTAAAACCGGTTTTCCACCGCAGAGATACCTTCCCTGCCTGTTCCGGAAACAAGATCTGCTCGGTCAGCAAAACCTGATAAGTGCGTATCTCCTCTTCCGACTTCCCCTGCATCACAATCTCATCACAGGAACACTCACATACACACTCAAAATCCCGCCGCAGACTCCTCGTAAACGGACACCACCAATGCAGGATTGCCGCAGCCTGCAAGAGTATTTTCCACAACACATCCAGACGTCTGATATGTACCATCTCATGGCTGACAAGCAATTCCGCTTCCAGACTATCCAAATCCCTGTCACAGATGATAAACGGCCTGCGGACACCCAACGTCATTGTATATACCCCGGCATATCCGCGTCCCAGATCCACATGCTGTTTCACCCCATACTGCTCTTTGATCCTGGTAAGCACAGCCCTCTGTGAGTCCGTCATTTCTTTATCTGCACATTTCATGATCACACGGCTTGTCTTCACATAATCCCTCAACATGCCCGCCATCAGAAGACAGACTCCCAACAGCCACACTGCCGCCGCGGCCGCCTGCCAAAAGGTATAGGCGCTGACATATCTTTTCCCCTCCGCATAAACCACATGTTTCGTCCATGTAAGGGATGTCTGCACAATCTCCATCTGCTCTGGCGGCATGATCCGATACAGGATTTCCCTGTACCAGCCTTTCAAAAAAGGCAGCGGAATCAGATAATACAACACTGCCACCCGGGCAAGCAGATAATACAGCCTTGCGCTGACCCTATCCTTCAGCAATCTCCGCATTGCCCAATAGATGATCGTCATGGTACTTCCCGAAAACGCCATCACCAATAAATATTCCATCCTGTCTCCTTTAGTTGTCCTCTAAAATCCTGATCAACTCCTGCGCCTCACTCTCATCAATCTTCTTTTTCCTGACAAAAGCCGCCACAAGATTGCTCAGATGTCCCTCGTACATATGGTCAATGGCCGCTTTCATCTGCATGTAATTAAACTCTTCCTTGCTGTACAGGACCCTGACCATCCTGTTTTCCCGCTCTACCAGCCCCTTATCTTCCAGCCTGCTCAAAAAGGTATTGAGGGTCTGGCGTTTCCATTCCTTGCCGTCCGCCTCGAATAGCGTAAGAAGCTGGGACTGCTTAATGCTGTCCTCCTGTTCCCACAGCTTTTCCATCACTTCCTGTTCCGCCTCTGAGATGTCAAAAAATTTCTTCATGATGCTCCACTCTCTCCTTCTTGCGTGAATGTTACATTCCGATTTTATTTTTGTGTGTCAATGGTATCCTGTTTGATGACTATATTTTGTAGTCATTATAACTATACCGTTTTTCTGACAACATGTCAACCATTTCAAAAAACAAACAAGCTTGAATGAGAAAAACCCCAGAAGCCGTATAACTTCATGGGGTGTGATAAATTATTATTCATTCAATGTCAATAAACCATTTCTTACATTTCTTTCAAAATATATTTTCCTTTGCCCTTTCCTTCTACAGGAATTACAATGTTGAGCAGTTGCATCACTTCAATTGCTTTCCCAGCTTTATAATCACCATATCCTAATTCCTTTTTTATTTCCTTTCGGCCAAAAATCTGATTCAAATCGAATGTTTCTACAATTCTTTTTACATTTCCTGCAACGATAGGGGTTACTTCTTTTTTATATACTGCATCATCAATCATCTGAAACAGTGAAGTTTTAGATTCAAACCGTGGTTTTTTCATGACCAAACCTTGGTTTTCTTGCTCAAACCGTGGTTTTTTCATGACCAAACCTTGGTTTTCCTGCTCAAACCGTGGTTTTCTTACAAGAAAATCATTATTTCTAATAATTGCCTGCAACATAAAAGCATTTATCCTATATTCTGGTCCCTGCAAACCAATCGCTTCCAGTTCTTTCCACATCCGATCGACACCTTCACCATATTCTTTTACAAAGCTATAGGCTTTCAAAAATTCTGCGATCTTCGGGTTTCTTGAAAAATGTGTATGTCGGATATTATTTGTCTTCACAAGCCCCGGTAATTTCCCGGGACTTTCTACAACAATCCTTCCATCAAACATCTTTATTTGAATATCTGTTCCTCGAATACTATAATCACGGTGTGTAACAGCATTTACAATAATCTCCTGACGGACAAATTTCGGATATTCCTCCTCTGTTACAAATCGTCCATCTTGCCCCAAATATGTTTTCTCTTTAATTTGTGTATCCAAATATGCGACAGAATCCGTTATCATCTTCAGTATAGTTCCTTCAAAAATGACATCCTTAACTACATTCATCTCTGCACCGACTCGTTCCTCTGTGCCTTCATAGCGGATAAAGCGTATGCGGGCTCTCGGAAAATATAGTTGAGGATTTTTCCCAAACAGCAATATTGCAGCCGAACTAATCTGCATTACACCATTCTTTTCTTTTACAAAACCTTTATTCTCCCTCAAATATTCCATTGGTGACTTGGAATAGCCGATTTGATCAATGTAATTTTTTACAACTCCTAAATCAATATCCTCTATATCTGCTTCGGGAACAGGTTTATCTTCAAAAAATCTCTCTCCTTTGTCATACATCAACTGCATCCGCTCTTCAAACGTAAGCTTCTTGGACTTATCTCCCACACGCATAAAAACTTCATCTGCCTGATTGGCATGTACTTCCATGCTTGGCTCTATATGCATCAAAAGCACATGATTCTCTCTCCCTTTAAAATCTACGCACTGTATTTTTTCTATCTCAGCTTTTACAGTAGGAACACAAAAATCAAACGGTACTCGAAGAAGCTCATTTAATCTCTGAATGTCATAATCCACCCCTTCAATTTTACGCGTTTTATCGGATATTCCAATAACAACAGTTCCTCCATCAGCATTTGCAAATGCTATGATTGCTATTGCCAATGCTTTCGGATCGATATTAATACTCTTTCGATCAAATATCTGCATCTCCTCAAATGCCAACACTTCTTCTATAGTCATAATATTCCTTCCCCTATCATCTCATTATTGCTTTTTATTCTACCACAAATCCATGTCTGTGAGTACATAATATCTTTTATCATTTCCTATAACAAAAAAGAAGCCGCCGCCTCACGATCATCCATCGTGAAAGCAACAGCTTCTTTATCGTCTTTTGGTTCATCCCTGAAGATTACTGTTATGAGACAACAATCTCCAGATACCCCACCACCTTGGTCAGGTCAAATTCCTTTAACACACCCAGGTTGGGATCATAATACTTGCCTTCATACCCTACCAGATAATGACTGTATCTTCCCATGCGTTCCATGATGATACAGCACTTGGGCAGTTCCACAATCTTCCCCAGCGTGTATACAATCTTGTCCGCATGACGGATGCCAAGATATTCCAGGGTGGCGATCATCTTACTCATATTGGCCTGCCATTCCCGGCACTTCATGATATCACAGGCTTCATCCAGCGTGGTACCCGCTATCATTGCGATACAGGACTGGCCGCAGAGCCCGTCCCAGGGCTGGGTCACCAGATCAACCCCGTCAATCTTGCGGATTGGATTTTCTACACTGTAGGGGCTGCTGCCGCCTACGCCCACCACATTGCCCACAATCTCGATGGAAATCAGATATTTCTTGCCAAGTTCCACTTTGGAGAGAGTATCCTGGTTGACCGGGATATCATAATATCCCTGCCCCTTGGGCAGAAGATCGCAGATAAAGCAAACATCGTCAAAACAGACTCTCACCGGCGCATCTCCTACCTTCTCGCACACTTCCCACACATTAAAGGGCACGGCAATCGTGTTCTCATTCTCCCGAAATTCCACCGTACCTTCAAATTCATATTTCATGTCTGTAACCCCGCCTTTCGTTTATTGTATCTTAATCATATCATGAACCCCTGTGTACAGACAACCTCTTCTTCCTACTTACCACAATCAGCAAAGCTTGGACGGCGCTGTCCCCACAATCTGCTTAAACCGTCTGGCAAAAGTGGAATAATCTTTAAACCCACATTCATAGCAGGCTATGGATGCGGGTACGCCAGACAGAATCATCTGTCTCGCCGCCTGGATCCGTTTTTCATTTAAGTACTGATGCACGGAATATCCGGTGGCCTGTCTGAACTGCCGCATCAGGTAATATTTGCTGATATAGAACTTTTCCGCCAGAATATCTATGTTGATCTCCTCAGCCAGGTGTTCCTGTATATAAGCGATCACATCTACCACTTTCTCATGGTACACCGCAGTCTCGATAAACGCCTTGGGCTGCTGCATCACATTTCTGTTTAAAAAGACCATAAATTCCAAAAAGGCTGCCTGCATGAGAAAGTCATGATATGGGGCCTTCTTCTGCCGCCCTATCCTTCTCATTTTGAGCAGACATCCCACCATATCCTCATAACTGTCCGGCGCAAAGTGCAGTACTCGGTTCTGGCTCTTCTGAGCCTCCTCAAAACAGTGTTTCAGGCTCTCGCCCAATGCATTCTTCTGGCTTAAGAAATCCTCAGAAAGATATATAACATCCCTCTCGTAAGGAACAGACTCGTCAATCTGTGCCCGATGGATCACATTGGCGCCCACTAGCACAAAATCATGGGGCTTTAACCGATAAGATTTCCCCTCTATCTGGTAGACCACCTTCCCCTCCACGAAATAGATAATCTTATAAAAATCATGGTAATGGAAATCAAATTCCATTTTTCTGCGATCCCTGATGTGAAAAGCACGGAAGGACTCTGTCAGATAACCTGTTTTTTCATACTGCTCCTGTTCCTTCTCAATCATTTTTCAGATCCTCAAAACTGATGTTCAAGTCTACATTTCCATCAATACCTGACACTTTGCCGGTACTGCTGTACTGCCATATCTTGAAGGCATAGGGGAAATACATTTTCTCATCATAGTAAGCAAACCACTTGTCATAATCCTCCAGCTGCTCCATGTCCAGCATCAACATAAATGTCTTCAGATTACCGTAAATCATCGGTGTATAGCCCGCTTCCTTAATCTTCTCGCAAAAAATGATACAGTATTTCGTCCTGTCTTCCGCCGTCAGATCCTTCGTTCTTGCATTCTGGTTGGAGACCGCCTCTATGTCTATGACCACCGGATAGCTGACATCGTAATCCTCTATGGAATCTATCACAAATTCAGCTTCTTCCTCAGCCTCCGCCTCGTTTGTCGCCTGGGTAAAAAAGTAGACGCCCACATCGATATCATGATCCAGGGCTCCCTCTATATTTTCCTGAAAGTTATCGTCTACCAGAATCTCTCCCTCTGTGTAGCCGCGGATCCCCAGGCGGATAAAGGCATACTCCACCTCATCGTCCGCAACCTTTTCCCAGTTAATGGACTCCTGATACTTGGACACATCGATTCCCTTATGTGATGCCCGTTCCCCATTCTCATAATAATGCAGGATATCATCTCCGTCCATCTGGAATCCCAGCGGATTGTATGTATGCTTTGCAAGATTCTCCTGGATGGGGAAAAAATAATATTGTCCGGCATCCGCCACCACAATCTCCTCCGGGAAAAAATAGCGCAGCATCTCTGTGGCACCGCCCCCTGACTGCATCAGTTCTTTGAGCTTACTCAGAAAATCCCCGCTCACTTCCTCGCTGGTCTGCTCTTTGGTCTCGGTCACTGCTGCCTGGATCAGTTGGTCCACCTCATCCTGGGAATAGGACACCGCTATCTCCTGTCTGGCCGTCTCCAGTTCATTCATGACTTCCACTTTCTGCATCTGGGCAGCCCGATTCTGAAATACCGTCACCATACAGACTGTGATCGCCGCCAGCGTAACGATGCAAAGCAGGATCGATCCTGCCAGTATCCCGTTCTCACTTCTCCTTTGTTTCTTTCTTCGTCTCTTGCCCTGTAAATTCTTTTCCCGCATAGACTCTCCTTTTTAGATTCGTTCACTAAAGTAGCTTTTGTACCCCTCTCCGAACACTTCCGTTGCGCTTGTGATGATCATGAATGCATGGGCATCTTCCTCTTTGACAATCTCTTCCACCTGGGGTGAGACAGCCTTTTTTACTACACACATAAGCACTTTCTTATCATCTCCACTATATGCGCCCTGACCATTTATATATGTCACACCGATATCCAGATCCTCCAGGAGGCATCTGGCAATCTGTGAGGACTTGCCGCTGATGATATAGATGAGTTTGGCCTCATCCCGGCCATAAAGCACAATATCCATTACCAGGGACGTGCAGATGGCAGAGATTGCCGCATACAGAGCGGCATTGATATCCCGGAAGACAATACCGGACAGCGTAACCACCACGGCATCCATGATAAAGAATATCTTACCCGTCTTCAAATGCGGAAACCGCAGCCGCAGAGCCTTGATGATAATATCCACCCCGCCTGTGGTCGCCCCTGCCCTGAAAATCACCCCTACCGAGACCGCTATCAGTACACCGCCTGAAAGCGCTGCCAGCAGGATATCATCCGTAGCCGGCCCAAAGGGTGCCAGCAGATTGGTAAAGACCGAGATCAGCGCAGTCGCATAAATAGAAGAAAGAGTCAGTCCGAGACCGAACTTCCATATCCCAAAGATGAGAATCGGTATGTTGATCAGCATGATCAATGTACCTGTGCTCACAGGCACAATCCTGCTTAAGATAATGGAAATACCGGTCACGCCGCCGGGCGCCATATCGTTGGGATCTGTAAAAAGGCTTACACCCGCCGCATACACAAAAGCTGCCGCTGATATAATAATATATTTCTTTAGCAATTCTGTCTTGCTTTTTTTTAAATTTTTTTCAAATTTCCTGCGATTCCCATGTTCCATGACTGATACCGCCTCTCTTTTTCCTATACCAAAAGTAAATTTGCTTCGCAAATTAACTTTGCGAGATCTGCTTCGCAGCCTCGTAAATCCGAAGCAATTTCCTATACCATAAACAATGAGGCCCGCTCTGCGGACCCCATCATATCTTCAAACTCTTTCCTAGATGCTTGCCCGCACCAGTTTGGGCTGGTATCCGTGCTGATTGAGCGCATCTATGATCTGATTCTTATGCTGTGTCCCATAAGCCTCCAGGGTAATCCGAAGTTCCACCGCCGCATTGCGGTTAATGGATACAAACTGATTGTGTTCCAGCTTGATGACATTGCCGCTCTCCTTCGCGATCACATCGGACACTCTGCTCAACTCGCCCGGTTTATCAGGCAGAAGCACTGATACCGTAAAAATCCTGTCACGCAGTACCAGTCCCTGTTGTACTACGGAAGACATGGTAATCACGTCCATATTGCCGCCGCTTAAGATTGCCACAATCTTTTTATTCTTCACATCCAGGTGCTTTAAGGCTGCCGCCGTAAGCAGGCCTGAATTTTCTACCACCATCTTGTGGTTCTCCACCATATCTAAGAATGCCACCACCAGTTCCTCATCCTCCACGGTGATGATATCGTCCAGATTCTTGCTCACATAGGGGAAAATCTTCTCCCCCGGCGTCTTGACTGCCGTGCCGTCAGCTATGGTATTTACCTGCTCCAAAGTCAGCACCTTGCCGGCCTTGATGGATGCCTCCATGCAGTTGGCCCCCGCAGGCTCCACGCCGATCACCTTAATCTTGGGATTCAACAGCTTCGCCAGTGTGGATACACCGGTGGCAAGCCCGCCGCCGCCGATAGGCACCAGAATATAATCCACCAGCGGAAGTTCCTTAATGATCTCCATGGCAATGGTTCCCTGTCCTGTGGCCACATCCAGATCATCAAAGGGATGCACAAAGGTATAACCATGTTCTTTGGCCAGTTCATAGGCATGGGCACATGCTTCGTCATATACGTCCCCGTAAAGAACGACCTCCGCTCCATAACTCTTGGTGCGGTTTACCTTGATGAGAGGTGTAGTAGTGGGCATCACGATCACTGCCTTCACCCCATAACATTTCGCTGCGTAAGCCACTCCCTGGGCATGGTTACCGGCAGAAGCCGTGATCAGGCCCTTCTCCCGCTCTTGCGTAGTGAGAGTGCTTATCTTGTAGTAGGCTCCCCGCAGCTTATAGGCTCCCGTCAGCTGCATGTTTTCCGGCTTTAGGTAAATCTTGTTCCCGGTCTGTGCACTGAAATAATCGCTGTACACCAGCTTTGTCTCCGAGGCCACCTCCTTGACGATCTCATACGCTTCCTCAAACTTATCCAATGACAATTCTTTCGTTCCCATATATCCTTCCCTCTTTCTATCTCTTCATTCTTCTCACACTATTCTTCCTCAGGAATTTTCACATCAAAGAGTGCGTCCACAAACTGATCTGCATCAAATTTCTGTAAATCCTCAATGGTCTCCCCCACTCCGATATACTTCACCGGAATTTGCAGCTGTGACTGGATGGCCACTGCAATACCGCCCTTGGCCGTTCCATCCAATTTCGTCAAAATGATTCCCGTAAGATCCGCCGCTTCACTGAACTCTTTGGCCTGTTGCAGGGCATTCTGGCCTGTGGTGCCGTCCAGAACCACCAGATTCTCCCTGTGGGCATCCGGAAATTCCCTGCCAATGATACGGTCAATCTTCTTCAACTCTTCCATCAGATTCTTTTTATTATGGAGCCGCCCTGCTGTGTCACACAACAACACGTCCACATTCCTTGCCCTGGCCGCACTCACCGCATCGTAGATCACACTAGCCGGATCAGCGCCTTCTGTGCCGCCAATCACATCCACCCCGGCGCGGTTCGCCCATTCACCCAGCTGCTCTCCCGCTGCTGCGCGGAAAGTATCCGCCGCCGCGATCAGCACTTTCCTGCCCTGGCCCTTCAGTTTCCCTGCCAGTTTACCCACGGTAGTGGTCTTGCCCACTCCATTGACACCAATCACCAGCACCACCGACTGTCTGGTCTCAAACTCATAGGCGGTCTCCTCCACCCGCATCTGTTCTTTAATGTTGCGGATCAGATATTCCTTACAGGCGGCAGGTTCCTTGATATGATTCTCCTTCACCTGTTCCCGCAGTTTCTCTAAAATCGCATCCGTGGCCTCCACACCGATATCTCCCATGATCAGGATTTCTTCCAGTTCCTCATAGAAATCCTCGTCAATCGCAGAAAACCCATTAAAAACAGAGTCTATCCCGTGTACGATATTATTTCTCGTCTTGGTAAGCCCTTCCCGCAGTCTGCTGAAAAACCCTTTCTTTTCTTCCGCCATACAACCCTCCATCATTCCGCTAATCATCCAGTTCTTTATCAATCAGATTCACGCTGACCAGCGTGGAAACGCCTTTTTCCTGCATGGTAATACCATACAGTCTGTCGGCCTTTTCCATGGTGCCTCGTCTGTGGGTGATCACAATAAACTGAGTATTCTTCGTAAGCTTGTGCAGATACTTGGCAAATCTGGTCACGTTACTCTCATCCAGAGCCGCCTCAATCTCATCCAGCAGACAAAACGGCGAAGGTTTCAAGTTCTGGATGGCAAACAGCAGACAGATCGCTGTCAGGGATTTCTCTCCGCCGGACATCTGCATCATATTCACCAGTTTCTTCCCAGGCGGCTGCGCGATCACACGGATGCCCGCTTCCAGCACATCCTCGTCCTCGATCAGTTCCAGAGTACCCTTACCGCCGCCGAAAAGTTCCTTGAATACCTTATCGAACTCCCTGTTGATCTGCTCGAACTTCTCATTAAACTGCTTGCGCATGGAAGTGTCCAGTTCCTCAATAATGCCGAGCAGCGTCTTTTCCGCCTCCACCAGATCATCATGCTGGGTCTTTAGGAAAGTATACCGCTCCATCAGGTTTCTGTAATCCTCAATGGCATTGACATTCACATCACCCAGTTTACGGATTTCATCTTTTAATCCGCTGATGCCTCTCTTCATGGCCGGCAGATCATTCATTTCCTCATTTTTTAAGGACTCTGCGTCAGACAGGGTAATCTCATATTCATCCCACATATAATTAATCTGGGATTCGATGGATTCCTCCATTCGTTCTTTCTGACTTCCCAGACGATAGACTTCCTTATCCAGCGCTGTCATGCGTTCGGAAAGTTCCTCTCTGGAAGCAAAGAAATTCTTCTGCCTGCCGGACAACTCCTCCTTCGTCTCGATATCTTCTTTCAGTTTCTGCTCCGCATCACTCTGGGCCGTATGGGAAGCAGCGATCGTCTTTTCAATCTCCAGGATACTGTCCTTCTTGCGTTCTACCTCTTCTTTGCCCAGATGCAATCCTTCTTTTACCTCATTTAATTCCGCCGTATAGCGGGCTCTCTCCCCCTCTACACGTTCCAGATTCTGCCGCTGGAAATCCGCGCTCTGACGCATTTTCTCGACTTCCACATCCCACTCGGATACCCGGGAAGACTGTGTGGATTCTTCTGATCGTTTCATCTCAAGCTGTGACTGGAATCCGGTGATCTGAACCTCCACATTTTTTTCCAGCTGCTCAGAATCCGCCAGTTCCGCCGCCGCCTCATCCTTGCCAAGCTGAATCTCTTTGATCTGGGTCTCGATATCCTGCTCCTCATTCTTTAATTCATCAAAGCCTTCCGCTGTTTCGCTCTTCTTCTCTTCCGCCTGCATCACGTTCATCCTTGCGGTATTCTGCTCGATGAACTTTCTCTGAATCTGTCCCTTAATATCCTCCAGTTCCAGACGCATCTTATTGCGTCCCTTCTTAGTCTCTTCGATATCATTTAAAATATTGTCAATCTCCGCCAGATACTGTTTGACTTTCTTTTCCAGTTCTTCCATCTCCCGGCGTCTGCCCAGAAGATTGGAATTGTTCTTAAAAGCACCGCCGCTGATGGCCCCGCCCGGCACCAGCAGTTCTCCTTCCAGTGTGACCATGCGGATGCCATAATCAAACTTTCTGGCAATCTTCACCGCATTGTCCACGTGATCCACCACCATGATACGCCCCAGCATGGCTTTGGCCACATTCTGATACTTCTTATCTATCTTCACCAGGGCATCGGCCATCCCTACCACGCCCTTTTCTTTTAAAGCCTCCGGATTCTTGAATTCCTGGGGATGGGTGATGCTGGTGAGCGGCAGGAAGGTAGCCCGGCCCGCCTTCGCTTTCTTTAGGAAACCGATCATGCGCTTGGCCGTCTCCTCATCTTCCGTTACAATATTCTGAATATTACCGCCCAATGCGGTCTCAATCGCCGTCTCATATTTGGCGTCCACCTTGATGATATCCGCCACCACGCCGATGATGCCTTTCTCACTGTCCTTCTGTTCCATGACAGCCTTTACGCTGCCGCCGTATCCTTCATAACGCTCCGTCAGGTTAGAGAGGGCCTCCAGCTTGGACTTTTGCTGATGGTATAAAATCTGTGTATCCCGCAGTTTCTGGTCCTTCCCCGCCAATTCCTCCCGGACGCCAGAGAGACGCTCATCGATGAGTTCCTGCTGTTCTGTCAGTTCTTTAATGGTATTCGTAATACTCTCAAATTCTTCTTCCAGCTTTTTGATGGTCTCGGTCTGCTCCGCCTCATCGGACTTGGCCCGCAGAAGTCTGGAATTTAACTCCGCCTTACGGATATTGACCTGCTCAAGCATGGTGTCAAACCGTCCCAGTTTAGACTTGATGGTAGCACGGTTATTGAGCGCATCTATAATAGTATTCTTACCACTTTCGATATTATTATTGAGTTCTGCAATCTCACGCTGCGTCTTTTCCAGAAGTTCTCTGGCCTGCGCCCGTTCCTCTTCCAGCGCCGAAAGTTTGTCATCCGTCTCTTTTTTGTCCAAAAGGATCGCGTCCCGCTCCCTGTCCCGTTCAGACAGCTGCTCGCTGATGCTGCGGATCCGATTCTGCAAATGCTCTTCATTTCCCTCCGCCGAATGAATCTGCTCCTTTAAGACATTAATTTCACCTTCCAATTTAGAGCGCATAACACCAGTATCCGTAAGGGTGGCCCTGGCCGCCTCAATCTCCTGATCCAGCTGCTCAATACGCCCCTGTATCCGTTCATACTCTTCCTTAATGGACTCATATCTGTCGGTGGTCTCTTGCAGGTCGTCCCCCGCGATCTGCAACTTTTTGTCCACTTCCACAAGCTGTTCCCTGACACGCACATTTTCCAGCAGAAAAACATTCACATCCAGAGTCTTTAACTCTTCCTTCTTGCGAAGGTAGATTCTTGCTTTCTCCGCCTGTTTCTCCAACGGCCCCGTCTGTTTCTCAAGTTCCGTCAGAATATCGTTGACACGCACCAGATTCTGTTTCTCATCCTCCAGCTTCTTCTGGGCGGCATATTTCCGGCGTTTGAACTTCACGATACCGGCCGCCTCATCAAAAAGTTCCCTGCGTTCTTCCGGCTTACCGCTCAGGATCTTATCGATCTGCCCCTGTCCAATAATGGAATACCCTTCCTTGCCGATACCTGTATCATAAAACAGTTCATTGACATCTTTCAATCGGCAGGCCGTTCCATTCAACATATATTCACTCTCGCCGGAACGATACAGTCTCCTGGACACCGTCACCTCATCATAATCGATTGCCAGCTGATGATCGGAATTATCCAAAGTAATCGCCACATAAGCATATCCCAAAGGCTTTCTCATCTCCGTACCCGAGAAGATCACATCCTGCATGGACGCGCCGCGCAGCTGCTTGATCCGCTGCTCGCCAAGCACCCACCTGACCGCGTCAGCCACGTTGCTCTTCCCAGAGCCGTTAGGCCCCACAATGCCCGTGATTCCATTATGAAACTTGAACGTAATCTTATTGGCAAAGGATTTAAATCCGTGCACCTCAATACTCTTTAAATACATATGTACCTCACATTTCTTCCCGCCTGCGAAGGAGCGCCTGATAAGCCGCCTGCTGTTCCGCCGCTTTCTTGGAATGGCCGCTTCCTGTCCCCAGCTTTCTGTCTCCTACCCGTACTTCCACCAGGAAGATTTTTTCATGCTCCGGCCCTTCCTCCTTCAGCAGTTCATAATGAATCATCTCTTTGCCTTCCTGCTGTACGGCTTCCTGCAAAATCGTCTTTGCGTCATAGAAAAGCTGCTTGTGCTCCAGATCGGAAAGGATGAAACGATGGATGAACCCGGAAGCCTCCTCGATGCCGCTGTCCAGATAGATCGCACCGATCACCGCCTCCATCACATCAGATACAATGGAATCCCTGCCTCTGCCGCCGGTGGCTTCCTCCCCTTTCCCGAGAAGTATATACTGTTCCAGAGCGATATCCCTGGCACAAAAAGCAAGCGCCGGCTCACAGACCATGGAAGAACGTTTACGCGTCAGCTGCCCCTCCGCCATATCTTTTTCTTCCCGAAACAAAAAATCACTGCTCACCAGTTCCAAAACCGCATCGCCCAAAAATTCCAGCCGTTCATAATCCTCAAACTTATTGATCCGCTGCTCGTTCGCATAAGAACTGTGGGTGAGAGCCTGCCGCAATAGGCGCCTGTCCTGAAATCGATATTGTATTTTCTCTTCAAGTTCTATCAGCCGCTCCTCTAACATGAAATCCTCCACAATGGAAAAGCCCCTTCTTTTGAGAAAGGGGCTTTCGTCTACTCCCTACTGTTCCTAATCAGTTCAACCGCCTCACCCACCGTAGTAATACGTTCCACTTTATCGGCGGGTATCTCTATATGAAAAACCTCCTCAATTCCCATGATAATCTGAAAAACATCCAGGGAATCGGCTCCTAAATCTTCCAAAAAGGTGGTCTCCAGCGTAATCTCCTTCGGATCAACGCTCAAGACGCTTGCTATCACTTCCTGTAATTTCTCTAATTCCATAGCTACAGCCACCTTTCGCTTTTCTCTGTTGTCTAGTCTTTCGGTTCCGACACAACTTCTTCTGTTGCAATCTTCTCCCGGATTTTATCACTGATCTTCTGTTCTGTAAAAGTAATACACTGCAAGATTGAATTTTTAATCTCATTCGCCCTGGAACTGCCATGCGTCTTGACCACCAGACCCTTTAAGCCCAGCATGGGCGCTCCGCCGTACTGCTCCAGATCAAAAGCCTTTAACGTTGTCTTTAAGGCCGGCTTCACGAGCAGCGCCCCTATTTTGCTGCGCAGGGATGTCATCATCCCCTCCTTCACCTTCGCGATCAGAGTCAGCCCTACACCTTCATAAGTCTTCAGGATCACATTACCTACAAACGCCTCACAGACTATCACATCTGCCGCACCTGCCGGAATATCCCTGGCCTCCACGCTACCGATAAAATTAATATCAGGACAGTTCTTTAACAGCGGAAATGTCTCCTTGACAAGCGCATTGCCTTTCTCCTCTTCAGCACCGATATTCACAATGCCTACTTTTGGATTTTTGACGCCCATTACATGTTCCATATAGACAGATCCCATCTTGGCAAACTGCACCAGATGAGAAGGTCTCGCATCCACATTGGCGCCACAGTCAATCAACAGGGCACACCCCGTGGCTGTCGGGATTAGCGGTGCCAGCGGCGGCCGCTCCACACCCTTGATCCGTCCGACAATGACTTGTCCGCCCACCAGTGTCGCGCCAGTGCTTCCCGCGGATACATAGGCGTCACAGGTACCGTCCTTGACCAGGTTTAATGCCCTGACAAGGGAAGAATCTTTCTTCTTACGGATTGCCATCACCGGCGGCTCCGCGGTCTCTATGATTTCGGAAGCATGTACCACCTCGATCTGCTCCCTGGGATAAGTATGCCCTGCCAGTTCCTTTTCCAGCACATCCTTAACTCCCACCAGATACACCTTGACTTTACTGCTCTCATTGACCGCTTCCACGGCACCCTTCACAGTTTCCACCGGCGCATTGTCTCCGCCCATGGCGTCCACTGCCACTTTTACCCATTCGCTCATATGTACCCTTCCATTTCCTTAAAGTAAATTTGCTTCGCAAATTAACTTTTCGAGGACTGCTTCGCAGCCTCGGATATAATGTAAACTTGCTTCACAAATTAACTTTTCGAGGACTGCTTCGCAGCCTCAGATATAATTTAAGTAATTTCCTGTAGTATGATTTATTCACTAAGGATATCTATATTAATATACTAAATATGCGCACAAAAATCAAGGCTCTTCGAGAAGTCTCGAAAAGCGTCAGAAAACCAAATTATTGAAACGAATTTTTTAATAGTAATATATCCGTTTTTTTGTTATATTGTTAATAATTGGTAGAATGTGAAAAAATATATTAAAAACGGAGTGCAGAGATGAACACAGAGAAAACATTCTTAACAGCCTTTATAGATGAATCTGGCAGCATCACAAAAACAGATATTGAACATAACAAATATTTCATCATTGCAATCCTGTTTACGAGAAATTCCGGAAGAATAAAGAGATATTTTCAAAAGGGTATAGCCTCCTTGATGCAAAATTCAAAATATAAGGAAATCATGGTCGAAAATGGTGAAATTAAAGGTTCAGAAGTCAGTGAAACAAAAAAGCATAACATATATGACAGAATTATCAGAAACTGTAAAGATGATTTTGAAATTGGAATCATTGTATTAGATAATAATTATACAACAAAAGAATTTATTAAAAACCATGCCAGAACATTTAATTATATCACGCAAATGTTTCTTGATAATTCGTTTCGGAATTGCAGCCGGTATAGAAACACTGTATCAGATATGCACTTAATTATCGATGAACAAAATATTGCCACTGATGCTGAATATACACTAGATGGATATCTGAACCAACACCTAACAGTTATGAATCCATTGTGCAATCACTTCGATGTCATGTATTCGGATTCAAAAAATCACGCGCTCATACAATTAATTGATTTTATATCTAACACGTTTTACAGAAACATAGAAAAACATGACAGAACCAGTATTCAAAATATTAAATTACTACAAACCAATTTATGTGGCGGACGTTTTTTCGATTTTTCAACACACCACGACACAAAACTACTATTGGATGAATAATATATAGCATACTTGACAACATTATTTATGGTATATTATATTTACTTTACCAAGTAATTTCCCTTATACGGTGCATGAGGATGTAAGGCGGCTGTAATGTCGTCCACCATAGGATTTTGGTAGAAAGACATTCCAGATATGGGATGTTTTTTCGCTTCCTAAGTAAATATTTTCATATAGTAAAAGAGACGGAACTGATCATTCCGTCTCTTTTTAATCACAATTAATCAACTGCAATGATTTCTTTTTTGTTGTATGTTCCACACTTCTTACATACTCTGTGGGGCACCATCAAAGCGCCGCATTTGCTACATTTCACCAATGTAGGAGCAGTCATCTTCCAGTTTGCTCTTCTCTTATCTCTTCTACCTTTAGAAGATTTGTTCTTAGGACAAATAGACATCGTCACACCTCCTTATCCGCTTCAAAAATATCTTTGATCGCCGCCATCCTGGGATCGGGAACAAAGGTATCGCAGTCACACGTCCCCGTATTCAGATCCCTGCCGCATTTGGGGCAAATCCCCTTACAATCCGGCTTACATAGAATCTTCATAGGCCAGCTTGTCACTATCTCACTGTTTAGCAAGTCCTCCACGTTCAACTGGTACCCATCCATGAAATCCCGGCCATCCTCCACAGACGACTCAGCTTCCACATCCGGCGCCATAACTTCCCTGGTAAAGTCGAGCGCAATCTCCTTCTCCACGGGCTGCAGGCATCTGTCACAGGTTAATCCAAATGTGAACACTGCCTTTCCCTCAATCCGCGCCCTGCCCTTTCCTGTGTTGGTAAACACAAATTCTGCCGGCGCGCTCTTAAGCACCCGGTAACTCTCCCCGCCCACAGAAACCTGCATAATACCGGCCTCTATCCGCATCGGGAGCACCTTTCCCTCGTTTGTCAACACATCGGTCAAGTTAACGAACATAGCAGACTCCTATCCATACTCAAACAATTATACATAGGCAGTCCTGGTTTGTCAACCGAAATTTTGCCACCGGCAATGCCCGGCAATAGCCTGTCAGGTTCTTCCCCCTGTCCGCTGATACTCTTGCAGCTTTTCGTTGAGTCTTTCGGAATCTTTCTTGTGCAGCTGCCACATTACCCAAGATACCATAACAAAGACAAGCAGGATTTCCAACATCATGACCGCCAGCATAAGGATATTTTTGATATCAAGCCACCGGAACAAATGGCCGCTGCCCAATATTACCACGTTAATATACAAATAACGTGCCCCGATATTGAGCCATACTCTTATGCGGCTGCTCTCCTGGAACGGATGGATGAAATTACACAGGCTGCACACAAAGCAAAGCAGCAGATTCTGCCACAAAAAATCAGGATCCAGCAATGCACCGCGCCAGAATATATTGATATATACTGCGCTTACAAACACCGTTCCTGTCGTTGCAATACAAAATGTGAGAAAGAATTCGGTGATTCTTTTTTTAAAATGTTCTGTCATTGCCAGCCTCTTTTCCATACCCTTTTCACCACATATCCTCTGTCTGTGCTTTCTGTTCAACTTTCTATTCATACCCCAATCTTTCATCTGTCACATACCAAGTCTCTTCTTTAAGGCCGGCACATACTGTCTGGAGATGATCAGCTTCTCCCCATTCATCATCTGCGCCTCAAACCGGCCGCCGAATTCCGGTGCAAACTGTCTGACTTTGGCCAGATTGATGATCACTGATTTGGAGGCCCTGAAAAAATCCGTATTCTCATATTCCGCTTCAATCTCGTACAGCTTGTATCTGACCTCAAACACATCCTGCTCCAGATAGAGGAATACCTTATTATCCACAGCCTCAAAATAATAAACATCCCCGGCATCAACCTGTCTGATCTTATCCTTATCTGAGACCGTAAATTTCCCGCGTCTTGTCTTAATCTCATGAATCACCCGCAGAAGCGCCTCATCCAGATTCCTGCATCTTACAATGATTTCTTCCTCTTCCCCGGGGGCGATATCCTGTATTGTTATTTTCATGGTTTCCTTCCGTTCTCAAACTTTACCGTTCCTTAGCAGAACGCTTTATACTGATGATGGCTGAAACGATCGTAATCACTATACTTAAAGATATTACAAAAACAATCTGCGTGGCAATCGTAAGTACCTCTCCCTTTACAGAAACAGTGATCCCCAGGCCCTCACTATACCCTTTTATCACTTGTGCAGGAAGCCCCGCAAAGGTGTCTGCAAGCACTCCCTCTGCGCTCACTCTGCGCATCATGGATGCACCGTGCAGTACCGGAAGGGCTTTCAGAACCATGCCCACCTTCCCCGGCAGCATCGCCATGGGCAGATAGACCGCACCCAGAAACCCAACTAATGTGCCCATGATGGAAAGTATGGCGCTCCAGGCGCTCTGGCTATGCACAAAGAGTGTCAGCAGATAGGATGCCGCCGCATAAAAAAGGCTGTTTATCAGAATCATTCCTGTCAGTATCAGAAACGTCCGTATCGCAAAACCTTCACCCTTTCCCATAAGAAATAGATTCCCCAATAGCAGGGTAAACAAACTCATACCCGTTCCGATCACCCAGGCACTCAAAATATAACCCAATGTAATACAACCCCTGCTCACCGGTGCAATATAGAAAGATGCAAGCCGGCCTTCCTCCTCATCCTGTACCAGATTACCCATCACCGTCATGGTCACTGTCACACAGTTGATCAACACAATACCGGCCAGCGACCACACCCGTACAAGATGCTCTGCATTCATCCTGTCTTTGGCCGCATCCCTCACACCTCCATATTCCGCAAGCAGATTTACGATCGTATCACTGTTCATGCTGCCCAGAAATAATACCATCAAGGCAAGCGTGATCAACATGGAAAGCATGGAAAAGAACACTGCCGCTTTATCTCTCACATATATCTTTATATTTCTGCCGATCAACAATCTTATCGTTTCCATCACATTCCCTCCGAATCCTGTCTCCCCTTCTCACTCCCATACAGATCTTCCACGGCTTCTCTGCCCGTGATCTGCAAAAACACATCGTCCATAGTACCCTGCACCATCTCAAATCCTGCCAATAAGGACTGATATTTTCTCAGCAAAGGCACCGCCTGCATACTGTTTTGCATCGTAAGTATTACATATTCTTCTTTCCTGTGACAGGACATCTGTTCTTTCGCAAGGGATTGCCAGAGTTCTTCTTCCTTCCCTGGCATCGGTACCAGCTTCAATTTATCTTTTGCGTATTGCTCCTTCAGATAAAAAGGCGTCCCCTGCTCTTTGATCTTTCCGGCATCCATTATGGCAATCGTAGATGCCCTGGCGGCCTCCTCCATGTAATGGGTCGTCAAAAACACCGTCATTTTATATTCCTGTCTGAGTTTCTCCACACTTTCCCACACAGCCTTCCGCGTGGCCGGATCCAGGCCCGTAGTCGGTTCATCCAGAAACAGAACCTCCGGCACGTGTATCAGTGCGCCTGCAATCTCGCACCGTCTCTTCTGTCCTCCGGAAAGTTTAGCATAACGCCTGCCATACACATCCTGCAATCCCATAATCTCACAGACATCGGAAAGTCTTTGTCTCAGCTTCCCCCTGTCCTTCTCATACAGGGCGCCTCTGACCAACAGATTCTCCCGCACAGTCAGATCATCATCCAGACAGTTATTTTGTCTGACCACGCCAATCTTTCTGCGGATAGACTCGTTATCCTTTCCCAGACGATATCCGCAGACTTCCACCGTTCCTGCTGTCTGTGCTGACAAGGTGCACAGGATATTGATGGTGGTGGACTTCCCAGCGCCGTTGACGCCCAGGAATCCGAAGAGTTCTCCCTTTTCTATCCTAAAGCTGATATCGTCCACTGCCTTGACCTTTTTAAAATGTTTGGCAAGGTGTTCTGCCCTGACTGCCGGTTCCATGCGTTCGTCCCCCTCTTTTGGTATGAGCACATGGTAACACACATACGATTTTAAGAAAACAGGATCCATGGTAAGTGGTAGATTTGAAGGGGTAAGATGCAGATATGGTACCTAAAACATAAAATGGCTGCCGGCACATAGTCCGGCAGCTGTCCTTTACTCTTCTAACAGGAAATCTATGATAATCTGCTTTTCCTTTTGATGCAAGGGCGGGATATGTCCGCGCCCCTTCAGCATATGTATCTTACAGTTCGGAAGTACTTTTTTGGCCTTCGGCAATACCTTCCTTGCCGGAAACAGGCAATCATATTCCGCCGCCATCACCAGCGTAGGCGCCTTGCACTTATGCAGACGTTCCATCTCCACATTGGAAGGCATGACAGGATGAATCTTTACATGATCCAATGTATTCTTGATCACCGCCATCAGATCTTTCTTCAGGACTTTCTGCGACAAGGCCATATACATTGCCATCTCCTGCACGTACTTTTCATCCTTTGTCAGATAATACTTGGCAAGCGGCACCATCATCCTGGCTGTATCCGCCGGAAAAGCATTATCGATACCGGCCGGCACGACAAGCACTGCCCGTTCCACCTTGGACGGTGCGATACACATCAGCTTTGTCAGTACGCCGCCGCCAAAAGAACCTCCCAGGCAGCAGATTTTGTCATATCCCAGCGCCGAGATCACTTCTCCTGCCCATCTGCCATAGTGATACCCAAACGGCATCAGGATGTTCTCCGCACTTTTCCCCGGATGACCGATAATGTCCACCGCATAGATATGAAATTGATTCAGCAGGAACCTGCTGGCAAGCAGATTATAGGCCGATGTACTGTTGCCCCCATGAAAGACCAGAAGCGGTTTCCCTTCCATATTGCCGATTTCCACCACATGAGTCCTGCCAAAACTGGTCTCTACAAAAATATCTTTATAAGGAACATCCAGTTTTGCGATCTGTGCATTATATAGGTTAATGACTAAGGATTTACTCAGTTGTGATCTGTAGATACTCATTTATTTTCCTCCACTACCAGCGCAAAGGTCTCCCGCGCAATTGCCAGTTCCTCATTGGTCGGGACTACCAGCACCTTCACCCTGGAATCCGGTGTGCTGACTTCCAACTCTTCCCCGCGTTTATCATTCTTTTCCTGATCCAATGCGATCCCCAGATATCCCAGACGCTCACAGGCAAGATTTCTGACCAGAGGACTGTTCTCTCCCACGCCCGCCGTAAAGCAGATAGCATCCACACCGTTCATGACAGCCGTGTACGCGCCGATATATTTTGCCACACGATAGGCGAATGTCCTGATAGTACGAAGTCCCCTGTCTTCTCCTGCAACATAGGATTTCTCCAGATCACGGAAATCAGAAGAAAGACCGTCTGACAGTCCCAGCACGCCGGACTTCTTATTAAGCACCGTCATCACTTCGTCAATGCTCTTGTCTTCTTTATGGGCGATATATTCCACGATTGCCGGATCGATGTCACCGGAACGAGTGCCCATGATCAGTCCCTCCAGCGGCGTCAGTCCCATGGAAGTATCCACACACTTACCGTTCTCCACTGCGGATATGCTTGCACCGTTTCCCAGATGACAGACAATAATCTTCATATCTTCATAGTTTTTGCCCAACAGTTCTGCGGCCCGTCTGGACACATAAGAATGGCTGGTTCCATGGAAGCCATATCTTCTCACCTGGTATTTTTCATAATATTCGTAAGGCAGGCCATACAGATAAGCCTCCTTGGGCATGGTCTGATGGAAAGCCGTATCAAATACCCCGACCATAGGCGTATTTGGCATCAATTTCCGGCAGGCATCAATGCCGATCAGGTTAGCCGGATTATGTAAGGGCGCCAGATCGTTGCAGGCTTTGATCGCTTCAATCACTTCATCTGTAATGATGGTTGAAGCCGCAAATTTTTCTCCGCCGTGTACAATACGATGTCCCACTGCACCAATCTCCTGCAGGGATTTAACCACACCTGTCTTTTCATTGGTCAGCGCCCCTAATACCAATTCGATTGCCTTCGTGTGATCGGGCATGGGAGTTACGGTCTCCTCTTTGGCACCGCCCGCAGGTTGATAAACGAGCTGGCTGCCCTCGATGCCGATGCGCTCGCACAGGCCTTTGGCGATCATTTGCTCTGTCTGCGCATCGATAAGCTGGAATTTGAGAGAGGAACTGCCGCAGTTGATGACTAATATGTTCATGAGTTTTTACCTTCTTTCTTTTAATATATATGTATGTGATAAGCTGCCACGCACCTCGTGAACTTCGTTCCCTCGGTCGTGTTGCACCCTTG
>CAMNXA010000034.1 GCA_946566685.1 uncultured Lachnospiraceae bacterium
ATCTGACGAACACTTCTCAGAAGAAAGATGACGGGTTCTGGGAAAGGCGCGCCAAGCGGCATAAATTGTATATGGATCTGCTTCAGAAGGCCTGGTATAAGCATGAGAACGAACAGAAATACCGGGTGGCGATCGACATACAGCGCAAGGAAGTAAGCAGTGCATTATTACAACAGTGGGCGATGGAACAGATTACGGGAGAAGAACAGGAACTGGGGATAAATCCATCGGTATTATCCCAGGCGGCAACGGACTTTGCCCAGGGCTATATCTTCTTTAAGATTCCCAGTGCGCTGGTGAATCCACGGCCGAAGACCGGTAAGTAACGGATGGATACGGATACGATCAGGGAAGCATCACCGTAAAGATACTGCCGCCGCCCGGATTGTCGGAAACGGTGATTGTGCCATGGTGGAATTTTATGATCTCTGCGGCGATAGATAAACCCAGCCCGAAGTGCCCTTTGGTGCTTCGGGATTTTTCTGCCCTGTAAAAGCGGTCAAAGATTTTCTTCTTGTCCTCGTCCGGTATGCCGATTCCGGTGTCGGAAACGGTAAGGTAAAAGCGGGATTTTTTATATTGAAGAGATAACGTGATCCGGCCGCCGGCAGGGGTGTAGCTGATGGCATTGTGCAGAAGGATAGAGAGCACCTGGCTGATGCGCTCATCGTCAGCTAGGCAGGCAGGGACAGAGGTGTCCGGCAAAGTGATGTCCAGTGTCTGGGATTTTTTACGGGCCACGGGTTCAAAAGCCTCGTATGTGTTCATCAAAAGGGTATCCAGTTCCACTTCTTTGGGACGGATTGGAAAGTTGTGGTTATCGGAGTTGCTTAGAGTGAGCATGTCATTGATCAGGGATGACATCAGGGCGCCTTCCTGCTGTATGGTGTCAAGAAATCCCTGCTGCTTTTTCGCATCGGCATTGTGACAGCAATCAGCCGCAGTGAGGATGACGGATAAAGGCGTGCGCAGTTCATGGGAAGCAGCCGCAATGAAGGCAGTCTGGCGGCGGCGGTTCTCGATGATGGGCTGTAAGAGCCTGCCTGTAAAAAAGAAGGAAAAGAGCGTTAAGACGAGCACAGCTGTCACATCGATCAGTAGAAAGCGGGCCCTTTGTCTTCGAATCTGTTCTTTCAGAAAATCCAGAGAGTGCAGTATCACCATCTGCAAAGAAGAATCATTTCGGTTCAGTTCAATGACGCTGGCGTAGAACTCATGTCTGCCGCCATTTGGGTTAAAGGGAAACTCGGCGTGAAAGCAGGTATTGTAGAGGCCGGAACTGAGTTCTTTCCCGGTGACCATATACTCATGTTCAAAGGAAGTGTGGTAAGTGTCGAGACATTTCTCCAGAAGTTCTTCAGTATCTGCCTTATCGGAAAAATCTCCAAGACGATTATATAGAAACGGTATACCGTTATCCAAAACAAAAAAGGAATAATTGCCGCTGGATTCCATTTTAGAGAGCCATTCCATGGAGATGACGGATTGCTGCTCCAAACTGGTAGTAATGGTGTTGATATCGTTCTGAAAAGAAGTATATTGGTTGTCGTAAAGCCCCTTTTCCGAAATATAGAGATAACACAGGGACATTACGATCATGATGGCGGCGGTGATGCCTGCGCACATTGCCGTCAGATACAGGTGTACTTTTTGAAACATGGTTCCTCCGCTTATTCGAATTCAGCTGGGTCTGACGATGCAATACCCGACACCCCGGACGGTCTTAAGGGTGAGACGACTGCCCACGCTCTTTAATCGTCTGCGGAGAAAATGGATATAGTTGTCCAGATTGCCTTCCTCCACGTCACTGTCAGGCCCCCAGACTTTTAAGAGCAGCGTGGAGCGGGGAACAGTGGTTTCGCCGTTTTTTAAGAATGTTTCCAGAAGTGCGGATTCCCGCTTGGAAATGGTACAGCTTCCGGCCGGGCCGATGAGGCGGCTCTGATTGACTGACCAGGTAATATCAAACAGGGTGATGCTTTCTTCGTCCACGATCTGATGCGGCCGTCTTGTCACACAGCGGATTCGTGCCAGAAGTTCCTCCAACGCAAATGGTTTGACCAGATAATCATCGGCGCCCATATCCAGGCCGGTCACCTTATCGGAGAGGGTGCCAAGCGCCGTGATCAGGATAATGGGCGTGTAGATGCCATTTGCGCGCAGGGCCTCCAGGACATCGGTGCCTTCCATATAGGGCAGCATACGGTCTAAGAGGATGACGTCATAGATATTCTGCTCCCCGTAAAAAAGGGCGTCTTCCCCGTCAAAACAGGAGTCCACGGCAAAGCCGGCCTGGGTCAGCCCGTAGGTGAGGGTCTCATTCAGTTTGGCATCGTCTTCGGCTAGAAGTATTCGCATGGTTTTGGGGTTCCTTTTGGTATCTTATTTTTCGGCGCTTTCTGTATTCTCGCAGTGTGAACTCGTAAAACCTTCGGTTTTCCCCGTTCACGGGCTGTCCACAGAAGCTGTAATCCTCGGCAGTGCCAGCAAGAATTGCAAAGCAATTCTTGGGACGCAGACTGCTGAGTCTGCGTCTATTATACCACAACAATCTTGAAGAATTCTCTAAAATGTTGTGGAAAAGAATGGGGGTTGAAGAATGGTTATTGCTTTGGATGGGAAAAGCGTATATAATT
The DNA here is from genome assembly GCA_946566685.1 of uncultured Lachnospiraceae bacterium. Classification (GTDB taxonomy): domain Bacteria; phylum Bacillota; class Clostridia; order Lachnospirales; family Lachnospiraceae; genus UBA3282. Next base: position 2,637 of record CAMNXA010000034.1, read on the forward strand.
ATCGAGTATGACGTACTGAAGATTGCAGTTCCTGAAAATAATGTGACGAAAGAGACGGACTATGTATTCGATTGCGATTTGTGATGACGAAACAGAAGAATTGGATAGAACGCAGGAAAGCCTGAAAGAATATATGAAACAGAATTCCATCAGGGATTGTGAAGTGGAGCGGTTTGAAAATGCGGAAGAACTGCTTTATACGATGAAGCACAATGACTATATGCCGGATGTTCTTCTGCTGGATATTTATATGCCGGAGAAGCTGGGAACAACGCTTGCCAGGGAAATTCGGGATATGGGCGGCACCAGCCGGATTATATTCCTGACTTCTTCCAAGGATCATGCGCTGGAGGCATTTCGTCTGGAGGCGGCACAGTATCTGGTGAAGCCGGTGGTGGAGGCGGAACTGTTTGCGGTGCTCGACAAGTGCTTCCGGGATATTGAGGAGGAGGCGAAGAAGTATCTGCTGTTTAAAGTGGACGGCAGGATCCGCAGGATATCGTTAAGTGATATTCTCTACTGTGAAGCGCAGGGCAAACGGCAGTTCCTGCATTTTTCGGACGGCACGCATTTGGTCTTAAATATGACGATGGGTGAGATCGGGAATCTGGTGTTGGATTACCCGGAGTTTACCAAGGTCGGCATTTCTTATATCATCAATATGAATCATCTGGATACCTTAAATGCCAGAGAAGCACATCTTGACAATGGTCATTCCATCTATCTGCCGAGAGGTTCCTATGGGGTACTGCGGGAGACTTATTTCCGATATTACTGGGGGGGGGGGTAGATCGAGATAGGGTATGACTAGTATTATGTAAACTAAAATGCAAAGTATACCGTAAAAAGTGCGATGTATACCGAAAATCTTAAATTTTCCTTTGTTTTATACTAAAATAGTCTTTGCAGAATTTTTGCAGAACTGACTGAAGAGAGGTGCATGAAGATGGCAAAGACTATGAAAGGCCGGCTGACGATCAGCGTGATCTGCATCGTAGCGGCGAGTATTCTGCTTACCACGATGGGGATCGTTATCATTGCGGGACAGCGCATGATGGTGGAGCAGAAAGACATTTTACAGCTTTATGCGGATAAATACGCAGAAGAGATCAATACCTGGATTGAGAATGAAAAGATGCTGGCAGGCGGAACCGCAGACAGTATGGAAGCGGCGGGAACTCTGGATACAGAATATTTGCAGTCTGTGGTTGATGTACATGCGGCAGGCAGGGAAGAACTGCTGAATCTGTACTGCGGTACGAGGGACAGCGCTTTTATTCAGTCCAACAGGGAAGCGGCGATACCGGAAGGATATGATCCGGTACAGCGGGGCTGGTATCAGCAGGCGGCAGCAGCGAAAGAGACGATCGTGACGGATCCTTACTGGGATGTGCTGACGGGACAGATGTGTACGACCATAGCCTCACCAGTGTACATAGAAGGAGAACTGGCGGCGGTCATTGGTCTGGACGTGACACTGGCTACAGTGACGGATCTGACCGGCAGTATCAACTATGCGGAAGGGGTCTATGGATTCCTTGTGGATAGCAGCGGGCAGTATGTAGCCCATAGAAATAAAGAATATGAGCCTTCTGAGGAGGCTGCGGTTGCCGTCATGGATATCATGCCGGCGTTACAGCCCCTTATGGAAGGAAATGATAGAAGTATCATCAGGGCGGCGGATTATGATGGCACCAAATGCTACTTTGCGGCGGCGCCGATTGCGGGCAGCAACTGGAAACTCGGTGTGGTGTGTCCGAACGCCAATGTCTGGAGTTCCCTGGTTACCATGATCGTGGTGGCTGTGGTGACTGCACTGGTGCTCATTGTCCTGGTGGCTGTGTTTATGGCGGGACTGATCGGCAGGACACTGGCGCCGGTACAGATGCTCAAACAGTTTGCCTCCGGTGATTTCTCGGAAGATGCGGTGGTGGAGAAAGGGATTCCCAGCCAGTATAAAAATGAGATTGAGCAGATCAAGACCGCAACGGTGGAAGTCAAACAGCAGATTCGGGGAATTATTTTAAATACCAAGGAAGAGGCTGGGAATATCAATACCATTGCGGAGGAGACATCTGCGAAGATGACGGTGTTAAATGGCGATATCTCGGCAATGGCATCCACGGCGGGGGAGGTCATGAGACAGACCGCCGAGGCCAAGGCGCTGGCGGAACAGATCAAAGGCACAGGGGAAGAACTGAGCAGGGTGATCGAGAATGTGGCGAGGAAGGCCGGAGAGGCCGCCGACCAGTCCGGGGATATCATGAGCCGCGCAGGCAGACAGCATGAGGCTTCCCAGAAATCGGCTAAGGAGGCTGTAGATATGTGCAGTTCTACCATGGAGGAACTCAGCAGCGCCATCAAACAGAGTCAGAAGGTGAAAGAGATCGATACGCTGACAGAGGAGATTCTGGCTATCAGTTCTCAGACTAATCTGCTGGCATTAAATGCATCTATTGAAGCATCGAGGGCCGGAGAGGCCGGCAGGGGATTCGCGGTGGTGGCGGAGGAGATCAGACAGCTGGCGGACCATTCCAAGGACGCTGTGGATCAGATCCGCAAAGTGACGGAGGATGTGGTACACAGTGTGGCATTCCTTTCAGAAAGTTCCGAGAAACTCCTGACTTTCATGAATGAAAAAGTCATGGAAGATTATCAGGGCATGACCCAACTGGCGGGCATGTATGAGAAAGATGCCGCCTTTTACAGTGATATTTCCAGCGACCTGGGCGCTTCCTCCCAGGAGATGAGCGCCAGCATGGACGGCATCAGCGATTCTCTTGCTACGATCACCGGACTTGTGGGAGATATCGCGGCATTTATGAGGGAAATGGAGCAGGCCGCGGCAGAGTCCAACGAAAACTCCAGCGCGGTGCTTGCGCAGATGGAGGAGTTATCCGGACTGAGCGAACAGCTGAAACAGACGGTGGCTTCCTTTAAGGTATAACCATCAGTATTCCTTTTTTCGAAATACATAAGCAGTGAGCGGACAGGACAGCGTAAATATCAATATCCCGCAGGCCAGGATACCTGCTCCGCTCATAAGGATCTGTAAAGTGGTCATGCCGGCAGGAAAAAGTTGATTGATCAGCGTTGTGAGCCCCATGATGCAGCCGACTGCGCCAAGCAGGCTGACCACCAGAAATACTTCGCAGCGCTCTTCTCCGCCCAGTATAAACAGGGGAAAGAAAATGGCGCCCATGAACAGGCTGATGCCGATACCGACTACAAATAGCATGAATATATCGGTATTTTTGTCAAAAGGGCAGCCGTGCAGTGTTATGGATAAAGTTACGCACACTGCGGCAAAAACGATTCCCACAAGCAGCCACAGAAGCTGGCTTACAAACAGGCTTTTTACAATATCAACTCTTTTGACTGGAGTAGTCAGTTTGTATTTGTCCCATTTTGTGGCACTGTCTTTCCGTGTACTGGCGATGGCGTTTAAGGAAAATCCGATCATGACTAAGAGCATATAGCCGATGATCAGGGAGGGAATCGCATTGTCCATGGCGACAACGAAAATACCCAGTAAAATCATCACATATGAAAATGTCCTGGCACTGGAAAGTGTTGCATACAAATTGTTTCTTAAAAGTCCTTTCATACCTGCTCCCCCTTTACTAATAACAGCATAATTTCGTCTACGGAGACGTGATCGATCACCACGTCTTTATAGTTTCGTGCGGCCTCTTTGCCATCTGCCACCAGTACATCTATCTGATAATCCCGTTTGCGAAAGGCGATGATATCGGCGGGATTCAGGGCGGCAAACTGGCTTTCCCTGCATCGCATCACAGCATAGTGGTAGATCAGGTCGTCCTTGGATACTGTCATGATCAGTCTGCCATGATGGATAAAAGTGATATAGTCCGCAACCTTTTCCAGATCGCTTGTGATGTGGGAAGACAGAAGGATGGAATGATCTTCTTCCTGCACAAATTCCAGGAATACGTCCAGCATTTCATCGCGCATGACAGGGTCTAAGCCGCTTGTGGCCTCATCCAGGATCAATAGCTGCGGATGGTGGGAGAGGGCGGCGGCTGTGGCCAGTTTCATGGTCATGCCTCTGGAAAAGTATTTGATCTTCTGTTTGGCCGGCAGATCAAATTTCTCTAAATATCTTTGGAATAAGGCATCATCCCACCTGGCATAGAGACCTTCCATGACGCGGGATAATTGTCTGGGCGTATAGTAGCCGGGGAAATTGTCGCCGTCATAAACCACACCGATCTTTTCACGGATATCTGTGTCAGCATCCCGCATTTCTTTGCCAAATAATTTGATGGTGCCGCCATCTTTGCAGACCGTGTTTAAGATACAGCCGATGGTGGTCGTCTTGCCGGCCCCGTTTTCCCCAACGAAGCCAAGGATAGAGCCGTAGGGCAGGGAAAAACTCAGTTTGTCCAGCGTAAAATTTGATTTGGGATAGGTTTTGGATACTTGCTGTAATTCTAAAATGTTTTCCATAACTAGTCTCCTTGTAATGAATGGTTTGTAGGCATTTGATTACGCATCCTCATAAAACAGCGCCAGCAGTTCCGTCAGTTTGGCAAGGGAAATGTTGTTCGTCCGTCCGATTTCTGCGGCGACTTGCAGGTGTTCCTCAGCGATACGCTGCTGCTCTTCCTGATAAAACTCCTTGTTCTGCGCCGCTACAAAACTCCCCCTGCCGACCGTGGTCTCAATGAAGCCGTCCCTCTGCAAATCCTCGTAGGCCTTCTGCACTGTGATCACGCTCACATGGATGGATTTTGCCAGGGCCCGCATGGAAGGGATGGAATCGCCGGCCTGTAGTTCCCCGGTCATGATCATTGCCTTGATCTGTGAGGTGATCTGTTCATAAATCGGCTTGTTGGCATTGTTGCTGATGATGATTTCCATGGCAGTCAGATTCCTTTTTTAAAATTGTACTTATTGTACAAGTACATTATAACAACTTTGAAAATTTAGTCAATAGATAAAATAAAGCTTTTTTGGAAATAAAAGGGTATTGACTCTGACGTAACGTGATAGTTTACAATGATATCACACGGGAGGATCAGGATATGAGGACAGTAAAGGAAGTAAGCAGACTGACGGGGGGTGAGTGTGCGCACACTTCACCACTACGATGCAATCGGGCTTTTAAAACCGACAAAGGTAACTGAGGCAGGCTATCGGCTGTATGACAATCCGGCTTTTGGAACTGCAATATGAACGAATAGGAAATCTGATCAATTTTGCCCGTGAAATACAGGAAAAAGGAGTGCGTAAAATGGAATTTGATGTTTTTGATAAGAGCCATATCGAGCAGTATAAGGAAGAGGTAAAGAGCAGGTGGGGACAGACCGAAGCCTATCAGGAATTTGTGCAAAGACAGGAGAATGGCGAGGACTTTGATAAGGCGGGAAAAGCGCTGATGAATTTGTTTGCGGAAATCGGTGAATTGCGTGAGTTACCGCCGTCTGACGGGAAAGTGCAGGGTAAGATTTGTGAACTGCAAGGTTTCATGACAAAGCATTATTACAACTGTACCAGGGAAATCTTAAAGGGTCTGGGGACAATGTATGCGGAAGATGAGCGGTTTCGGCAGAACATTGACAAGGCCGGCGGCGAAGGGACGGCAGAGTTTGTCAGACGGGCGATAGAGGTTTATTGCAATGGGGAATAAGACAGATAGATGAACCCGTAAGGAAATAATAAGACAGCATACTTCATTGAGGGAGGTATGCTGTCTTATTTTTAATCCCAATGAATCGCATTGTGTGAAATGGTTCCGTTTTCAGCGATATCTCTTTCAGCTTCGTCTATTGCTCTTTTTTCCGAGGAAGTTACTTTTGTAAAATCTGGATCCCATGCGAGTACGAGTCTTTTGATAAATTCAAGAGCAAAGTTTTGTTCGGTTTCCGGCAATACTTCCATAAGACTTACTGCTTCTTTCACTGCTCCGCTCATATATACACATCCTTTCTATTTATAAATATCGCCTCTTGTATCAACATTCATAATATACAATATCTCAATTTGGTTATCCTGTTTATAATTATATATTATTCTGTATTTTCCTATCCTCAAACGTTTCCGATGGTCAGAACAACCTTGTAATATTTTTATATCACCTTTTGGTGGATCTTCAGTTAACCCCTCAATCCCTGTTTTGATACGGCGTTTTGTTGGTTTATCCAGGGATTCAATATATTTTACAGCTGTTTTTGAATATTCAATATTCACAATATTAGTCTCCTATTCATGCATATTATAACAGATTTTTTATATGTGACACAAGCAAAATATAAGGAATTGCGGTTCTTCTTTTAGAGACACTTTAGAGAAAATCCTGCTATGATGTGAAATTAAAAAAGCGGGCAATACATACAAAAACACTTAAAGACGGCCCACAGAAAGGATGAAACAGGATGAAAACGACACAAAAATGGATAACGGCAGGATGCATGGGAATCATGCTCCTGACAGGATTCACAGGGTGTGCGAACACGGAGGAAACATCACAGCAGACACAGGAGGAGACAGGAAACGGAGTGGACAATCAGGCAGCGCCGGAAGAGACAGGAAACGAGACAGACAAACAAACAGACACGGCGAGCATATCAGAACAGAACAAGCAGAACCAATCGGACTCCGCTAACGAAGCGGATGCCCAATCAGCCCAATCAACACCGCAGAAATATAACCCCAGCGAGGGGACAGAACATCTTGGCGGGAAGGTACAGAGTGTGGCGGACGATGGTATGATTGTCGCACAGACGACTGTGATGGGAGAGGGAGAAGACGCTGGCATGGTCACGATAGTGGATGAGAAGGATGCGAAGAAAATCCCCGTGAAATTTACCGCAGATACCAGGGTGGAGCACTGGGTCATCCAGGGCGGCGGCGCCGGGATTGATATGAGGGATGCCGCGCTTTCAGATCTGAAGTCCGGTCTGGGTGTGGAGGTAGAAGGAGATTACGAGGGAGAAAACTTTATCGCTACGCGGATTTTGATTGAGGAATATAAATAAGGCGGACATTTTAGAGATTTCTTAGAGATTCTTTAGAGAAAAATTTGATATGATTGGAAGGAGATTATCAGAATGATGTTACGGATGATGAAAAAGAGCAGGATAGTTTTGACTTTGGTTTGTGCCATGATGGTGACGATGCTGGCAACGGGCTGCGGAGAAGAAAAGGAAGCGCCGATACCGGTGGACTTATCTTCGGGGAATCAGCAGGACGGGACAGAGGATTTGAAGCAGGGTACAGAGGATAAAGCAAGCAGTCAGGCAGATGGTGACAGGAGGTCAGAGACAGACGATCAAGAGGCAACAGAAGACAACAGTTCACAGTTGGATGCTAAGGAAACAGGAGACAACCAGTCACAGATTGATGATAAAACGAAAGACGACAATTTACAGACGGGACAGACTTCCGGCAACGAGGAGTTAGTAGGCAATATTAAAGGTGATATCGGGCAGGACAGTTTTGTCCTCTGTAAGGTTGAATCTGATGGTAATGTTGCCATTGCTGCGGCACCCGGGGCTGAAGAGGCAGATGATCTGGTCACAGTGTATGTGAATCCGGGCTGTATCTATCGATACAAGACGGTCAGAAACGGCGGTATCAATCCGGAGGATATTTCAGAGCGGGAAGGTTCCTTTGGAGATTTGAAAGATGGACTGAACTGTGTCCTGAGAGGAAGCTGGCGGGAAGGTTCTTTCTGTGCAGACAGTATCGAGATGGAGGAGTTTATGTAATGAGCGGTATGAAAAGGAAAAAACTATTAGCGGTTATTCTTATCCTTTCCCTGATGACAGGACTGCTTGGCGGCTGTGGAGGCAGCAGTCCGGCCAATTCCTCTAAGCAGGGGACAGATGCAGTGGAAGGAAGCAAATCTGATGCCGGGAAAGGCACAGAAGGCGGGCAGAATGCGGCAGAGGATACAGGAACTGAAAACAAGGCCATGGGACGTTATGTGGAAAATCCGGTGGACATTTCGGAATATACAACTCTGTCCTGCGGGGTTACTGCGCTGACAGACGGCAGCTTTATCATCCTGGATAAAGAAGCGGGTATGCTGGTATCTGCGGATGGCGGTGTGACCTGGAAGGCGGAAGCGGTACCGGGAATCCCGGATTTCGCGGCTTTTACGAAGGATAATTATATCTTTACCATGAAGGCGGATACGGACGGCACAATCGCAGTACTGTCATCCCCCAACACAGACGGGACCGGAGATTTTCATACGGGACTGATCCTGACAGAGTCGGACGGTAATTCCCGGACAATCACGGAGCTAAAGGCTTCGGAAGAAGGATATGTGTCGAATATCTGGTTTGGTCCCGAAGGGCGGCTGTTTGCCGAGATCATGGGCGGCAGTGCACTTTATGAGGTGGATATACAGTCCGGTGAAATGCATAAGTATATGTCCCTTCCGGCGATGCCGGATCTGCTGCAATTTCAGGGGGACTATATGATCCTTCTCACATCGCAGGACGGCATCACTTTTTATGATATGAAAGAAGAGAAGTGGGTGGATGATTCTGTACTGGCGGAGTTTATGCGAAAGGATTATCTGGATGACTATTATTGTTATGATACTTTTTCAGTCTATATGGTGCCGGGAGAAGAGGGGACTCTTTATGTGGCCGGTAAGGGCGGCGTGTACCGGCATGTGATCGGCGGCAGTGCGATGGAGCAGATCATTGACGGCAGTCTGTCCACTTTCAGCAATCCATCCATAAGTATCGTCAATATGCTCGCATTGGATAACAATGAGTTTATGGTGCTTTTTAGCAGCGGTAAGCTGGTGCGGTATGTGTATGACCCGAAGGTACCCACGGTGCCGGATGAACTGGTGACGGTCTATTCCCTGCGGGAAGAAGATAAAGTACGGCAGGCCATTGCCCAGTATCAGGCCCAGAATCCCCAGTCCTTTGTCAGATATGAGGTGGGAATGAGTGGCTCGGATGCAGCGGGCAGGGAAGATGCAATCAAGAAACTGAATACGGAACTGATGGCGGGCAGGGGGCCGGATATTTTGATCCTGGATGATCTGCCGGAGGACTCTTATATAGAAAAAGGCGTGCTGCTGAATTTAAGTGATCATATCAGTCAGATGACCGGGGAGCAGAAACTGCTGCCCAATATTGTGGAGAGTTTCCGACAGGACGGTAAGATATACAGTGTACCGGTTTCCTTTACGATTCCGGCGGTGTTTGGCGGGGAAAAGGATTTGGCGCAGGTGCACGACCTCACCTCTTTGGCGGATACCATAGAGCGGCTGCGTGAAGAAAATCCCGGCAAAGAGATTATCGGTATGTTTTCGGAGGAAGTGGCGGTGAAGTGGCTGCTGCCAATCTCCGGGCCAGCCTTTGTGGATCAGTCGGGAAACCTTGACGCGCAGGTGATCGCGGATTATCTGGAGCAGATCAACCGGATTTATACGGCATCTACGGAGGGCTTATCCGATTCCCTGCGAAAGTCCCATGAAAACATGCGGGAACTGTACAAAACGGCGGATGCGGATCATTACTATATGGAGGCATATAACAGTCTGGGAAGTGCTTCAACGGAGTTCCTTCTGTATGAGGCAGTGTTTTCGGCGGGGAATCTGAAAAATACTTACACCTTTCAGGAGGTACTTTCCATCAATAAAATAGAAGGGTATGAGGATATGAGGTTGAAGCCCCTTGACGGGCAGTGCAGTCATGTTTTTGTGCCGGAACTTGTGACGGGAATCAATGCTTCATCGACACATAGGGAAGGAGCAGAGGCATTTTTTGATGTGTTGATGGGCAAAGAGGTGCAGCAGCTTTTCTATGACGGATTTATGGTCAATCAGGCTGCTTTGGAAAATCAGCTGAGTCCTGAGTGGAGGGTTCTGTTAAACGGCGGTATAAGTGCAGACTATGGCGAGATTTCAAGCAGTGTTGGCGGCAGTACGGGAGATGGGCTGGAATTCGGTATGAATATTTATATGCCCACGAAGGAAGAGTATCAGGAATTGTACCATATCTTCTGTGAACTGAACACACCATATATTGCGAAACCGGTGGTGGAAGAGGCGGTGGTGGAGGTTGGAGCCCAGTATCTGACGGGGTATCTGACGCTGGACGAGGCCGTGCAGAAGATTAAGAGTAAGGTGGATCTGTATATGGCGGAGTAGAGGTTGTATGGAGGAGATTTTAGTGCATAGAATGGGAGAAGTATTTCAGACGAAAATAGAGAAAAGATGGACAGCACTGTGCCTGGCGGTGGTAACCGCCGTATCCTTAATAGGATGCGGCGGCCCGGCCGGCAGCAGTGAGACCGCAGAAAACGGTACAGATTCCAGAAGCGAGGAGGGTATCGATGATGCCGTTGCCATGGGGCGGTATGTGGAATCGATGACAGAAGTAGATTCTGGTCCGGTCATGGATCTTCGGGAACTTGCGGATGGACGGCTTGTGCTTTTGGAAGATGGTGCCGTGGGACGGATGGTATCCGCAGACGGCGGTACGGTCTGGGAGGAGGATATGCTGCCGGAATGGTATATGCTGGCAGCAGGATATTCCATGTTGGATATGAAGGCAGCATCTGACGGGAGTGTGGCACTGCTGTGCAGGAATTATGAATACCATCAGGCGCAGGAAGAAGAACAGGCAGGAGAGAGCCAGACAGAAGATGAAGAGGGTGGACAGGCGGACAGCCAGTCGGGAGAAGCAGCAGAGAGTCCATCGTTGACTGTGTGGGAGGTGCCGAAAGAGGAGAACTGCATATATCTGATTTCTCCGGAAGGAGAGACACAGTGGGCCCAGATTAAGCTGGAGGAAGAGGAAAGACTGTCATGCCTCGGTTTCTCAGAGGATGATAACAGATTGCTGGCGGCATCGAGTGAGGGAAAGATTTATGAAATTGACCGGAACACCGGAAAAGGAAGATTTCTGATGACAGTAGATATCGCACCGGATATGATCTGTGTCTGGGAAAGCTATTTGGCAGTCAAGAGTGAGGAACAGGGCGTATTACTGTATGATTTGGATAGTACAGAGCGGATTGCGGATGATGTGCTCTCGGATTTCGTGGCACAGAATTGTCAGGGGAATCCGGATACGGTTCTTTCTACATATACCATCTTTCCGGCGGAGGAAGGAGGTCTGTATCTGGCCTGTGATAAGGGAATATACCGGCATGTAATCGGGGGCGCGGTGATGGAGCAAGTGATCAATGGCGGTCTTTCCAGTCTCAGTGATCCCGCCACACATGTGTCAAAGATGATACGGTTTGGGGCGGATGGATTTTTGACAGCTTTTTCAGAGGGAAAGATTTCGAACTTTACTTATGACCCTGATATCAGCACCATACCCTCACAGAAAATGACAGCTTACAGTCTGACGGAAAATACAATCTTGCGGCAGGCGATTATTCGTTATCAGGGGGCTCATCCGGATGTCTATGTGGAATATACTGTGGGGATGGACGAAGAAGGCAGTGTCACCAGGGAAGATGCGGTCAAAAAATTGAATACGAAGATTATGGCAGGAAACGGGCCGGATTTTCTGATTTTAGATGGTCTGCCAGTGGACTCTTACCTGAAGAAAGGAGTCCTTGCAGATATCAGCCCGTACTTGACAGAATTGGAAAAAGAAGAGAACCTGTTACCAAATATCAAAGAAAGCTTTACAAGGGAAGACGGAATTCGTATGATTCCTGCGGCCATCATGCTGCCCATGTATTTTACAGACAAAGATAATATGACGAGTGTGTCAGATTTCTCATCCCTGGCGGATCTTATGGAGCAGCTAAGAAGCCAGCATCCGGGCGAAGAGGTCATGGAAGCCTATAGCGAGGAGATGCTTTTGAATCTGCTTATGCCTGTGTCCGCACCGCTTTGGCTCACGGATGGGGGACAGCTTAATACGGAGGAAATATCCCTTTATCTGGAACAGTCAAAAAGGATTTATACAGCATGTATGGAGGATCTGCCGAAAGATGTCCTCGAGAAATACCGTATGCGTGCGGAGGAAGAAAGCTTTATTAGAAGCTCTGATGAGATAAGCGCCTACAATGATCTGACGGGCGGAGGACTCCAGATTGTTGCCGGAGGTGTACAGGTGTCAGCCGGAACTTTGACAAACGCCTATAACTATGCCTTTTTACAGTCGCTTACAAGGATACCGCAGGGGGAGAATTGTCAGGCGGCGCTGCTGCCGGGCAGTGTGAGAGATTCCTTTATTCCTGTGGCATTGATGGGAGTCAGTTCTGTTTCTGAGAACGCTGATCTGGCAGGCAGCTTTTTACAGGAAATGCTTTCCAAAGATATGCAGAGTACAATCTATCCGGTGGGTTTTCCCATCAATGAGATGGGTCTGTCGGAATATTCGAAAAGTCTTGGCGGAATGATGCCTAAAGAAAGACTGACACCGGGAGTAGGCTTCGGCGGATATGGACTGTCAACCGAGGATGGAGAGATAATCGTCCTGAAAATGTATATGCCGGAGGAACAGGAATGGCAGGCGTTATATGATATGCTCGCATCTGTTCACACGCCATATCTTTCCGATATGATGATGGAAGATGTCGTGCGGGAAACAGGAAAACACTATTTAAATGACAGGTGCAGTCTACAGGAGGCTGTGGAGATGATACAGGAAAGGATGAAGATTTACATGGCAGAATAGGAAAGATAATAATAGCAAATAGGATTAAGATAAGAAGCGGACTGGATTATAAAGTAGGACAGACGATATTACAAGGGGTATAAGATGGCAGGGCAGAAGAAAAACAGACAAAAGAGAGGCAGTATCATGATGGCGGTTAGGCATAACGGCTCTTTTGTGATGTTCCTTCTGCCCAGCCTGGCAGGGGTGATGGTTTTCGTACTTTTGCCGTTCTTAGATGTGATGAAACGCTCCATGCAGACCGCGGTCACCGGCGAATTTATGGGCGTGAAGAACTATGATGTTATTTTCCACAATCAGGCGTTTCTGCTGGCGGTGCAGAATACCATACGTTTTACACTGGTGTGTATTCCACTTTTGGTGCTGGTGGGGCTGATGGTAGCCCTGCCTTTAAGCAATCTAAAAGAAGCGGGGCTGATCAAGTCCGTGTATCTGTTTCCACTGGCCATGCCTACGGCTACCATTGTGCTGGTCTGGAAAATGGTCTTTTACCGCCAGGGTTTCTTAAATCTGCTTCTGACAAAGCTGGGAGCGTATACAGGTTGGTGGGGGCCGGTGATGGTCGATTATCTGGGAACGGGGGCTTCTTTCTGGGTGCTGGTGGCCAGTTATCTGTGGAAAAATACGGGTTACACGGTAGTCCTCTGGCTGGCCGGGATCCTGGCCATTCCCAATGAACTTTTGGAGGCGGCCCGGGTGGACGGGGCAGGGCGGTGGAAGAGTATCCGTTATATTATCCTGCCGAATCTGAAAGGGAGTTTCTACACGATCGTCATTTTATCGTTCCTGAATTCCTTTAAAATATACAGGGAGGCATATCTGGTGGCGGGGTCTTACCCCCAGGAGGATATCTACCTATTACAGCATCTGTTTAACAACTGGTTTGTGAACATGGAATTTGATAAGATGGCGGCAGCAGCGGTCTGCGTGGGAATCGTTCTGTTTGGGGCGATCATGCTGTTGCAGAGACTGTGGGATAAGACGGATTAGAAAGGAAGGCGGCGGATGCTAAAGACCGTATATCAATCAGTAAAAAAGAGTATAACGGTATTGCTGTTACTTTTGCCGGCGATTCTGATCTGCCTGCCGGTGGTGCTGATCATAACCGGCTCAGTCATGGACAGCATTGAACTGAAACAATACCTGTATCCGGTTTTTGGTGGCGGAGAGGAATTTATCCGCTGGAAACTGATGCCGGATTATCCCACCTTTGAGCATTACGGAAGACTGCTCTTTATGACGCCGTCCTTTTTCGTGCTGTTTTGGAACTCTGTGGGGATGGTGGTCTGCATCCTGATCGGGCAGATGATCGTGGGTGTGCCGGCGGCCTGGGCCTTTGCAGTGTATTATCGGGTGCGGGGCAGCAGGACATTGTTTGTCCTCTATGTGGTGCTGATGTTATTGCCTTTTCAGGTGACCATGCTGTCCAGCTATCTGGTGCTCGACAGATTGTCCCTGATGAATACGCATCTGGCCATTGTTCTACCGGCAGTTTTTTCTACCTTTCCTATCTTTTTGTCCTATGGCGGGTTTCGGGCTGTCCCGATGCAGCTTCTGGAAGCTGCCCGGATTGATGGGGCGGGAGAATTGCGGATTTTTGTCAAAATAGGGCTTCCTTTAGGGAAAAGTGGGTTATTGTCTGCCATAGTGTTAGGGTTTTTGGAGTATTGGAACCTGATGGAACAGCCGCTGGCGTTTCTGGAGGATAAGTCCCTGTGGCCCCTGTCTTTATATCTGCCGGAGATATCCTGGATGCAGGCGGGGTTCGCCATGTGCGCTTCCTTTATCACGCTGATACCGGCGGCTTTTGTGTTTGTGCTGGGACAGGACTATCTGGAGCAGGGGATCATTTATTCGGGACTAAAAGAGTAGTACAAGAAGAACTTCTAAAGACGTCCCGCCATGGGACGGGACGCCAAGAAGTTCTATGTCTTGTACTGGAGAATTCCCTGTGGGGCGGGAATTCTCCGCTTGAATTGATTATGCGATATGGAATGGATTATTGTGGTGGTATGAAATGAGGTAAGGAGGAGACAAGATGGAGAAGCGGAAGAAGAGGATTGCCACGGGGCTTGGTTTTTTCCTGATTTTTATGTGGGTGTGCACGCTGGTGTCCAAGAGTATCTATGCATCCAAACTGCCGATGGTCACCACTACCAGGATTGAATCAAAATATATTGAGCACACGGTTGAAATGGAAGGAATCGTGGAGGCGGGCGCCAAACTGCCGGTGGTAGTCTTAAGCGGTCTGCGAGTGGAAGAACTGGCAGTCCATGTGGGTGACAGGGTGGAGGAAGGTGATCTTCTTTTTACCGTGGATCTGGAGGATCTGCAAGAGATTCTGGCAGAGCAGGAGACAGATGTCCAGAAAGTACAGCTACAGATAGATGCCATTTTACAGAATAAAGAACTGGCCGAGGCGCAGAAGGCATTGGAGGAGGCCAGGGCCAGGGAGGACTATGATGCCCTGGCCAGATACCAGGATACGCTGGTGGGCCGGGCAGCGGAGGAAGTGGCCCAGGCGGAGGAGGATCTGGAAGAATTGCAGGAAGAAAATATAGAGCATGAGAATGACGATGATGATGACCCGGAGACGGAGGAGGAGCGGGAGGCGCGTTTGCAGGAGGAAGAGCGATTGAAACGGCAGTTGCAGGACGCCGCTTATGCAGAGGCGGATGCCAAGTGGAACCGGGAAAATACCATGAAGGATGCGGGGCGCAAAGTAGAAGACATCCTTTCGGAAGAAGATGTGGATGCGACACTTTCCGTCTATCGGACAGAAGTGAACAGTATCCGTGAAAAGATGGCCGTGTATCAGGAAATCCTGAAGCAGGAAGGAAAGATCACGGCTGACCGGAGCGGTATGGTGACAGATCTGTATGTGGAAGTGGGCGGCAGAGTGCCGGATACGGCATCTCTTCTGCTGGCGGACGATGAGGTGTCCTGCCAGTTCCGTACTACGCTTACCAAGGAACAAAAAAGTTATGTAAACTTAAATGATGATGCCAAACTGGAGTTGGACGGTAAAAAACCGATCAATGTGACCGTAGACTATCTGGCGGAGAACGAGAGTGCGCCGGGTACCTTTACGGCCCTGGTGCAACTCCCTGAGGAGACGGGGATGCCGGGTCTTTCCGGTGTGCTCAGATGCAGCAAGACGGGGGAAAAGCATTACTGCTGTATTTCCCTGCTGGCACTTCATTCACAGAATGACAGGAATTTTGTGTATGTGGTGAACGAGCGGGAAGGCATTCTGGGATTAGAGTACTATGTGGAAGAGATCAATGTCAGTGTTAAAGATAAAAACGACCAGTGGGCAGCTGTGGAAGGGGCTCTTACAGAAGACAGCCGGATCATTATATCAGCGACCAAGGAAGTGGAGCAGGGGGGAGTGGTACGGCTGGCGGAGTAAGGCTGACGGAGCCGGAATGATATCATAAAAAGGGATTCATAGTAAGAAAGCGCGACAAAACTATACTATAATGGTAGAGTTATGATGGCGAAAGCTTCTTAATTTCTGTGAAATTTCCGGCGCTGCTTCAGCATCGAAAGTCTTGAAAACTCCCGGGCAGGGTTGTACAATAACATTGAAATTATATTTGTACGGGAGCGTTGTGAAAATGATCTCACTGATTATCAGAATCACACTGGAAATTATCGGCGGCCTCTGCCTGCTTTATATGCTGGCCATCATGCCGCGAATGATCAAAAGGCCGGACACCACACTTTTTAAAAAGGTATACTTTGCACACAGGGGACTGCACGATAACGCCGGGGATGCGCCGGAAAATTCCATGGCGGCTTTTCGCAGGGCGGTGGAGGCAGGCCTTGGCATGGAACTGGATGTGCAGATTACCAAAGACGGGGTGCCGGTTATTTTTCATGACTTCAAACTGGACAGGATCTGTGGGGCGGAAGGGAAGATTAAGGATTATACATACGAGGAACTGCAATCTTTTACCCTTTGCAAATCTGAAGAACATATCCCGAAATTTGCGGATCTTCTGGCCATGGTGGACGGACAGGTGCCGCTTATCATTGAGATAAAGGCGGAGACTGCCAATGTCTCTTTCTGTTCCATCATAGATGAACTTCTGCGCGCTTACGGCGGCTCTTATTGTATTGAATCTTTTAACCCTATGGTATTGTGGTGGTTTCGCAGACATCATAACGGGGTGGTGCGGGGACAGCTTTCCTCCAATTTCCGCAAAGACGGGGATTACCGCAACGTCCTCTATTTTGTGATGGCCCATCTTTTACTGAATTTCCTGACCAAACCGGATTTTATCGCTTATAATCATAAGTTTGGCAAAGAACCCGGCAGACGGATTTGCAGACATATCTACCGCCGCCCATCGGCGGCCTGGACGATTCAGAGCCAGAAGGATCTGGAGCAGTTAAAGAATGAGTATGATGTATTTATTTTTGACGGTTTTTGTCCGGTAAGGGCGGAATAATCAATATTTGACAAATAAATTTGGGAATTTGTTCTATTTTTTGTTAGAAATTTCAAAAATATCGTGCTAATTTTTCAAAAATATGGTAAAATGTTAAGAAATCAGGATAAAAATAGAAGGGATATATTGTGCCAGGAAGCACAAATTCGAAGGCAAAGAAAGGAGCATAGCAGCAAAATGGCGAAATGGGTTTATTTATTTGAAGAGGGAAATGCCGATATGCGTAACCTTCTGGGTGGCAAAGGCGCAAATCTTGCGGAGATG
The DNA here is from genome assembly GCA_946566685.1 of uncultured Lachnospiraceae bacterium. Taxonomy (GTDB): domain Bacteria; phylum Bacillota; class Clostridia; order Lachnospirales; family Lachnospiraceae; genus UBA3282. Next base: position 19,996 of record CAMNXA010000034.1, read on the forward strand.
ACGAATCTGGGATTACCGATCCCGCAGGGATTTACCGTAACGACAGAGGCCTGTACAGATTATTACAATAACGGCAGACAGATTTCCGAGGAAATCAAAGAGCAGATTTTTACAGCACTTGCGGGGCTTGAGCAGAAACAGGGCAAGAAGTTCGGTGATACTGAGAATCCGCTTCTCGTGTCAGTCCGCTCCGGTGCCAGGGCATCCATGCCGGGTATGATGGATACTATCTTAAACCTGGGTTTGACTGATGTGGCAGTAGAAGGCTTTGCAGCCAAGACCGGAAATCCCCGGTTCGCGTATGACTCTTACCGCAGATTTATCCAGATGTTCTCCGATGTGGTCATGGAGATCCCCAAATCTTATTTCGAGAGAATCTTAGACGAGATCAAAGAGTCCAAAGGCGTTAAATTTGATACAGATCTGACTGCCGAGGATATGAAAGAGATCATTGTCCGTTTCAAGAATATTTATAAAGAGAATAAAGGCGAAGAATTCCCGCAGGATCCTAAAGTGCAGCTGATGGAGGCTGTGAAGGCAGTGTTCCGTTCCTGGGATAATGAGAGAGCCATTGTGTACCGCCGTATGAATGACATCCCGGGCGACTGGGGCACGGCAGTGAATGTACAGGCGATGGTATTTGGTAACATGGGCGATACCTCAGGTACCGGCGTTGCTTTCACCAGAAATCCTTCTACCGGTGCAAAGGGCATTTACGGCGAATATCTGATCAATGCCCAGGGTGAGGACGTGGTGGCAGGTATCCGTACACCCCAGCCGATCACCAAATTGGAGCAGGATCTTCCCGAGTGTTATAAACAGTTTATGGAGATCGCAAATCGTCTGGAAGACCATTACCGCGATATGCAGGATATGGAGTTTACGATCGAAGAGGGCAAGCTGTTCTTCTTACAGACCAGAAACGGCAAACGTACCGCGCCGGCAGCTTTACAGATTGCCTGCGATCTGGTAGACGAGGGTAAGATCACCCCCGAAGAGGCAGTGCTTCGTATTGAGGCCAAATCTTTGGATCAGCTCTTACATCCGACTTTTGATCCGGATGCTTTAAAAGCAGGTCAGGTAGTGGGACAGGCACTTCCCGCATCTCCCGGCGCTGCGGCAGGTAAAGTATACTTCACTGCTGATGAAGCGAAAGCGGCTCATGAAAAGGGCGAGAGAGTAGTGCTGGTACGTCTGGAGACCTCTCCGGAAGATATCGAGGGTATGCATGCCGCAGAAGGTATCCTTACCGTGCGCGGCGGTATGACTTCCCATGCAGCCGTAGTGGCACGCGGCATGGGTACAGCCTGCGTATCCGGTTGTGGCGAAATCGCTATCAATGAGCAGGATAAAGTATTTGAACTGGGCGGAGAAGTATTCCATGAGGGTGATTACATTTCCCTGGATGGCTCCACCGGTAAGATTTATAAAGGCGATATCAAGACCGTGGAAGCTTCTGTCAGCGGCAATTTCGGTCGTATCATGGAGTGGGCGGACAAGTACCGCAGACTCAAAGTACGCACCAATGCGGACACTCCGGCAGACGCAGCCAATGCTGTGAAATATGGCGCAGAAGGTATCGGCCTGTGCAGAACAGAGCATATGTTCTTTGATCCCGACAGGATTCCCAAGATTCGTCAGATGATCCTGGCAAGGTCAGTAGAGCAGAGAGAAAAGGCATTAAATGCCCTGATCCCGTTCCAGAAAGGGGACTTCAAGGCCATATATGAAGTGATGGAAGGCAGACCGGTGACCATCCGCTTCTTAGACCCGCCGTTACATGAGTTCGTACCGACAGACCAGGCTGACATAGACGATCTGGCAGTGCAGATGATGATGACCGCAGAGGAAGTGCAGGAAATCTGTGATTCCCTCCATGAGTTCAATCCGATGATGGGACACCGTGGCTGTCGTCTGGCAGTGACCTATCCTGAGATTGCCAAGATGCAGACCAGAGCAGTGATGGAAGCTGCTATCGAAGTGAAGAATGAGAAGGGATACGATATCGAACCTGAGATTATGATTCCGTTAGTGGGCGAGAAGAAAGAACTTAAGTTTGTCAAAGATGTGGTGGTAGAGGTAGCAGAGCAGGTGAAGAAAGAGAAAAATTCCGATATTAAATATCATGTCGGAACCATGATCGAGATTCCCCGTGCAGCGCTTCTGGCAAACGAGATTGCCGAGGAGGCAGAGTTCTTCTCCTTCGGTACCAATGACCTGACTCAGATGACCTTCGGCTTCTCCCGTGATGATGCCGGCAAGTTCTTAAGCGATTATTATAAGAATAAGATTTATGAGTCCGATCCTTTTGCAAGACTCGACCAAAGCGGCGTAGGACAGCTTGTGCAGATGGCTGCGGAGAAAGGCAGAAGCACCAGACCGGATATTAAATTGGGTATCTGTGGTGAGCATGGCGGCGATCCGTCCTCCGTGGAATTCTGTCATAAGGTGGGATTGACCTATGTGTCCTGTTCACCGTTTAGAGTGCCGATAGCCCGCCTTGCGGCTGCGCAAGCGGCAATTGGAGAGAAGAAGTAGGGGTGGTAATTTTGTCGTAAGGCATTGAAATTTATTCTATAATAAGGCAAAAGTATTTATTCTACGACATAGAAAAATAAGACCTTGCATCGAAAGATGCGGGTCTTATTTTTGTCTAACGACTATCCTTTCCCTCGCATAAATACGGGATTTGTGGAACGTACTGCACAGGAATCACCATGGAGTAGGGGCATTAGGGCGAAAGCCCGACAGGATAAAACAAAGTGCCTTTTATATGCCCGATATAGAATAAATTTCAATGCCCTACGACATGGTGATATTTGTTTATGATGTTTTTGGGAAAATGATAATAGGTCTGGAATCCTTGTAAATTGGGGATTTAAGAGAATTATTATTTCCCAAAAATGAGATACAAAATTCCCAAAACAATCTCATTTCTTTTTTGGGAACGTTTTTGGGAAATTGCAGGATGTTCCCGGATGGGAGGTTTTGCGTAGGATGAGGAAGAAGAATTTCAAGGGAAGATGTGAAAAGAGGGTGATTAGCAAGTGTTCTGAGGTATGTAGGACATATGATGCCATTCAGTATGCTTATGCTGATCTGTTACAGAAGAGTGATGAAATTAAGGAAATCAGATGTAATGTGCTGTTGGATGGATTGGATGTAGGGGAGTATACATCAGACTTTGTTTGCACCAAGGCAGACGGTGATCTGATGGTACGGGAATGTGTATTTCGTAAGTTTCTAATGAAGCCTATGACAGTGAAATTATTGGATGCTTCAAGGAATTATTGGATCAGGCATGGAGTAACGGATTGGGGGTTGGTTATTGATGAAGAAGTATGATTTGTTACGTTCTGGCAATAACATAATGCGTATATTGGATATTCAGGATGATAGAATCCTCATGATTGACTGTGTGAAACATACCATGCCTGTGTGGAGGGAATTTGAATCAGTGGATTCTGTATTATCGGAATCTGAATTATTGAGGGTGTATTTTCAATGCTCTGGCAAAGATTTATCTGTGTGTACTGATAATGAACTGTTAAAGGCTACAGGATTTATCAGTGTTGATATTGATACTTTGGATGCAGACCAGAGGAAGGTTATGCATGAACGATATACAATGATTGCACCGATTCTTCCTTTCTTATCAGATGATAAGGTGCGTTCTAAACTGATTTGTTCTATAGCCGAGGAACATAAAGTATCAAAGCAGACGGTGAGGAATTATCTCTGTCTGTATCTAAGCTATATGGATATAACCGTTCTTGCTCCAAAGAAACGTAAGGATGAAAAGGAACTGACACAGGATGAAAGGAATATAAGATGGGCGTTGAACAAATTTTTCTATACTACAAAGAAGCAATCACTTATGACTGCATATACCATGATGCTTAAAGAGAAATATTGTGATGCTATGGGGATGTTGGCAGAAGAATATCCATCCTTCTATCAATTTCGGTATTTTTATCGTAAGACTAGGAAAATGCAGAACTTCTATATTTCGAGGGATGGATTGAAGAACTATCAGAGGAATAACAGACCACTTACTGGTGAAGGGGTACAGGAGTTTGCCCCTGCGGTTGGTGTAGGGATGTTGGATGCTACGGTGTGTGACATATATCTGATCAATGAGGAAGGGAATCTAGTTGGCAGACCGATCTTGACTGCCTGTATTGATGCTTATAGCAGTTTGTGTTGTGGCTATTCTCTTTCATGGGAAGGTGGCGTATACAGTCTTCGTGGGTTAATGTTGAATATCATAACTGATAAGGTTGCATGGTGTAGGCGTTTTGGTATTTCTATAGAAAAGGAAGATTGGGATTGTGACAGGCTTCCGGGGACATTTGTTACCGATATGGGTAGTGAATATAAATCAGAGAACTTTGAACAGATTGCAGAATTAGGTGTTACGGTTGTCAATCTGCCATCATACAGACCAGAACTGAAAGGGTTGGTAGAGAAGTTTTTTGATCTGATACAGGAGACATATAAGAAGCATTTAAAGGGCAAGGGTGTGATCGAACCGGATTATCAGGAACGAGGCGCACATGATTACCGTAAGGATGCCTGTCTGACAATGATGGATTTTGAGAAGATTATCCTACATTGTATGATCTACTATAATTCAAAACGGATCATAGAAAACTTCCCTTATACAGAAGCCATGATAGCAAATAATGTGAAACCTTATGCGTCCTGTATATGGGAATGGGGTAAGTCACAGATAGGCGCTAATCTGATAAGTGTGGATAGTAGAGAACTGATATTGACATTGTTGCCGAGAACTACAGGGAAATTTGGTCGGACGGGGTTAAAAGTAAATAAGTTGCGGTATCACTGTGAGGGATATACAGAGCAATATCTATCGGGTGGTACTGTAACTGTGGCTTATAACCCGGAAGATGTTACTTCTGTATGGGTGGTGGAGGATGGAGTTTATACAGAATTTACTTTGATAGAATCCCGTTTTCAGGGAAAAGACCTTACAGAAGTACAGGAGATACAAATTGGACAGAGGATTATTAGTAAGAATGAAATGAGGAACAACTTACAGGCGCAGATTGATCTGGCACAACATATTGAAACTATTGCGGGCAGTATTAGTGGTCATAGGGATGTACATATGAAGAATATTCGTAACACCAGAAAAAAGGAACAGAGTAGATGCCATCAGGATTATATGAAGGAGGGAGCAAAACATGACTGATCTTTCAAACATTATTCATATTCTGCCATCTATGAAATCAGGGGATGATTTATTTTCAGCATTGAAAGTTTTACCGAAGTATGATGAATCAATCTGTACAGCAGAGGTTCCTGTGCGTCTTATGGCACTTTCTGATCTTTACAGGATATATGTACCTTCTCAAATGTCATTGGAGATTTACAGTAAAATGTATCTGGCATTATTGCGTTCATTGCAGAAGAAGAGTACGAAACTGGCGGTACAGCAGAAGAATCAGAATCATAAAGCTGTTATACAGCAGGAGTACAGCGGTATTATGGGTGGTTCTGACAGTTTTACAATTATTGGGGCATCCGGCATTGGCAAAAGTTCCGCGATAAGCAGGGCAATCACATTGATTACGGAGAATAGAGTGATAGAAGTTGGTAATCCATATACAAAGATCATTCCCTGTATCTGTGTTCAGTGTCCTTTTGATTCTTCTGTAAAAGGGTTACTTTTGGAGATACTACGGAAAGTAGATGAAATGATAGACAGTAAGTATTATCAGAATGCGCTAAGAGCCAGAACGACAACGGATATGCTGATCGGGAGCGTCAGTCAGGTAGCGTTGAATCATATCGGGCTGTTGGTGGTGGATGAGATTCAGAATGTATGCAACAGTAAGAATGGAAAGAGCCTTGTAGGGATGCTGACGCAGCTTATCAATAATAGCGGTATCTCTATCTGCATGGTGGGGACTCCTGAGAGTGCGGTATTTTTTGAACAGGCAATGCAGCTTGCCAGAAGAGCGTTGGGATTACGGTATGATGTGATGGAGTATGGTGAGAATTTTAGAAAGTTTTGTGAGATAGTGTTTTCCTATCAGTATGTGAAAATAAGGACGGAGATTACGGATGGTATCATGGAATGGCTCTATGAGCATACTTCGGGGAATATATCGGTGGTGGTATCTCTGATCCATGATGCGCAGGAGATTTCTATTTTGAATGGCAAAGAAGTTCTGAATTTGGAAGCATTAAACGAAGCGTATCAAAAACGATTGTCTATGTTGCATGGGTTTATTCATATAGGGCAGAGAAAGCAGACATCAAAGCCTAAAAAGAAAGTGTCAGTTACAAGTGCGGGTGTAAAAGTTCCTGTAAGAGAAGGGGATAGTGGAGAAGTTACGATTGCAGATTTAGTATCTGTTGCCAGAGATGAAAATGTGGATATTGTGCAGTTATTGAAAGAGCATATGACAATTATGGAGGTGGCGGTATGATTACATATATGCCGACAATTTATCCTGATGAATTGGTGTATAGTTGGTTTTGTAGATACTATGTACATTCAGGTTGTTTTTCCCATAAGACGGCGTTGCAGGAATTGTATTGTAAAAAGTCAGATTATCTAAGCAAAGAATTTATTGGGAACTTAAATAATGAAGCTATGGAGCAGATCGATGAAATATATTCTCTGGATAAGTTGGCATTAGATCATACTATGTATCCTCAATATGGAAGGTTTATTCCATTGGCAGAAAAGAAAGAGGCTCAGTATCGTTTGGGACATAATTCTTGTGATGTACATTATTTATTTCCTGTTCTTCCCAGAAATGATGGGGAACGTTATCTGCGTTTTTGTCCATTGTGCGTGAAAGAGGACAGAGAAACTTATGGGGAAGCATACTGGCATAGGAAGCACCAGATCAGGAATATGTGTATATGTACGAAGCATAAGTGCAGGCTTATGGAATCGAATGTTCTGGCAAAGAGTGAACAGAGTTTTACGTTTTGTCCTGCTGAAAACTATACATATGATAGGGAAGCTGAACTTGAAAATGATCTTTTTGTGATTCAGTATATGGAATATCTGGTATCAGTATTTGATTCGGTGATGGATTTTAATAATGATATCCCTATCAGTTCTATTCTCTATAATGGAATGAGCAGGACAAAATATTTGAAGCCATCAGGACGCAGCAGATATACGAAGATGCTTGCTGATGATATGGGTGAGTTCTACGGAAGTATGGGGATATGTAGCGTAGCAAGTGTGTATCAGATTCAGAAAGTATTGTTGGAGAATCTATATGACTTCTCTGCTGTATGCCAGATTGCTTTTTACTTGGGGATGGGAGCGGAGGAATTAACGGCGTCCGCTTTAACTAAGGAACAGATTCAGCAGGAGCAGGACAGCCACTATATGAGAAATACTGCGCCTGTAGATTGGGAATTGTTGGATCGGGAAACGGCTCCCGTATTAGAGAAGTTTGCTAAGGGTGTATATGATGGGACTGCTAATGAAAACGGTAGACCAGAGAGGGTATCAGAAAAGCTTGTGTATCGGGAAATGAATCTGCTTGGGCATCAGTTGGAGAATATGCCACGGTGTAAGGCTATTTTTGAAAAATATACGGAATCTTATCCTGAAAATTGGGCGAGGAAGATTATTTGGGCTTATCGGAAGTTGGAAGAAGAGGGGAAGGGTTTTTGTTGGACGGATATTCGGAAGATAGCGGGGGTGAAAAAGAAGAATTTGCAAGAGGTTGTTCCACATCTTATAAGTCATACAAATGCTGATACGGTTAATCGGATTATGGAGTTGGTTTATGATAATAAGGAAAAATAATTGAGATTACTGTCGAAGTGTATATTATTTAATGAGAATTCCGTCTTTTATAAGATGAGATTTTTTGATATACTGATTGTGTATATAGGAAACATGTAGATTCTTGAGAGAATGTGGTGAAGTATTTTGTGTTCTAGTCGGCAGATAGGATGTTGGGGGATTTGCTGAAAAGTTACTTAGTGCTGACTTGCCATATTTGAGTAGTGGACAGAGTAATATTTTGGGAAAAATTTTTCAGAATAAACTAATAATACAAAAATTGATCACTGAATGAGGAGGAAAAATGAACTACATCGAAAAATTTAAGGCAGAAACAGCATTAATTAATAAATTTGGGGAGGGTAATGCATATTTATGTTGGGTTATGGCACTGTATCTTGATAGAAATGACGTGATGGGTTTAGCAACGGATGATTTGACAGATGGAAAAAATGATAAGAAAATAGATTTTGTTGATTTAGATATAGGAAATGGTAAGATAACTTTAGTCCAAGGATACTATTCTAAGAAGGATAGGGATGAAGCCCCAGCTAATAAGGCGTCAGATATGAATACGGCTATTGCATGGTTGCTTTCAGGGAGCATTTTAGCTGTTCCTGACTATATGAGAGAAATCATTATTGAGTGTAGAGAAGCTATAAACAATAACGAGATAACACTTATAGATGTGGTATATGTGCATAATTTGCCAGAATCTAAAAATTGCAAGAATGAACTCAAAACAATCGAAACACATCAATCAAAACTTTTTGAGCAATATAATATTGAAATTGTTACTCATGAGTTGGGAAGAGAAACAATAGAAAATTTGTATGTTTCAAAAGAGTCGCAAATTTTGGTTACGGATTTAATTGAAATGGAAGGCTTGCCATTGTTTGAGGAAAATGCAGCAGGATGGGAAGCCTATGTTTTCTCGGTAAGTGGTAAGTGGCTATATAATCTTTTTAAACAATATGGAGATGATTTGTTTTCAGCAAATTATCGTGGATTTTTAGGAATTGGAAAGAGAAAGAAAATTAATAATTCTATACGGCAAACTGTGGAAACGGAACCAGAGAATTTTTGGGTGTATAATAATGGAATAACAATATTAACACTAGGAATTGATGATACCGAAAATGATAAGAAGAAAATTGAAGGGATGTCTATTATTAATGGAGCGCAAACAACTGGATCAATTTGTATGGTTGAAGAAAATAAGAAAGAAAATCTGGAAAAAACGAAAGTTTTATGCAGAGTTATAAAGTGCAATAGTACAAATTTGATACCAACTATTGTAAAGGCGAATAATACGCAAAATGAGATTACTTCATGGGATAGGTACAGCAACGATTCGATTCAAGTAAGCTTACGTGAGAAGTTTGCTATGTATGGTAAAGAATATTCACTGAAAAGAGGTTTTGATGATGCATCGGATGGCATAGGTATTTATACAATTGCACAACCAGTATTAGCTTTTGAAGGAAATTATACGGAGGCGAATAGAGGAATAAATAATATATTTAATCAAAATTATTTATATAAATCTGTTTTTGAGGAAAAGAATGCAAGACATCTTTTGCTGATATATTCGTTGGCAAAAGCAGTTGATGAAGTGAAGTATGAGGTTAGAGAAATGGCATCTTCCAAAGATGTTTTGAAAGATGATGAATCTGTGCAGGTGTCACTGTTTAGAAATTTGAAGTTTAAGATGTTTTTCATAGCTGTTATTGCAGAGTGTCTTGAGGTAATTGTGGATTTCAAAGTAGATAAAAAGAAAATTGCATTTACAGAAGAATTTGCAAAAGAAGAATTAGAATCTATGAAAACGCTTTGGAAAGTTTTTGCAAGGAGTGTTTTGTCGTTTATGGTGGCAAAATTAAATAATTTAGATATAAATGTATATATCCAAGATAAAGAGAAATTTGGATGTTTGTGTAGAGAAACCAAAGCATTTTTTAAAGTAATGATGCAGACAGGACATGGAACATATGATGAGTTAAAAGCTGTATTGTGGCAAGGATAAATATTACATAGCCGATTGGCTTTTAAAACGAGAATCAATTGGCGTTCTTATTGTTTGAGACGTATAAGATGCGTTTGTAGATATATATTATTACCATGATACGATATTAATCCCTGTGCCAGTAATGGCACGGGGATTCTTACATTTACAGGAGGATTTATATGGTAGAAAAACAAATGATGACAGAAAAATTATGTAAGAAGAAACAAATTGCGGACAAAACATTGATTCTGCATTTGAAATACTTAGGCAGGGATTCGTGGGACAGACCAGTGTATATGGATGACGAGGGGGTTATCTGGAAGGATGTGAATCCGAGGGCGAGTGGGAGAGCTTATTTATGTACATCAGTCGGTAATGAATTTGACGGAGAGCCGGATACAGGCATGGAATATTTTAAGAAATATCAAGGTGTTTCGGTTGTATTCATACCTGCGAGGGATGTATGGTAAATGCTTTGTAAAGAAGTATGAGACAGATTACACAAAGAGGATGTTTTTGCTCATAGAAGTATTATCTCTATTTAAGCAGATGGATTCAAGATTGGAGACGAAAGAGAGGATCGTATCATGGCAGAGAAAAAGAATGGAAACAGTAACCCATTTGCAGGATGCACAATCGCAGCGACAGGGAAACTTGAAAATTTCACCCGTAACGATATCAACAGCAGGATTGAAAGTCTTGGCGGCATAGCGGCAAATTCTGTCACCCGTAAGACGGATTATCTGATCTGTGGGGATAAGCCGGGAAGCAAGTTAGTGAAAGCAAGGGAACTTGGGATTACTGTATTGACGGAACAGGAGTTCCTTAAGATGATATCAGCGTAAAGGAAGGAGTGCATAAGAAAGATGATCAAACTGGATGATGAAAAATATATTATAGGTTTTGATGACGGCTACCAACTTGGGAAGACTGCAAACTTCATATTTGATAACGGTGTACATAGGCTTGGAGCCGTAGAGCCTACATTAAAAGAAAATTCCCTATTTTATGATGGGGAGTTCTTTAAGGTGGGAGAGGGCAGGTCAGCAATCACGGAGGATAAAATATCGGATGATTCTGCAAGACTCCGTACAATGGCGGGTATCGCAATGGAACTTCGGAAAGCGGGAGTCCAAAAAGCAGATATCATACTTGCGGTGGGATTGCCATTTTCCAATTATGGAAGAGATA
>CAMNXA010000035.1 GCA_946566685.1 uncultured Lachnospiraceae bacterium
CTACTTTTTTAATTGCTGTTTTCAAAGTGGAAATAAACTTTTCACTTCAGCATAATGCGAAAACCAGTTAGACTTTACATCTTTTTGATTCATTGTTATAATAATGACAGCAGTAAACGGTCAGGTTATTTCAAAGAATAATCAAAAACAGGGAGCGGCAAAGAGGTATAGAGATGAACCAGGATAAATATGTAGCATATGTATCCACATACACAGTGGGCAAGGAAGATAATTACGGTATTAAGATTTATGATGTGGATGTGAAAAAGGGCAGGATGATGGAGAAGAATCAGGTAGAAATTACCAATTCTTCTTATATAACAATCTCTCATAATCAGAAATATCTATATTCCATTACGGACTTTGGCGTGGAGGCTTATAAGATTCTGCCGGGCGGAGATCTGGAAGTGATCAATGAGGGTTCCATCAACGGCATGAGAGGGTGTTATCTGTCTACTGATTATGAGGATAAACTTCTTTTTGTGGGCGGATATCACGATGGTAAGATTACCGTGCTTCGCCTGAGGGAGGACGGCGGTATCGGCGAGATCACCGATGAAGTATATCATAAGGGGCTTGGCAGTATCGCGGAACGTAATTTCCGTCCCCATGTGAACTGTGTGAAGATGACCAGGGATAATCATTATCTGTGTGCGGCGGATCTGGGATTGGATCATGTGAACGTATATCGGGTGGATCATGCAAACGGAAGGTTGAAACCGATCGATATGATCCGCAGTGAGCAGGAATCTGCACCCCGGCACCTGAAGTTTTCCAAGGACGGCAGGATTCTTTATATTGTTCATGAATTGAAGAATTATATTGATGTCTATACTTATGAGGAGATCAACGGTAATCCGGAGTTTGAGAAGATACAGACCATCTCTACTTTGAATGATTACCATGCCGGTGGTTCGGCGGCGAGCGCCCTGAATATTTCAGAGGATTTTAAATATCTGACCAGTTCCAATGCGGGTGATAACAGCGCCATTGTATACAGGATAGATCAGAAGACGGGGATGCTGACGAAGATATTCTGTCTGCCGATCAGCGGGGATTATCCCAAGGATGCGATACTGTTTCCGGATAATAAGCATCTGGTGTCCCTGAATCATGAGTCCAACACCATGACGTTTTTTACGGTGGATCTTAAGAACGGATTGCTTGTCATGAACGGTAAGGAGATCAAAGTGGATCAGCCGAATTGTATTATTTTCCATAAACTTGCCCAGTAGAGGGTATAGCGAGGAATCCTCCTGCATATACATTTACCAGTATAAGCAGGAGGATTTTTTATGGATTTATTACAGAATAGTACATATGACCTGTATAAAGATATACAGCTTAGAACGGGAGGAGAAATTTATCTGGGCGTGGTGGGGCCGGTCAGGACAGGGAAATCCACCTTTATCAAACGCTTTATGAACCTCCTGGTGCTTCCCTATATGGAAGATGAGAACGAGAAAGAACGGGCACAGGATGAAATGCCGCAGAGCGCCGGCGGGAAGACCATTACAACGACAGAGCCCAAATTTATACCGAAGGAGGCAGCCCATGTAAAACTGGGGACGGACATTGATGTAGATGTGCGCCTGATCGACTGCGTGGGATATATGGTGGAAGGCGCTGCGGGCCATATGGAACAGGATGAGGAGCGTATGGTCAAGACACCATGGTCGGTGGAAGAGATTCCGTTTACCAAGGCTGCGGAGATTGGTACCAGAAAGGTTATCAAAGATCATTCCACTATTGGGATTGTGGTGACCTGTGACGGCTCCTTTGGAGAACTGCCCAGAGAAAATTTCCTTGAGGCAGAGGAACGCACGATCAAAGAATTACAGATACTGGGGAAACCTTTTATTGTACTCCTGAATTCAGCCAAACCTTATGCGGAGGAGACCAGGACGCTGGCGGATGAGATCAGTGAGAAATATCAGGTGACGGTCATGCCGGTGAACTGTGAGCAGTTAAAGAAAGAAGATATCAATCATATCATGGAAAATATCCTCTATGAGTTCCCGCTTACTATGATTGAATTCTACATGCCTAAGTGGGTGGAGATGCTTTCCTGCGATCATAAGATGAAGAAAGATATCATCCAGCAGATTAAACAGCTGATGACAGAACTCAACAATATCCGGGATATCACCGCAGATCATCTGACGATGGAGAGCGAGTATATCAGGAAATGTAAGCTGGATGGCATTAATATGTCGGATGGTTGTGTGCGTATCATCCTGGATGTGGACGATGCCTATTATTATGAGATGCTCAGTGACCTTGTGGGTGAGAATATTGGCAGTGAATATCAGCTTCTGGCAACCCTGCGAGAGATGGCGAAGATGAAGAAGGAGTATGTGAAAGTATTGCATGCACTGGAGGCAGTGCGTTATAAAGGGTACGGTGTAGTGATGCCGGATCGGGAGGAGATCGTGCTGGAGAAACCGGAACTGATCAAGCAGGGAAATAAGTTCGGGGTGAAGATAAAAGCTGAGAGCCCCAGTATCCATATGATCAAGGCCAGCATTGAGACGGAGATTTCCCCGATCGTTGGGACAGAGGAGCAGGCAAGAGACCTGATCCAGTATATTTCCGATACAGGCACCAGTGAGGAAGGAATCTGGGAGACCAATATCTTTGGCAAGACAGTGGAGCAGCTGGTCAATGACGGCATTACCGGTAAGATTGCCATGATCAATGAAGAAAGTCAGTCCAAATTGCAGGAGACTATGCAAAAGATTGTTAATGACAGCAATGGCGGCATGGTGTGTATCATTATTTAAGGATTGTGGATTTAGGGTTTCTGTGATACTTTTAAGTAGACAGCTTGTTAGAAAGAGAGACAACAAAAGATGAAAGAACGTACAAGAAGGATATGGATGACGATAGTAGGCGTGCTGGTCTGTGGGTTCAGTGTCGGAATGTTTAATTTTTCGGTGCTGGGCCTTGACCCGTTTCAGGTGTTTACCCACGGAATCTTTATGGCACTGCCCGAAGGGAAACCAGGTTTCGGGACGGTCTATGCGGTGGTCAATCTTTTGATGCTTATCGTTATTTTTCTGTCGGACAGAAGTAAGATCGGACTGGGGACTGTGATCAATATCTTTTTGCTGGGATATGTGGTGGAGTATTCTTCCCTGCTTTTTGAGAACCTGATTCCCGATCCGTCCCTTGTGGTGCGGTTTGTCTTTCTGCTTCTGGGAATTGTGATCATGTGTTTTTCCTCCGCTCTTTATTTTACGGCGGATATGGGAGTATCTACCTACGATGCGGTTTCACTGATTATTTCGGAAAAGAAGAAATGGAAGTTTCAGTTTTGCAGGATATCTTCGGATCTGTTCTGTACCATTGTGGGTTTTGCTTTTGGGGCAACGGTGGGAATTGGTACCGTGGTGACGGCATTTTTCATGGGGCCGCTGATTGCCTTTTTCAACAGGACGGTGGCAGAGCCTTTGCGGTATGGGAAAGAGAGAGGAAATGCTGCCTGATTCTCTGCCGCCTCAGAAGAAAGGAACCTTGACGTGAGATATTCATATCAGGGTTCTTTTTCAATCAGTGGTTGAATTAGTAACATTTTTTCAACAAATACGTTATTGAGGGATAAGAGATATCTTGCTATGATAAGAAAAATATATTGGAGAAAGAGAGAGACATATGAATGATATGATAGGAACAGCTATTATGAAAAAAAGAAAGCAGATGGGGTACACACAACAAAAAATTGCTGATTATCTGAATGTCTCATTTCAGGCAGTTTCTAAGTGGGAAAACGGGCAGGCATATCCGGATATCAATCTTTTGCCAAGACTTGCGTATCTTTTGGAGACTACCACGGATTCTCTTTTGGGATATAATGCAGTGGCCATAACGGATTATGAGAAACGGTATCAGGAGAAAGAATACTATTGGGGACTGATTCCGAATGAAATGTGTTATGAGATCATGAAAATAAAACCGCCTGTAAAACCCTGGCGCGTTTTGGAGATTGGATGTGGGGAAGGAAAGGATGCGGTTTTTCTGGCCAAAAACGGCTATCAGGTTTCGGCCTTTGATGTGGCTGAGGCTGGTCTGGAAAAGGCGGGCAGACTGGCGCAGTTAAATGAGGTTTCCATTGAATTCTTTAAAGCTGACATACGGGATTATCGTCCTGACACTTGCTTTGATATTGTTTATTGCAGTGGGGTGCTGCATTATATTGCCGGGAATCTGCGCACAGAGTTTGTAGATTGGATAAAGGAATATACGACAGTCGGAGGCATTCATGCCATGAATGTGTTTGTTGATAAGCCTTTTATTATGCCTGCGCCTGATCTGGAAGAGAGCGAAATTACTAATGGTAACTGGCGGTCGGGTGAATTACAGGGTCTTTATCATGACTGGTTTTTTCATCAAAATGAGGAAGTTATATTTGACTGTGACAGCGGCGGCAAACCACATCAGCATTGTATGGATATATTGATTGCGGAGAAAATGGTAGGATGATATAATAGACGCAAGTTCATCAGCTTGTGTTTCAAGAATTATTACATAGAAAGGCGGTACACATATGAATCCTGTATACGAAAAACTTTTAAAATGCTATGACTGTTACAAAGCTAAAATTGACTTTGAGCCCAAGGTAGCGGTGGTGCTCGGTTCCGGGCTTGGCAACTTTGCCAGGGTAGTGGATGTGAAGGCGGAACTTCCCTACAGTGAGATTGAGGGCTTTCCGGTTTCCACGGTGCCGGGACATGCCGGGAAGTTTATCTTTGGTTATATCAAGGAACTGCCTGTAGTACTGATGCAGGGACGGGTGCATTATTACGAGGGATACCCGATCACTGACGTGGTATTGCCGGCGAGACTGATGAAAATGATGGGAGCTAAGGTACTTTTCCTGACCAATGCTTCCGGCGGTATCAATCCTTCTTTCCATGCGGGAAGCCTGATGCTGATCAAAGACCATGTATCTTTATTTGCACCGAATCCTTTGATTGGGCCTAATATTGATGAACTGGGGACCAGATTCCCGGATATGTCCCATGTCTATGATGAAGATTTGCAGAAGATTATCGTAGATACAGCGAAGGAGAACGATATTGAATTGTTTGAGGGCGTTTATGCGCAGCTTACAGGGCCTTCCTTTGAGTCGCCGGCGGAGATCCAGATGCTCCATAAGTTGGGAGTCAGCGCGGTTGGTATGAGTACGGTAGTGGAAGCGATTGCGGCCAACCATATGGGGATGAAGATTTGTGGTGTTTCCTGCGTCAGCAATCTGGCGGCGGGAATGAACAGTGCACCGCTTACCCATGAGGAAGTGCAGGAAGCGGCTAATGCGGTGGCGCCGAAATTCGAGAAGCTGCTGGTGGAATCGATTACGAAATTTGGGAATATTCTTTAACTGCATAAATTGGGAGGAAAACTATGATCTCAGATGAAACCATCCGCAATTTGATCGCGCAGGCTATAACAGCGAGAGAAAATTCCTATTCCCCCTATTCCCATTATCAGGTAGGGGCGGCGCTATTGGCAGAAGATGGACAGATTATTTTGGGCTGCAATATTGAGAACGCGGCATATACCCCTACAAACTGTGCGGAGCGGACGGCATTTTTTAAGGCGGTCAGTGAAGGCATCAGAAGTTTTCTGGCAATCGCTGTGGTTGGCAGTCCTGCCGGGGAAGAGATTACGCAGTTTGCCTATCCCTGCGGGGTGTGCAGACAGGTGATGATGGAATTTTGCGATCCGGCAGAGTTTCTGATCATCGTGGCAAAGTCGCAGGCGGAATATGTGTGCCTGACATTGGAGCAATTTTTGCCAAACGGCTTTGGACCGGATAACCTGGGACCGTCTGACAGGCAGGAAGAATGAACAGGGATGGGTTGAGCAGAGAAAAAGAAACGGAACAAAGAGAAACAGAACAAAGAGAAGCAGAACAGAAGGTATGAGCGGTCAGGGTACAGGAAAGGTCGGATGGGATATGAATATCAGATTTTATAATGCAAAGATTCTTACCATGCAGGATTTGACGGTATTGGAAGGGGAACTCTGGGTACAGGATCAGAAGATTCTGTACGTGGGTGATGGCAGTGATGTGGATATGGTCTATCAGGAACTGGCGC
Source organism: uncultured Lachnospiraceae bacterium (assembly GCA_946566685.1). Classification (GTDB taxonomy): domain Bacteria; phylum Bacillota; class Clostridia; order Lachnospirales; family Lachnospiraceae; genus UBA3282. The sequence goes on from CAMNXA010000035.1 coordinate 6,102, forward strand.
TGGAGAGTATTGTATGGGACAGGGAGATTGACTGTGAGGGCAATCTGCTGATGCCGGGTTTTAAGAATGCCCATACCCATTCCGGCATGACACTGTTACGTTCCTATGCGGATGATATGCCGCTGGCAGAGTGGCTGAATAATCGGGTATTTCCCATTGAGGCCAAGATGGACGGAGAGATGATCTATCATTTGACGAAGCTGGCAATTCTGGAATATCTGACCAGCGGTATTACGGCAGTCTTTGATATGTATCTGACGCCGGAGACGATCGCGCAGGCCTGTGTTGATATGGGGATGCGCTGTGTGCAGGTCAGTGGGCAGAATAATTTCAGCCAGTCTCTGGAGTTGACGGAGCGGATGTATCAGAAACTGAACCATGACGATCCGCTTCTTAGTTATTTCATTGGGTTTCATGCGGAATATACCTGCTCTCGGGAACTGTTGGAGCGTGTGGCGGCTCTTGCGCACAAGTATCAGGCGCCGGTATTTACCCATCTGGCGGAGACACAGGCAGAAGTGGAGGGGTGTAAGGAGCGTTATGGTATGTCGCCGGTGAAACTGTTGGATTCCCTGGGGATGTTTGAGTATGGCGGAGGCGGCTATCACTGCGTCTACCTGGACGAAGAGGATATGGAGATATTCCAGAAGAGAGGCCTCAGTGTGGTCACCAATCCAGGATCCAATGCCAAACTTGCCAGCGGCATTGCGCCGATTGCAGAATATTTAAAGAGGGGGATCAATGTGGCAATCGGGACAGACGGGCCTGCAAGCAATAATTGTCTGGATATGTTCCGGGAAATGTTCCTGGTGACGGGATTAGCGAAACTGCGGGAGAAAGATGCGGCGGCAGTAGATGCATGGGAAGTGTTGAAGATGGCTACGGTGAATGGTTCTAAGGCGATGAACCTGCCGGATACGGATGTGCTTGCGAAGGGGAAGGCGGCGGATATTATCATGCTGGATCTGCATCAGCCTAATATGCAGCCGATTAATAATATCCCCAAGAATATTGTTTACAGCGGCAGTAAACAGAATGTGAAGATGACCATGATTCAGGGAAAGATTTTGTATGAAAACGGAAAGTTTACCAAAGCATATGATGTGGAAGAAATTTATAGAAAGGCAAATGAGATAATAGATCATCTCAGATAGCTATGGATGCTTTATTTTTTGCGGGTGTGGTCGTACTGCTGATCGTGCTTTTTATGGGAAAAGAATATATTGACAGCAGGACGTTTGAGAAAAGAACATTGGAGCGGTTGTATCAGAGTTATGGAAAGGTGCCTGACCGAAAGTATGGGCCGGAAGAACTGGGCCATATCAGCATGTATTATAAGAAACATCGTTCGGCAGACCAAATTGATGATATTACGTGGAATGATCTGCATCTGGATGAAATTTATCAACGCATGAATACTTCCTGCAGTGCGGCGGGGGATGAATATCTCTATTACAGACTGCGTACGCCGATTTACGAAGAGGAAGAGATGGCGGATATGGAGAAACGTATCCGCTTTTTTATGGAGCATGAGGCAGAACGGAGGAAGGTACAGGGCATTTATTACAGATTGGGGAAAATAAGACGGTATTCCATCTATGAATATTTGGATAATTTAGACACGCTGGGAGAGCGGAAAAATGAAAAATATCTGCTTTATGATCTGGCGGTGGCCGTTTGCTTTCTTTTGCTGTTTTATTCTCTGCCGGTAGGGATTGTGGCGTTATTGATTGTGTTGTGCCATAATCTGATCGGTTATTTTAAAGAATATAAAGAAATCGAACCTTATATCAGCAGTTTCCGGTATATCCGCAGAATGCTGGGATGTGCGGAACGGATGGGGCAGGAGGAAATGCAGGTGATTGCCGGACAGCAGGCCAGGCTGCGGGTATGTCATCAGAGATTAAAGGGGTTTTTGCGTAATTCCTATCTGGTTATTTCTGCGGAAAAAGGAAATGGCAATCCGCTGGAAGTGGTACTTGATTATCTGCGCATGCTTTTTTATCTGGATCTGATCCAGTTCAACAGGGCGCTTAGGGCGTTGCGGGGACACATGGCGGAAGTGGATGAGATGATCACCATTTTGGGGCAGATAGAGACAGATGTGGTAACAGGAGCGTACCGGGCAAGTCTGCAAGGGGCTTATTGTGTACCAACCCTGCATTATGAAGAGGGGGCAGAGGTATTTCTTAAAGTTAAGGATTTGTATCATCCGCTTCTGTCAGATCCTGTCAAAAATTCGGTGTCAGTGAAAAGAGGCATGCTTTTAACAGGTTCCAATGCTTCCGGTAAGTCCACGTTCCTGCGGGCAGTGGCTACTGCCGCAGTGCTTTCGCAGACCATCCATACTTGTCCGGCCGATTATTATGAGGCGCCTTTTTTCCGGATTTATTCTTCCATGTCTCTGCGGGATGATCTGACTGGCGGCGACAGCTATTATATGGTGGAGATTAAGTCCATCAAACGGATACTGGATCAGGCCATGCGCAAAGATACAAAGCCGGTGATCTGTTTTGTGGATGAGGTGCTGCGCGGCACGAATACGGTAGAGAGGATTGCGGCTTCCACGCAGATTATGAGGATGTTATCGAAAGAACATACTTTGTGTTTTGCGGCTACCCATGATGTGGAGTTGACCAGACTGTTAGAGGATGTATATGACAATTATCACTTTGAGGAAAAGATTGAGGAGGAAGATATCTTTTTTCCCTATCTTTTACGCAAAGGGCCGGCTGTTTCCCGCAATGCCATCGCGCTTCTTAAGATGTTGGGATATGACAGGAGCATTATCGAGGAGGCGGATGCGATGGCAGAACGGTTCCTGAAAAGCGGAAGCTGGATCTGACAGGGTCAGGCGGCAGTCTGATTGCTGGAATAGAGGTCTGAGAATGGCAGTGAAAGGATAAATATCTCGAAGCGATTTGTGGAGGGTAATATGAAAGTAACAATCTATACGGACGGTGCGGCCCGTGGCAATCCGGAAGGCCCCGGGGGCTATGGCGTAGTCCTGCAATATGTGGATACGAAGGGCAACCTGCACGAGAGAGAGTATTCCGCGGGATATAAGAAGACGACAAATAACCGTATGGAGCTGCTGGCGGCTATTGTGGGACTGGAGGCTTTGACGAAGTCTTGTGATGTAACTCTTATATCGGATTCCAGGTATGTGACGGATGCATTTAATCAGCACTGGATTGAAAACTGGATCATGAAAGGATGGAAGACTGCGGGAAATAAACCAGTCAAAAATGTGGATTTATGGGAAAGACTTCTGAAAGCGAAGGAGCCCCATAAGGTAACATTCTGTTGGGTAAAGGGCCATGACGGGCACCCGGAAAACGAACGTTGTGATAAGCTGGCTACCACAGCGGCGGATGGGGCGGACTTACTTGACGATGAGGGACTGGGCGTGCTATAATAGGCCTAGTTTTAAGGCCATATCGGTTATTTATCAGGAAGAGAGAAGGTTGAGACAGATGACAAATTTAATCTTATTTGTGAACTCATTTTTATCTTACTTATTATGCTTTTTATTGATCGTGGTTCTTGTCGTGGTAGCTTGTATCATTGGTGTAAAATGGCGTAAAAGTAAGGATGCAAAGGCGGCGCAGGCTGCCGTATCGGATGAGGCGCAGCAGACAACCATATAGTTATTTCTGTAGGGGAGAGCGATGGGCTTTCCCCTACATTTTATGGTATGGGAAATTCTTACGCTTATTCGAGGGGACAATGGACGATGGGGCGCTACACTACGATTTTATGGGATTTAGACCAGACCTTGCTGGATTTTGACAGATCGCAGGCTTATGCGCTCCGATATGCCTTTGATCAGCTGGGGCTTCCAATGGCTGATGGTACGATAGCATTGTATGCCGCAATCAATGACAGGCATTGGAAAAGAATGGAGCGGGGAGAGATTACCAAAGCGCAGGTGCTCACAGGGCGGTTTGAGGAACTTTTACAAACGCTCTCCATCACATCATGTGAAGTGCAGGATATTGCGGATATTTATCAGAAGGCGCTGGGCAGTGTGGCTTTTTATCTGGATGGTGCAAGAGAACTGGTGACAGAATTAAAGGAAAAAGGATACCGCCAGTATATAGTGACTAATGGAGTCAATGAAACACAGGCCAATAAGATGAAGGTTTCCGGACTCGATCAACTGGTGGATGGTGTTTTTGTATCAGAACTGATGGGATATCCCAAACCCAGGAAAGAATATTTTGAGAATTGCCTTATGCAGATGCCGGGAGTCACAAGAGACCGGTGTCTTTTAGTGGGAGATTCTCTGACCAGTGATATGCAGGGAGCCAATAATGCGGGAATTGCGGCCTGTTGGTATAATCCAAAGGGACTGGTCAATGAATTAGGGGTAAAGATTGATTATGAAATAGGACATTTAAAGGAGTTATGGGAAGTTGTGGTATGAGGACTGCATACAGGAAGAGATACTGGATAAGGATTGCTTCTTGTGAATACAGGCAGGTGAGGAGGCAGAATGGCAAAGTCACCGAATCAGAAATTGAAATTGCTGTATATCTTGAAAATTCTCACAGAACAGTCGGATGAAGATCATTGTCTGAGCGCACAGGATCTGATTGACGCGCTGGCGGCATATGATATCAAGGCCGAAAGAAAAAGCATTTATGATGACATTGCACAGTTAAATGATTTTGGCTATGATATTGTGCTTGTGAAGTCCAAAAGCGGCGGCGGGTATTATCTGGCGGGCAGGGAGTTTGAACTGGCAGAATTAAAACTGCTTGTGGAGACAGTTCAGGCCTCCCGGTTTCTGACCGTTAAAAAATCCAGGGAACTGATCGGTAAAATAGAGAAATTAGCTTCGAAAGCGGAGGCCGGGCAATTACAGCGGCAGGTTTATGTGGCGAATCGTATTAAGACGGCCAATGAGAGTATTTACTATATTGTGGATGATATTCACAGGGCCATTCAGAACAATGAACAGATATCCTTTCAGTATCTGGAATGGAATCTGTCCAAAGAACTGGTGCCGCGGCGGGATGGAAGAAGATACCGGATCAGTCCCTGGGCGCTTACCTGCAAAGATGAGAATTATTATCTGATCGCTCATGACAAAGAGGAAGATAAGATTAAACATTTCCGGGTAGACAAAATGGGGAAGATTGAAATTCTGGCAGGCGTGAAGCGAGAGGGCGCGGCGCTCTTTGAACGCTTTGATATTGCAGATTATGCCAATAAGACTTTTGGGATGTACGGAGGCCGGGAGGAGACGGTCACGCTGGAGTTTGAGAACCGGTTTATCGGAGTGGTCATAGACAGGTTTGGACAAGAGGTATCCATAAGACAGCGGGATGAGGAGCATTTTACAGTGCGTGTCAAAGTAGCGGTCAGTGGGCAGTTTTTTGGCTGGCTGACGGGGCTTGGCAAGGGCGCCCGTATTGTGTCTCCGGAGGAAGTTGCGAAGTCCTATCAGGTTCATTTACGGGATGTGATCGCACAGTATGAGCAGGCGGAGTAACAGAGATGAAATAGTAGGGATGAAATAATTTAATGTAATAAAGAAGAGGGATTTTGTGTCAGAAATAATAAGTGAAAACGATAGGAGACAGGGGAATCGATATGAAAATACAATTTGCAGACCGTATGAAAGACTATGAAGAGGGAATTTTTCAGGTTTTAAACGAGAAGAAGACACAGATGGAACAGCAGGGACGTAAGATATATAATCTCTCTGTGGGCACCCCTGATTTCCCGCCGGAACAGCATGTGATGGATGCGGTGGTTCAGGCGGCTGGGGAGCCGGAAAAATATAAATATGCGCTGGCAGATATTCCGGAACTGATCGAGGCAGTGATTGGACGGTATCGGATCCGGTATGGAGTGGAACTGGCCAGGGATGAAGTGATGAGCGTGTACGGTTCCCAGGAGGGAATCGCGCATATTTGTATGACACTTTGCAATCCGGGAGACTGTGTGCTTGTGCCGGATCCCGGTTATCCTATTTTTGGAATCGGGCCTTCCCTGACGGGGGCGCAGATTGTTCCCTATGCCCTGACAGAGGATAACGGATACCTGCCTGATCTTGAGAGCATGGACGAGCAGATGCTTTCAAGGGTAAAATGTATGATCGTATCCTATCCCTTAAATCCCGTATGTAAGGCGGCGCCGGATTCCTTTTATGAAAAGCTGGTTCCCTGGGCGATTAAGCATCAGATTATATTGATCCATGACAATGCTTATTCGGACATTATCTATGACGGCAGAGAGGGGAAATCCATCCTGCGGATCCCGGGAGCGAAGGAGATAGCGGTAGAGTTCTATTCTCTGTCCAAATCCTTTAATTATACAGGGGCAAGAATGAGTTTCCTGGCAGGAAATCGTGAGATTGTGGCAAACTTTAAAAGATTTCGTTCCCAGATAGATTATGGAACGTTTTTGCCGGTACAGTATGGAGCAGTGGCTGCACTGACAGGTTCCGACCAGATGGTAAAGGAGCACTGTGCGGAATACCAGAGAAGAAGGGATGCGCTCTGCGGCGGTTTGAGAAATATCGGCTGGCAGATAGAGGACAGTGAAGGCACCATGTTTGCCTGGGCCAGAATCCCGGATAAATATGATGATGATGTTAATTTTGTTATGGAATTATTGGAAAAGACAGGTGTCCTGTGTACACCGGGGAGCAGTTTTGGTTCCCTGGGACGCGGCCATGTGCGCTTTGCCCTGACAATGCCTGTGGAGAAAATCAAAGAGGCCGTAGCCGCAATCGCGCAGGCGGATATTCTAGCATGATATTTCGCATTTGGCGATTAGAAACTTCTTACGCTTATCCGAGTCCGCGAAGCGGATCTCGCAAAGTTAGTTGCTTCGCAACTAACTTTTGGGATATGTCACAAAAAGGCATATCCTTTTTTGTTTACTTTTCTTCGGCGTGGTCATTGACATAATAAGTTTATTATTCTATACTAATTCTAAACCACTAAATATAGTATTATTATGTCAACTGATACCATATTTTGTGTGAAAGAAGGAGCGCAGGTGTGAGAAGGATGCCTGCGGTAAAGCACCACGGAGGGAATGTATGAGCAGTAAATTTGAATCGGATAGTCCAGTTGGAGAAAATTTCAGTCTGGAGTATCAGCCGGAGAAAATTGTTAAGGTGATCAAGAAAGATGGCAGCTTGGAGGCATTTAATGTCCAGAAGGTCATTGATGCGGTGGGAAAGAGTGCCTATCGTGCGTTGACCAAATTCACCGAGGAAGAGAAACGCCATATCTGTCAGACGGTCATCGACAAAGTAAATGAACTGGATGAGGAAAAGATTCCGATTCAGATCATGCACAATATTGTAGAAAGCGCGTTGGAAGATGTTAAACCCATCGTGGCCAAAAGTTACCGTGATTATCGTAACTACAAACAAGATTTTGTGCGCATGATGGATGATGTCTATAAGAAGAGCCAGTCCATCATGTATATCGGGGACAAGGAGAACGCTAATACGGACAGCGCCCTTGTATCCACCAAGCGCAGCCTGATTTTCAATCAGTTTAACAAGGAATTATATCAGAAATTCTTTATGACCACGGAGGAAATCCAGGCCTGCCGTGATGGGTATATCTATGTTCATGATATGTCTGCCAGAAGGGATACCATGAACTGCTGCCTGTTTAATGTGGCGGAAGTGCTGAGCGGTGGGTTTGAGATGGGAAATATCTGGTATAACGAGCCCAAAACGCTGGATGTTGCTTTCGATGTCATTGGAGATATTGTTTTGAGTGCGGCAAGCCAGCAGTACGGTGGTTTTACGGTACCTGAGGTGGATAAGATTTTAGAGCCCTATGCAGAGAAATCTTACAAGAGAAATATTGAGAAATATACGAAATTGGGAGTCGATAAGGAGACCGCCGAGGCACAGTCCCTGGCGGATGTGAAAAAGGAGTTTGAACAGGGATTCCAGGGCTGGGAGTACAAATTTAATACGGTAGCCAGCAGCCGGGGCGATTATCCTTTTATCACCGTGACAGCAGGTATCGGCACCGGAAAATTCGCAAAGCTGGCAACGATTACCATGTTAAATGTGCGCCGTAAGGGGCAGGGAAAGGAAAACTGCAAAAAACCGGTGTTGTTCCCGAAGATTGTGTTCCTCTATGATGAAAATCTGCACGGGCCGGGCAAGGAACTGGAGGATGTGTTTGAAGCGGGCGTAAAATGTTCTGCCAAAACCATGTATCCTGACTGGCTCAGTCTTACGGGAAAAGGCTATATTGCCAGCATGTACAAGCAGTATGGCAAAGTGATTTCTCCTATGGGGTGTCGTGCCTTTCTGTCCCCCTGGTATGAGCGGGGCGGCATGCATCCTGCGGATGAAGAAGATTCGCCCATTTTTGTGGGAAGATTTAATGTGGGTGCGGTATCTCTGCATCTGCCCATGATTCTGGCCAAGTCCAGACAGGAGAGCAGAGATTTCTATGAAGTGCTTGATTATTACCTGAATCTGATCAGACAGCTGCATATCAGAACCTATGCATATTTGGGGGAGATGCGGGCATCCACAAATCCGCTTGCTTACTGTGAGGGCGGTTTCCTGGGCGGCCATTTGCAGCTTCATGATAAGATCAAGCCAATCCTCAAATCGGCAACGGCAAGTTTCGGGATCACCGCCTTTAATGAATTGCAGGAACTGTATAATGGGAAATCCCTTGTGGAAGACGGTGCGTTTGCCCTGGAAGTATTGGAACATATTAACAATAAGATTACGGAATTTAAGGAAGAGGACGGCCACCTGTATGCGATTTATGGTACGCCGGCAGAGAATCTTTGTGGCTTACAGGTCAAACAGTTCCGGGCTAAATACGGTATCATAGAGGGGGTCTCTGACAGGGATTATGTTTCCAACAGTTTCCACTGTCATGTGACGGAAGATATCACCCCCATTGAGAAGCAGGATCTGGAGTATCGATTCTGGGAGATGGCAAACGGCGGTAAGATACAGTATGTAAAATATCCAATCGACTATAACATGGAGGCCATCAAGACACTGATCAGACGGGCCATGGACATGGGGTTTTATGAAGGCGTTAACCTATCACTGGCTTACTGTGATGACTGCGGCCATCAGGAATTGGAAATGGACGTCTGTCCCGTATGCGGCAGTCGTAACCTCACCAAAATCGATCGCATGAATGGTTATCTGGCATACTCCCGTGTTCACGGCGATACAAGGCTCAGTGATGCGAAAATGGCAGAGATTGCAGAAAGGAAAAGTATGTGAAAACAGCGAGCCAGAAACACAGCGCCCCTGTTTACATGAGGATATATATTTTATGAGATACCATAATATTACGAAGGACGACATGCTGAACGGTGATGGCCTGCGGGTGGTTCTTTGGGTTGCGGGCTGTTCACACTGTTGCAAAGAATGTCAGAATCCCCTGACCTGGGATCCGGATGGGGGTCTGCCTTTTGATGGGAATGCAAAGCAGGAAATTTTTGCGCAGCTGGATAAACCCTATATCAGCGGGATTACTTTCTCCGGAGGCGATCCGCTCCATTCGGCAAATCGTCTGGACGTGAGAAGTCTGATGGAAGAGATTAAAAAGAAATATCCCCACAAGACAATCTGGCTTTATACGGGTGATAAATGGGAAGATGTTCTGCATTATCCAATGATGAAGTATGTGGATGTACTGGTGGACGGGGAGTTTCAGATTGACTTAAAAGATGTGAAGCTTCTCTGGAAAGGGAGCAGTAACCAGAGGGTGATTGACGTACAGAAAAGTTTAGAACAGACAGATCCGATGGTGCCGGTGCTTCATTGTGGAGATTATGAATGATTTGAGGAAAATAATGGGAACAGAGACGATTAAGATCAAGTATTTTACGGATAAGATAGAGAAACTTACTTATATTGACGGGAAGTCTGACTGGATTGACCTGCGTGCGGCGGAGGATGTAACCTTAAAACAGGGGGAATTCAAATTGATTCCGCTTGGCGTGGCGATGGAACTGCCTGCGGGATATGAAGCCCATGTGGTGCCGCGCAGTTCTACGTTCAAAAACTTCGGCATTATCCAGACCAATCATCAGGGCGTAATCGATGCCTCTTACTGCGGGGATAACGATCAGTGGTTTATGCCTGTCTATGCAGTGCGGGATACGGAGATTCATGTCAATGACAGGATCTGTCAGTTCCGTATTATGGAGAATCAGCCTAAGCTTGTCTTTGATGTGGTGACGCATCTTGATCATGCGGACCGGGGCGGGCATGGCAGTACCGGGAAGCAGTAGTGCCTGGGATTTGCATAAAATTATATATGCATAAGAAAACTCCTTCCAAGACATACTATGGGAAACAATGGTAAATTCTTGGAAGGAGTTTTTGCAGTGAAAAATAATGACAGCGTACAGCGATATGAACAGGAACAAAGACAGCAGGAAACTGGTCAGAAGATGACTACGTCTCTGCAAGAAAGCATGGAATATATGAAAGCCCATATGTCACCGGATTCCAGTTTTGATGTGGTTTATCGCGTGATAGAGGTGGGTGGCAGACAGGCCTGTATCTATTTCATAGACGGTTTCTGCAAAGATGAACTGATGATGAAAATCTTGCAGTATTTTATCGGGCTGACAGCAGAGGATATGCCGGACAGCGCTTATGAGATGTCCAAGAAGGCCACGCCCTATGTGGAAGTGGATTTAAAAGATAAGTGGGATGACATCTTATATAACATCTTATCCGGTGTGTTTGCGCTCTTTATCGAGGGCTATGACCGATGTATACTGATTGATTCCAGAACATATCCCGCCAGAGGCGTGGAGGAACCGGACAAAGATAAGACCCTTCGGGGTTCCAAGGATGGATTTGTGGAGACCGTGGTATTTAACACGGCTCTGATCAGGCGGCGAATCAGGAGTACAGAACTTCGTATGGAGATGATGAATGCCGGTAAGAGTTCCCAGACAGATATTGTGCTCTGTTATATGGATAATCGTGTGGATCATGCCTTTCTGGAGAAGGTGAAGAGGCGGATTAAAGAGATTCAGGTGGATGCACTGACGATGAATCAGGAGAGTCTGGCGGAGTGTCTCTATCAGCGTAAATGGTTTAATCCTTTTCCTAAATTCAAGTTTACAGAGCGGCCGGACGTGGCGGCGGCACAGGTATTGGAAGGGGATATCGTGATTCTGGTGGACAATTCTCCTTCAGCCATGATCGTACCCACTTCTATTTTTGATATTGTGGAGGAGGCGGATGACTATTATTTCCCGCCGATTACGGGAACGTATCTGCGCCTGTCAAGGTTTCTCATTTCCATTCTCACGTATATCATGACGCCGACTTTCTTACTGCTGATGCAAAATCCTGACTGGGTGCCGGAATCCTTTCAGTTCATTATGCTACAAGAGGAATCCAACATTCCGCTGATTGCGCAGTTTTTGATCCTGGAGTTGGCCATTGACGGCCTGAAGCTGGCGGCGGTGAATACGCCCAATATGCTCAGCACCCCTCTTAGTGTCATGGCGGCGCTGGTGCTGGGAGAGTTTTCGGTCAACAGCGGCTGGTTTAATTCGGAGGTTATGCTATATATGGCGTTTGTGGCCATTGCCAATTATACGCAGCAGAATTATGAACTGGGATATGCCCTGAAATTTATGCGGATCATCAATCTCATCCTGACGGCAATTTTTGATCTTTATGGTTATATAGCCGCCATTTTGATTTTTGTTGTGTCGATCATCTGCAATAAGACATTATCGGACAAGAGTTATATCTATCCGCTCATACCGTTTAATTTCCGGCAGCTTGCCAAACGACTGCTTCGCCTGCGCCTTCCGGAAGCGAAGCAGTAATGGAGATTTATTTAAGTATTATTAAGTAAAAATTAGTCAGAAATAGATTGTGAATTTGTGCATGGTTTACGAAAATGAAAAAACCTTTGCGGATGCCTTGTTATTTTACAGATTAGCTAGTAGAATAGAGACAAACTTCGAGGGATAAAGCAATACGCGGGGATTTTGTGATGGAAGTTTCTTATTAGGATATTGTGTTGAGATGGCGTGAGTTCGTGAGTAATTCCTATAGAAACTTCCACAAAATCTCATTAGATGGATACTGGATGAGAACTTAAATTTTTAAGTATAATGATTAATAATTTAATTATGAAGTTTGTCATTACGGTTTTGGGGAGGATTTACATAGTATGGGATATGAGATCCATGCAGACAGAGGCTGGGTACACAGAGGGAATCTTTACCGGCTGAAACAGATGATGAGAAGGGCGGCGCAGGGAGACCGCGTGACGATGGCCTTTCTGGGCGGTTCTATTACGCAGGGTTCTGTGTCTACGCAGTACACGAATTGTTATGCTTATCTGGTATTTGACTGGTTTGTAAAGCGGTTTCCCAGGACGGCATTCACATATGTGAATGCAGGTGTGGGTGGTACTACATCTCAGTTTGGCGCAGCCAGGGTGGAAGAGGATGTATTGTTATACAAACCGGATTTTGTCTGTATTGAGTTTTCGGTCAATGACGAAAATACGGATTTTTATAAAGAGACTTATGAGGGACTGGTGCGCAGGGTGTATGGAAATATCTGTGAGCCGGCCGTTCTGCTGCTTCATAATATCTGCTACGATACAGGGATGAGTGCGGAGGAGAAGCACCGGGAGATTGGAGCATATTACAATCTGCCCAGCGTCAGTATGAAGACAACAATCTATCCGGAAGTTGTCTGCGGTGCGATAGAGAATCGTCAGATTACGCCGGATGATCTGCACCCGAATACGGACGGGCATGCATTATTAGCGGAAGTGAGCACAGATTTTCTGGATAAGGTTTACATACAGATGCAGGAGGAGGAAGAGCCGGCAGGATTCCCAGCGCCTCTTACAGTCAATGCCTATGAGCGGGCCAGACGCTATCAGAATGATAACAGTGAGCCAATCTGTGACGGTTTCGAAGCGGACACGGCATTTAAGAAATATGTCAATGATAACTTCCGGGGCGGATATACGGCTTCTGACAAAGGTGCGAGTATTGTCTTTGAAGTGGAAGGAACCGAGATTGCCGTGCAGTACCGAAAGTCCGTGCAACAGCCGGCACCGGTGGCTGTTGCAGTGGTGGATGGGGATGAGGACAATGCGGTTATGCTGGATGCCAACTTCGATGAGACATGGGGCGATTGTCTCTATATCAGCACTCTGGCGCATCATATATCTGAGGGCAGACACAGGGTGGAGATACGGCTGACAGAAACGCACGAAAATGATGCGGTGCCATTTTATCTGGTATCCGTGATCGCGTCTGCGTGAGTGATGTTTTATGGATAGTAAGCAGTTTGAGGAACTGTTTGTTAAAAAGACGGATAGGATTACTATTTGAGAAAGGATGAGATGAGATGTTTCGAGAGGATTTTGTATGGGGTGTAGCCAGCAGCGCTTATCAGGTGGAAGGCCGGGATCCGGAGGACGGCGCAGGCAAGATGATTTGGGATACCTTCGCGGAAGAAGGAGGGATTCAGGATGGCATGGATGCTATGGTATCGTGTGATCATATGCATCGTTATAAAGAGGATTACAAGCTGATGCGATTGTTGGGAATCAAGGCATATCGCTTCTCTGTCAGCTGGGCCAGACTGATGCCGGAGGGAACAGGTGCGGTCAATGAAAAAGCGGTAGCCCTGTATCGGGATATGATTCAGGAGATGAAGAAAAACGGGATCACTCCGTACCTGACCATGTATCACTGGGAACTGCCGCAGGCCTTGCAGGACAGGGGCGGCTGGCTTAATGAGGATATCATCGGCTGGTTTGGGGAGTATGCGAAGGTGATAGCCGAGAATTTCTCGGATGTTTGTGAATATTTTATCACATTGAATGAACCGCAGTGTTTTGTCGGGCTTGGGCATCTGCATGGTGTCAATGCACCGGGTAAAAAACTGAGTTATGAAGAAACCTTCCAGATTGCGCACAACGCGTTGCGGGCCCATGGGCAGGCAGTCATCAATCTGCGCAAATATGCTTCCCGTCCCATCCAGGTAGGGTATGCGCCAACCTGTGGTATGGCCTATCCGGCCAGTGACAGTCCGGAGGATATCGAGGCGGCCAGACAGGTGCTGTTTTCTTTCCATAACCCGATGGACAACTGGACCTGGAATGTGGCATGGTTTTCGGATCCGGTATTTCTGGGAAAATATCCGGAGGAGGGAATGGCCAAGTTCAAAGACTATCTGCCGGCCATAACCGAAGAGGATATGAGGCTGATCTCACAGCCGTTGGATTTTATGGGACAGAATATCTATAATGGCTATATAATCCGTGCTGGTAAGGATGGAAAACCGGAATTTGTGGACAGACCCGCGGGATTTCCCAAGACGGCGGCGGGGTGGCCGGTGACACCGCAGTGTCTCTACTGGGGCGTGAAGTTCCTTTATGAGAGATACAGGCTGCCCCTTTATATCACAGAAAACGGCATGTCCTGCCATGATATCGTTTCAAAAGACGGGAGAGTACACGATCCCAATCGGATCACATTTTTGGATACTTATCTTTCTGCATTGCAGAAGGCCAGTGATGACGGCGTGGACGTTAGAGGATATTTTCTGTGGACCTTTCTCGACAATTTTGAATGGAACAAGGGATATACCGAGCGGTTTGGCATTGTGTATGTAGATTTTAGCACCCAGAAGCGGATCGTGAAGGATTCGGCTTACTGGTATCAAAAAGTAATGGAGACAAATGGTGCGATGTTATCGATCAATGAAAAGGAAAGACCGATTTTATTTTTAAATCCGGTATTTAAACAGATGATCTGGGGCGGCAGCCGGCTGGGAAGCGAGTGGCCCTACCAGATTCCGGGAGACGATACAGGAGAATGCTGGGCAGTCAGTGCCCATCCCAATGGAGATTGCACAGTGAAAGAGGGAATATACGCGGGATGTACTTTGTCCAAACTGTGGGAGCAGCACCCGGAACTCTTTGGCGAGACGGGGTATGACCGATTCCCGCTGTTGACCAAGATCATTGATGCAAAATCGGATCTCAGTATTCAGGTACATCCGGATGATGCCTATGCGAAGATACATGAGAATGGTTCTTTTGGAAAGACTGAATGCTGGTATATCCTGGAGTGTGAGGAAGATTCAGCATTGGTGATCGGACATCATGCGAAAGACAGGCAGGAATTGGAGGATATGATCCGTCAGGGCAGATGGAGTGAGTTCCTTCGGGAACTTCCGATTAAAAAGGGCGACTTTATCCAGATCGATCCGGGGACTGTCCACGCGATTAAGGGCGGCATTATGCTGTTGGAGACACAGCAGAACAGTGATATTACCTATCGCGTTTATGATTATGACAGGCTCACCGATGGGAAGCCCAGACAGCTCCATGTGGCGCAGAGCATCGATGTGATCACAGTGCCGGCCAAGTCAGCTGAGGAGAGTGTTATGAAAGCGGGAGAACTGCCAAAGAACCAGATGAACCTGCTGATCTCCTGTGATTATTATAAAGTTTGGAAATTGGAGGTGACGGAGAGTATCTCGTTTGAACAGGAACACCCTTTCCTGATCATGAGTGTGATAGAGGGAGAAGGACTGCTCAATGGACAGATGATACAAAAGGGTGACCACTTCATCCTGCCCTGTGGATATGGCATGGTGGAACTACAGGGCAATATGCAGATCATTGCATCTACCATCTGAGGGAATTATTCTTTTGAGGTATTGAGAATCGCAAGATTGTGATCGGTCAGCAGTTCATTGACTTCAAAAACGGTTTTATTCCGTTGCAGGGCAAACAGGATCAGGGCATCCCGTTCATCCCTTGCATATAACTCCCGATTACCGGACAATTTGAGCATTTTTTGAGTTTCAAGATCAGAAAGGCCCAGACCAAATGCCAAAGCGATCAGCTTGTCTCTTGTGGGAATTTTTTCGCCGGCGAATATTTTATATACATAAGCCCGGCCAAGCTGAGAGTGGCGGATCACGTCAGCCTTTCTGATCTTTTTTTGTGTCAAAAGCAGATTCAGATGCTCGGACAGACTGGTGGCGAGCATACTTTTTCTGTTTTTCGTCAGATAATCTTCAATATTCGTAACAGATTTAATCTCATGGGTTAATTCATCTGTTGATTTCAGTTCCATATCAGGATCCCTCCATGATACCATATTCCCAGAAGCTGTAAGCACAGACGGCTGAGTCTGCGTTCATTATACATAATTATATCCGGAGTGACAAGATTAGAGACAAAAGTCCTGTTTTCTTCGAGAAATGTCGCCTGCCAGTAGACCAAAAGTGTCAAAATATACTGTAAAATACTGTCTTGGGGCAATATATTCTGTTCTGGATAGTAGGGAAAGCATGGAATACGGGAAGATAAGACCGTCCAGGCAAAGCGGCGGTAAAAAAGTCTATTATGAATGGATAAGATGCATAGCCTGCTTTTTGGTGATTTTTAATCACGTAAAGGGCTTTACCCTGTTTATGAATTCTTCCGGAGTCAAGCAGGTGATCTATATGATCTTATCGGTTCTCACCAAAATCAATGTGCCGCTCTTTTTTATGGTTTCCGGTGCACTGCTGCTCGATAGACAGGAAGATATTGTTACGGTTTTAAAGAAAAGAATCAGTAGAATCTGTTCTGTAATACTTCTGTTTGAACTGGGAATTTATTTGGAGTGTCATCTGTATGCGATCATACAGGGAAGAGAGCATGAATTCACAGTAAAACGTTATCTATATGGAGTGTTTGCCAGAGAGTTGGAAGAGACAGGAGCATATTGGTATCTCTATGCGTATCTTGGCTTCCTTTTGCTGCTTCCAGTCATACAAAAGATTGCGAGGCAGATGAGCCGTCAGGACTTTTATACGCTGCTTGTTCTGCATTTTCTGGTATGTACCTTACTGCCTGTATGTAATCTCTTTTTACAGATGACAGGCAATGATGAAATTGTTCTGGCAGGTGAGTTCTCGGTTGCACTTGCCACTTTTCCGGCCTTCTTTTATCCGCTGGAAGGATATTATTTAGACCATATATCAGACATAGAGTCACTCTCTAAAAGACAGTGGGCAATTCTGACAGCAACGGTCCTTGCAGGGATATCCTTGTCCTGCCTGTGCAGTTTCTGGGAAGGGGCGGAGCGTGGGAATTTTATTTCTCTGTTTGACTATCTGTTGGCAATAGACGCATTTGTGCTTATGAAATACGTTGTTGTAATCAAATATCCGGTATTATCGACCGGTAGGATAGCAAAGGCAGTCTGTTTTCTGGGATCGCTTACCTTTGGTATTTATCTTCTCGATCACTATCTTAAACTGGTATTGTATCAACGGTATGAATCTTTTATGGAAAGATGGCTTCCATCGATGGTTACATCTTTTGGGTGGTGCGTGATCAGCATGATTATCGGAGGTTTTGTAACCTACCTATTGAAGAAAATGCCTTTGTTCAGGAAATTATTGTAGCACAGGGCTTTGTTTGATATAATTTTGGCAGACAGTATCAGGGTGGAAGGAATAATAGGGAACATGGAGTACAAAGAGATAAAAATACTAAAACAGAGTGATAAAAGCACAGTACATCTGATACAGGAGCAGGATGGGGAGAAGCTTTATATTCGTAAAGAATTAAAGGGACAGCACCCTGTCTATATGGAACTAAAGGAGCTTATACATCCTTATCTGCCCAAGGTGTATGAAGTGATCTTGTCTGATGATGCCACAACTGTTATTGAGGAATATGTAGAAGGAAAATCGCTTGGCAGTGAGGAGTTGTCCGGAAAACAGTTTTTGGATATTGTCCGGGAACTCTGTTCCGTTCTGGAACTGCTGCATGCGCGAGGGATCATTCATCGGGATATTAAACCATCCAATATTCTTCTTGCAAGAGACGGGCATATACGTCTGATTGATTTTGATGCGGCCCGTATGCCGAAGGAGGAAAAGGAGCAGGACACAGTAAGGCTTGGCACTCGCGGATATGCACCGCCGGAGCAGTATGGTTTTTCCCAGACAGATGAACGGACAGATATCTATGCGCTTGGTGTTACCCTGGAACAGATTTTAGATGGGAAGGTCTGGAGGAAACGATATAAAAAAATTCTGGCCAAATGTACCAATCTTGATCCCAATAAACGGTATCAATCTGTCCGGCAGGTGGAGCGTGCGTTTACCAGCACACGCAGAAATATTGTGTGTGTTGTTGTCGTGTCCCTTTTGTTTATCCTTGCGGGCAGTGTTGTATTAAGACAGAATGCGACAGAAGAAACGGTACAGTCTGGGGGTACAGGTCTGATCGTTCTGCCTTCCCCGGAAGATCCCCATTGGGATGCAGATACAGGGATTGCATTGTGGAGGAATGTGCCTGATTCCGGTGTGGCTAACGAAGTGCAGTATGACTGGAGATTATATCGCTGTGATACGCCAACGCCGCCTGACCTTGATAAGAGTGAATGGGGAGTTGAAAGATCCATGCGGGGAGATGGAGTTGGAGACTTTTTTCATCTGCATCTGGCCAACGAATTCTGGGATAACGGATATTACTATTTTGCAGTGCGTGCTTCCGGGGATGGGGTTACTTATACTGACAGCGATTATGTACTGTCAGATGCATTTGAGTATACAGGTGCGGATGCACCAAGACTGCCTTATCCGGAAGATCTTTCCTGGATTATGAAAGAAGTGGAAGATACCAGGCTGTATTTTGCGTCTTTTAGCAATTTGGATGATTATGAAGATGACGATACCATTCAGGTCTTTGTGTATGATGAAAAAGGTGAGTGGGTCAACAGTAATTATTTTTATAAGAAAGATTTGGTGGAAAGGAATTGGCCCGGTATTCTTATTTCGGCGGAATATGTAAATCAACGGGGCAAGTCCTATCGGTTTGCCTATCAGGTCACGAGCAGTCGTCCCAATGAATACAGATCCACCCCGACAGTCTTCCCCTGGCCGGTGGAGGAACAGTACCTTAGTCCCTGGCTTGAGAATGGCTCCTGATTGATTTTGCAAAGCCGGTTTCCTCCGATAATATTTATTTCTCAAAACCATGTACCCAGTCGGCTTTCAGGAAATAGATGAGAAAGACAATGGAACTTAACGACCAGGTCAGCGGGTAAGCCCAGAAGATTACATGGATTACCGGGATGAAATGTACAATGATGGTAATGTAACTTACTCTGACAATACACCAGAAACATAGCATGGTGAGCATGGGCACGGCAGCCTTTCCGGCGCCTCTTAAGATACCCGCAATGCAGTGGGAGAAAGAGAGCAGGAAATAGAAAAGGGTCGTTATCCGGGCATGGATGGTACCGTAGGCAATCACCTCCGGAGTGCGGTTGAAGGCTGCAATCAGGGTTGGTATGGTAAAGTAAATAAAGACACCTACAAGTTCTGCCATGATAACAGAACACAGAATACCGAACCGGGCTCCCTTTTTGGCCCGGTCGTATTGTTTGGCGCCCAGATTCTGACTGATAAATGTGGTGAGCGCCATGGCAAAACAGGTGATGGGCAGAAAGCCGAAGCCTTCTATCTTGGAATAGGCGCCGCTTCCGGCGACAGCCATTTTGCCGAACTTATTGATGTTTGACTGTACGATCACATTGGCCAGGGAAATGATGGAGTTCTGAAATCCTGCGGGCAGACCGTTAGCAATGATCTGATGCAGCATTGGCAGATCGAAACGAATCTGCCTTATATAGACACGGTATTCATCAGGACTCTTGCAGGTGAGACGGTATAAACACAAGAAGGCACTGATGAACTGTGACAGGATCGTAGCGACAGCGGCAGAGCCCACGCCCATCCCCAGTACAGCCACAAACAAAAGATCCAGCAGGATATTGATGACAGACGATATCACCAGATAGATAAGCGGATGGCGGCTGTCACCGATGGATTGCAGGATTCCCACAAAAACATTGTACATGACGAAGGACAAAGAGCCCATAAAATAGATCTTGAAATAGATGGTAGATTCCGGCAGCACATCTGCGGGCGTTCCCATCCATATGAGAATATGGGAGGTCATAAGCGTTCCGAATATGGTCAGAAAAATACCGGCAGCCAGGCCGAAAGCCACTGTGGTATGCACTGCTTTTTTCACTTCCTGATAATCTTTGGCGCCATAATATTTGGAGATGACGACACCGGCGCCCACAGAGATACCCTGAAAAAATCCCACCATAAGAAAAATCAGATTTCCGGAAGAAGAAACTGCCGCCAGCGCATTGCTGTCCAGAAAATTTCCCACAATCAGGGAGTCCGCAGTATTATATAACTGCTGAAAAAGATTGCCCACAAAAAGCGGGAGTGCAAAGGCAATGATCTGCTGCCAGATACAGCCTTCTGTCAGGGATGTAGTTTTGGAAAAAGTCTTATTTGTATTCATTTTTTACCTCGGTGATCAGGGTATATGTTTATGGATATTATAACATATTAATCTATCGTTGCGTTGGCAAGAATTACGCAGTGCATGTTTTTCCTTGACCTGCCCGGAATTTCATTGTAGCATGATGGTATAGGTTTCGGGTAAGAAGATTACAGGGGTATACATATGAATAAACAGGGGTTTTGGCATGAAAACGAAAGCTTATGTAAATCGGTGAAATAGGCTGTGTCAGAATAAGCAATTCCATAGGGGGAATAAATGATAAAAAAATGTAACCGCAAATGGGGTATCCTTTTAGTGCTCTGTATCATATTAGTATTATTGTCTGTAGGCTGCGGAAATGGCCATTTGGATGTTTCGAAAAGGGAAAACACGGAAGATGCGGAGAAGAAAGAGGAATCAGTACACAAAGAGACGAAAATAAAGGAAAAAATAAAGGAAAAAGCAGCGGGCAAGGATCAGAATGATTTTACTTATTTAGAAAAACAACAGATGGTGGATCTGAATGACCCCAAAATAAAGTGTGAACTCTATTTGCCGAAGGGGATTGAAATCGATCAGGGATACGCCTTTTATAATAAACATGGCATTTATTTTAACGCGTATGTTAACTGGACACCAGACTATGAAAGCTTTGAAGCATATTATGATCAGATGCTGGAAATTTTAACCGGGCCGGATCGTGATTATGCGGATTTCTATTGCAGCGAAATCGTGGAAAACGGAGATGACAGATATTTCATTTATAACGGAAAGGATATCCAGAGTGATAGTCCTTTTGAAATCAGGGTATTGGAGTACATGGTAGTACAAGCTCCTGGGGAATGTGTGAAATGGTCGTTGCAGATGATTATGGATGGGGTGGATGAACAAACAGAGTTGATCATTGCGGAATTGGAGAAGTGTTACGGAATTGAACTGTCAGAATTCAAAACAGGAATGCCGTTAAAGGCAAATGAAATTAATCAGGATGAATATACAGCAAAAGAAAATGATAAGAAATTGGAGGAGATGGAAGGATATCAGTATCTTGGCGCAGTCGAATTGGCTGATTATGACGGGAAGGGGGCCTGTCAGGTCATGATTCCCAGAGAATATTATACCAAAACAGGAGATTCCCATACCTTTTCCTTACTGCATGGTGTCTGGATGACAGCGGATGTGGAAGAATTTTACATGGGAAGCGACTTAATGACGGAATTGAAGACCAATTTTGACAGTAAATATGAATATCGGGCCGGCAACGTAGAAACAATCCGTAATATCTGGAAAAGTATCATGATACCGGTTCCTGGTTTTGAGGATGCCTTTTATGCCATTATATCTTATGAGAAAATGTCGGCCAGTACGGAAGTATATGTGCCCAAAACAGAGGTATTATGCTACCTGCAATATGATAAGAAGCATTATCTTGCGCTGGAACTCTTTTTATCGGAGGAGCAGTACGATGATGCTACGGAGACGGTGATACGGGAAATAGAAACAGCTTATGGGATGGATCTGTCGCAATACTATCCGGAAAGCAGGAAGGAAGAATCTGCTGAAGATTTGCCGCAGAAAGAAGAACCTCTGTTGACAATGTCTGATCTGACAGGGACAGGGGAGGTTATGGAAGAAGAAACGCTTCCGGACACTGTTTTATGGTTCAATGCCACTTATGCGCCCATTACTTACTCGAACGGATGGGATTGGAAGAAGATTGGAGGCCTGAAACAGACTAAAGAAAATGTAAGGCTTGAAAAAATGTTATTGAAACAGAATTGGAATGTTAGTGACAGAGAATCCGCACTGGAGACGGTGGAACATTTACAGGAAAACGGTCATTGGAATACCTGTCAGGAATATATGGAGGAGTTGAGAGAATTAGGGCTGCTTGACCTTGATGAAAGAGAATTTGGGAAAAGATTGTCCGGGTATGTAGAGGCAGATCAAGAAGACAGATACCGTATTGCATATGAAATGTACCAGGATGGTCTGACAGCGGATGACATGGCGGCATGGGAACTTTGCCGGGTAAATCATTTATATGCATCTTTTTACCTCTGCGGATATATGACCTATGAGGAAGCAATGGATGCTTCCCTTGAGAATTCCCTGATCTTACAGTCAATGTATGATTCATGGGATGAGATGATAGAAGGGTATCTGCTAGGGTATCGGTTTTGGCAAAGGGATGTGGATTTAAGAGAAAGTTCGCCCACCCAGGAACGGCGCCGTATATGTGAGATGATGTTCCAGATGGACGATGGCCCGTATGCACTTGACTGGGATATGAAGCTGGAAAAGTGTTGGTGATCAATAAGGGGCTGTCGGAAAATGACTGCTCCTATTGCCTATACCGAGTCAAATTACCCGCCCGCTGCGAAGCTTCCATACAAACAGCAGATTGCTTAGGATCAATGCTGTCAGGACAGCCAGTTGACCAGAGGTCACTATGAGGGAGGTCCTCACTACGGATGGTTTACGATCCGCACTATATCCTACGGTTATCACGCTGAAGGTTTTCTCGCCATAAGCGCGTTTCACGATATCTTTTGCTATGGCTTCGCCCTGTTCCAGGATAACCACGCGCACATAATTATGCTGCAAGCGACCAGACTGTAAGTATGCCTCCCGTTGTTCATAGGCAAATCTGTAAGGAAGATAAGTAAATAGATAGCTGCGATTATCTGCCAGAAATACGATAAGAAGCAGTAATATGCTGATTAAAATTCTCTTTTTGATTGCGTCAGGGATTCGTTTATCATTCCACATAATATAAAATTCCGATTTCCATTAAATGTTATGCTTTCCTATCAGTTTCATACTATCATATATTTTCAGATAGTCAAGGATAGTATATAGTATAAGGAAACATTACGAAGGAGAGATGGGGTATAAAGACGTGAAAAAAGAAATAGGAAGCTTAAAAAAACAGGGTATTGTTTTGATGTGTGCGGTTAGTATACTTTTAGTTGGCTGTGGCGGGAAAGAGACTGGGTCAGAACAGCCTGGTATCGAGCCAATAGAACAAAATGGTGGAGAGAGCGGGAACACGTTTGCTGAAGGAACAGAAAAAACTGAATTGGAGGAAACAGTGGTACCTGACAGCACAGACATGGAAAATGCTGACGAAGCAGCGGCAGAGAATGCACAGGCCCTGTATGCGGCGCAGGTCAGACATTATTACGGCGGCATTCTTTCTCAAATCACGGCGGCATGGCAGCTTCCGAATGGAGAGTTAGACACTTCTTCTTTGGAGAACGGGTTTGGGCAGATGAGTGACAATCGTTTTGCGGTGGCAGATATTGACGGGGACGGCAGGGAGGAATTGATCGTCTGTTATGTCAATGCTAGTATGGCAGGCATGATGGAAATTATCTATGACTACGATCCAGTTCTCGATGAATTGAAACGTGAGTTTACGGAATGGCCGATGCTTACCTATTATGACAACGGTATGATTAAAGCGGAGGCTTCCCACAACCATACGCATGGAGAGTTCTGGCCTTTTGCGCTTTATCAATATGAAGCGGAGAGCGATTCCTATAAGCAGATTGCCTATGTGCATACCTGGGATAAGGAAATTTACGATGAGTACGAGGGTCAGCCTTTCCCGCAGGAGTTGGATACGGATGAGGACGGGACTTTGTTTAACATTTCGGAGGGTGTGGAACCATCCTATGAATACGAAAACTATAAATATAATCAGACGGACTATGAAAAATGGTACGATGAAATGATGGATGGCGCACAGGAGATTACAGTTCCCTATCAGCCTTTGGAACATGAATCCTATGCGGATTTTACGCCGGCCTATCTGAAATTGAAAGCGGAAGAAGCAGGCAGGGAACGAACCGATACGGCGGATGATCTTGGATTGTTGATTTTAAGTGAGGATCGTTTTCTCAACGCGGCACAGACACTTCTCTCGGAAAAATACGGTGTTGAATTGGAACAGCCAGAACCGAATTTTGAGGAGCATACGGTTGGGCTGGTTGACGGGAGAGAGGTCTTTTCCTTCACAGCGCTTGATGCGGGCGATCTTTCCTATTATGGCGAGAAAGTGGGGGATGTGACGATTTTTGGCATTTATCCTGGTATCAGCGTAGATGATGCGTGGAAAAAGTTAAGCGCCTATGGGTTTTACGCGTCCCCCTACGGGGAAGTGGAGAACTGCCTTATTACGGGGGACGGCTTCGGCAATATCAGTATCTGGTTTTCGGCGGAGGATAACAAGGTGACGCAGATTACGGTTATGCCTTTCTGTGCTTTTGCGGGGTAGTTGGATTCTTGCAGGTTCTTATTCTCCATATCATATACGCGGGAAAAATACCTTTATTTGATTGCATCAAATTATTGTATTCCTCGTTAAATTTTTTTGAAATAACACAATATAAAGCAAGGCAGCCACAAAAGAACATTTTAGTATAGCGGATAGTCATGCTGATTTCAGTTGAATATGGAGAAAGAAGCTGACTTCCTAATAAATTTGAAAACATATGTACCA
>CAMNXA010000036.1 GCA_946566685.1 uncultured Lachnospiraceae bacterium
TAAAGTGATAATGGGTGGGGATCAGTTAAAAAGAAGCAAACCGGAACCGGATATCTATCTGATGACCTGTGATAAAATGGGTGTCAGCCCCCAGCTGGCATATGCCATAGAGGATTCCTATAATGGAATCCGTTCCTCATACAGCGCAGGGATGAGACCGATCATGGTGCCGGATATGCTTCCGGCTACAGAGGAGATGCGGGAAAAAAGTATTGTAGTGTTGGAAGATCTGCTGATGGTCAGGGATTATCTGAAAGAGATACATGAACAGGGAGATTTCACATAAACCATAGAAGGAGTGGAAATATGAAGCGGTCGATAAAAGAATTGGTTTTGCGGGTGGTAATTTTGCTGATTGGACTGACAATAGCGCATCTGGGAGTGACCCTATTCCTGCTGACTGATTTGGGGGCGGATCCCTTCAATGTGCTGGTGCAGGGTATCTTCCGCACGATAAGCAGCGTGACCGGTATGACGGCGCTGACCCACGGCTACACCCACATTGCCATTTGTTTCCTGATCATACTGGTACTTTTGATCGTGGACAGAAGCTATATTAAGATTGGAACCATTCTCTGTATGGTATGCGGCGGGCCTATCATTGATTTTTTTACCAGACTCCTGCAATTTATATTTGCACAGGAGCGGACATTATGGTTCAAACTGCCGGTGCTTGCCCTGGGCTGTGTGATACTGGCTTTCGGCATGACGATCGTGATCAAGTCGGATGCGGGAACCGGGCCCAATGACCTGGTAGCGCTGGTGATCAGTGAAAAATCTCATAAAAAGTTTGGTATTGTGCGAATCATCGTGGATGTATCTTTTGTGGTGGTGGGATTTGTGCTGGGAGGCTCCTTTGGCATTGGAACGATCGTCTGCGCCTGTCTGGTAGGGCCTGTGGCAGGATTTTTCCTGCCACAGAGCGAAAAAATAGTAGAACGCATCTTACATAAATGCTGTAAAAGCTGATTACCATGATAGATATGGACTTTAATAAGTCCCAAATATTTTATCTTGATATTTCTGCAATGCCGTAAGCAGTATCATACCTAAAATGCCGCAGGAAATCACTTCCCCGGCGCCCACGGTGAGGCAGTAATATCCATAGCATTGCAGGATGTTCATGCCCTCGATTAAAAGCCCATATCCATAAATCAGTACCAGGGGGACAATGAGCGTGTTGGCAATGATCGGACATACGGGTGCGCACCATTTCCATCTTCGAAGAGCGTAAGTGCCCACGGCGCCGATCAAAGTTGCCAGACTGCCAAATACAATATCCGGCAGGGCACAGCCTGTCAGTATGTTACTAAGAAGGCATCCGATAAAGAGACCGGGAATTGCCGCCGGGGTAAAAAAGGGCAGAACGGTGAGTGCTTCTGAGAAACGGACTTGAATGACATGATTGGCAAGTCCAAAGGCGTTGGCTATAAAGGTGAGCACAACGTAGATAGCGGCGACCATGGCCGCCTGAACCAGCGCGAGCGTTGGCGAAGTGGCTGTCCTTGCGGGGACAGCGGCTGTTTTGTTTTTCATGATCTTGTTCTCCTTTAGTTTTGTTTAACGTCAGGAAGGTCTCGAACTGACGTATATATTATGGAAAATCCTGTTTTGCGGTTTTTCCAGATATTAAGTATAGCAGTAAATTAACAAAAGTCAAGTAAGACGGAGGAAGTTATGCAGGAACGTATTGAACAGATGTTTGCTAAAATGTATCCCATGACGGACGGTCTGAAAAAGAAGTCCTATGATAAATGGATGACGGAGTTCAGGGAGATACATGGGCAGACTTTCCAGGAAATGACACAGATGCTGGAGCGGGAGTCGGATCGGGAAGCCAAAGCCAGAGAGGTGGCAGGGATGTTTGCAGATGTCGTGGAACATCAGTTTTCCAAAAGAGGTAAAATATCCGCGCCCAGACAGGTGGATATCAACTGCTTCATGATTTATTATGTGTTTCCGGCAATCCTTTTAACGCAGAATGAATGTGCCGTGCTGTTGGCGGATGCGCTGCGCGATGAGTGGAGAGTACGCTTTAAGAACAGCAGCCAGCTTTCCTATACGGATTATGACACACTGCGTGGATCTTTTAATGAGAAGATTATGGGGATGTTTTGAGTGGGGATGAATTCTTCCCAGCACCACACATCGCTGCTATTTTTGGTGGTTGGAGACATCAGGATGCAGGTAGGCATATTGTAAGGCTTTATTGGAAGGTGTATTCATGACGGAGATGATGATATCGCCGTCTTCCAGATACCACACATCACCGGCGCTGGTTCCGGTATCCGAGTTGTAACCGCTGGCACCGTAGACAGCCTCTATTTCGGCATGGAGCTGTTCGTACAGGGCGAACAATTCGTCCTGATCCGGGGTCGTATATGCCCAGGCGACAGACATCAGCTTGTCCCTGTCATCAAACATATATTTGATTGTACCATCCCGTCCCTGGTATTGCTGAGGAAAAGTATAGCAAAGACCACCATAGACGGAATCGTAGGTATCGTAACGATTATTGGATAAAGCGATGACTTTGTTACTGTCAGCTTCCCAGCCTGCGGGTGAAAAGGGCGCTGCGGGAGAGGCGCTTTGAGCAGCGCCGTAGACGCACAGGAGACAGATTGCAGCCGGTAAAAGCAGGCGGGGCAGTCTGGTAATAACGGGGTTTGCTTTCATGACAATCGGATCCTTTCTTAAAATCTGGTTTTCAGAAATTGCTTTGGCGTAGTGCCTTTGTATTTATGAAAAGTCTTGATAAAATAACTCTCATCATTAAATCCACAGCAGATGGCGGTTTCTTTAATGGAAAGATTCTTGGTGGAGAGCATTTCGCAGGCGCATTCTATCCGATAGTAATTCAGGTAGTCGATAGGGGTACGTTCTGTCATACTGCGAAAATAGCGGCAGAAATACTTGGGATTCATGCCGGCAATCTTTGCGAGATCCTCCAGTGTAATGGTGTTACAATAGTTCTGGGAGATGTAGGAGAGCGCATTTTTGATGGACTTAAGCTGCTGTGCGGATTCCGGATTTTTATCCTGCTTTTGATAAAGGTGTTCTTCCAGAATGATTCCCAGGAGCTGGTAAAGATATCCTTGTGTCATGAACTCGTAGCCTTCCTTTTTGCCAGAGAGGGCGGCACAGAGATTCTGCATCAGCGGCAGGATGTGGGAACTGCTCGCGGACAGGAAGGTATCGATCAGTATCCGGTGGTTCATAATATCCTGTAAAGTCTGGGCGCAGGCATGGTTATCTTTCATCAATATCTGCAAATCGAAGACGATACAATCATAGATACAATCGTTAGGGGTACCTCCATGCAATACCCCGTCAGAGATAAAAATGATGTCCCCCTCTTTATACAGGTGTGAACTATTGTCGAGTGTCATGTGAAAAGTACCGGAAAGAAAGTGAATAATTTCACAATGTGTATGCCAGTGGCAGGGCATGTGGTATCGCGGGCTGTGGGGCGTCTGATGATAGTAGGCAATGGGAAAACTAAAGGTTCCCTGTTTGCGCCGTTCTTTATAATCTATATATTTCATGAAGTTCTCCCATACAATAAAACAGGTGAATATTCTACCATTTTTTTTTATTATATCGCTTTTGTTCTTTGTTGTCATTGTATATAATGACTAAAGAGCGAAACGTTTTGCTCTACAGGTTGGCAAAATTGTAAACAGAGAAGATGTTGTTGGTGAAGAATGCATTAGGAGGCGTTAAAATGGCAAAGAGCAGATTGGTAGGAGATTACCCCGTGATTGGGATCAGGCCTGTTATTGATGGCAGGAGAGGCCCTTTGAAAGTAAGAGAGTCCCTGGAAGAACAGACCATGAATATGGCACGCGGGGCGGCAAAACTTTTTGAGGAAAACATCAGGTATTCCAACGGAGAGCCGGTGAAGGTTGTGATTGCGGATACAACGATTGGCCGTGTTGGTGAGACGGCGGCATGTGCTGATAAATTTAAAAAGGCCGGGGTTGACATCACGTTGACTGTGACACCGTGCTGGTGCTATGGCGCTGAGACGATGGATATGGATCCCATGACGATCAAGGGTGTGTGGGGATTAAATGCAACGGAACGTCCCGGTGCGGTTTATCTGGCATCGGTGCTGGCAACCCATGCACAGAAAGGCCTTCCGGCTTTCGGTATATACGGGCATGATGTGGTTGACGCAGACGATATGTCGATTCCGGATGATGTCGCTGAGAAGCTTTTGCGTTTCGGGCGCGCGGCTGTGGCGGCGGCAACTATGCGCGGAAAATCTTATTTGCAGATAGGATCCGTGACCATGGGAATCGGCGGTTCTATTATTGACCCTGCTTTTATTGAAGAATATCTGGGCATGCGTGTGGAGTCTGTGGATGAGGTGGAGATCATACGCCGTATGACGGAAGAGATTTATGACAAGGCGGAATATGAGAAGGCCTTGAAGTGGACGAAGGAGAAATGTAAGGAAGGATGGGATAAGAACCCTGATTTTGTAAAGGCATCTCCTGAGAAAAAGGAGGAGACCTGGGAGTTTGTCGTGAAAATGATGGTGATCATCAAAGACCTGATGAACGGCAATGACAATCTTCCCGAAGGATGCGAGGAAGAAATGGTCGGACACAACGCTATTGCAGCAGGATTTCAGGGACAGCGTCAGTGGACGGATTTTTATCCCAATGCGGACTTCCCGGAGGCGCTTTTGAATACCACCTTTGACTGGAACGGGGCAAGAGAGCCCTATATCCTGGCTACGGAGAACGATGTATTGAACGGCCTGGGCATGTTGTTTATGAAACTGCTTACAAACCGCGCGCAGATTTTTGCGGATGTGCGTACCTGCTGGAATGGAAAGTCCATTAAGAGAGTGACCGGCTATGAGATAGAAGGGCATGCGAAAGAAGCGGATGGCATCATTCATCTGATCAATTCCGGCGCGGCATGTCTGGATGCATGCGGCGCTGTGAAAGATGCACAGGGTAATCCAGTCATGAAACCCTGGTATGAGATCACGCAGGAGGATCAGGACATTATTATGAGTAAGACTCAGTGGTGCGCTGCCGATTATGGTTATTTCCGGGGCGGCGGGTTCTCTTCCCGGTTTGAGACCAAGGCAGAGATGCCCTGTACCATGATTCGCTTAAACCTTGTTAAAAATTTAGGCCCTGTTTTGCAGATTGCAGAGGGATGGACGGTGCATCTCCCGGAGCAGGTGTCCGACACGCTCTGGAAGCGGACTGATTATACATGGCCCTGCACCTGGTTTACGCCCAGATGTACAGGCGAAGGATATTTCAAGAGTGCATATGATGTGATGAACAACTGGGGAGCAAATCATGGGGCAATCAGTTATGGACATATCGGGGCAGATCTGATTACTCTCTGCTCTATCCTTAGAATCCCGGTATGTATGCATAATGTACCGGAGGAAAAAATATTCAGACCGGCGGCGTGGAATGCTTTTGGCTCAGATCGGGAAGGACAGGATTACAGGGCATGCGGCGCTTACGGGCCGATGTATAAGACGATCAAATAGTGGAAGGTTATGGAAGAATGCAGATCGGGGCCCTTTTGTGGGTTCCGGTCTACAGGCTTCAAAAATAAAGAATATATAAAAGCGAAACGTTTCGCTAAAAAGTATTGACATAAGGAATGATGGGTAATATAATAGAGTAGAAAAGTGAAGATTTAGCACTTATTTTTTTAAGATAAAAAGCGAAACGTTTCGCTTAGTAAGTGGGAGTGGCAGATGAATAATCGTGAGAAGAGTTCGAGTTTGGCGGAAATAAGAGGAAATTTTGGCAGGTTGGGAGGAGTCAAATTGGGAAAAATAAAACATAATCCAATTGTGAAAAAACTTGGCTTTAACAGAATCATTCTGTGCTGTGTGCTGGTGTTAATGTATGTCCTGTTTTGTTTTACCGGCAAAAACTTTGCGGGACTCCCCAGAATTTTGAGCGCTTTAAACTATGTATATTTTTTGGGGTTCTTATCTCTGGGGGTGACATTCGTAATCGGTACGGGCGGAATTGATTTTTCCATTGGCCCGGTCATGTTCTGCGCGGCGCTCGTATCCGGATTCTGCCTGACATCTCATGGAATGCCGGTGCTGTTGTGTCTGCTGATCAGTATTCTGGTAGGAACGATGTTTGGCATTTTCAATGGTTACCTGGTGTCTTATTGGTCGGTGCCGCCCTTTATCGTGTCCATGGCCAGTATGAATATTGCGAAGGGTGTAGCGTCTGTATTTACGAAGACACAGTCCGTAAGCTGGCCCCAGGGTGTGGATGCAAACGGATGGTTCCGCAAGCTGATCAAGGTTGGGGATTTTCCGGTGGGTCTGGTGATCTTTCTGGTGTTTGCCGTTATTTGTTCCGTCATTTTAAATAAGACCAGGGCAGGACGGTACATATTAAGTCTGGGGAGCAATAAGGAGGCAGTACGTCTTTCGGGTGTCAATGTCAGGAAATGGGAAATGCTGGCATACGTGATCTGCGGTACGATGGCAGGCATTGCGGCGATCTTCTTTGTAGCAGCATATACCACGGTGCAGCCGGGATATGGCGACACATATAACAATGAAGCGATTGCCGGTTGTGTTATGGGTGGAACGTCTATGGCGGGCGGACTTGCTTCTATTGGCGGTACAGTGATCGGTGTGTTTATCATCGCCCTTTTGCAGGAGGGTATTCTGGCACTTGGTTTTACCAAGGATTATCAGCTTATTATTACGGGTCTTATTGTTATAGGAGCAGTCTATGCTGATGTCGTTGCAAGACGCAGGAGAAATTAACGGATGCGGTATCGGCAGCGATAAGGACAAACTGGAAAGGTGAAGGTAAAGATGGGCGAAGTTATTTTAAAGATGAAAGAGATCAGTAAGGCTTTTCCCGGTGTACAGGCGCTGGATAAGGTTGATTTTGAAGTCAAAAGAGGAGAAGTCCATGCTCTGATGGGAGAAAACGGGGCAGGAAAGTCCACGCTGATGAAGGTGCTGACGGGAATCTATGCGAAGGATTCCGGAACGATCACCTTTGAGGGAAAGGAGGTGGAGTTTCATAACACCCGTGATGCACAGAAAGCAGGTATTGTGATCGTGCATCAGGAACTGAATATGCTGGGGCATTTGACGGTTGCACAGAATATTTTTATCGGTCGGGAGTTTAAAAAGGGTATCCGTATAGATGACAGGAAAATGAATGAGGAGACAAAAAAACTTTTTGACCGGCTGCATATCGATATCGAACCTACGGAAACCATGAGTAACCTGACGGTTGGGAAGCAGCAGATGTGCGAGATTGCAAAGGCGATCTCACATGATGCGAAGGTGATTGTATTTGATGAGCCTTCCGCGGCTTTGACGGAGACGGAGATTGAAGAGCTTTTTAAGATCATCAGGGATCTGAGGAAACAGCAGATCGGAATCGTGTATATCTCTCACCGCATGGATGAGATTAAGGTAATCACAGACCGCGTAACGGTCATGCGTGACGGCTGCTATGTGGGAACGCTTATCACGGAAGAGTGTACTAAGGATGACATCATCAATATGATGGTGGGACGCGTTATATATGAAAATCCCAAGGAAAAGAGCATGGTTGCAGAGGATGCGCCTGTGGTGCTCAAGGTAGAGCATTTGAACGCCGGTAAGATGGTGCGGGATGTGAGTTTTGAATTGCGTAAGGGGGAGATTCTGGGATTTTCCGGGCTGATGGGTGCAGGACGCACGGAGACGGCCAGGGCTATCTTTGGGGCGGATGCCAAGGAGAGCGGAGATATCTATGTCAATGGACAGAAGGTGGAGATCAATTCCCCGGAAGAGGCCGTTAAATGTGGAATCGGTTATCTCTCCGAAGATCGTAAGCGCTACGGGATTGTGGTACATAAGACAGTTGCGGAAAACAGTACCATGGCATGTCTTGGTGATTATGTGAGAGGGCTCTTTATCAATAAGAAGGCAGAGAGGAATATATCGCAGGATTATGTAAATTCTCTTGCAACTAAGACACCAGGAGTGGATGAACTGGTAGTGAATCTTTCCGGAGGCAATCAGCAGAAGGTGGTTATCGCAAAATGGCTGATAAGGGACTGTGACATACTGATCTTCGATGAGCCCACCAGAGGCATCGATGTGGGTGCCAAGAATGAGATATATAAGCTGATGAACAGGCTGGCATCAGAGGGAAAGTCGATTATTATGATTTCTTCTGAGATGACTGAAATACTAAGAATGAGCGATCGGATCGTGGTTATGTGTGAGGGAAAGAAGACCGGTGAGATCAGCATCGAGGAAGCTTCCCAGGAGTCTATCATGAATATGGCAACAAGAGAGATAGGTTAGGAGGAGGAAAACATGAATAAAGTTACGCAAATACCGGTTTCCAACAGAAAAACAACGCTGTCGAAACTGGGCGGTCAAAAATTCATTGTACTTCTGGTGGTGATTTTGCTGTTCTTGTTTTTCAGTGTGGTCAGCCCGGACTTCAGGAAGTATACAACAGTAATGAGTATTCTCGATTACTCATACTATATAACTTTGATGGCGATCGGTGTGACGTTTCCTTTGATCACAGGTGGTGTGGATCTTTCCATTGGTACCGGACTTATCTGTTATTCGCTGGCCGGTGGTTATCTGATCGTACATTGCGGCTGGCCGGTAGGGGCAGGCATGGCGGTGAGCGTACTTTTTGGTGTGGTGATCGGCGCCCTCAATGGTTTTTTGGTGGCAGTCATGAACCTGCCGCCGTTTCTGGCAACACTGTGTACCTGTATGATCACCAGAGGGGTTGGCTCACTGTGTTCGGGAAGATTTGGGATTTCCTGGCCTACAACAGGAGCTCCCGGAAGCTGGTTTAGAAACATTTTTAAGATTACGGTGAATGGAACCAAGGTTCCCATTGGATTTCTGTGGGTGCTGCTGCTGGTGATTCTGATGGCTTTCATCTTAAATCACACCAAAATAGGACGTTATACGTTAGCGATCGGCAGTAACAAAGAGGCAACGATCCTGACAGGTATCAATGTAAAGTTCTACCATATCATGGCTTACGTTATTTCGGGATTATTTGCAGGGCTGGCATCCATTGCTTATTCGGCAGTATTTTCTACGGTTCAGCCCGGTACGGGAGCCGGTTTCGAACTGGAGGCAATCGGCGGCGCGATCATCGGCGGTGTATCTGCAAGCGGCGGTGTTGGCAGTATTGAAGGTTCTTTGTTAGGCGTATTCGTTATCTGTCTGCTTAAGACGGGACTTCCTTACATAGGGCTGCAAGCAAACTGGCAGCAGATTGTCACAGGTCTCGTGCTGATCGGAGCAGTGCTTGTAGATATTATCAAAAAGAAAAGAAAGGCAGTCTGATCACGATATGTGGCCGTTTGAGCGGTTATATATAAATGTAAACAATAATCAAAATAAAGGAGGACAAGTATGAAAAAGAAAGTATTGGCAACATTGATGAGCGTAAGCTTAGCAGCAGCGCTTGTGACCGGTTGTGGCTCCAATGGAGGTACACAGGAACCGGCAACAGCACCGGCAGCAGAAGCACCTGCGGCAGAGGCACCGGCAGCCGAGGCGCCTGCGGCTGAAGCACCGGCAGCAGAAGCGCCGGCAGCGAGCGGAGATCTGAACTTTGAGATTATCGTAAAGAGTTATCAGTCATCTTATTGGCAGGCAGCAGTTTCCGGCGTAAATCAGAAAGCAGAGGAATTGGGAGTTAAGGTTAATTGTACAGGGCCTAACGCTGAGTCTGATATTGCTGATCAGGTAAATATGCTGAACAATGCTATCAACAATGCACCTAACGGTATTGGACTTGCAGCATGTGACCAGTCTGCGTGTCTGGATTCTTTACAGACAGCAATGGACAAAGGCATACCGGTAGTATGTTTTGACTCCGGTATTCCGGATGCACCGGCTGGTTCTGTTCTTTCTACAGTAGCAACCGACAACTATGGCGCAGGTGCAGTTGCGGCGGAGAATCTTTATCCTGCTCTGAAGGATAAGATTGCAAGCGCAAGCGGCCCGGTCAGAATTGGTGAGGTAAATCAGGAATCCACTTCCGAGTCCATCACAAGCAGAGGCCTTGGCTTCATTGACAAGTTTGCTGAACTGGCAAGCGCTGACGGTAAGAAGGTAGCAGTTGTTGGTAATGATTACTATGTAAATAACTGCAAGGATAAAGGCGATGAGGCAAGCGCTGATATCATTATCGAGGTAGCGGTTCCTGCACAGACAACAGTTGAGTTGTGTGCAACGGAAGCATCCGTTATCTTAAATAAGAGTGACACGATCGGTATGTTCGGTTCCAACCAGGTGGCAGCAGAGGGTATCCTTACAGCTAACGAAAACTTGAACGTACTCGGCACAGATCCTAGCAGCAGCATTCTGGCAGCAGGTTTTGATGCGGGTTCTGTTATTAAGGGTGCGATCAATGCAGGTACCATGTTTGGTGCGGTAACACAGTCTCCTCTGGCAATGGGTCAGACAACTGTGGAAGTCCTGGTTAAGATCGCTAACGGCGAGAGCGTATCTGATGTATCTACAGACGGTTACTGGTATGATTCCAGCAACATGACAGATCCTTCCATTGCACCGAACCTGTACGACTAATATCTGTGCATTGGGAACAAGCAATGATAATAGGGACCGGATATTTTCCGGTCCCTTCTTTTCAAAACAAGATTCTTTCTGGTCGGGGAGGAAGTTATGCAAAAGCATGTAGGAGAACTGTTTGACGATATGGACGTGATGATGAAACGTCTCAAAAAGCCCATATACGAGGAACGCATGGCAAAATTTCGTGAAGAACATCGGCAGGTTCTGCAAGAGATGACGGAAGCGGTAGAAAGATCGGAAGATCAGGAGAACGAGGCCGGCATAATTGCAAAAAGGATGGCGGATGCTGTGACAGAGAAATTTTCTAAAAAGGGAAAGGTTTCTTCGCGTAAACAGGTGGATATTAATTTTTATATGATCTATTATGTCTTTCCGGCAATTCTTCTGGTGCCTGGCGAGTGTACAACAGTACTTGCAGATGCAATACGTGATGAATGGCGGGTGCGCTTTAAAGAAAGCAGGCAGATCAGTTATGCGGATTACGATACGATATGCAAAGCATTTCGGGAAAAAATATTCGGATTATTTTAGAGGGGAGGGGTATAGCCATGGCGGATTATTATTTGGCAATAGATATAGGTGCTTCCGGTGGCAGACATATTCTGGGGAGCATGGCTGAGGGGAAGCTGGTGTTGGAGGAGGTATACCGTTTTCCCAATGGGATGGTCGAGGTGGACGGTACGCTCTGCTGGGATGTAGACAGACTGTTCTCTGAAATCATCATGGGTCTGAAGAAATGTAAGGCACTTGGAAAAGTGCCGAAGAGTGTAGGCATTGATACCTGGGGTGTGGATTATGTATTCCTTGATAAAGAGGATAGAATATTAGGTCAGACCGTAGGATACAGGGATCATCGTACCGATGGGATGGATGAGGAAGTCTATCGTGCGATCAGCGAGGAGAACCTGTATGAAAGGACTGGTATCCAGAAAGCAATCTACAATACCATTTATCAGTTGATGGCTGTGAAAAAATACAATCCGGGACTGATGGAAAAGGCAGCGGCAATGCTGATGATGCCGGATTATTTTCATTATAGATTATGTGGTAATAAAGTGCAGGAATATTCCGAAGCGACAACGAGCCAATTGGTGAATCCCAGAACCCGGGACTGGGACTATGAGTTGATTGATATGCTGGGCTTTAACCGGGATATGTTCCTGAAGATACAGATGCCGGGAACGGTCATCGGGTCTTTCACCAGACAGGTACAGGATATGGTGGGGTATGACTGCCAGGTGGTGCTGCCTCCTACGCACGATACGGCATCAGCGGTCATGGCGGTTCCGTCCAATGAGGAGGACTTATGTTATATCAGTTCCGGAACCTGGTCCCTGATGGGAGTGGAAAGAGAAAATCCCGATTGTTCCGCAAAGAGCATGAAAGCCAATTTTACCAATGAGGGCGGTTACGGAGGACGGATTACCTATCTCACAAATATCATGGGGCTTTGGATGATCCAGTCGATCAGGGGACAGCTTGCACCGGATATGGGCTATGGGGAACTCTGTGAAAGGGCCTCCAGGGAGAGTATCAATTCCATTGTGGACTGCCAGAGTGATGAATTTCTTTCACCAAAGGATATGGCGGCAGCAGTGCGGGGTTACTGTGAACGTACAGGCCAGGAAGTGCCGCAGACACTTTATGAACTGGCCGCAGTGGTGTATAACAGCCTGGCGAAATGTTATGCCGATAAGTTGCAGGAGATAGAGCAGCTCACTGGCAGGAAGTATGACAGGCTTCATATCATTGGCGGCGGATCCAATGCTGCATACTTAAACAAACTGACTGCCCGCTATACGAAGACATCCGTATACGCCGGGCCGGGCGAGGCTACGGCCGCAGGCAATATCCTGGCGCAGATGATACAGGCCGGTGAGTTTGCCGATCTAAAGGCGGCGAGAAAGTGCGTGGCGGATTCTTTTGAGATTTCCATTTACCAATAAATTGTATGGGAGGTAAGAAGAGATGGCGGTAAGCAGGGGCAGTATAGAGAAACCGGTTAAGACGGCAGAGGCAAAGAAAAAGGCTGCGGACAAAGAAAACGGAGTGCCGCAGAAGAAGGAACCGGTCGACAACGGAATCTGTATGATCGGGGATTCCATGCCGGTGTATTATCTGTGAGGTCAAGGCAATTCGTCAAAATTTCCGGAGCAAATCCGGCATAACCTGTCAGGATTGCTGTTTAACAAAAGATGCGGTGGAAAATTGCATTCTGATAGCAGAGACAGGCTATGGCTCATGTCACCCACATGCGCGCAGCCGTGGCTGTCGCTGGAGAGCAGTACAGGAAGAGAGATTGACTTGCAGACAGCAAGGATCTGGCGGCTGTTTTCATAGCCGTTTGTACGGTAGCCATCCGGCAGGAGTGAGACGTTGTTGATTTCGGGAAATACGTGATTGTCCCTGGCAGCCTGCAATAAACGTCTGTAATCCACAGGATATCGGCCGTCATCCGCATGACCGATAAAACGGACCCGGGGGTGTTTCATGGCGTGGATATAGGCATCTGTGTTGCAATCGGCTGTCTGAGGTGTAAATACAGGAGGATGCATACTGATGATGGCGTAATCCAGCCGGGAGAGAAGCATATCGGGCAAATCCACATCACCCTGGAGATTGCGAATGTTCAGTTCCACTCCATAAAGAATCCTTATGCCCATTCTGTATCGCGGGGCGAGGGAAATGCCTTCAAAATAGGATTGCGAACAGGAACCGGGCGTGTCGGGGCCGTGTTCGGAGATGCCCAGAAGTGTCAGTCCTCTTGTGCGGGCGCATTTGATCATATCAGTGAGTGTATCATTGCTTCCGTGCCCGCTGGAAATGCTGTGTGTATGGATGTCGGCTAAGATGTTGTATGTTGTCATGACTGCCTCCTAGATTGTCTGGGTTGAAAGTGATAGGACGGATGAGCCTGTCACTATATACATAAGTATGCCACATTTATTCTGCAAAAACAACATAAAACCAACATTTAATACAATATATATTGATAAAAATTATTAAAAACAAATAAAACGGTCATAAAAACAAATAAATTATGTGGTTTTATGTTGACTATTAAAAACAGGTAGGATATAATCAGGGTATCCGGAATGAAAAGCAGTATCCGACACCGGAACAAGGAGAAAGAGCAGCAGTACACAATTCTCAACAGGGAGGAGACGATGAGCGAGAAACAAAGAATCATACAGGAACTGGTCCCCGGGAAACAGATTACCCTGGCCCACATCATAGCCAACCCGGATCCTGTTTTATATGATAAATTGGGTCTTGATCCGGCAGTGGACTATGCCAGGTCGGCAATCGGCGTACTGACCGTCTCTCCTGCGGAGACCGCCATTATCATAGCGGATATTGCCATCAAGTCGGCAGGTGTAGAGCTTGGCTTTGTGGACAGGTTTTCAGGATCGGTCATCATCACAGGTACGGTTTCGGAGGTGGAGGCGTCAATCCAGGCAATCCTTCTATATGGAAAAGAGACGCTGGCCTATACGGTCAGTCCGATTACGAGAACATGAAGAAGATCATATTGATGGGCAGGAGTGAAGCGGGGAAGACTACACTGACCCAGGCACTCAAAGGAGAGACGATCACCTATCGCAAGACACAGTACATCAATTATTATGATGTGATCATTGACACGCCTGGGGAGTATATGCAGACGGCCAGGTTAGGAAGAGCGCTTGCGCTTTATTCTTATGAGGCTGATGTGGTGGGACTGCTGCTTTCCGCTACGGAGCCCTATTCCCTGTATCCGCCCAATATCACCTGTATGGTAAATCGGGATGTGATCGGTATCGTGACAAAGACTGGGGAGAAAGGCGCCCGTCCCGACAGGGCGGCGGCGTGGCTGGGTATCGCGGGATGCAGAAAGATATTTTATGTAGATTCCCGGTCAGGGGAAGGTGTGGCAGAAATCTTTGCATATCTGCGGGAAGCGGAGGATGAACTGCCATGGGAAAAGGAACAAAATAGAAAGCAAAGAGGAGAAGAGTATGGTACAGAATGAATACGAGATTAAAAAGCAGATCTGTGACATAGGTAAAAGGATTTATGATCGGAATATGGTCGCAGCAAATGACGGAAATATTTCCGTTAAGATTGGGGAAAACGAGTTCTTATGCACACCCACAGGGGTATCTAAGGGCTTCATGACGCCGGATTATATCTGCAAGGTGGATGGACAGGGCAACGTGATCCAGGCAAACAGGGGATTTAAGCCTTCTTCTGAGATTAAGATGCATATGCGCGTATATCAGAAAAGACCGGATGTGGGTGCTGTGGTACATGCTCATCCCACATTTGCAACGAGTTTTGCGATTGCGGGCATTCCGCTGACACAGCCTATCATGCCCGAGGCAGTGATTGCCCTGGGATGTGTGCCGATCGCGCCTTATGGAACGCCCTCCACGGTGGAGATTCCTGATGCGGTGGAACCTTATCTGGAGCATTTTGATGCGGTGCTTTTGGAAAGCCACGGTGCCCTTACCTGGTCAACGGATCTTCTGGCGGCATATATGAAGATGGAGTCCGTGGAATTTTATGCGGAACTTTTATATAAGGCAAGACAGCTGGGCGGCCCGAAAGAGTTTAGCCCGGAGAATGTGCAGAAACTCTATGAGATCAGGAGAAAGATGGGACTGCCCGGACGTCATCCGGCGGATCTGTGCCAGAACAAGGATCAGACTAACTGCCATAACTGCGGGAACTGTTCTTCGAATAAAGGAACGGACAGTCAGGAACTGGTAGCGGAGATTACGAAGAAGGTATTGGAGCAGCTTGGCAAATAGCATTATGGAGATTATGTTTCATAAAGGAGGTAGTATTGTGGCTGTAGATGAAAGTATGGTTCATGATATTGTACAACAAGTCATGGCCAATATGCAGATAGCCAGCCCGGCTGCCGGTATGCACGGTGTCTTTCAGGATATGAACGATGCCATTGATGCATCCGTCAAGGCGCAGAAAATAGTCCGCGGCCTGTCCATGGACCAGCGTGAGAAAATCGTTTCTTCCATTAGAAAGCGGGTTCATGAGAAAGCAGAAATACTGGCAAATATGGGTGTCAATGAGACCGGTATGGGTAATGTGGGGGATAAGATATTAAAACATCACCTGACAGCGGATAAGACACCGGGAACTGAAGATATTAAGACCATTGCCTGGTCAGGAGACAGAGGGCTCACCCTGGTAGAGATGGGGCCTTTCGGTGTGATCGGTGCGATCACACCGGCGACAAATCCGTCTGAGACGGTAATCTGTAATTCCATTGGTATGATAGCGGGCGGCAATACGGTGGTATTCAATCCCCACCCAAATGCAAAGAAGACTACGATATATACGATCAATCTGATCAATGAGGCGTCAATGGAAGCCGGCGGCCCGGACAATGTGGCGGTGACCGTAGAGATACCTACGATGGAGACCAGTTCCATCATGATGAAACATCCATCGATTCCTCTGCTGGTGGCCACAGGCGGCCCGGGTGTGGTGACCGCCGTCCTCTCATCGGGGAAACGGGCAATCGGAGCGGGAGCTGGAAATCCGCCGGTATTGGTGGATGAAACCGCGGATGTGCGCAAGGCGGCAAGGGATATCGTCAATGGTTGTACATTTGACAATAATCTGCCCTGTATTGCAGAGAAGGAAATTGTGGCGGTGGACAAGATAGCAGATGAACTGATGCACTATATGATAACGGAGAATGGTTGTTATCTGGCGGATAAGGCAGTGCAGGACAAACTGGTGCAGACGGTGATTACCCCGAAAGGGGCACTGAACCGAAAGTGCGTGGGCAGGAGCGCCCGGGAACTACTGCGCATGGCGGGTGTGGAGGCCGGGCCGGACATTCGTTGTATCGTGTTTGAAGGGCCTAAGGAACATCCCCTGATCGCCACGGAACTGATGATGCCTATCTTGGGTATGGT
This sequence comes from uncultured Lachnospiraceae bacterium, assembly GCA_946566685.1. Classification (GTDB taxonomy): domain Bacteria; phylum Bacillota; class Clostridia; order Lachnospirales; family Lachnospiraceae; genus UBA3282. The sequence goes on from CAMNXA010000036.1 coordinate 16,537, forward strand.
CAGGGTGGCGGATTTTGAAGAAGGCGTACAGACCTCTGTATGGCTGGAACATGGCAATCGCCATTCTGCGCACATCCATTCCAAGAATGTAGACAATATCACCAGATATGCCAGGGAGATCGATACGGCGATCCTTGTGAAGAACGGGCCCAGTTATGCGGCGCTTGGATATGGCGGGGAAGGTTACTGCACGTTCACGATCGCATCCAGGACGGGGGAAGGGCTGACCAGTGCCCAGACCTTTACCAAGAGGAGGCGCTGTACCATGTCCGACAGCCTGTGCATCAGGTGATCATGGGGAAGATTCGGGAAGAGAGCGCGGCGAGAAGATTACACGCAGAAATGAGGATTAGAAGGACAGAGAGGAGAGAGGAAGTATGGCAGTGAGCGAACAGGAAGTGGAGCAGATTGTCAGACAGATTATCGGTCAGATGTCCGGCAATGCGGCTGGCGGGCAGAAGCAGACAGCCGTATCGGGCAGCGGCTCATCCGGTCAGATACCGTCCGTAGCGCATGTGGCAATGCTGACGGCTCTGGAGAAGTTTGAAGTAAAGGAATATCCCATGCCGGCTGTGGGGGATGATGACATATTGGTAAAAGTGGAAGGCTGCGGCGTGTGCGGAACCGATGCCCATGAGTTTAAGAGAGATCCCTTCAGTTTGATCCCGGTGGCATTGGGACATGAGGGAACAGGCGAGATTGTGAAGATGGGGAAGAATGTGAAGCAGGACAGCGCGGGCAAACCGCTCCATCTGGGGGATAAAGTAGTGACCTGCATGATCTTTGACGATGATCCGGATATCACCATGTATGACCTGAACAAACAGAATGTGGGTGCAGCGGATGTGTATGGGCTGCTTCCTGATGATGAAGTACATTTAAATGGTTGGTTTGCAGATTACATACTGATTCGTAAAGGCTCTACCGTATTCAATGTGAGCGACCTGGATCTGGATTCCCGTATCCTGATCGAGCCCTGTGCGGTGTTGGTGCATGCGGTGGAACGGGCGAAGACTACAGGAATCCTGCGTTTTAACAGCCGTGTGGCAGTGCAGGGATGCGGGCCCATCGGCCTGATCTGTATCGCGGTGCTCAGGACAATGGGGATTGAGCATATCACGGCGGTTGACGGCAACGAGCAGAGACTTTCCTTTGCCAAACGTCTGGGCGCCGATCACACGGTAAGCTTTAAGGAGTATCAGGGAATCGAAGCACTGACCGGTGCGGTCAAAGAAAGCTTTGGCGGACATCTGGCGGATTTCGCCTTCCAGTGTACCGGCAATCCCAATGCCCACGCAAATATTTATAAATTTATCAGGAACGGCGGCGGGCTCTGTGAACTTGGCTTTTTTGTAAACGGCGGCGATGCAACGATCAATCCCCACTTTGATCTGTGTTCCAAGGAGATCACGCTGGTGGGTTCCTGGGTATATACGCTGCGGGATTATGCAACTACCTTTGATTTCTTAAAGAGGGCTAAAGCAATAGGACTGCCGATGGCCGAACTGATCACACACAAGTACCCGTTGGAGCAGATTAACGAGGCGCTTAGAACCAACCTTGCGATGACGGGACTCAAGATTGCCATCGTCAATCAGTAAAGAGCAGAGAGGAATAAGGCATGGAGAACATATTTGCGGGCAGCGGACAGGAGGCGGTCGGGCTGTTGGAAGTATTTGGCCTCGTATGTGCATTCCTTTCGGCTGATGCAGGCTGTAAGGCGGCCAACGTGCATCTGGAAGTATTTGATAAGAATAAACCGGCGAATGCAGATTCTCTTCCGGTGCCCCTTCTGGTCACCATCAAGTTTCGCGGAAATATCGCAGACGTGGAGGAAGCAATGCGTGCAGCGGAGGAAGTGGCAAAAGCCAACACCGGGATTGTGTCCAGATACATTATTCCGAGCCCTACAGTAGATACGGAAAAAATGTTAAAAATCAGTGCATTGGATAAAAATTAACTCATAATTCATGAAATAAGGAGGACAACATTATGTCACAGGAAGCATTAGGAATGGTGGAAACAAGAGGACTTACGGCGGCAATCGAAGCAGCTGATGCCATGACAAAGGCAGCAGAGGTGGTGCTGATCGGTACGGAAAAGATTGGTTCCGGTCTGGTAACAGTCATGGTGCGCGGCGATGTGGGAGCTGTCAAGGCGGCAGTGGAGGCAGGTACAAGTGCGGCTGCCAAATTAGGAGAACTGGTGGCAACGCATGTGATTCCCAGACCGCACAATGATGTAGAGAAGATTCTCCCGAAGTTTAAAGCATAAAGGCAGTAAGAGGAGAGATGGCATGGGTAATGCGTATGGTTTCATTGAGATTACGGGAGTCGTGGCCGCGATGGATGCGCTGGATATTATGTGTAAGGCGGCCAATGTAAGTCTGGCCACATGGGAACGTAAGCTTGGCGGCCGTCTGGTCACCCTGGTTGTGGAAGGGGATGTGTCCGCCGTGAAACAGGCGGTGGAGGCGGGGAGCACACAGGCCATCAAAAAGCCGGTGTCTACAGGTGTTCTTGCGAACCCTCATCCTGAGATTGTCAAAATGGTACAATTGTCGGCAAGCCGCTTTAAAGGGAAACCGGAGCCATCTTCCCGGGCTAAGATGCTGGGTGAGGATCCACCCGATTTTGTACCGAAGGAAACAGATACAGGTAACTGAACAACAAAGATAACAGGAGGAAACAGATATGTCACAGGAAGCATTGGGAATGGTGGAAACAAGAGGATTGGTAGCGGCAATCGAGGCAGCGGATGCAATGTGTAAAGCGGCTAACGTGACTCTGGTGGGTACGGAGAAGATTGGTTCCGGTCTGGTAACGGTGATGGTACGCGGTGATGTGGGCGCGGTCAAGTCTTCCGTGGAAGCAGGTGCAAACAGTGCCGGCGCCCTGGGCGAACTGATTGCCACCCATGTAATCCCGAGACCACACAATGATGTGGAAATGATCTTACCTAAGGTACAGTAGGGCCGGGTTGGATGTCTGGTCCTTCCGGTATAGAAGGGCCGATATCTTTCCATGCGTTCGGAGGAAGTCTTAGGATGGTTTTGTCCGGACATGGAGAGGGATGGTGGAAGAATTGGATACATATCAGGATATTGAACAGATAACAAGAATGGTGATCGAGGTCATACAGAAGAACGGGGAACAGAGGGAAGGTATGGCGGTTCCGGTAGGCGTGTCAGCGCGTCATATCCACCTGACACAAAAGGATGTGGAGACGTTATTCGGCGATGGATATCAGCTTACGGTAAAAAAGGAATTGATGGGCGGCCAGTTTGCGGCTAACGAGCAGTGTACTATTGTGGGATTAAAACTGCGGGCCATAGAGAATGTAAGGATTCTGGGACCAGTCAGGAAGAACTCCCAGGTGGAGATATCTGCCACAGATGCGCGTACACTGGGCATTCAGGCACCTCTGCGGCAGTCCGGGAATACAGCAGGTTCCGCCCCCATTGCCCTGATAGGGCCCAAGGGAGCGGTATATCTGGAAGAGGGCTGTATCGTGGCGGCAAGGCATATCCATATGACACCCGCGGAGGCGCTTTCAGCATCGCTCAAAGACGGGGATTATGTCTCTGTGCGCATGGGCAATGACAGAGGCGCAATCTTGGATCATGTGAAGATCCGGGTGGATGAATCCTTTTCCCTGGAGATGCATATCGATACCGATGAGGCCAATGCATGTCAGGTCAGGCAGGGCGATCTGGCGAGGATTATCAGGACAACAGGAATGAAATGAATATAAGAGGGAAGCTATGACAGTCGGTAAAGTAGTGGGAAGTTTGTTTTCCACCAGAAAAAGTGATAAGCTGATCGGCAATAAATTTATGATCGTGGAACCGCTGGAAAGCATGGGCGGCCGCGGTGGAAAATTTGTGGCGATCGATATTATTGGCGCGGGAATCGGCGAATATGTCCTGGTGGTCCATGGATCGGCGGCCAGGATCGGATGCGATATGCCATCGGCGCCTGTTGACGCGGCCATTGTGGGAATCATTGATGAAGGCCAGGATTGGGGCGGATGAGCATGTTGATGGACGAACTGAAGCAAATTGTAAGAGAGAACGGTATTGTGGGTGCCGGCGGCGCTGGGTTTCCTTCCTATGCCAAGATGACAGACAAGGCAGATACAATTATCCTAAACTGTGTGGAATGTGAGCCCCTGTTGAAACTTCATAAACAGCTTCTTGCCGCTCATGCGGATGAAATCGTACAGATGCTTGATGAAATCCGGACTGTCATGGGTGCGGACGAAGCTGTAATTGGGATTAAGAAGGAGCATGGGCGCACCATCCAAATCTTGCAGGAAGTGCTGCGGGAATACCCCAGGATAAGGATTTGCGCGGTGCGTTCTGCTTATCCCATGGGGGATGAAGTGAATCTGATCTATGAGGCTGTGGGACGGGTGATCAGCCCGGGCGGCCTGCCCATGGATGAACAGGTAGTTGTGTATAATACGGAGACGGTTTACAATATGTACAGGGCCGTACATCAACAGACCCCTGTGGTGGATAAGCTGGTCTCCGTGGTGGGAGAGGTGAGGACGCCCGCTACCTTTCGTCTGCCCCTTGGCATGTCCGTGAAAGAGGCAGTGGCGCTTGCAGGCGGCCCTGCGGTGGCCAATCCGGCCTACGTCATGGGAGGCCCCATGATGGGGAAACCAGGAACGGAAAATACAGTGATAACGAAGACGACAAACGCGGTAATCGTACTGCCGCAGGATCATACGGTGGTAACGCGTTTCTATAAAAATATGGAAGTCGAGCGCAGACGGGCAGCTTCTTCCTGCTGTCAGTGCAGGACCTGTACGGACTTATGTACGAGGCATCTTCTGGGGCATCCAATCGAACCCCACCGTATCATGCGGGCGGCAGCCAATCAGGATACCAGTGATCTGAGCGTGTTTATCAATGCGGCATATTGCAGCGGCTGTGGTGCCTGTGAGAATTATGCATGTCCCCAGGGACTTTCTCCCCGTTCGATGATTGCCGAGTTCAAGGCGGGGCTTCGGGCGGCGGGAATCAGACCGGAGAAAGCAGCTGCGAAAGAAGTGGATCCCAACCGGGAATTAAAGAAGATTCCCGTGCATCGCCTGAAAGAAAAGCTGGGACTTGGCAGGTATGATGTAGAGGCGCCGCTTCGTGAGGAACGCTGTCATGCGTCCAGGGTAAGGATCCCTCTCTCCCAGCATATTGGTGCGGCGGCTGTACCGTCAGTGGAAAAGGGTGAGATCGTATGCTGTGGACAGAAGATTGCGGATGCGGCACAGGGACTGAGTGTTGCCCTGCATAGTCCTGTGGACGGCGTGGTGGAGCAGGTTACGGATAAGGAGATTTGGATCAGGGCTCATGGAGAGAAGGGCAGTGCAAAAGAAGGATAAGTGAGGACAAAAAATGGCCAGAGCAATTGGTATGGTAGAACTGACAACAGTGTCATCCGGCTTTGCGGCGGCAGATGAGATGGCAAAGGCGGCAGAGGTAGATATTTTGCAGGCGGAGGTAACCTGTCCCGGAAAGTTTGTGGTATTGATCACAGGGGAACTGAGCGCAGTACGGGCCAGCGTGGATCGTGCGGCGGCAAGGTTTGGCGATAAGGTGATAGATACTTTTGTGCTGGGTAATCCCCATGAGGCTATTTTCCCGGCAATATATGGGACGGCGCAGCCGGAGAAGATCGATGCTCTGGGGATTCTTGAGACCTATGACGTGGCTGCGATGATCGTGGCGGCGGATCTGGCGGCCAAGACGGCTATCGTGGAATTGATTGAACTGCGGCTTGCCAAGGGGATGTGCGGTAAGAGTTATATGACCCTGACCGGAAGTGTTTCCGCAGTGGAGGCGGCGATTGAACGGGCAAAGAACGAAGCGGGCGATAGAGGAATGTTCTTAGACAGTTCAGTGATCGCAAGACCTTCTGATAAGCTGGTTCAATATATATTTTAAAAAAAGGGAGAACGAGAGATGCTTGCAGCCGAGAGACGAAATATCATATTAGAAAAGGTATATGAGAATAAGAAAGTCATTGTCAGTGAACTCAGCAGGGCACTGGAGGTCTCTGAGGAGACCATCAGAAGGGATCTTGAGAAGCTGGAAGAGGACGGGCATGTGATCAAGAGTTATGGCGGAGCCGTACTCAATGAACACAGCAGTATTGAGATTCCCTTTAATGTCCGCTGGAAAGCCAATCCCTCGGGGAAGCAGAAGATTGCGGAACTGGTGAGCAGGCAGATTGAGGAGGGAGACCATATTTTTCTGGATGCTTCCACAACGGCAGTGTTTATTGCCAAACATATCAAGCAGAAGAGGCGGATTACGATCATTACCAACTCCATAGAAAATCTTCTGGAACTTTCCAATGTGCCGGATTTGGAGGTGATTTCTACCGGTGGTGTGCTGAAAGCAGGTACGATGTCCCTGTCTGGGAAAAAAACCGGGGACAGTATCAGCGCTTACAATGCCGATAAGGTCTTTTTTTCCTGCAAGGGAATCGATCTGGGAAAGGGAATTGCGGATGGAAATGACGAGACCGCCGGCGTGAAGCAGGCAATGATCGAGTCAGCGGCAAAAGTCTATCTGGCTGTGGATTCCACAAAATTTGGGAAAAGCGCTTTTGCGCGGATATGCGACCTTTCTGCGGTGGATGTAGTCATCACGGATAAAAGACCGGAAGAAGAGTGGATGGAATTGTTTGATAAAGAGGGTATTGCATGTATCTATGAGTAGTCAAAGGAGATGCAGGGTATGTATGATAGTACGCCAGTACAAAAAACGGATAGAATACCGAAACTTGTTAAAAATCTTTATGCGAAGATGCCGGAGATTGAGGCGGCCAGAGCGGAACTGATCACAGAATCTTACAGGCAGACCGAAGGCGAGCCTGTGATGACCAGACGGGCCAGGGCTTTTGCCCATATCCTGGAGAATATTCCCATCATAATCCGGGAGGGAGAACTGATCGTTGGCAGCACCACCATAGCGCCCCGGGGCTGTCAGACCTATCCGGAGTTTTCCTATGAATGGCTGGAAGAAGAGTTTGACACGGTGGAGCACAGGGCGGCGGATCCCTTTTATATTTCAGAGGATACCAAGCAGAGATTGTTAAAGGTGAACCGCTACTGGAGAGGGAAGACAACCAGTGAACTGGCAGCCTCCTATATGGCGCCTGAGACGATCCGTGCCATGAAACACAATGTCTTTACTCCCGGGAATTACTTCTATAACGGGGTGGGACATATAACGGTCCAGTATGACAAAGTACTGCGAATTGGTTATGCGGGAATCAGGAAGGAAGCGGAAGAAGAGCTTCGTCACTGTCAGTTTGGCGATGCGGATTATGCCTCCAAAAGAATTTTCCTGGAAGCGGTAATCCTTTCCTGCGATGCGGCTGTTACTTATGCCAGAAGATATGCGAGACTGGCGGAGAAGATGAGCGGGGAGGAGAAAGATCCTCATAGAAAAGAGGAACTATTGCGGATTGCGAGAACCTGCGACAGGGTGCCGGAACAGGGGGCGGAGAGTTTCCAGGAAGCGTGTCAGTCCTTCTGGTTCGTGCAGCAGCTTTTGCAGATAGAATCCAGTGGACATTCCATTTCTCCGGGGCGTTTTGACCAGTATATGTATCCTTATTACCGGAAAGATATGGATGCTGGCAGACTGACCAGAGAGTACGCACAGGAATTGATCGACTGTATCTGGGTGAAATTGAATGATCTCAATAAGTGCAGGGATGCGGTGAGTGCAGAGGGATTTGCCGGATATTCCCTGTTTCAGAATCTGATCGTGGGCGGACAGACCGTAGATGGCAGGGATGCGACCAATGACCTTTCTTTCATGTGCATCGATGCTTCCAAACATGTATTCCTTCCGCAGCCGTCATTGTCCATACGCGTGTGGAACGGATCCGATCAGAATCTGCTTCTGCGGGCGGCGGAACTGACGAGGATGGGGATTGGCCTGCCGGCATATTATAATGATGAAATTATTATTCCGGCACTGGTCAACAGAGGGCTGACGCTGGAAGACGCCAGGGATTATGATATCATTGGCTGTGTGGAACCACAGAAAGCGGGAAAGACGGACGGGTGGCATGACGCTGCTTTCTATAATATGTGCCGCCCGCTGGAGTTTGTGTTTTCCAACGGATATGATAAGGGGGAACTGGCCAGTATCCAGACAGGAGATGTGGAAAGTTTCCGTACATTTGAGGAATTTTATGAGGCCTATCAGAAACAGATGAATTATAATATCAGCCTTCTGGTCAACGCCGATAATGCCATTGATATGGCGCACAGAGTACTCTGTCCGCTTCCCTTTGAATCTTGTATGGTGGATGACTGCATCAAGAGGGGGAAGGCGGTGCAGGAGGGCGGAGCCGTGTATAATTTTACGGGTCCTCAGGGATTTGGCATTGCCAATGTGGCGGATTCCCTCTATACGGTGAAAAAACTGGTATATGAGAAGCAGAAGATTACCATGGGAGAACTGCGGCGTGCTCTGGAGATGAACTTTGGGCAGGGATTTGATGCAGATACCGCCCAGGAAGTAGCGTTGCAGGTGGCGGGACGGCTCGAAGAGGCGGGACAGGAGGTCACGCCGGATATCGTTGGCATGGCCGTGGAGCAGGTTCTGACGATGGAACTTCCAGCGGAGGAAAAGGCACGTTATGAACAGATCCGGGAATGGATCGATGAACTCCCCAAGTTTGGAAATGATATCGATGAAGTAGATTTGCTGGCCAAAGACGCAGCCTATACATACACAAGACCAATGGAAACGTATCAAAATCCCAGAGGCGGCATTTTCCAGGCGGGACTCTATCCGGTATCTGCCAATGTGCCTTTGGGCAGACAGACCGGAGCCACTCCTGACGGAAGGCTTGCCCATATGCCGGTGGCGGATGGTGTTTCACCTTCGGCGGGCAAAGATGTGAAGGGACCCACAGCCGCATGTAATTCCGTGGCAAAGCTGGATCATGGTATTGCAAGTAACGGGACACTTTTTAACATGAAGATGCATCCCAGCGCCATGGAAGGACAGAGGGGACTTGAAAACTTTGTATCACTGGTTCGCGGATATTTTGACCAGAAAGGCATGCATATGCAGTTTAACGTGGTGGATCGACAGACGCTTCTGGATGCGCAGAAACATCCGGAGAAATACAGCGGACTGGTGGTCAGGGTGGCCGGTTATTCCGCTTTGTTTACAACATTATCCAAGTCTTTGCAGGATGATATTATCAGACGCACGGAGCAGGGATTTGGACGTTGATTCATAAGCGCAGGCAAGATACGGGACAGGTTAGAGGATGAACAAAGATTATTTGGATGTTGTGGGAAGAATATTTGACATACAGCGTTATTCCATTCATGACGGAACAGGGATTCGGACGATCGTGTTTCTGAAGGGCTGTGCGCTGCGGTGCAGATGGTGCTGTAATCCGGAGTCACAGGAGCATGCCATAGAGACTATGATGGTGAACGGAAAGCCGAAGGTAGTAGGAAAGGATGTGACGGTGCGGGAGGTCATGGAGACGGTGCGCCGGGATATGCCTTATTACAATCGTTCCGGCGGCGGCCTGACACTTTCCGGCGGGGAGAGCCTGTTACAGCCTGATTTTGCGGAAGCGCTCCTGCGTGCCGCTAAGGATATGCAGGTCAATACGGCCATGGAGAGTATGGGATTTGCCCGGTATGAGGTGATCGAGAGACTACTGCCCAGTCTGGACACTTATCTTATGGATATCAAGCATATGGATGCCCGCAAACATGCAATGTATACGGGACGGGAAAACACACTGATGTTGGAGAACGCCAGGAAGATAGCGCAGAGCCATATGACGGAATTGATCATCAGAGTGCCGGTGATTCCCGGGTTCAATGACACGGAACAGGAACTTTTGGATATTGCGCAATTTGCGGCGGCCCTGCCGGGGGTCAGGCAGATACATATTTTGCCGTATCACAGTTTTGGACGGGGAAAGTATGAAGGATTAGGCCGGGAATACCCCATGGGTGATGTCAGGACGCCGGATGATGATAAGATGAGAAAATATCTGGAAGCGATAGAGCATAAGACATCCCTGCGGTGCCAGATCGGGGGATGAGACATAAGAAAAGCAGATAAAAAAACAGACTGGTTGGTGATGCCGCCAGTCTGTTTTATCTTAAGAATCTGTGATATCTGAAACTTCCTGTCCTGCGTTGTATCTTGCCACACAGGCCTGAATACGTTCTACCGGATTCAGCAGATCGCTGATGGAAGTGTCATGGTTTAAGGTATCGATGATATACGCGATATATTTGCTCATATCGCAGTCAATATACCATTCCCGTTCCAGAAGCTGCGGCGTCTGATAGATCAGATTGGTGGTCAGGACTCTGTGGATGATTCCCTCTTCATAAGCCTTGTCAAAACGTGCAAGACCGGCTGTAAACAATCCAAAAGTGGAAAATACAAAAATGCGGTTGGCTTTCCGGTCCTTGAGTGCGGCAGCGACTTCTAATACACTTTCGCCTGAGGAGATCATATCATCAATGATGATCATATCCTTACCTTCCACACTGCTCCCCAGAAATTCGTGGGCAATGATCGGGTTCCTGCCGTTTATGATCTGTGTGTAGTCCCTTCTTTTGTAGAACATACCCATATCAAGGCCTAATACGTTAGCGATGTAGATAGCCCTGCCCATGCCGCCTTCATCCGGGCTGATGACCATCATGTGGTCGGCATCGATCTTCAGATCGCGCACATCGGACAGCAGCCCCTTAATGAACTGATAAGCGGGCTGAACGGTCTCGAAGCCATGCAGGGGGATCGCGTTCTGCACGCGGGGATCGTGGGCATCAAAGGTGATGATATTGTCCACACCCATATTCACCATTTCCTGAAGCGCCAGCGCGCAGTCCAAAGACTCCCTGGCGGTTCTTTTATGTTGCCTGCTCTCGTAGAGATAAGGCATGATAACGGTAATCCGTCTCGCCTTACCGCCAACGGCAGCGATGATTCGTTTCAGATCCTGATAATGATCATCCGGGGACATGTGATTTTCATGCCCGCAGAGGGAATAAGTAAGACTGTAATTGGCCACGTCTACCAGAAGATAGAGATCTGTTCCGCGGACGGATTCTTTGATCACGCCCTTGGCCTCGCCGGAGCCAAAACGCGGTACTTTGGCATCCAGAATATAGGTATCGCGCTGATAACCGGAAAAGGCCAGGGAATCTTTGTGTTCACTCTCCCGCTCGGTGCGCCATTTAACAAGATAGTAGTCGACCTTTTTACCAAGATTGATACAGCCTTCTAAGGGGATCATTCCCAGAGAGCCGACAGGTATGGTTTCCAGATTCCTTTTTTCTTCACGCCTGGTCATTCAAATCCTCACTTTCTGTTTAAGAGCCTCTTTTTGTACATACGAATGTCCTGACCGGACAGTTTACAGACTTCATAATTGCTTGTAATGCGGGAAAAGATACGATCGGAGTACCTGTTCCTCAATTCTTCCAAAGACAGGTTTGTGGAGATGATGGTAGCTTTCTTACCCATGTGCCGCTCGTTTAACAGTGCAAACAGCTGGGACGTAACGAACTGGTTGGTGAGTTCCGTGCCCAGATCATCAACAATGAGCAGATCACACTGGTAGAGGTCGGCATAAGCGCTGCGCAGTTCATCTCTGTTTTTATAATCAAAGGAATTTTTAGAAAGTAAATCAAACAGACCAGTGGCACCGAAGTAGATAACGGAGTGGCCTCGTTCGATCAGCTCCTTTGCTACACAGCCGGAAAGAAATGATTTTCCCGTACCCACTGTACCATAAAAAAAGAGATTATGGTAGTCGGAATTGAAATTTTTGATAAAATTTTGGCAGGTTCTGACTGCGTTCTGAAAGCGCGACAGGTCATCGCCCTGATAGTATTCATAAGATAACGTACTGAAGTTTTCGGTACGCAACATCTCCTGTATATTGGACTGTTCATAAAGTAGAGTGATCATGGCCTGACGGAAGCAGTGGCATTTTTCACCGTCCACATAGCCGGTATCTTTACAGTCAGGACATTCATAAACGGGAGCCAGATAATCCTCGGAAAATCCGGAGTCTTTGAGAAGCTGTGCCTTACGGCCGGAAAGCTCAGCCAGGGAATCTTTGAGATCTTCCAATGCCTCTTCATCTCCGGCAAGAAGTTTTTTGCCCTGCACAACAGAGATGGAAGCGACAGATTCCGCCAGGGCACGGTACCCCGGTACATGTTCATATACATAGGAAAGTTTCCGCTCCGCCTCACGGCGGCTTTTTGCCTGTTTCTCTTCATATTGATGAAGAATCTGATCATATTGTGTGTTTGTCAGTGGCACGTCAGGGCTCCTTGTGGTTAGTTGCTTAAGATTTCCTGCTCAAGAGCATCAAAATCATAGTCGTTTTGTTTGAATTGGTTAAACTTGTTGCTGGTGACGGTGCGGGCAGTCGTCTTCCCACGGCGGTAGTTTTCGTCCAGGGATTGGATATCACTCTTATGATGGACCCCGGCCTTATACCAGCTGCTTAAGATGCTGTCGGCATACTCAAAACGGTGGTTGTCTGTGGCGAGTACAGTGCGTTCACAGGCTGTCATGATCACATCTGTGTCGAAACCATATTCCTTTTTCCAGCGGTTGATATAGGATACTTCCGTATCTGTAGGGGTACCGTGCCGGCCCAGCGCTTTCATGATGTCATAGACAGATTTTTCGTATTTTCCGGCAAGCTTTGCGGCCTGCTTGGGAGTGGTGATGCCCTGGTCGGCCCAGCTTAAGGCTACCTTTTCTATGTAGCGCATGTCCTTCTTGCCGCGTTCTACGCAGTATTGGATCAGATAATCGATCAGATCCTCCGAGAATCCCAGCTTGTCCGAGATAAAGAGGATGGTGCGTACATCGTTGGCACTTAATGTCTTTTTTAAATACTGTTCCGCCACAAAAAGAAGTCTGGCGGAGGATTCATCGGATTTGAATGCTTTCAATTCGTCCAGTGTATAATTCGGTTTGGAAGCGATCGGCACAACAGATGCCAAAGGCGTTACGGACGGAACCGATACACTGGGGACCGGGGCAATCTGCGGCGTCACCGGGGGCGCGGCAGGTGTGCCAAAATCCAGAAGATGGATGCCGATAACATTTTTATGCTCATCATAGTCCAGGGTGAGAAGGCGATTCTTTTCCCAATATTTTAAGGCGCGCATGACGTCCTTTTCGGTATAGTTAAAGGTATCTGCAATATCGCTGATACTGGTGTTGAGCCGTGCGCTCATCATGCGGATCAGATACAGATAGATTTTGAGCTGAGCATCATTGGCGGCCTGCATATATTCATCTATGAAACGGTTGGAGATTACCGTGGAATCCGTATAATTGTCCTGATAAATTGTCAAAAAACCCATTATTTTACCCACCCTGCATACACATAAAACTATAGTTTCACGGTCGAAAATAAAGCGTTGTTTCCTTTCTTCCGCGAGAGGTTCCCATAGGAGAACAAAGTGAATTATAGCATAGCGTTTTGCAAAAAGATATAGGCAAACTGTCACAAACCGGTTTGGAAACGTTTGTTCTTGGCCGTGCGGCAAAATGTGGACATTGTGGATACTGATGAACAAACGCCGAAAAACGGTGTGATTTCTTCCACAAAAATATCCACAGAGAAATCTCCGAATCTTCGGTTCTTTTCTGTGGATATTGTGAATAATTATTTCTGAAGCAGGTTTTCTGCGATTTTCACGATATCGCCGGCCCCCATAGTTATCAACAAATCGTCCTTTGTGCAATTTTCAATGAGGAAATTTTCGATTGCCTCAAAGTCAGAGAAGTAGTGGCAGGAATGTCCCAGCGCCTCAATTTTTTGCTGCAAAGTCTGTGAACTGATGCCGAGCGTATCTTTTTCTCTGGCGGCATAGATATCTGCCAGGACGATCTCATCGGCGAGGCACAGGACTTCGGCAAACTCATCCATAAAAGCTTTGGTACGCGTATAGGTATGCGGCTGGAAGACACACCAGAGTTTCCTGTGGGGGTATTCGCCGGCGGCAGTCAGGGTTGCGCGGATCTCTGTGGGATGATGCGCATAGTCGTCAATGATATTCACACCGTTTCGCTGCCCTTTATATTCAAAGCGGCGGTCTGTCCCGTTGAAAGTAAGCAGCCCTCTTGCGGTCACATCTCCAGGAATACCAAGTACATCCGCCAGGGCAATGGCAGCCAGGGCATTGGAGACATTGTGCTTGCCATGAACTTTTAAAGAGAATACTTCTTCTTTGTCATCTCCATGCATAAGATGAAAAGAGGGGCAGCCAAAGGCATCATAGG
>CAMNXA010000037.1 GCA_946566685.1 uncultured Lachnospiraceae bacterium
TCAAGAACATTTCTAGAAACTCTCAGGCAGCGTATTATGCTGCCCTAGAGTTTCTTAATGTTCAGTTTACGCTGTAATTTAATTTTACAGTAATGGAAGCCGTCTTGTTCCGGGAACTGGTGTCAAAATAGCCGCCGTAACTGTATTCCGTGTTACTGTTCTGGGCCGTGATCTGGAAAACACCGAGATTGGCATTGAGCAGTTCCCCAATCTGGGCGCCGGTACCCTGCGCCATCAGATCAATCCTGTCCTTGGCGTTCTGGGTGGCTTCCTCGATTAGCTGTAGTTTCAGTTCATCCAGTTTTGTATAATAATATTCCGGATCTTCCGAAGCAAATTGTACGTTGGATTCAATCAAACCGGTAATATCCCTGGAGATATTTTCAATCTTATCCACGTCTGTGGAAGTGATGGAGACATTTTGGTACAAATCATATCCGTCAATATATTCCCGAATCCGGTCGCCATTTTCGTTATATTCATATTCCCATCTGGTACTGATGCTGACAGAACTGAACACCATCTCCTCTTCTGTAACACCTTTTTCCTCCAGATATTCGCGAATCAGCCCGGCGTCCTTTTTGATGGAGCGATATGCCTCCTGTGTGGTCTTGCCATAGCTTGAAAAACTGCCCCGCCAGACGATCAGGTCTGATTCAAAATCACAGTTGGCAGAACCGGTGGCTGTCAGGCCGCCGCTTCCGGAAGTTTTTTTATAGTCTACCAGCCCTCCCGTAAAAACACAGATGCAGATAATCGCACAGATACCTGCGATCAATGCAATCACAATTCCCTTATACTCCTTCATGCTCCCCTTTCCCCTTTCTCTATAAATTTTTCTTTAAATCATGTATCAGCTTCCGGATCCGCTCCGTCTCCATCTGCATACTCACCTGGTTGACGATCATGCGGGCGGACAGCGGGCAGATTTCCTCCAGGACTTCCAGTCCGTTTTCTTGCAGGGTGGATCCGGTCTCCACAATATCTACGATAACATCGGACAGCTTGACGATAGGGCCAAGTTCCACAGAACCGTTCAGCTTAATGATATCTACGGTCTGATGTTTTTTATTGTAGAAGTAATCTTTTGCGATATTGGGATATTTGCTGGCTACCCGGATCATTTCATGGTGTTTTAGCAGGTCTTTGGCGCTCCCTGGCCCGCAGACGCACATGCGGCATTTGCCGTAGCCCAAATCCAGCACCTCATAGACTCTGCGGTTTTCTTCCATGATGGTATCCTTACCCACCACGCCGATATCGGCGGCGCCGTACTCTACATAGGTGGGGACATCCGGAGATTTCGCCAGAAAAAACCGCAGTTTGTATTCTTCATTCACAAAAATAAGTTTGCGGGAATGTTTATCTTTCATTTCCTCACAGGTGATGCCTATCTTCTCAAATAATTCCATTGTTTTACTGGCAAGACGCCCCTTTCCCAGGGCAAATGTCAAATATCTTTCTGTACTCATATTTTCCTTCCATTCTGAAGCAGCCGGGCTTCCGTCATTTGATCTCAGCAGGCAATAATTCCACATGCCTGCCCTCCGAACGCATCCTGCGCGCCTCTTTTAACTTTTCTGTAAAGTTATCCTTCGTATAATACAGGCTGGTGCAGGGTTCTGTGCCGGCTATGGCAGTATTCTGCCTGTTCATGGCAGACAACAGATCATCCACCACAATGACAAATCCGATGGCCGGGGCTTTCTTGCCAAAATGTTCCAGCAGATTATCATAACGGCCGCCCTTGACGATGGCATCTCCAACGCCATAGGTATATCCTTTGAAAATAATACCCGTGTAATAATTATACTTACTTAACATGCCAAGGTCAAAGGAAACATACTTTTCCACCCCATAATCACACAGCACCTGATAAAGAGTCTTAAGACGGTTCAGGGCATCTTTGGAGCGACTGTTGGTCACAACACGGCCGGCTTCTTTCAGGATATCTACGGAGCCAAAAAGATCACCAACCTTAAGAAGCGCCTCTTTATCCCGGTCGGGCGCTTTGATGCGCTCAAGCAGTTCCTCCGCCCCGAAATAGTTCTTACCGGAGATAAACTCCCGCAGTTCCAGTTCCGTCTCCTCATCAAGGCCCGCTTCCGCGCAGATGCCCTTAAAGAACTCCAGATTGCCGATACTGATCTGAAAGTCAGAAAGACCGGCATGATACAGCGCTTCAATGGTCATGGCGATCATCTCCGCGTCCGCATAGACCGATGCGTCCCCGATCATCTCCGCTCCCATCTGGGTCACTTCCTTTAATTTACCCTGTAGGTTCGAGGTGTTGGAAAAAGTATTACCCTGATAGCTGAGACGGATCGGCACATTCTCATCCATAAAATATTTCGCGGCACAGCGGGCTATGGAAGGGGTAAAATCCGGCCGCAGAACCAGGGTATTCCCCTCTTTGTCAAAAAATTTATAAAGTTCTTTCGAGGGTGTGGTCCCCACCTCTTTCGAAAAAACATCAAAGAACTCAAAAGTGGGCGTCTGGATATCCCGATAGCCGTAGCCATGGATCTTTTCGGCTAAAAGCCGCTCTACCACAGTTTTGCGCTCTTTCTCATCCCCGTAAATGTCCCTGACGCCCTCCGGCGTATGTACCAGTTTTCTGCTCATAATAACCTCTTTTCCGAAAACCATGATTGTAATTTGAAGTTAATAAAGAAAAATAACCTAACATAGTATACCACAAAATATAGCAGATGTGTGAAGTGTTTGAAAAGCTTTCACAGTTACCCTTCCAATGAGGGCGCGGTGCCTTTTCTTGCCATAATAATCGTTGCTTCGCCATCCAATACTTTTTCCACTGTCAATCCTGCGTCTTGCAGCAATGCCTTCTCATGTTCCAGAGTCAGGGGAATATCAAAATGTACATAACAGTTCTCCGGGATTGCCGACTGTTCTCTCTTCTTCAAATATACGCTGCGCAGAAGTTCCTCTTCTTCATCACAGCAGGCAATGTAATCCCCCAGGATAAATGTGCCGCCATCCTTCAGGCTGCCACAAATCTTGCGGTACAATTCCCTCTTGCGTTCCGGGAGGAAATGATGCAGGCTTTCAAAGGAGATCACAGCATCCCATTTACCATATCCAAAATCATATTCGAAATAATCTTCACATACCGTGGTCAGCGGTTTGTCCTGATGCTTTTGAAGCAGTCTGGCCAGCATATCTGCACATAAATCTACACCAGTCACCTCGATGTCGGGATTTTTATGCCAAATTTTATCCAGTTCCAGGCCGGTTCCGCATCCCAGGTCTAAAATGCTTTGGCATGCTGCCGGAAAGATTTCGGCAAACATCTGGTAAGATTTCTCCCAGGCTGCCATATGTTCTTCATAATCCTGAAGCCGATTTGTAAAGAAGTCGGACATTTCTTCCAGTGGAACATCGGCCGTATCCTGAAGCCATAGTTTTAAATTCTGCATATATTCTTTTGATGATTTCATCCTATTTCTCCTCTGTTGGTTTTTCTTCCTGTCTACTCCACCCTGTCTTCCAGATCCCTTTGCAGCATATCCAGATAAGGCACCAGAATCCCGTTTTTCTTCGGCAGTACGTATGCGGGATTTAGTTCTTCATACCGGAAACTTTTGCGCCCGCCCTCTTTCGCCCGATCCCAGAAGAATCGGAGCATCTCGTAGGGCAGGTAATAGAAGATATTCTTATGGGTATAGTAGATCAGAAAAAAGGCAATCCCTTTCTGCTTTTCGAACTGCTCCATAAAAGCCACCTGATGTTCATGGATATTTTGCAGGGCAAAGGTATCCGTGGCACATTCCTTGGCATCAAAACATACCGGGATGCCCTGCACGGCCCCAATATAGTCCACAGTACTCTTCTGGTCGAAATAGGCCAGCGTGATATGACGGCTTTCCTTATCAATATTGATGGGCGTGATGGGGGTGGGAATCTTCTGGATCAGTGCAAGCCCGTGTTCCAGATATTTTTCATTTGTCCTGTTGATGAGATCTTCTAAGGTTGAACCGCGCAGTCCGCGGGAGTTCCAGGTTGCCATACGTATTGCCTTTCTGTATCATTATATTCCTGCCGTCTGTTCAGATGCCCTGATAAAAGACTCTGGCAGGCCGGTCTGGAAAGTCTGACCGCTAATCTCAGTGAAAGGGGGATTCAGTTCCGGGAAGGTCACCTTATAGGCATGTAAAAGCTGGGAACGAATCTGGCAGGTGCGCTTATAATAGTCATTCCAGTCCTTATCTCCATATTTATAATCTCCCAGCAAAGGATGCCCGATGCTTGCCAGATGCGCCCTGATCTGATGCGGTTTGCCGGTGATCAGTTCCACCTCCAGCAGAGTCTTGTCAGTCTCTATGTGTAAAGGTCTGTAGCAGGTTTTAATATAGGACTCCTTTTCAGCGCCAGAACTTTCTGCCTGGGGGACTGGACGGATGGTCACCTTATTGCGGCGGGTATCTTTGCTCAGACAGCCTTCTATCATCTGCGAATCCCGGACAACTCCCTTAACATAAAGCTGATAATATTTGTGAAGCGTTCTCTCCTGTAAGAGACTGCTCAAAAGCTGGGCGCCCTGTACCGTCTTTGCACACAGAACAATACCGCTGGTGTTACGATCCAGCCGGTTACAGACGGAAGGACGATAAGTATCAAGTTCCGATGCCGTAATCTCTTTGCCGTTAAGAAGGTAACCGATCAGCCACTCATTTAAGGAAAGATCCGTCTGTGCCGCTTTCTGCGTCAGGATTCCGGCCGGCTTATCCGCCAGCAGAATATGGGAATCTTCATACATAACAGATACATCAGGATAAGCCTTATAAGCCCGAAGGTATTCTTCCACGGATATTCCTGCGGCAGAATCGGAGGCTGGCACAGCCGTATCCGCCGGATTGCCCTTCGGTTCATGCCCCATGAATTTGCGTAAGGTCTCTTCTGCAAAAAACACCGCAATCTGGTCTCCGGCGGCAAGCTTTTCATTTCCCTCGGCCTTTTTGCCATTTAAAGTAATATTTTTCTTGCGGAGCATTTTGTGCAAAAACCCGGTGCCCGCCTGGGGAAGCAGCTTGTACAGATATCTGTCCAGACGTTGGCCGGCCTCGCGGTTCGTAATCTGTCTGAGATACATGATCTCCTCCTGACCTTGTTAGAGTGAAATGGAAAATAATAAGCGGAGGATTTCCTCTTCCTTATTTTTATCCGTATCTATGTCAAAATTATTCAACCGACCGAGTCGGTCAATATATTTATCCTCCTGAGAAAAGAGATTAACCGTCACATTCTTAATCCCTTCCTGGGCAAGCATCTGTCCCAGATGTTTTTCGGCCTCCTGACAGCTGCATTTAGAATCTTCCGTTATGCCACAGAGAATACCGCCCTTTAAAGCCATATGGCTGATGGGATAATTTTTCTGATACGAAGTAAAATACATATCATACAGGGTATTAAGGAATTTGTCGTAAACACAGACCTTTTCCCGCAAACTTGCGCTGCACCCCTTTGCCCTGATAAAGATAATGAAGTTCACAGCGCTTTTACAGGCTGGCAGACAGCCTAAAATCGCTACTACCGTGAGCAGATTCCGGTTGGTGCCCGTGGTCAGATAGCCTGCAAGATAAAGGCCGATACAGACCAGAAAGAACAGCAATGTCCTGAGTGCTGTAAATATCTTTCGATTTTCCAGGTATCCGTAAGCCCCCTTGGGGGTGAGAATTTTTTGAATAAATGCCGTCATATTGAATGTTTCCCTCTTAAGTTTAATATTCCTTTGTTATTTCCGTGATGTCATAAGCAGTCTTAAACTGCTGAAGATCCGCGGGCGTTCTGATCAGCATGATCTCGCGGAAGGCACCGGTATGAAGATTTTTAAAACCGGCCACCTGCTCTCCGTTGCAGATGCTGCATTTGAGGACTGGTTTTTCTGTCTGCATATCATAGGATTGTGGCGATGTTTGTTTTGCTTTTCTTAACAACATGGTTGGCGTTCCTTTCTTGTCAGCCCCGGTGCCGGCTCAAAACCTGAGGTTTTCTGAATCAGCGATAGAATTTCTGTAAGAGATTCTGCACGCTCTGGGTGGTCAGGTACAGGAGTTTCATAGGCAGGCCGCAGACAGATACGGTCTTGCCGTGTTTGCAGTCAAGGATAGCTTTGGATACGACACATCCGGTCTCCAGCATGGTAAGTTTCTTAAGGCCCTTTAGTCGATAGGTCTGGCCATAGGCATGGACAAGAAAGGGCGTATTGACCGGGCCGGGACAGATTGCTGTCACAGTGATCCCACGGCCTTTTAATTCTCTTTCCAGAGCCCGGCTTAAAGAATATACATAAGCCTTGGATGCGGCATAGACTGCAAAGGCCGCCTGCGGCACAAACGCCGCTCCGGAGGAAAATTGCAGAATCTTACTGCCCTGTTTCATATAAGGAAGACAGATTCTGGTCATACTGGTCAGGGCCACAATGTTGAGATTTATCATGGCATCAATGTTTTCCTTGCTCTGGCGGCTGAATACGCCATGGGTTCCAACACCGGCACAGTTTACCAGCACTGTAATCCGGGGATCCTGAATGGAAAGTACTTCCTCAAACTGCTGTAATGCCTTTTCATCCGTCAGATCAATAGTGATAGTGCGCGTTTTATGGCACAGGGATCTGGACAAATCCTCCATCACATCTTTCCTGCGGGCCAGAAGCCAGATTTCATCTGTCTTGCCAAGCTTCTGATCCAGTTGTCTTGCAAATTCGCTTCCAAGACCGGAGGAAGCGCCTGTAATAATCGCTATATTCATGTGGACATCATTCCTTTCGCTTGTGTACATTCCTGATAGTCTTTTTCCTGACAGATTTGGAGGTTTCATCAGCCTTTTTCCGGGAAGGTCTCTCTTCCGGCCGGATCAGGCATTTGGGCCCGAAACCGATCAGATCCTGGCGGCCTGCCTTGCACAGGGCCTCTTTCACCAGTTCATAGTTGCCGGGTTTCCGGTACTGGATCAAAGCCCTCTGCATGGCCTTCTCATGCGGATTGCGGCAGACATAGACTTTCTGGCCGTTCCGGGGATCGATACCGGTGTAATACATGACCGTGGACATTGTGGACGGCGTGGGATAGAAATCCTGAACCTGCTCGGGCATATGGCCTGTATCGCGCAGATACTCCGCCAGTTCGATGGCCTCTTTTAAAGTGGAACCCGGATGTGAGGACATCAGATACGGCACCAGGAACTGCTTTTTGCCCAGCTTTTCGTTCATCTTATTATATTTTTTAACAAAACGCTCATAGACAGCCCGGGAAGGCTTGCCCATCCTCGAGAGCACCGAGTCGCAGATATGCTCCGGCGCCACTTTGAGCTGTCCGCTCACATGATGTTCCACCAATTCCTGAAAAAAGGTGTCATCCGGATCCGCCAACAGATAATCGAAGCGGATTCCGGAACGGATAAAGACCTTTTTGACGCCGGGCAGCGCCCGCAGGCTGCGAAGCAGCTTTAAATAGTCCCTGTGATCTGCCTGCAAGTTGGGACAGGGTTTCGGGAAAAGGCACTGCCTATTTTTGCAGACGCCCTGCCGCATCTGTTTGTCGCACGAAGGATGCCGGAAATTAGCAGTTGGGCCGCCCACATCGTGGATATAGCCTTTAAACTCTTTATCGGCGGTCATCATTTTGGCTTCCCGCAGGAGAGATTCATGGCTTCTGGTCTGTACGATCCTGCCCTGATGAAAGGTCAGCGCGCAGAAATTGCAGCCGCCAAAACAGCCTCTATTGCTGATCAGGGAAAACTGAATCTCCTCAATAGCCGGCACGCCGCCCTGTTGTTCATAAGAGGGATGATAAGTACGCATATAGGGCAGGTCGTAGACATCGTCCATCTCCTGCATGGTAAGGGGCGGCTGGGGCGGATTCTGAACGACATAAACGCCATTTGGATAGGGCTCGATCAGGGTTTTACCCGTGAAGGGATCTGTATTCTGATATTGCAGGTTAAAACTTCTTGCATACTCTCTGGAATCTGCCTTCATCGCTTCATAGGAAGGGAGTAAAAGTTCATCATAAATGCCGGTAATATCTTTTGTCTTATAAACAGAGCCCGGCACAAAGGTAATATCCCTTACAGCGATACCGTTTGCAAGAGCATCTGCAATCTCCACAACAGACTTCTCTCCCATTCCATAAGAGATCAGATCGGCCTGGCTGTCCAGGAGAATGGAGCGCTTGAAACTGTCTGACCAGTAATCATAGTGAGCCATTCTTCTGAGGCTTGCTTCAATGCCGCCGATGATCACAGGGACATCCTTATAGACACGCCGGATCAGATTGCCATAGACAACGGTGGCGTGATCGGGACGTCTTCCCATCCTGCCGCCCGGCGTATAAGCGTCTGTCTGTCGGTGTTTGCCGGAAACATAATAGTGGTTGACCATGGAGTCCATATTGCCGCCGGAGATCAGGAAACCAAGACGGGGCCGGCCCAACAGGGTAATGCTCTTCTCGTCTTTCCAGTCCGGCTGGGAAATGATGCCCACTGTGTAACCATGAGCCACAAGAACCCGGCTGATAATGGCATGGCCGAAAGAGGGATGATCCACATAGGCGTCTCCGATCACATAGACAAAATCAAGCTGTTCACAGCCCATTTGCTCCATATCTTCTCTACTGATCGGTAAAAATCCCATTTTCCATCAACTCCTTGAATTCGTAGGTATAATAATCTGCCAGCCTTCTTTTTTCCTCATCCTGATAAGCAGAATACTGATCGTAGACCGCGCATACGCGCATCCCTGCGTTAAGTCCCGCCTGGATTCCCGGCACGATATCTTCAAACACCAGACAATCCGCAGGATCGACCCGCAGCGTTTCGGCAACCGCCAGATAGATATCCGGAGCCGGCTTGCCCTTTTCCACCTCACAGGCTGTCATGATACAGTCAAAATAGGATTCCAGATGCTGGGCCTGTATCACAGTCTCCACCAGATGTCTGGAGTTGCTGGTGGCAATGCCCAAAAAGATGTTTTGTGCCTTACAATAGTCCAGCAGTTCCTTCACACCTTTCTTCAACGGCACTTCCTGCTCATATTTTTTCCAGGCCATACCGTTCCAATCCGCCTTGATCTTTTCCAGATCATCCGGCAGGGCAAAGCGCTTCTTAAAATAAGCGGCAGTTTCCGAGAAACTCATACCCTCAATATCCGCCTGCAATTTATCCGGCAGCGCAATCCCGAAACGCCCCAGATATTCTATGTCGATGGCCCTCCAGATCCACATGGAATCCACCATGGAGCCATCCAGATCAAATATCACTGCTTTTATCATTTTTGTTTTCCTTTGTTGAATATATATTAAGTAAATACGGTTGACTGTTACTACAGCGTCTGTTGTATGGCAGAAAGGATACCCATGTTCAAAACAAAGACCGTTTCCGATAAAGTATATCCGCTTCTTATTACAGGCCTTGGAATCTATCTGATCATCCTGTTGCTGGCATATCCGACCTTATCTTTGCAATATGCCTCCAAGGGGCTCGTCCTATGGTTTGATAAAATGATTCCCACATTGCTTCCGTTCATGATTCTTTCCGGTATCATGATCCGCATGAATCTGACGCACAGATGTGTGAAGCTGTTTCATCCGCTGTGTCATCGCCTTTATGGAACTTCCCCCAATGGCACCTACACGATCCTGATGGGCTTTCTGTGCGGATTTCCCATGGGCGCCCGCATTATCGGAGAACTGCTCACGGCCGGGAAACTATCGCCCCGGGAAGGCAGCCTGCTATTGGCCTTTTGTAACAATATCGGGCCCATCTATTTTCTGAGTTTCGTGGTACCGGTACTGGGTATTACAAAACCCCTCATTCCTTTCTGTCTTATGTATGGGATTCCGCTGCTCTATGGCATAATAGTCATGCGGATATCTGATCTATCAAAACGAACGTCTGACGCAGCTCCTTTGGCCTGTCAGGAACAGACGCTTCCACTTCTGGCTGCCGTGGATGCCTCTGTGGTCTCCGGTCTTTCAGGTATCGGCAGGCTTGGCGGCTATATGGTGTTTTTCAATCTTTTGAATATCGTTTTTGTGCCGTTTGGACATCTTCCGCCGCTTGTTTCCAATCTCTATAATTGTATTCTGGAGATTACAAGCGGGATTGACCGATGCGGTCATCTCTATCCTTACCTGGTATTGATCCTGCTTCCGTTCGGCGGCTTTTCCTGTATTGCCCAGACATACAGCATGATCCAAAACACAGAACTCTCCATACGTCCCTATCTGTTCCATAAATTGGCACAGACCGGAATCACGGCAATCTGCTATCTGCTTTTAAGACCCTTTTAGTCTTATCTTCGTTTTCTTTTACGGCGGCGTTTCTTTCTGTACCGCAATAGCAGAATCATGGACAGAGCCATGCCCAGCACCAGAAGCGCACACACCAGACATACCGTCAGAAAATATGATA
Source organism: uncultured Lachnospiraceae bacterium (assembly GCA_946566685.1). Classification (GTDB taxonomy): domain Bacteria; phylum Bacillota; class Clostridia; order Lachnospirales; family Lachnospiraceae; genus UBA3282. Next base: position 10,429 of record CAMNXA010000037.1, read on the forward strand.
CGGACATCGGCTCTGTCTTTTCCGCAACAGTAGTGCGGCGGACTTCCACGTATTTCCTGGCAGACGTCTCTGTGGGCGGGATTTCCTCATCCGGGGGAGAATCCTCCAATGCGGCAGATTCTTCCTCTGCCTCTTTTTGCGCCTGCTCCGCAGCCAGTTCCTCCTCGGTTTTATAATCCATGGAAGGCAGGGAAATCAGATTGCTCTCGGTGTAAAGATCATAGCCGTTATAAGCTTTTACCATGATCTGGGGCAGGATATGCGGCGGCACCTGCATCGTAAAAGTGATCGTGTCCTGTGATTTGTCATTCCAGGGCTGTAAATCCGAGAAAGTCTCTCCGCCATCATAGCTGTACGCATAATAGAGCATCCCGCTGTCATAATCTGCGGCGGAAAGCTGTATCGCGACTACTCCGTTGGTCATATCCTGAGATATGAAATCGATGATACAGACATCGGGCGGCGTAGTGTCAGGGCGTACCACATAATCGGGCACCGGCACTGTAGTAATGGGATAATCGCTGTAATCAACGCCCAGTATATCCGATTTCAAATGAAAGTATTTGGCCACGGCAGTGGCATCCAGCCGGCCAAAAGCCTCCCACTGCTCCCTGCCCTCGCAAAACGAGCGGTCATTCTGATGATCAATATGACAGTGCTCGATCAGCACACAGGTAAGATCCAGTTCTGAGGCTGTACGGATGATACCATAGTAATCCAAACCTCCGTCACCAAGCCTGGTTTTAATTCCCCGGGAATATAATCCCAGATCCTCCAACATATCCATTTCAATCTCGGCAAAACTCCTGCCTTTGCTGTATTCTTCCCCAAAGGCGGAGATCCAGCACTCAGTGCCGAACAAAGTATGTGATCCGGAGGTGTTGAAATGGAGACAAAACATCATGTCAGCATTGACACTTTTGGCAAATTCGCTCCGCTGCGCCAGAGAAATATTCTCATCGCCTGTTCTGGTCATATAGACTGTGACGCCCTCATACTTTTCCAGTTCTGCCTTCATAGCATTGGCCAGAATCAGATTCATGTCCTTTTCGACAAAACTCTCGTAAAGGGCCCCCTCTTCTCCCTCTCCGCCATGGCCCGGATCTAAGACAATGACGATGGGAGCCGGCTCTGTCACCGCAGGCTGCGCTTCTGGCACAGGAGCCGGTTCTGTTGGCACTTGCTGTTCTTCTGGCACAGGGCCAAGTTCCTGCGCGTAGAGCTGTCCGGCGGGAAAAAGGCAGCTGCTAACTATAATCCATAGTAGTAAAACAGACAGCCATACCAATATACGATTAAAATTCTTATTCAAAATTTTCATATTTTCCTTTATTCATCTAATAATTCCTCCGCGGATTCGAGTTTCTCCTGCTTTAACTTACTGAAAAGAATAAGCCGGCTTCCCTGGAAACCGGCTATTTCGCTCTGGCCATATCAATAATATGTAGCTACATCAGATTTAATTCCGGACCGGAGTCTGTATCTCCCTCCGCCTCTTTTAACATTTTCTCCACTTCCACCGGACGCAGTTCCGCACGATTCGCTTTTACGATCTCATTATATCCGTTTATCGTATTAAAGAAACTCTCATAGTGTTCCGTGGTGGCAGTGAGTGTGGCAGTCATCGCGCTTTCCAGATTGGAGAGCATATCGTCTAAGTACTGCATGGCGGAAGTCCTTACGCCATTGGCTTCCATGGTTGCATTGTTGAGAATCTCCTGCGCCTGAGTAGTTGCCATCCGGACTACTTCGTTGGCCTGTGCATAAGCCTGCTGCATAATCTCATGTTCATTGATCAACTCCGTGGTCTGAACCGTTGCATCCTTAATCAGCGCTTCAGCCTTTGCCCTGGCATCGTTTAAGATGGCCTCCTTGTTGGAAATAATCTTCTGATAACGCTTGATCTCGTCCGGTGTTTTCATGCGGAGTTCTCTGAGCAACTCGTCAATCTCTTCTTTATTTACGATTATGTTAGTCTTGGATAAGGGCTGGTATTTGCAGCCGTCAATGTAATCTTCAATCTCATCGATAAGTTGTTCGATTCTACTGCTCATGCTTACTCCTATCTGCTAAATCCATATTTTTCATAAATCAGTCCGGCCACAAAATCTGGCACACATTTGGAGATATCCCCATTAAAACTGGCAATCTCTTTGACGGTCGATGAACTCAAATAAGCATATTCCAGACTCGTAGTCAAAAACACCGTGTCCAGATTCCCATCGGAAAACTTGCGGTTGGTCTGGGCAATCTGCAATTCATACTCAAAATCTGTGATTGCACGCAGCCCCCTGATTGCCACATGAATGCCTTTTCTGTCTGCATAATCAATTAACAGACCGCTGAAGGAATCTACGGTCACGTTGGGCAGATCTTTGGTCGCTTCTTCTAACATTCTAACACGTTCTTCCACAGAAAACAATGGAGTCTTTGTATTATTATTTAATACACTTACTGTCAATTCATCAAAAATACTGGATGCCCGTCTGATGATATCCAGATGCCCATAAGTGACCGGATCAAAACTTCCGGGATAAATTGCTGCCCTCATAAAAAATCCTCACATGCTTTTGTCCATATCTCTGTTATCATATTAAAACACTTTAGACAAAATGTCTTTATTTATTTTCATTTTTTATAAAAAAATTTTGTGCCAGTTCTATACTTTTCGACAAAAAACGTGTTTGTTCGTCTTGTAGCGTTTCTCCTTTTCCAGAACATACCCCCATTCCGGCAAGTAAGTAAAGTCACCGGAAAGGGAGGCTTCTATGACGATCAGGGTATCCGGTGTCACCCAGGGCAGCTCCCGCAAAGCCTGCAAGACCTGGCGCTCATAGCCCCTGTCATAGGGAGGATCCATAAAAATCACATCCACTGCATGTTCATGAATCCCATAAAGCGCGCTGACAGCGTCCTGCCGCAATACGGTGGCCTGTTCTGCGAATTTTGTAAATTGCAGATTCTCCACAATGCAGGCAAGCGCCCGCTTATCGTTCTCTACAAAATAAGCATGTCTGGCACCTCGGCTCAAAGCCTCTATACCGATACCGCCGCTTCCGCTGAATAAATCCACAAATACCGCATCCGGCAGATAGGGCTGTAACATATTAAAAAGGGTCTCCTTGATCCGATCCGTGGTGGGTCTTGTATCCGGACCGGCAGGGGTTTTTAAGGGCAGGCTCCTGGCCGTTCCCGCTATCACTCTCATATTGGCTCTCTTTCTGAATTTTATTTCTTAGCTTTGACGGACTTTCACGCCTTTGCCGTCTCGTTTACCAAGTTTGATTTTATTCAGTTCCAGTTCTTTGTTGCCATAGACAATGGACTGTTCCACCGCATTCTGTGAAAAGTACACTGCTTCAATCTCATCGGAAGCGCCAAGCCGCATTCCTCGTACCCCGATGGCGCCCTTCTTCTTCTCCGGTATCTCTTCTATTGCAAAGCGGAGGAAATAACCGGCCTTCGACTGTAAAATGATATTGCGCTGTTCTTTGTATGCCACAACGCTTACCACTTCATCGTCTTCCTGCAATTTGGTGGCCGCCACAGTCCGCTTGGCCACATCAAACTCGCCGCCATCCACCACCTTGAGCATGGCCTGTTTGGTGGCAAAGATTACCCGGTAGAGATTCAGGTCACTCTGACTTGCCGCATAGACGATCGTCTCCTTGGACGAATCATAGTTACTCACATTATCTACCGGTACTCCTTTATCCCGGAATTTGCCAAACGGCAGATCCATCGCCTTTATGGTATGAAGCTGTCCGGTGTTTGTAAACAGGCATACCTTACCGGTATTTTTGCAGACAAAAGCATAACGGTTTTCCGTATCAGCGGCCTCTTTGTTGCGCTCGTAGGTGGGCAGATCAATGGTCCTGGCATAACCGAACCGGTCCATCAAAAAGACGATATCCATCTCCTCAACCTTCTTTTCAACATAAACAGCTTCCCCGGCATTGGTAATCTGTGTCCGCCTCTTTCGCTGATAGCGGTCTTTGATGGCATCCAGTTCATTGATGATGACCTGCGCCATGGAATCCCGTCTGGCCAGAATATCCTCATACCGATAGATATTGGCCATTGTCTCCTCATGTTCATTGATAAGCGCCTCGATTTCCAGACCGATCAGTTTATAGAGACGCATATCCAGAATGGCATTGGCCTGTTTTTCACTGAACTGCAACTGGGCCGCCATAATCTTGGATTCTTTGGATTTGAATTTGATGCCGTCTGTCTTTCCTTCCACCAGACAGGTTTTGGCCATGGTACGGTCTTTAGAGCCGCGCAGGATCTCGATGATAAGGTCGATCACATTGCAGGCTTTGATCAGGCCTTCCTGAATCTCCTTGCGATCCAGTTCCTTTTCCAGCAGATTTTTATATTTGCGGGCCGTCACCTCATACTGGAATTTGACGCTCTCCTGTATGATCTGTTTTAAACCCATGGTTTCCGGCCGTCCATCGCAGATAGCCAGCATATTGACACCGAAGGTATCTTCCAGACGGGTCTTTTTGTAAAGCATGTTCTTAAAGTTTTCCACGTCTGCATCTTTTCGCAGTTCAATGACGATACGGATACCTTCTTTGGAAGACTGGTTCGTGATATCTACGATATCCTGCGTCTTTTTGGTCTCGGCAAGGGACGCTACATCCATCAGGAATTTACCGATATTGGCGCCGATCATGGTATAAGGGATCTCGGTGATCACCAGATTGGTTTTACCGCCTTTGGCCTTCTCCACCTCTACCCTGCCCCGGAGTTTGATCTTGCCGGCGCCTGTCTCATAAATCTCCAACAGTTCATCTTCATTGATAACAATGCCGCCGGTGGGGAAATCCGGCCCCTTCAGATAGCGCATCAGTTCCCTGGTGGTGATATTCTCATCCAGCATGTAGGCTTTGGCGGCTTCGATTACCTCCGCCAGATTATGGGGCGGTATGCTGGTTGCCATACCCACTGCGATTCCTTCGGAACCATTGACTAACAGATTCGGTATCTTGACCGGCAAAACCCCCGGTTCCCGCTCTGTCTCATCGAAGTTGGGGATAAAATCCACCACATCCTTGTCCAGATCCGCCAGAAAAGCCTCCTGCGTAATACGCTCTAAACGAGCCTCCGTATAACGCATGGCCGCCGCGCCATCGCCCTCAATATTGCCAAAATTGCCATGGCCATCAATCAAAGGCAGTCCTCTTTTGAAATCCTGGGTCATGACCACCAGCGCCTCATAGATGGAACTGTCACCGTGAGGATGATATTTACCCATGGTATCACCCACGATACGCGCCGATTTACGATAAGGCCTGTCATAGCGAATCCCCAGTTCATACATATCATAGAGAGTCCTTCTCTGCACCGGTTTCAGGCCGTCACGCACGTCCGGCAGCGCCCTGGCAATGATAACGCTCATGGCATAATCCACATAGGATTTTTGCATTACTTCTGAGTATTCTGTTTTGATAATTCTGTTGTCATCCATATCAATATTTCCTCTTTATCTTTGAACCTGCCGCCCTATAACGCCAGAGGCCCCATATAGCGTCCGCTGTTCCATATCTCTTCAAACTCCTGTCTGACTGTGGTATAAGCTGTTTGGCCTGCCGGCAAGTTCATGGAGCCTGTCGGGGGAACCGGCATATAAACGCCATGATTTGCGAAGCGTTCCACAGATCTGTTGCGATAAATCTGTACACATCTCACACTGCATCGGCCTGCCTCCAAGTCAATCTCATGAATAAGCACAACAGGCGCCTTAACATCGTCACATTGCTGAAATACTTTCAAATACTCGTACTGCTTTCCACGCAAAGATGCTCTTTTCGATATGCTTTTACACAATCCTATGATACCGATAATGCCTGCGGTAACGACTGCAAACAATGGCACCAAAATGGTGAAAACCGGTATCCCATGCCCATGCGCCTCCGGAGATGGCGGGAACAGGATCCGGGTATCTATCAAACTGCCAATCCCCGGTGAGAGTACAATAAAAAGAATCAGAAAAATCCATTTGGGAAATCCGCCTCCGTGATCTTCTCCCCTGTCAGACATCTAATTCCGCCTCCTTCGCGTGGCGGTAAATAAATTCCTTACGCGGCGGCACCTCCGTACCCATCAGCATTTCCGTTACCTCCGAGGCCATACGCGCATCCTCAATCTCCACCTGCTTTAACAGCCGGGTATCCGGATCTAACGTGGTCTCCCAGAGTTGTTCGGCGTCCATCTCTCCTAAACCTTTGTAACGCTGCAACGTGAAGGGACCCTTATGGCGCTTGCGGTATTTCTCCAACGCTTTGTCATCATATAAATATTCTTCTTTTCCCTTGGATGGCATGGCCTTATACAGAGGCGGCATGGCGATATACACATGGCCTTCATATATCAGTTCCGGCATAAAGCGATAAAACAGAGTAAGCAGCAGCGTGGAGATATGGGCACCGTCCACATCCGCATCGGCCATGATGATAATCTTGTCATAGCGCAGTTTACTGATATCAAAATCATTGCCATAACCTTCCGAAAAGCCGCAGCCAAAGGCATTGATCATGGTCTTGATTTCGGCATTGGCAAGAACCTTATCAATACTGGCCTTCTCCACATTCAGAATCTTACCGCGGATTGGCAGGATTGCCTGATACATGCGGTTTCTGGCAGTCTTGGCACTGCCGCCGGCAGAATCTCCCTCTACGATAAAAATCTCGCATTTGGAGGCGTCTTTGGACTCACAATTAGCCAGTTTGCCATTGGAGTCAAAAGAAAATTTCTGTTTGGTCAAAAGATTGGTCTTGGCCTTTTCCTCTGTCTTTCGTATCTTTGCAGCCTTCTCCGCACAGCCGATAATGCTCTTTAAGGTTTCCAGATTGCGGTCAAAATAGCGGACGATCTCGTCCCCTGTCACCTTGCTGACCACTTTTGCCGCATCCTGATTATCCAGCTTGGTCTTCGTCTGTCCCTCAAATCGGGGATCCGGGTGTTTGATGGAGATAACTGCCGTCATCCCGTTTCTCACATCCGCCCCGGTGAAGTTCACATCTTTTTCCTTAAGGATGTTCAATCCTCTGGCATAGGTGTTGATCACGTTTGTGAACATGGTCTTAAAACCGGTCAGATGCGTACCGCCCTCGGCATTATAAATATTGTTACAAAATCCCAGTACGTTCTCATGAAATTCATTCACATACTGAAAAGCACATTCTACGGTGATGCCTTCCGATTCGCCCTTAAAATAAATGACATCATGAATGCTCTCCTTGCTCTTATTCATATCTTTGATGAAGCCCACGATGCCCTCCGGTTCATGGTATTCAATATGTTCCACTTCTGCACCGCGCTTGTCTTCATAGATAATGGTAAGTTCCGGATTTAAATAAGCCGTCTCGTGCAGTCTGCTCTTAACATCATCCTCCTTGAAGCGCGTTTTATCAAAGATGGTGTCATCCGGAAGAAAATTAATGGTGGTGCCGGATTCCCTGGTCTTTCCCACCACCGGAAGAAGCCCATCCTTCAATTCCAGGGTGGGAATACCGCGTTCATAGTGATCTTCATAGATTGCACCGCCGGTCTTGACGGTCACATGAAGATAGGTGGAAAGCGCGTTGACTACGGAAGAACCTACGCCGTGCAGACCGCCGCTTGTCTTGTAGGCATCATTGTCAAACTTACCACCCGCATGCAGTGTGGTAAACACTAACCGTTCCGCGCTGATGCCCTTTTCGTGCATTCCCACAGGAATACCGCGGCCATTGTCTGATACCGTGGCGGAACCGTCCGCCTCCAGCGTCACCCGGATTGTGGTACAATAACCGGCCAGATGCTCGTCCACCGCATTGTCCATGATTTCATAGATCAAATGATTCAGTCCTTTGGTGGACACACTTCCAATATACATGCCGGGTCTCACCCGAACCGCTTCCAAACCTTCCAATACTGTAATGCTGGAAGCATCATATGTATTTGCCTTAGCCATATTTCCTCCATACCGCCGTCTGGCGGCAAATTATATTGTAACCTGTTTCTATGGTCTATCATCCGAAGCCGAAAATATCACCCATAAATTCTACCATATATTTAGCGCTTTTGCAAAGTATAAATACAAGATAGAGTGGTTGGGACTACAATTCCTTATTACTTTTTACGCAGTTAGCCTGAGCAACTATAAAATGCTCAAGGAAGCCCTAGAACATGTTTAAATCCTTCGGATTAAAACGACCAGCACTTAGCGTAGGTTATGAGTTGCTGCGCAACTCTGCGAGCTTAGTGTCTGCTGTGCTATGAAAGGAGCGAGAGCGGGCTGACGAAGCATTTTATTGTTGCTCAGGCGTTACTTCATACACGTACTCCCTCCCCCTCTTCCCAACCCAATTCACAACCCCCATCTCTTTTAATAGGGGCACCACACTGGAAGCCAGATCCCGGTGAATCTTAGCTGCCTTGGCAAATTCCCTGATTGTGAAAGGTTCCTCAAGTTCATAGGGAACCACCTGCATAAAATCTTCTATCCGCTCGATCAATATCTCATCGAACAGTTCCAGCGGCATCCTGTCATAGCGGGAAGACCCCCTCTTGCGATTCTTGCTCCAGCCGTTCAAAAGCCGATACTCGTCCATATCCACCAGCGGAAAGGCAAAGGACAGGTTTGGATCCTTTAAAAAAGTTCTGATTTTATAAAGTTCCGGAAAGGCATGATAGATGTTGCCGGTAACAGGGGATTTATGCTTGGGAGAAAGTTCTCCTGTTGTCTCATCCATCCAGATCACCCACTTCACATGAGGAATGGGATATACCACCGTGACCGGATATAAGGGCAGAAAAGCCTCCAATTTGGGTCGCAGTCTGTTAAAATTACCATTCTGAATCTCAATGATGCGTTTTCCGGTATATATATCCGCAATATATCCCTCAATCGGCACCTCATGATAATCCATATCAGGTTCATAATAGAGTTTCATAACCGCGTGGACGGTCTTCTCCTGCAAAGTCCCGAAACCATGGGGATCATGCTGCTTTAACAAAACTTTTAATTTTGCATTTTCAAACGCTGTCTTATCCATGTCAAACAGTATACCAGATATGATATAATCGAACAAGTGTTTTCTAGAAATAACATGAGATGATTTACACATATATTTTTTTATAGTATAATTATTATAATTATGCTGTTCACAAACGGCATGGAACTTGTCTATTTGAAAAAGGATGACTGATATGAACCGCTATATGAAACGCTTTTGGGGCGATGCCAAAAACATTTTATCAGGTAATATCAAAATTACCAACCGGCTGAAATTTATGGCCATCATCTTTTCAGTGGCAATGGTTCATCTTTTTCTAACTATCGTTTTCGGTTATTTGCAGGTTATGCCGCTGTTTCTGTTTAATATCTTTAGTGTGTGCACTTATGTGTTCTGTTTCTTTTTGGTTCGTAAGGATTTCTTCCTGCCAGTGTATTATACTACATATCTGGAAATCATATTGCATTCTATGATTGCCACGCTCTGTCTTGGCTGGCAGTATGGATTCGCGCAGTATATTATTGCAATCATTCCGGTGGGATATTATATCTGTTATACCATGAATATTAAGCGGCACAAGATGTTGATTGCCACCATTTCCGCTTTTGTGGCGGTATTCATTTTTTTGTCCTGCAAGGTATTTTCTTTTTATTGGCAGCCATTGTATACGATCCAAAACCAATTCTGGGAAATTGGTCTGTATATTTTTAACTCCATATGCTCTTTCCTGTTCCTGATCGTTTTCTCCCTGGTGTTTGTCTTTGAGATTAAATTGACGAACAATCAGTTGAAACATCAAAATGCAGTGCTGGAACAGCTTGCCAGCACAGATCCGCTGACCGGACTCTATAACCGCAGAAGCATGGATATATTTCTTAATCAGGCCAGGGAGTCCTCTTCCAGCTTTACACTTGTAATGTGCGATATTGATGATTTTAAGAAAATCAATGATACTTATGGACATGATTTTGGCGATGTGGTTCTTAAGGGAATTGCCAAAATCATGACAGCGCAGGTCAAAGAACACGGGTATGTATGCCGCTGGGGCGGTGAGGAAATCCTGATTCTGATCAACAATGCCTCTCTGGAAGCAGCCTATCGCATTTCAGAGAATATCCGCCGCAATGTGGCCAATAAAGTCTTTGAATGTAATTCCAAATGGATACATTGCAGCATGACACTCGGTATTGCTGCCCATAACAAAAAGGATACCGTGGAGGAGACCATAACCCAGGCGGATTACAATCTCTACCGCGGTAAGCGAACCGGTAAAAACACTGTTGTTTTATAGACTTTTTGAGTGGCGGTCTCCGTGCAGGATCCTCTCTGCGTCAGAGGGATTTATGGATGCGAGCCTGCCGCTTTTATCGTAATAAGTAAGAAGCGTGGAGTTCTTGGCAATCGTCCGCTTTCCATTGTCTGTCAAAAGACTGAGTACCTGTTCCAGATTCCCGGAACGCAGATATTTCTGAATCTCAGTATCCCTGTTTCTGCTATTGACCGGATTGGACAATTCGACCAGGTCAGTCAATCTACCATTCCCGGCCAAATTGTCATCCGTTTCGGGCTTGTGCCCTTCTATTGTTTCTTTCGATGCGGTTTCTCTTTTTAAAGCATAATATTCCTCTGTATAGCGCTCGGCTTCCTCCGGTGTCACATCGCTGGACGAGACCTCTTCCGGCGGATCGTTCCAAATCCGATAAAGAAGATCTTTTACATACTGGGTAAGTTTGCGCAGGGTCTCCCTGACCGAGTCCCAGAGCGCACTTCCGGAAGTATTATCGACACCCGGAGCATCTGTCTTCCTTTCTTCTTTGGAAGCAAGTTTGGCGCCGGAACCGGACAGTTCCAGTTTTACACCGCTCTTTTCCTGTAGACTGGCCCCTTTTTTCTTTTCGTGTAGTTTTTTGTCTTCGCCCTTCTCCTCCTTTTTGGGAGAAAAATCTTCCTTTTTCTGGTGGTCGAGACTGAATTTTTCACTGTCCCCCGACACCTGGGTGGGCTTTTGACGGCTGTAATCATAGCCGGGATGCTCCTGATCGCCTACTCTGTATATCATACTCTCCTACCCGTTATTTCTGGTTGATATAATTGACAAGCCCCTCCGCCGCAATAATCTTCTGCATAAACGCAGGGAACGCCTGCCCCTGATAGGTGGTGTTCTTCGTCAGATCTGTGATGACACCTGTATCAAAATTAACTTCCACTTCATCGCCGGCCTCGATAGCCCTGGCTGCCTCCGGACACTCTACGATGGGAAGGCCGATGTTGATTGCATTGCGGTAAAAGATTCTGGCAAAAGTCTCCGCGATCACACAGCTGACGCCGGCCGCTTTGATGGCAATGGGTGCATGTTCCCTGGAAGAACCGCATCCAAAGTTCTTGGTTGCCACAATGATGTCTCCCTCATGTACTTTATTGATAAATTCCTTGTCGATATCTTCCATACAGTGAGCGGCCAGTTCCGCCGGATCGGAAGAATTGAGATAACGTGCCGGGATGATCACATCCGTATCTACATTGTCACCATATTTAAAAACAAATCCTTTTGCTGCTTTCATGCCTGTCATTCCTTTCTATATCCTGATTCATCTTGGTTTTTGATAGTTTAACCTTTGATAGTTTAACCCCTGTTGATTATTAGTCAGTCCAACTGGCAGGGGCAGGAAATCTTCCCTGTCACCGCACTGGCAGCCGCCACCGCAGGGCTTGCCAGATAAATCTCTGAATCCACATGTCCCATACGGCCCACAAAATTGCGGTTGGTGGTGGATACACAGCGCTCCCCTTCGGCCAGAATACCCATATAGCCGCCCAGGCATGGGCCGCAGGTAGGGGTGCTGACAATGGCGCCGGCCTCGATAAAGGTCTTTAACAGCCCCTCTTCCATAGCCTGTAAATAAATCGCCTGTGTGGCCGGGATCACGATACAGCGCATCCCTTCGGCTACATGTCTGCCGGCTAAGACTTCAGCCGCAATCCGCAGATCATCCAGACGGCCGTTGGTACAGGAACCGATCACCACCTGGTCGATGCGGATGTCTTCTTTGATCTCATCGATGGTCCTGGTATTCTCAGGCAGATGGGGGAATGCCACCGTAGGCCGCAACGTGCCAAGGTCGATGGTATATTCTTCATCATAGACCGCATCTTCATCCGCCTCGTAAATCTTGTATTCCCTTGTACTGTGCTCCTTCATATAGGCAATGGCAAGTTCATCCACCGGGAAAATACCGTTTTTGCCGCCGGCCTCGATGGCCATATTGGCGATGGTAAACCTGTCATCCATGGTCAGATTGGCAATTCCGCTTCCCGTGAACTCCATGGATTTGTACAACGCACCATCCACACCGATCATACCAATGATATGTAAGATTACATCTTTACCGCTGACCCACTTGTCCGGCTTACCCACAAGATTGAATCTGATGGCGGCAGGCACCTTAAACCAGGCTTTGCCGGTAGCCATTCCGGCCGCCATATCCGTACTGCCTACGCCTGTGGAAAAAGCGCCAAGGGCACCGTAAGTACAGGTATGGGAGTCTGCACCAATGATGACATCCCCTGCCACGGTCAGTCCTTTCTCCGGTAAAAGAGCGTGCTCGATACCCATCTGCCCTACCTCGAAATAATTGGTTATCTCGTTTTTGCGGGCAAATTCCCTGACACACTTGCAGTGCTCAGCGGATTTAATATCTTTGTTCGGCACGAAATGATCCGGCACCAGGGCGATCTTATCTTTATCGAATACCCCTTGGGTATTCATCTTTTCCATTTCCTTAATGGCCACAGGACTGGTGATATCGTTACCGAGCACCAGATCAAGATCGGCTTCGATCAACTGTCCTGCCTCCACCTTATCCAAACCGGCATGCGCCGCCAGAATTTTTTGCGTCATTGTCATTCCCATGTCTGTTCCTCCTTATATCTGTTAATTTGACTCATTTTGTACGCTGTATACTGTCATACCGCATTGCGGCATCCAAAATTCTATGTTATTTTATCATACTAAAGCCAAAAAGGGAAGGGGCTTAAAGCCCCTTCCACACAATCGTTACTTTGAATAAGTCTCCGTCAATCTCCAGCTGCATCCTGCCCCCCTGCAATTCCACAAAACTTCGGGCAATGGCCAGCCCCAGCCCGCTCCCTTCGGTATTTCTGGAACTGTCGCCCCTGACAAAACGCTCTGTCAGGGATTCCGGCGCAATATTCAGTTCCGCCCTCGAAGTGTTCTTCAGTTCAATCACCACGTCATCCCCGCGCCGCTCCATGCGCACATATACCCTGGTATGGGGCATGGCATATTTGATGATGTTGGTATACAGATTCTCAAAGATACGGTAGGTTTTCTGACTGTCCAGCATAAGGAACTGTTTCTCCTCCGGTATCTGGAAACGGAAGAGCAGATTCGCCTGTTCCACTCTGTCCTCGTACTCCAGATATACCTGACGCATCAGGTTGCCGATATCCACCCGGTCTAATTGCAGAGAAACACTTCCACTGGTAGCCTTACTCACCTCAAAGAGATCCTCAATCAAAATCTTCAGACGGTTGGACTTTCTTGCAAGCACATCCAGGTACTCCCTGCGCTGTTCTTCCGTGACGCCCTCTTCCTGCAAAAGTTCAATGTAGGTCGTGATGGCAGTGAGCGGCGTTTTCAGGTCGTGGGAGACATTGGTGATCAGCTCGGTGCGCATCCGCTGGCTCTTGACCTCCTCTTCCACCGCCCTGGAAAATCCCTGCTGAATCTCAGCCAGCTGGCTCTTATAGGATTCAAAAACACCCCAGTCTCCTGCAAACTCTGTCTGTAGATTGCCAGCTGCGATAGACTGCGTGGCAACCAGCAGATTTTTATACTGTGCCTGAATGTGTTTTATATATTTTCTTAACACCATATACAGGACAATCGAATAGAGAAATAAAAGGAACACGCCCGCAAACCACAGCATACTCAAAAAGGCAAGGAGCAGATAATTGATTGCCACCACCTTTAGCAGGGTTCTGTTCATACTGTGCCCAAGATCCACATGCAGGATTTCCTCTTTAAACTCGTCTGCTTTCTGACTGCCAAAGGAATGAATCCTTCCCCAGATCCGATAACAGAGGCTGCGCTTTTTCAGATAGCGCTTAAAGCCCAGCGTATATACCTGCCCAAGTCCCGTCACAAGGATGTACCATAACCCAAACATAATAAACAAAATCAACAGGTTGATTCCCGTGGCGATTCCTTCTATCCATTCCATGGAAAGCCTGGGCCAGAAAGAATGTAATGCGGTGAACAGATCCGAATCCATACCGCCATCCACACTGTACATCACCAGTCCCATCTCCAAATCACCCATCCAGCAAAACAGCAGGAACAGTACTACAAGCAGAACTTCCAGATCAAATTGGAAAAACCAAAGTTCATGCAGATGATACCTTCTGTCTAAAGGCAATATCAGGGCCATAATACCAAGGATGATGAGGAAGATTCGGAAGGTTTCCGCCACATTGACAGAATAATATGCGCTCCAGGAGTCTATCACCTGATAATAATCACTATATTTTATAAGATTGTCTTTCTGCTCCTGGGTCAGGGCGTAACAGATCGTGCAGTCTCTTGGTGTATTGTTTACGTCAATCCTGGCCTTCATCATATTTCCATTATGATAATAATAAATATCCTCGTCCGAAATCATATTATCCAAATAACCATCCGCATAGTAAAAATCATAAAAAGTCCTTTCCAGATAGTTACTCCGCATGACCCGCTGTACATTTCTTAAAAGCGCGTCAGCATCTGCGCCTTTCACCCAGACATGTTCCAGAAAGCCGTTGCTGTCATAAGACATTTTAATATAATACGGATACTGGGAAAGCAGTTCTTCTGTGGCTTCCTCTGTGCCAAGCTGTGCAAGATGATTGCCTGTATTGGTGATCATGGTATCGCTGGTATGATCTATGATCTGATAATCCATGGCATAGTCCAGTCTGTTCCAGAATTTATCTTCCCACCCTTTCAGCATCTCATATAGCTTCCGGGCGGCATACTCACCGGCGCTTTCCCCGCCCAGATCAATATACAATGCACCCGCATTGCTGGAAGGTTCCTGCGTCACAGTAAGATAGACGTCCTGATATCTGAGGGGAGTGCCTGTCACCTGTTCCTGCAATTCCTTATAAAGGATCGTATTTCCCTGATAGAGATCCCGCAGGAATGTCTCATTCTGCATCACATCTTCCTGAAAAGTGTTCATATAAGCTTCCGCCCGTCTCTGAAAAACGGAATACAGGCTGACGAATGCTGCCGATGCCGCCAGCACCAAAAAGAGTGCCAGAAAAAAACCTGCCTTATTATCACTTGCTACCTTATTGTCTTTCGATTTTATATCCAATGCCCCACACCACCTTTAAATATTTTGGCTCCCGGGGATTTAATTCTATCTTCTCCCGGATTTTCCTGACATGTACCATGATCGTGTCCGTGTTGATCGCCTGCTCATTCCAGACACGCTCGTAAATCTCTTCCGCCGAAAACACACGGCCGGGATTCTTGATCAATAACAGTAATATCTTAAACTCTATGGGCGTCAATTTCACAGGTTTGCCGTCCACAAAGACTTCCACAGTATCCTCATGTAACTCCAGTCCGCCGATGATGTAGACCTTATCGTTCTGCTCCTCTTTCCCCATCATCTCCAGGAAACGGCCATACCGGCGCAGATGGGAATTCACCCTGGCTAAAAGTTCCATGGTCGTAAAGGGTTTCGTCACATAATCATCCGCTCCCATATTCAGCCCCATGATCTTATCCACTTCCTCGGATTTGGCGGAGAGCATGATCACCGGAAATTCATATCCCAGTTCCCGCACCCGCATCATCATATTGATGCCATCCATCCGCGGCATCATCACATCCACAATAGCCAGATGGATTTCTTCCTTCTCAATCTGTGCAAGCCCTTCGATGCCGTCAGCAGCCTGATAAACGATATAGCCCTGGTTTCTCAGATAAATCTCGATGCCTTCCCGGATTTCCTTGTCATCCTCAACGATCAGAATATGATATGCGCTCATGATAGAACCCCCTCTTATATTGAATATTAAATATATAATAGTATAACATAATCCATCATGTTCGGGCAGGGCGTCCATACAATCCGTTTCGCTGCATCTCATAGGTCCATAAGATTTCCTGATAACAGGAAGCCGCTTTACCGGCAATTTTCTGACAATCATACATTCGGGCAGTCTCCCTGGCCCCCTGCCGCAAAGCATCCAGTTCATTTTCGGTCAGAATGTCCATCAGCCGTTTTGCAAAAATATGTGTGTCATGCAGTCTCTCCTGCGGACTGTCCCCGGATACCTCTGTCATATAACCATTGACGCCATTTACCACAATATCATCCGTGCCGGTGGCACGAAGCGCCAGTACAGGCGTCCCGGCAGCCATTGCCTCGAGCAGGACAATGCCCTGGGTCTCCGAGCGGGAAGGAAACAGAAAGAGGTCGCAGGACAGACAGTAATCTTTGATCTCTTCGTTTGGTACTTCCCCTGTCAGAACCACTTCTTCTGTCAGGGAGAGTTCTGTAATCCGCTGGCAGAGCCTTTCACGGTAAGGGCCCTTACCGATCAAAAGAAGCTTAAAGCAGGGGCCGGCATTCTGCTTGTATACTGCCAGACTCTCCAACAGGAATTCCAGATTCTTTTCCCTGGCAAGCCTGGCCACCGTACAGAAAAGAAATGGTCTTCCCTCACCAAATTTCGCTCTCAGCCTTGCTGCTTTTACCGGGTCCGGATGAAAACCTGCCGCTGACAGACCTGTGGGCAGTACTTCTATGGGACGATTGATCCCTGCCTCTCTTAAGTAATCCCGGATATGCGGCGTAGGCGCAAATATCATATCACTGACCCCCAACGCTTTTTGTAAATAGAGGGGCCAGAACCTCTGTAACCCGGAGAGCCCTACATA
This sequence comes from uncultured Lachnospiraceae bacterium, assembly GCA_946566685.1. Classification (GTDB taxonomy): domain Bacteria; phylum Bacillota; class Clostridia; order Lachnospirales; family Lachnospiraceae; genus UBA3282. Next base: position 27,394 of record CAMNXA010000037.1, read on the forward strand.
ATGCAGGTACTGCTCATACCGCGTATGATAAGTGCTGACCAGGGGTACCTGATACTTCCAGGCAAGATAGCGGGCCGTGGCTCCAATCAGCATGGGGTGATGGACATGTATGATATCAAAATGCCCTGTCCGAAATGCTCTTTCAATCTTCGGATCCATGCTGTTTGGTACGGAAAAACCGCCGGCCACCCCTTTAAACAGGGCTCCGTATCTCACCACATCCTCCTCTTTTACCTGTTTCTCATAAGCAGGAGCAAATATTGTCACCCGATGTCCCAGTAACCGCAAACTTTCAGACAGTTTTTCAACAGAGATGGGCACACCGGCCACAAAGGGCTTATAGTTGTTTGTCATCATGGCAATTTTCATGGCTGTCTTCTCCTTTTCTCTTATTATCAGGTCAGGTATCCAAACAACCTATCCCCCAGATAGTATCCTGCTCCCACAAACATCAGGTTCCATACGAAAATCCCCAGTGTGGAACTGACAATATACTTGGCCATGTTCATCCTCGATACGCCGGCCGGAATGGAAATCAATGTCCTGATCATGGGAATCAACTTACTCAGGAAAATACCAAAGCCGCCCTTTTGTCTTACCCATTCCAGCTTAGCTTCGATCGCGGGACGCTGTTTCGGGAACTTATCCAGATACTTTTGCAGGACGAAATCACCGCCGGTATAACCTACCATGTACAAAATCAAACTGCCCGTAAGACCGGCCGCCACTGTGATCAGAATGGCGATGGGAAACAGGATATGCCCCCTGGCTGCCCAGAGTCCCGCCAAAGGCATGATAATGCCCGCCGGAAACCCCGGCAGATTCAGATATTCCAGTAATACAATTACAAAGATTGCCACACTGCCATATCTGGTAAAATACTCCATGATAATCTCTGTTGTCATAAATGATACCCTCCTTTATTCTATTCACTCAAGGATATCTGGCAGAGCCTGGCATCCTCTGTTTTATAGAACGGAGCAGACAGCCTGTTTGCTTCAACAATTATAATATAATGAGAAATTCTAAACAGAACCATGATTCACTTCTTAACATTTTCTAAATAAATCCCTACCAAAAAAGTAAATACCGTACAGTCACAACAATCTGTAACTGTACGGTATTTACTATGATTCCTATATTTCATTGACTTCTAAAGCATCTCATGTAACATTTCATCCATCGACCGGTGGATAATATACTGGTAAATGGTAGCCATTTCCTCCGGGGATACGATCATATCCTTCCGAATCCATGTCATCACCACAAAAGTCAGGGACTGGGCATAATATTCCGCCACAATCTCAGGCGTCATCCAGACATGAGAAAAGGATCTGCCCTCGCAGCGCGCGCTGATATAAGTATGCAGTGTCTCCCAGATGCAGTTGCGGACAATGCTCTCAAAAGAGTTCTGTCCCTCCATTCTGGCTGCACGGATACAAAAATCTTTCATTTGTAATGCGTTCGTAAAGATAAGAACCAGTCCGTCCTCAAGGTGTCCTCTCTGGAGTGTTAGGGTAAGCGGCTCAAGCAGTTCATGTTTGACAACCCATTCCAGAAGATCATATTTATCCTGAAAGTGGTTATAAAATGTCGGCCGTATCACTCCTGCCCCGTCTGTGATGTCTTTGATGGTAATCTTTTCAATCGGCATTTTAAGTACAAGCTGTATAAAACTTTCCGCAAGTCTTTTATCTACACTGATTTTAGACTCCATGGGAATCATCTGCTCCTGGTTAGTTGTTGATCAGTTTATCCTCACCATTCCAGCTGTAGAGTTTTCTGATCTCTTCTCCTACGATTTCTGCCGGATGTTCGGATGCCAGTTTACGCATCGCCTTAAAGTGTACCTGGCTGCCTGCGGAAGACATATCAAGCAGGAAGTCTTTCGCAAAGGTACCGTCCTGAATATCGGAAAGGATCTTCTTCATGGTTTTCTTGGTCTCTTCTGTGATGATCTTCGGGCCGGTGATATAGTCGCCATACTCCGCCGTGTTGGAGATGGAATAACGCATTCCTGCAAAACCGGACTGATAGATCAGGTCAACGATCAGCTTCATCTCATGGATACACTCAAAATAAGCGTTTCTCGGATCGTATCCTGCTTCTACCAGGGTCTCAAAACCTGCCTGCATCAATGCGCATACACCACCGCAGAGCACTGCCTGCTCACCAAAGAGGTCTGTCTCGGTCTCTGTTCTGAAAGTAGTCTCCAAAACACCTGCTCTTGCGCCGCCGATTGCCAATGCATAAGCAAGTGCCATATCCTGAGCCTTGCCGGTCGCATCCTGATGTACTGCCACCAGACAGGGAACACCCTTACCCGCCTGATATTCACTTCTTACGGTATGACCGGGTCCCTTAGGTGCGATCATGGTTACGTCCACATCCTTGGGCGGTACGATACAGCCAAAGTGGATGTTGAAACCGTGTGCAAACATCAGCATATTACCTGCTTCCAGGTTGGGCTCGATGTCTTTCTTATACATAGCCGCCTGCAGTTCATCATTGATCAGGATCATGATGATATCGGCCTTCTTAGCAGCCTCAGCCGCCGTATATACTTCAAATCCCTGTGCCTGCGCCTTAGCCCATGATTTGGAACCTTCATAAAGGCCGATGATCACGTGACAGCCTGACTCCTTTGCATTGAGCGCATGGGCATGTCCCTGACTGCCGTAACCAATCACAGCAATCGTCTTGCCATCTAAAAGAGATAAATTACAGTCTTCCTGATAAAAAATTTTTGCCATCTTCCTATCCTCCATATGAAATATTTTGATTATATAACTTTATATAACTGAAAGGG